>NZ_JAUJUH010000005.1:418003-451906 GCF_030484085.1 Erwinia wuhanensis
CAAAAATATTATCAAAGCTGAAACTTTTATATATTTTATTATAAATAATAAAGCCAATATTCACATTTAAAATAAATCAAAAATAAAAATAACAAAAAACTACCTTAATAATTAATAAACAATATTGCAAATACCGGCAGCAGAATCTCCTCTTCCTTGCGGCACTGCTATTATCTGTTACTATAACCTTCCGCAAAGCCATCATCACAATAAAGTAAAATACATGTTTTTAATTTGTTTTATTTCTTCATGGTTAATGGTTGGTTTTATTTTATCGCATTATTTTTTCACGGATGAAAAACCCGAGGCGTATAAGGAGTGCCCCTACGAATGAGCCTGTCTCTGTCAGAACTGCCTGGCGCGTTAAAAAGACTTAACCGGCAAAGAAATCGTTACCTTCACGAGCAAAAAAGAAGAATTCGGCTGGTGCTGTCAGCCATGCTTCTGCGTAGCGCCAACAAGCATGAAAAAATCCCTCAGGCGCCGCAGCGCGTGGTTTTTCCTTTTGTTAACCTTGGGATTGGCGATGCGGTATGCCATACCGGATTATGGCGAAAATTAAAGGATTTGGGCTACAGAGTACAAATCATCGCCGAGACCAGAAGTGAGGTATTTTTTAAAGGGCTGGACTGTGTCGATGACGTGTTTATTGTCGATATCAATCATATTGACCGGCTGGAGAAAATCGATAGCGATATCGTTATCAGCATGTACTCCTGGATGCAGCGCAAGGAGCTTCTGGAGATAAAACTGCTGTCGCGGATTAATTATAGCTATGCCATCAGCATCGGTGGCTGGTTGAAGCGTCCTTATCATATCACGCTGGATTTAGCCGATAACTTTCATATTACCGATCCGCAAAAACAGCTGCTGGCAGCGCTGGGACATCCGTGTAATACACTGCGCTATTGGCTAAATCCCTTGTCTTTTAGCGATGCGTTTATCAAAAACTGCCTGCAGAAATATGCTAAAAAACCCCTGATTGTGCTGAGCCCTTTCGCCAGCGTGAGCGAAAGAACCATGACGCGACAGCAAATCTTCGATCTTATTGCAAAGCTGCAGCATAGTGTGGATTGCAACATTTTTATTACGGGTGAGAAGCACCAGCTGGCGACGCTTGATCATGCCTCAGCCAATGTTTTTATCTGCGCCTTCGATTCCTTGTGGCATACCATCTCGTTGGTCAATAAGGCCGATCTCGTTATCTCGGTGGAAACAGCTATTGTCCATGTCGCCTGCGCGCTAAATAAAAAACTCGTCAGTATCTTTTATTCTACCAATATTAATTATAACGATGCGTTACAGAGTAATACTGTCTTCAAGCCCATTGGAGAAAACGTACGGCAAATAATCGTTAACAGAACCACCCTTCCTTTCGATACGGATAAAGTTCTCCAGGCGTCTTTAGCTACGCTGGCCGCTGCCGATCGTCTCGCTGTTGATCCTGCTGGCTCTGGTAACTGTTCATCTGAACCGCTTGAGCCTGCCACCGTGGCGGACTCGTGACTTTTGCTTAAAACCCAGGCGAAATGGAACGTATTTCCGGTGCATTATTTGCCATTCGCCTGTTTAAACGCCAATGCGTTCAATTTGCCACCATATGATGCAAAGACCGGTAC
The DNA here is from genome assembly GCF_030484085.1 of Erwinia wuhanensis. Lineage (NCBI taxonomy): Bacteria > Pseudomonadati > Pseudomonadota > Gammaproteobacteria > Enterobacterales > Erwiniaceae > Erwinia > Erwinia wuhanensis. Next base: position 419,623 of record NZ_JAUJUH010000005.1, read on the forward strand.
AGGGGAAAACGTGTTGAGAAATGAAGGCCTTGAGGCGCAGCCACACTTACGGTAACATATGCAACTGGATGAACGCCCCCGTTTATCCTGTCGCTGTCTCCTTAGTTAAATGGATATAACGAGCCCCTCCTAAGGGCTAGTTGCAGGTTCGATTCCTGCAGGGGACACCAAATGCTAGTCTCTCAACGTATCTCAAAGTCTACTTTACCCATTCCATTCAGTCACTTAACTCATCTTGATAGTCCACCTGCGTCTCCAGCGGGCTCACAAAATCCACAGTGTCATGTTGGTACAATTGTTGGTATGTTTGGTTCGATAATGCAGATACCATCAGTCGGGGATTTTTACTATGCCGCTCACTGAGTTAAAGGTAAGAAATGCTAAGGCTGCTGTGAAGCCGGTCAAAATGACAGACGGTAATGGTATGTATCTTTTGATTACCCCACACGGTTCCAAATACTGGCGTTTTCAATATCGCTTTGGTAGCAAACAAAAGATTCTTGCTCTCGGTGTTTATCCTGAGGTCACGTTATCGGAAGCCCGGCGCAGAAGAGACGAAGCAAGGCAACTCGTGGCAAATGGCGTTGATCCAAGTGAAAAACGCAAAGCTGATAAGGTCGAGATCAAAGGGCTGCTGACATTTGAAAAGGTTGCACGAGACTGGCATTCCAGTAACAGAACCTGGTCGGAAAACCACAGAACTACTGTGTTAAGCAGTCTTGAAAGTCATTTATTCCCTATTATTGGCAATCGTAATATCACAGAACTCAAAACCCGTGACTTACTGATTCCACTAAAAAGGGCTGAAGCAACAGGTCACCTCGAACTCGCTTCACGTCTTCAACAACGCATAACTGCGATCATGAGATATGCTGTCCACAATGCATTGATTGAGCAAAATCCTGCCTATGACCTCGCTGGTGCTGTAATTTCTAAAAAAAGTATTCACCGCCCTGCCCTTTCTTTAGAACGGCTACCAGAGCTCATGCAACGCATTGAAGCTTACAGAGGCAAAGGCATAACACAGATTGCGACCCAGCTTACACTCCTGACATTTGTACGTTCGAGTGAATTAAGATTTGCACGTTGGTCAGAAGTAGATTTCAAAAACTCACTATGGACTATACCCGCAGAGCGAGAAGCACTCACTGGGGTTAGATATTCAGCAAGAGGTGCAAAAATGAAAAGCCCTCATCTGGTGCCTTTAAGTAAACAAGCTAAAAAATTGTTGTTACAGCTACATGCAATCAGTGGTGGCAAAGACCTCATGTTCATCGGATTTAGTAATGACGACAAACCGATCAGTGAAAACACTGTCAACAAAGCCCTTAGAACCATGGGATACAATACCCAAACTGAAGTTTGTGGGCATGGTTTCAGGACTATAGCTTGCAGTGCACTGATTGAATCTGGGCTTTGGTCAAGAGACGCCGTAGAGAGACAAATGAGCCACCAAGAACGTAACAGCGTTAGGGCAGCCTACATTCACAAAGCAGAACATTTAGAAGAACGGAAACTTATGTTGCAGTGGTGGGCTGACTATCTGGAAGCCTGTAAGATGAGAACGTTGACGCCTTATAGCTTTTCTAAAAAGTTATAAACCAATATCTAAAGCTAACTTGGAGACAATTAATTCACTCGTATAGTATTACACCTTAAGACCTGCCGTTTAAAAGACCGTCCCTCTATTCAGGCAACACCTAAACTGCCATTAAAATAACCTGTACTTTGCTTATACAAGATCTGATTTTTTCTGGAAGACCTCTGCTTTCAAGTATTTTAGAAAACACTAAGCCTAACCATTTTCACATAATAGATTAAGGAGCCAAGTTGCAGAAACTTGGCTATAAATGATGAAATTAAAGTGCGAGTTAGTTATTTCGCAGGCTTTTTATTAAAATCAGAAGGTCTAGCCTCGTCTTTGCCCGAGTAGATACCTCTGTATCTTATAGAAGAAGAAGATTTTTGCTCGTGAACGCGAAGATGACAAAATTTAACATTAGGATAGACTTTTATAGGCCTATTTGAAAAATTAGTTATTTCAAAAGTGATTGATGAAGGCTTATCAATCCCAAAAGTAGCTGCAATATGACAAGAGCTAAAATTAAGTTGAAGTCCAATTCGGGCATAACATGAAAGCTGAAACAAGTCCCCACAGATCGATTCATCGAATGATAATTTTTCTACACTAGAAGCTAAAATGAAATCTCCTGGGTTTATAATGACACCATCATCACTTATTAATACCTCTTCGAAAAACTTAAAAGTGTCATCTTTTTTCGTATCGATCAGCTCTGTTCCATCTTTCATTTTCAATAGTTTTGAACCAATCCTCAATAAATAACTGGATGGTCTCATACACTCTTTATTAAAGTTTTCAATTATTAATTTTCTGTCATCAATAAAGTCAACTATATCGTTATTTGATAATATCATTTAATCACCTCAGTAAAAGAAGTCATTTGGCCTAAACCAAAATTATCATCTTCCATATTTATTTCCTTTAATTGACTTGGGCTTAAAATTAAAGTTCGAGTTTTGTTTTTTGTAATTAGATTCTCAATAACCCCCAAAGCATCAGAATCTAATATATAGTTACCTTGAACTCCTTTTGCTCTCCTTCTAATATCATCAACTTCCCAAGCATTTACTACTGTGGCCTCATCAAAACCAACATGAAATAAGGGCGCACCTTCTTTAATATAAATTATCATTTTTGCAGAAACGATTTGACCAACATTAGCTGCTAAACTGTCAGTTGAGAGAAAACTTTTTTCAGGCATAACAAAAAATGAATTAAAACCTCTGCTTTCAACCACATTGATATCATCAAAACTTATTTCTTCTGGATATATTCTAACTGCACTATTTTTTAATTTTTCAATTAAAATCTTGTGCATTACACTCACAATAGTACAACCAACCTCATCTCTTAAATCTTTGTGTAACTCAAATGAATCACAAAGATTTGTATATATAAAAGCACCGACTCCACCTGATATAAAATAAAAATTAAAATTTTTATTTTTACTTATTAACTTCTCCAAATCATTATAAAAATCAGTATCAATAAAGTAGTTCCTATATCCCCACCATTCAATATCTTGTTTTTCATCTCGCTTTCTTATTCTTCCGCCGCCGGGAAGGCGAATTACTATGTTAGTCATTAAAAAACCCCATTCTCTCAAATATCAAATAAGCGCCTTGAGTTAGATTCTCTTTATTATTTTTTATTTTTTCTTTACTCATCCACTCTATGCTATCTATCTCAGATTTATCATAAAGAATCTCACTGTCTTTTTTTATTTCTTCAGATGAAAATACATACCAATCATGATTCTCGGCACCATACCTGCATTTATCAGGAACTCCCTTTTCTATAGTGACTAAGTTTGTCGTTTTAAGCGATATATTAAGCTCTTCTTTAACTTCTCTTACTACAGCCTGATTCGCACTTTCATTGTTATCTAAATGCCCTGCAACAATGCTATATTTTTCATCATATGCAGGATCTGACTTCTTAATTATTAAATATTCATCATTATCTTTAAACAGAACTGCAACAGTAATATGATAGATTTCACCTCTATTTTTCTGTCCAGAAAATATGTCTTTAGAGTTAGTTTTATCATCTTTCTTTTCTAAAGAATCTTCAATCAACCGATTAAAAACAGATACATTCCCAACCACGAACTGCCTTGATTTTTCTAAGCTAAACGCTATCAACTTGAGCCAATGGTTAGATTTTTCGTCATCTATACTACTATTTAGCTTTTCTTGATAACTATTAATGTCTTCAGATGTTATGCCATTTTCAAGCAACCACAGGCATAATTCTGAAATCACTTTTAGTTCGAAATCATTAATATCAGACATTTCCAAAAGCAGAGGTTCGATTAAAAACTTATCATTTTTAAACGAGTTAACACTTGATAAAACTATTCCAAATGGCTCGGCAGAGTCACTATCAACTCCATATCTGTAGAGATTGTTAGCATATGATAAAACGCCAGGTTGAAGTTGCATATACTTCTGCTTAACAAGCATTTTAACTTTTATTCCTGGATACTCTTTTTTAAATAAAAACAAATCAAGGTTAATCCTCTTTTCTTCGGTTGCACTGACAATTTTCTTTATCGAGCTTGTTATTTTAAGCGCGCGCCTAACAATATCGAGCTTACTATTAACCTCACCCTCGTTATTTTCAATAAACTGTCCAACAGGTGTTGTAAATTTAGGATTTTGATATTCTGAGCACATATTAATAATTGCTTCATGTTTTTTTACAAAAGGACTACAAATGAAAAATGAAACTTTTGCGATGTTTCTTTGATGATGAGTTATAACTTTAATTATATCGGCAGAAATTTGTGATGTAGTACTAAATACAATTAAATCATCCTGATCTGCATCCAGAAGTTTATTAGAAAAAAAATGGTCAGAATGCTTTTTTAATTGATCTCCGATAGAATAATCTTTATCATCCATGTTAAAAAAATTACTGCCAACTTGGCACTTTATCCCTTTAAGGGATTCTATAAGTAAAATATCTCTATACATTTTAGACTTAGCTGCTTTCTGAGCAATGTTTCGAAAAGATTCAGCCCCTAAGTTTTTACTAATATTGAATGGTTCTTTTTCCATTTGCAAAGCAATCATTAGCGCTAAGCATTCATCTTCGTTTGAAGAAGCTATGAAATTTCGGTCCAAACATTTTTTGTTAAAGTACTTCTTACACAAAGATTTAATATCATTTGTAAACCCCAAAAAATCCTTTTCTTTTTCATACTTTTTTATTTGTTTTTTTATATTTCTATTAAATCTAAACCTTGAGGTATGATAAAAAAATATTTCAGTCTTATCTCTCCCTGTTATAAAACCAAAGTATGCGCCAATAGTGAGAGCCACCAGAGCATTAATAAAATCATTAATTTTTAGTACATAACGAAAAACAAGTACTATAATAACAAGCGCAATTATCGAGATCACATACCGCCTAGTAGAAACACTCATTTTCAATCCTCAAATATCAATTAAATATTTTACACCTTTCGCCATAAGAAAATGTTTTTTGTTTTAAGAAAACCAAATTTATCTTTCGGAAAAACATTGCTAGCACTTACAATTTAAAATATAGAATCTAATGGACAGTTTCATTTGATAGATTTTAAGTAATTCAAATTTTTAGGCACCCCCAATTTTGTTTGCTAACACCTTCAAATGCGGATAATTTGACCAAAATTATTCTTAAGTTACTGAAATAAATTAAATTATTCTCTACAAAGCAACAAAAACATTAGCATAACTTATTAAATAAAACAAGGTTATAGCAAGGAATGATAACAATACAAATAAAATAACATAATAATCATATAGTTAATTAATTTAACTTTGTTATTGACTTTTAGCCCTTGGTTCTATCATCATAAAACCTGTTAGCCTTTCTTTTGAATCATTGAACCTTACATATTTAAGGATGTTTATGAAAAACATTTTAATGATATTGAATTATGTTCGTGAGCATTGGCTTTTGATAGTTATCAGCGTTGGCTTTTGCTTTTATTCATTTCAGCGGTGGTCTAATGAAACGAATATTCACAGTAATTTCTGGCGTAACTTTTTCTTCGCCTCTCTAATTTTGTTCGTATTAATCCACACCTACTTAATTACCAGTGAGAATTCAAGTAATAATAAATTATTTGCGCAATCTATTTCTTCAAAAAAAACAGCAATGTCAATTGAAGGTTTTAATAATGCAATGTGCTGAATATAAGAATGGTATTATTGAAACCAAAACTGCCTGTTTTACATTCGATAAACCATCCCACCATTTAATAATTTTCACTTTCATCCCTTCCTCCTTTTGTAACAGCCTCCATTACTCATATCAGGTATTTTTTCTATGTCAATATCAATATCGAATTGACCTATTATGGAAGCAAGGGCTAACTCAGCGAAGCTGAGTTGCCTTGCTTTTTCTGCCCTTCGGTTGAAAAAGGTAAGTCAAAACCCACATCGTTGACATAATTTAGCTATCGGTTATAAATAGAACAGGCATAAGGAATATGCTCATATTTTGAAAAGGAGTTCCTATGAATAATTTATACCGCCCTCCCCTTGCAGAAAATCTTCGTATTCATTGCGTCAGCGTCAGGCTAAATAACTCAGAGCTAAATACTTTAGATCAAGAGCGTAAGCAATACGCAAAGGGCGAATGGCTTCGTATGTGCCTGTTAAAGAACCAACCTGCTGTCGTTCCTGAGATCAACAGAGCGGCATGGAAAATGTTTGGTGAGATAAATCAAAGGCTCAATGAGATTGTTAGCCACCTGAACGCGAAGCAATCATGTAATCCTCTTACCAAGACTGAATTATTCGCAGTAAAGCGACAAATCAGTGAGCTTCGATCGCGCCTACTTACCGCTGATCTATGGAGTATTTCCTCTAATGAAGGGCATGCAGAAGATCAAACGAGGTAAGAGCTTCGCCGGAGTCGTCCAATACGCGTTGAAACCTGGAACGCACCATAAAACCGATCCGGTAGTTATCGGCGGGAACATGTTGGGCGCTTCAGCTGCTGAGTTGATCGCTGAGTTCGACGCGTCAGCTTCACTTCGCACGGACATACTGAAACCTGTATGGCACAACTCTCTGCGGCTGCCCTTTGGTGAAACTCTCTCCCATGAGCGATGGGCTACGTTTGCTGACGACTATATGAAACGTATGGGGTTCAGTCACACACACCTACGCTGCTATGTCATGCATGACGATGAGGCCGGCCAGCACATTCATATTATTGCCAGCAGAGTGGATCTCATTGGAGGAAAGCTTTACCTCGGCAGGAATGAAAACCTGATCAGTACGCGAGTAATTCAGGAGCTTGAGTTGACTCATGACCTGACCAGAACCAAAGGTCCCTCTCCTTCACATAGCACTTCCCCTGTCAGAGAGCGCAAGAAGCTATCACGTGGCGAGCAACAGAAGGAGAAGCGTGAAGATCAGCCAACGCCTAAGACGTTCTTGCAGAACACAATAGACAGGATCCTCAGTACTCACAATGACATTCCGAGCTTCGTTGAAGCACTTGGCGAGCACGGCATTACGCCCGTTCCGAATATTGCCACTTCTGGCCGCATGAATGGTTTCTCATTCGAATACTCCGGTATAGCTTTCAAAGCTTCCCAGCTAGGGAAGACGTACTCATGGGTCAACCTTCAGGAGAGGCTTCACTACGAACCTGAACGTGACAATCCCCTGTTGTTTGCTTTGAAAACTTCGGCTTCAAGTGGTAATGAGGCGAATAAATCTGATACTCCTGTGATCGTAGAAGTGGCTTCACAGCCCTCACCCGCACCTTTAGAGACACAAGTAGTTGCAGAGTCTCTAGTACATGAACAAAGAACGGAAGCAACCGAAGCGCAACCCCCCTTCAACATTACGCATTTGCCAAACAAGCAAACCAGCAGTGCAGACTACTTCATGACAAGGGTATTGAAGTGGCTACTGAGCATTCCTTACCTGGCTGCTTTTACAGACCTGCTCAAAAAGGCAGGTAAGACGTTTCTCCACCAAAAATCCTCATTTTCGACAATTCATACAGTCCTCTCAGCTGAACCTGCGTTATCTGAGCCACCAGGCAGCAGCCAAATTCTGACTGAGCGCGCAACAGACCCTTTCGATAACCTCCTGCCTCAACGCAATTTTCCAGCCTAAGTTCTTATTTGCACAAACAATTGATCGTTTTTACAGATCGATAAAAGATATATGATAGTCACTACCTATCAAAACAGGATCATCGATCGGTACAAGTGATTTGCTTAAGTTTTGAACTCGTTCAAAAATGACCAGTAAAAGCAGTTACCAATCAGCTAGTTATGAACCACACAACGTCAAAGGTATATAAAATGGGTATAGCGGCTTTGAATAGTCAGAAAGTACGTAAACCTTCGTTCTTTCTTTCAGTCCGATTCTGGATTGTTGTATTGGTGATTGTCTGGATACTGACTGATTCAAATCCTAAAGACACTGCAGGGTTCCTGTTCATGTGGACATTACCTGCCTTCTTCTTACTCCTAACAGCATATGTGTCATACACACATAAAAGAGCAAACGCGTCGACTATCGACTTGCTGAACGTGAATAACAACGGTCTGTGGAGCCATGAGTTCCAGAGCAGCAAAATGACCATTGATACAAATAGGGAGCTGTTGGATTTGACCCTATATATCCAGACGTCTTTTCTCTCTTACGGTTGCGATAACTTCCTGCGTATATATTCCCGTGGTGAGCGATATCCCAGCGCACTGTGCGGGTGATGTTCATTGTAATGGGTAAACGCCACGGCCAGATTCATCACTGCGGTCTGGCTGTCCGGTTTCGGCATGCAGCTGATGTAGTCCCGCTTTATCGTTTTCACGAAGCTTTCTGCTATGCCGTTGCTTTCCGGGCTACGGACTGCTGTTGTGCACGGCTCAAGTCCCAGCATCCGGGCGAACGCCCGTGTTTCATGCGCTCTGTAGGCTGAACCGTTATCCGTCAGCCATTCCAGCGACTCTGTGGGCAACTGCCTTCCGAAGCGTTTTTCCACCGCGCCCAACATGACATCCTGCACGGTCTCTTTGTCATAGCCACCTGTGCCCGCCGCCCAGTCTATGATCTCCCTGTCGCAGCAGTCCTGCGCGAAGGTCACCCGCAGCTTTTCGCCATTGTCACAGCGGAACTCGAAGCCATCTGAGCACCAGCGCCGGTTACTTTCAGCTACCGCCACGCGCCCCTTGTGGGCGCACTTCCGGCGAGGATCCGCAGGTTTACGCTCAAGAAGCAGATGGTGTGCTTTCATAATGCGATACACCCGCTTCGCATTAACCACAGGCAGGCCACCCCGCTCTGACTCCCGTCGCAGCAGCGTCCACACGCGGCGATAGCCATACGTCGGCAGATCAGACACCGCCGTGTTTATCCGGGATAACACGGCGCTATCGTCAGAGCGGGGCTGCCGTCTGCGATCCTGCCAGTCAGGTGGCCGGTGAACTCTGATGCTCAGTTGCGCACGCGACACACCAATACTCCGGGAGACATCGGTCAGTCGTCGTCTCCGGGCGACAAGGGCGCATGCGCAATCCATTTTTTTGCCCGACCGAACTCCACGGCCTCTTTGAGTATCTCAGCTTCCATCGTCTTTTTGCCCAGAAGACGCTGAAGTTCGCGGATTTGCTTATTGGCCGCAGCAAGTTCAGACGCGGGTACGACTTCTTCACCTGATGCCACGGCGGTCAGAGAACCGTCTTCATACTGCCTGCGCCATTTGAAGATCTGGTTAGCATTGATGCCATGCAGGCGAGCGACATGAGACACGGTCATGCCGGGTTCCATAGTCTGCTGAATAATAGCAATTTTTTCCTGCGGTGTACGACGGCGACGCCGCTCAGGTCCTGATAACACTTCAACCATCTTATTATTCTGACTGGTGTTAAACATAGGTCTAAGACTACCTCTTATTTTAAGAGAGGCGAAGTGTCTGGTGATCTATGGGGCCAGTCTAGCTGTTAACTCTGGAGAATGGCAGGCGTAAGAAAGCCTATAAGTTTAGTGACGTTAAAGGCTGGAGATACCACCTCGCTAATGGAGGTGAAATCGTAGCCCTCGATATGATTGGCATGCTGGGGAGTAAAGGCCATAACAACCTTACCCGCCTTAAAAACTTCGAGAACTCTGGATTCTTTATCCAGGTGAAAGACATTGAGTGCCCGGAATGGCAGATAAAATTTTACCCCCGTAAAGGCCGGTTCCACCATGAACGAGGGATCCGGGATACAGAAATGCAGTTGAAGAAGTGGTGTGAAATTTTTGACCAGACACTCAACAAATCCACAGCAACACAATAATCATTGATATCAAATAAGGGATTAAGAAATGAATAAAATTTCAACAGTTGCAGTCCTGTCTTTGGCAGTTTTGCTTACCGGCTGCGACAGCGAGCCTTCCTCCTCTGAGATCAAGAAAGCTATGCAGGACAATATTGACCACACAAACCAGCAAGCCAGACAACGGTTCGGTGAGAACAGCAAAGACATGCTCACGACTCTGAACAAAGCTGAGAAGGTTTCATGCAAGGAATCAGAGGCAAAAGGTATATACATTTGCAAAGTGGATACTGACATAACACTACCACTCATTGGCGAGAAGCAAACCGTAGCTGAATTCAAATTTACGAAGAGTGATGGAAACTGGAAGGCATCACCTTAATTGAATCCAATAATTAACAATCTCATTTTTCACCGAAATTCCAAAGCACATATTTTATGCGCAAGTGTTAGCACTAGGGAACCATTCTAAAAAATAAAAAACCAGAAGCCTTTCAAAGGCCTGTCCGGTTTGTATAGGGCTTAGGTAATGAGTTACAATCAGGCTATCGTAAGACAAATGAATGACGCTCATTATGGACAAAATGAAAATCGAAGAAATGCTTGTAAAAGAGGGGTTTACACCAAAAGAAGTCTCTGTGATACGTCAGCATGCTGAGAAAGACGGTTATCCTTATCCTTGGCTTCTTTCACAGTTAAAGAAAAGATTCATAGTTGCAATGATATTAATAGCTATCCTTCTCGCAGGACTCATTTATACCATTCGCAGTGGTACACAAGAAAACCTTGTTTCGTATTCAATCACACTTGTAGCAGGTTTCGTAATTTTATATATATTCGTACCTTTGAAACCCGCATTCAAAGCTTACAGATTTATGAAAAAACATGGTCACTCTTTGTAAGTATCAGAGATTGACTTAATGGCTGAAGCGTCATTATAGACTTCAATGAATAGCTCTTTTCTACTCATTTCCTTAATGCCACGAACGTAGTCGGTATTAAGGAAATAGTAGAGACGCCAGGCCTCAGGTTTTTGTACCAGACGCACGATGCCATAGAGAGAAAGTGTCAGGTCCATTGAACTGTATACTAACTGTCCAACCCTCTGATCGAACCCTAAAAACTCAGCTGTTGCTACATAACCCTGTTTAAGTAATCCAACACTATCAGTTTTGCCATAAACCAGGTTCTCAACAGACTCCTGAAAACCGTTAAGTCCATGCAAAACCAACATGCCTCCAAAGGCTGTCCCTATGATTGTTCCTGACGCAAGGGAAGCTCCAATCACCGAAACACCTGCTATGACCTGTAGACCGCTAAGCACTACCCCAACACCGTTGATCACATAGCCCCAAATATCTCCATTTCTGACCAGTTGCAGCGAGGCATGAACCGCAGCCGTTCCTGCCCTTAACATTCTGTCCTGAATAGTGAGGTACTCATTTTCCTTTTTTAGGTTTTGAATGCACTCCTGGCATTGAGCATCAGTTGAATCTGAACGGATAACGTTGAGCTGAGCGTTAACAAAAGCTTTAACGTCATCCTGGAACTGCAATCGATTGAATCCATCTTTTAGGTACAGGTGAGAAAGGTGATTGGCATGACTAAGCAACTGATTTGCCTCAGCTTGAGCCATAGTCAGAAAGTAATCTTTAAATCTGTTTGGTTTCCAGTAGTCCATGACTGTGCCTTTATGTCATTATACGTATCATTAAGTTTATTTAATCAGATTACCCTTCTCAGGGAAAGAAAAAGGACCAGCAATGAGTACAGATCTCTTCTTAAGAATCGACGGCATTACGGGTGAATCACAGGACAGTAATCATAAAGGCTGGATTGCTATTGAATCTTTCACATGGGGCGCGAATCAGCCAGGGAACATGACAGTTGGAGGCGGAGGTGGTGCAGGAAAGGTTCAGTATCGTGATCTCTCTGTTCAGACGCTCATAGACAAAGCTACTCCAGCAATCATGCGCTATGTCTCTAACGGCAAGCATATTGGTAAGGTAGAGCTTTCGGTATGTAAGGCCGGAGGGAGTCAAATCGAGTATTGCCGCATTACGCTTGAAGACGTTCTTATCACCAATGTGATTTTCAATGGCACTACAAGCCGTGACCTGATAGGGCTCTCTTATCAATTCCAGGGATCAAAAGTTAAAACACAGTATTGGGAGCAGTCAGCAAGCGGCGGCAAAGGTGCTGAAACACAGTCAGGCTGGGATATTAAAGCGAATAAAGAATCATAGTTTTTTAACTAAATTGACTTAATGCATCCAATAGTAAAAAAATTACTAAAAAACTAGCTTTATTTTTTTCAAGAATAGAAAAATGCCATTTAATAATGAATGAGATCACTTTTTTACAAAATAGGAAAATATCTTTTATGTGCTTAACACTAATGTTAAATACTTGATTTAGCCAAAAAAAAATTATAACATTGTAATGTTTTGTTTATTCTTAACCACCATGAGATCTGAAATGTTTGAAACAACTATACCTAAAACTCAAGACTGTGCGCAAGTGACTGATTTTATTGAGTTAAAAGACAATATAGATAATGTTATCACTCATTTCATGAATGAATATAAAAATCATCAGCAGTCAATAGAGGTCGATTTCAGGAAGCTAGTGTCCTGGGTTCCTTATGGGGATTCATATACACATTTCATTCATAGCTATCCAGCAAAATTGCTAAAACACATTCCTATATTTTTCCTTAATTCGAAAAAAATAATGCCAAACCCTGAAGGAACAGTTTTAGATCCTTTCTGTGGTTCAGGAACAGTTTTGCTCGAAAGTGTAATTGCAGGTTATAAAAGCATAGGATGTGATGCGAATCCATTGGCACGTTTGATAGCAAATGTAAAAACAACACCATTAAATGCTGATATTTTAAAAGAAACACTAATTACAATATTGATCCAAGCAAAACGCGTCAAAAAATACAGAACTAGAAACGTGACCAATATAGACCATTGGTTTTCAGAACAGGTCAAAAATGACTTATCTAAAATTCATACTGCAATTCAGAAAATTGAAAACATTGAAGTACGGAACTTTTACGAAATATGCTTCTCAAACATAGTAAAAAAAGTAAGTTTTGCTGATCCAAATTTGAGTGTTCCTGTAAAAATAAACCCTTTAAAATACTCCGACCCTTTATTATATAAAAAAGCATTTACAGAATTGGAGAGTAAAAAAAATATCAGTGTTTTTGATAAATTCAAAAAACAATCACTTGAAAATATTAAACGTATTGAAAAGCTCAACAATTTAAAGACATCTGGCAACGCCCAAATAGTGGGAAGAGATGCCCGTTCAATAACAAAATGTCTTGATAATGACAAATCACAGTGGTTGTCTGATAGTATAGATCTTATTATTACTTCTCCTCCCTATGCTGGAGCGCAAAAATACATAAGGGCATCATCATTAAGTCTTGGATGGCTAAACTATTGTGAAAACAACTCATTAAGAGATTATGAAAAACAGAATATTGGACGAGAACATTATTATAAAAATGAATATCAAGTTAAAAACAATACAGGTCTTAAAGAAATTGACAACGAATTAGAATGGATATGGGAAATAAATCCTTTACGAGCCCATATTAATATTAATTATCTTGTAGAGCTGAGATCATCAGTTAAGGAAATGTATCGAGTCCTTAAGGACGGTTCCCATTGTATCATAGTGATAGGTAACAATATGGTGTGCGGAAAAGTTTTTGACACCAAAAAATATCTTAAAATCATTGCTGAGGATGCTGGCTTTGAAACAATTTTCATTTTGCGTGATAAAATTCACTCACGTGGATTAATGACGAAAAGAAACAAAACAGCAAATGTTATAAATACTGAATCCATTATGGTATTTAAAAAATGAATGAATTAAATCTTAAAGAACAACTTGAATTAAAGATTTTAAAACTCTCTGAAGCCATTTGGGAAAACAAAGTCAGAAACCCAGAAATAACTAAATGGCTTAGTAATTTTGCAACCAACACTGATATAACACATTGTGAGCAAATCCATGCATTATATCTGTTAAGTAATTTTATGTATTTCGGCAATAAAGAAATACGAGAATTATTAAAATCCATCTATAGGGATAAAATAAAAAATCCCCTGATGCAGCAAATAAGAAAAGAAAATGGGAATACCAAAAATTTCGCATTAATAAAAGAGAAATATGATAAAGCGTTAAAAGAAACAAGATTTTTAGGGCTCGGGAACCCTTCTGAAAGTGGTACTCATTTACTATATTTTTTTAGGCAAGAAAATGGGCTTACTAAAAACCTTTTCATTAACACTCATGATATACTTAACATAAAAAAAAGGGTATCTGGTAATTTACTAGATAGGGAGATTTCCTTAAAAGATCCAAATATTAAGCGGTATATATTTTTAGACGATATATGTGGCAGCGGTTCGCAAGCAATATCTTATTCCGAGGACTTATTAAAAGAAATTCATAACATTGATCCTAGCATTGAGGTATCATACTTCTCTATAATATCTACTTCTCATGGACTCAGAAATATAAAAAGCAGAACAGCGTTTAAACATGTAGACTGTATTTTCGAATTAGATGAATCATATAAATGCTTTTCTGATAATTCTCGTTATTATGAAGGCGTAGAAAAAAAAGGTATTTCCAAGCAATTTACTCATGAGTTTTGTTTAAGATATGGCCTTCAATTTTTTAATGGTTATGACTCTTTAGGATTTAATGATGGTCAATTGCTTATAGGTTTCTCGCATAATATTCCTGATAACACACTGCCAATTTTTTGGCACGAGAAATCTTGGGCACCCATTTTCAAACGTTACTCTAAAGTTTATTAAAAAAGGTTCAAGTATGAATAATATCATCCAAAATCCCTTTACGACAATTAAAGCCAATGATCTTGATGATAGCCAGATCAATGATCAATGGGTAGATCTTGAAGAAAAAAAATTCATAGAGTATCTAGAACCAAATAATCATATTACTCAATATATAATTGGTGGAAAAGGAACGGGAAAAACGCATCTAATGCGTTATTTTTCATATAAATCTCAATCGATAAGAAACAAAAAAAACCCTCTGTACTCTATAAAAAAAGATGGTTATTTTGGCGTCTATTTTCAAGCTAGCTCTCTAAATGGTTCTAAGTTTGATCAATTACCCTATAATATTGAACTAAAACAATCATTGTTTGAATATTCAATGGAACTATGGTGCGCAGGCTTAGTTATACAATCGCTATTAGATCTGACTAAAGAAGGCACTTCGATATTTGACTCTCAAGAAAATGAAAAAATATTTTGTGATGAAACACTTAAACTATTTTCTGAAGATCTATTCTCAGCAGATATATGCAATATTATAGATTTAATGAAACTTATTTCCTTGTTTTCCAATGAATTAGACAATGAAGTCAACAACTCATTCATTAAGGAATTATTAGGAGAAACCCCTAATTTTAAAGTAAGAGTGAACCGTGGAAAGTTAATTTTTGGCATTCCAAAATTGTTGTCGGTTAATAGCAAGTATTTTAATGGAACTACATTTTTATATCTAATTGATGAAATTGAAAACATTAGTGAATCACAGCAAATGTATTTAAATACACTTGTAAGAGAGAAATCTAAACCTGTTACGTTCCGAATTGGTGCACGTAGCCATGGCATTAAAAGTTGGAAAATTTTTGGTTCAGGTGAGGTCAATCGTGAAGGTCACGAATTTGAAATATTAAGATTAGATGAGGTATTCATAACATCAAAAAATTACAATGAATTCGCAACTAATTTAGTTTTCAATAGGTTAGTAAAATCAAATATTAACAAGAATACTATAAATTCGGAACACATTAAAAAATTAAGTTATAAAGAAAAGAAAAATATAATTGATGATTTTTTTGAAGTAGCAAATGTTAATTTAACTCTTCAGACGCCCAATATTGACAGCATGGGCAATACCATAATAATGAATAAGTTTCTTTCCAAGCTAAATAAAAAATTAGATCATGACGTCTCACAAAGAATAGCTCAAAATTTAAAATGTCATGTAGATTTAAGAATCGAGCAATCGGCAATACATGTTTTTAGCCAAAGATGGTCAAAATTAAAAAATGTATCCCCGCAGCATCTTCTTGATATTTCATTTGAGATAAAAGAAAAAATCTATTTATATGTAAATAAATCTGATAGAAACGAAATTAGTACAAAATTAAGATACTATCAAAATAATTATACAGCAATAGCTTTACGAGCATCTTACCAAAATAACTTTGATCAATACACAGGCTTTGACAATTTATTAAAAATAACCTTGGGCTTTCCTAGGCATATATTAACCATATTAAGAAATATATATAAAATGGAGATTTTCAATGGCTTTACTCCATTCCTCAACGGACATAAAGTTTCTATAAAGTCGCAGAAAATGTCGTTGAAAGAATCCTCCGATTGGTTTTATGAAGATTGCATTTCTGAAGGGGTTTTAGGAGATAGTGTAGCAATATTTCTTGATCGTTTATGTGAACTTCTTCGTATCGATATGTATTCCGATAAGCCTGTTGAATGTTCTTCATCCTCATTTGTAGTCGATAAAAATAAACTCACAAATGAATGCAAAGACATTCTTGACTGGGCTGAAAAAACTCGAGTCCTTATCGGTGGTGATCCCCGAATAGATAAAAACTCACATCGACTTCTAAATAGTTATTTTATCAATGGATTGCTGTGTCCTCGTTGGGGCCTGGCTACTTCTAGAAGAGGCGCTTTAAAACTAAATGATAATGCAGCAACTATCATATTTTCACCACAAAAAAATGAAGATTATAAGTTACTAAAGCTTCATTTTGAAAATTCGAGAAATGCTCCTTTTGAAGTTGATAACGATAATTCAATTGGCGAACAACAATTAGGATTTGATTTATGATGGATTATTCATTGTACTATAGAAATAAAACTGATTTAAATGGAGACTGGCCAACTTGGGATTTATTTATTTCTGCTTATAATCTTAGTGACCGTGTATCTGCTGTGTTTAACAAAGCCGATGCAAATAACAAATACTGGCTAATTTATCCTGAATATAAATTCGATGAAGATGAACTACCAACCAATGCAACAAAGATCACTGCTGTTGAAGGTAATGAAGCTCAGCAATTAGCTTCAATCATTGATGGAATAAAGCTTTATGATTATGTTGATAAGCGAATTTGCATTGACTCGACTGGTTTTATGCGTCCTCAACTATTATTCATTATGCTCTTATTACAAAAAAAATCTTTTAAGCATGTTGATATAATTTATAGCGAACCAGATCGTTATATTAACAAAGAAAATACCACCTTTTCTAATGGTGCAATATATGAAACAAGAACGATAATAGGATTTGACGGTACAAAAAAAATAGACAATGATCGTGCTCTTTTAATCATAGCTGCTGGATATGATACTAAACTTATATCTAAAATTGCTCAATATAATGAAAATACAGATATTATACATTTAATTGGATTCCCATCACTTCGAGCTGATATGTTTCAAGAAAATATAATAAAAGCAATTTCCTCAGCAGATTCATCAACGGAGAATGTTTTGGCAAAGCCCATTTTTTCACCAGCTGCTGATCCTTTTGAAACCGCTCGTGATATTGAAAACTATATTAGCATAAATGGCTGTATAGAAAAATATGGACATATTTATCTTTGCCCACTATCAACCAAAGCTCAAACAATTGGTATGGGTTTAGCGTATCTTAATACATATTCACAATCTAACGTGAGCATTATTTATCCATTCACTGACAGTTATTCTAAAGGAACTAGTGTTGGTATATCTAACTTATGGATTTACACTCTGGAGTTTTAGGATAATAAGCTGCTCATTCAATCCTCTTATATTACACCCCTTCGTATACTGGAGGGGTACAATATTTTTTACTTTATTTTAAAAAATATTTTTCATTAAAAGACATTTCTCATACCTTACCCTTTCCTCACGATAAATATTTTCCGCCTCTTCTTCATTATCAATGGCATAAAGAATTAAAAATCGAAAGAAAAAAGTGATCTCATGTTCATAGCCAAGGTGCTGAATGATTCTTGGAGAACTCGATTTTAGAGCGTTTGAAAGCATAGATATGATCGTAAAACGATCTGCAAGATCTGTTTTAGATTGTGGAAGGTAGTACTTAATGTAGTAGCCGACACAGAACAGCCAGATATATCTAATTATCTTGTCCTGAGCAAAACCTGATTTTTTTAATCTCTCAATGAACATTTGTAAAAGCAAAAGTAGCTTTTCTTCCTTTGAAAGAGCGTCTGTCTTTTTCATAGATTGCATCCTTGCAAAATTAATCAACCACTCCCTGGATGTATATACAACATAACATATTATTTAAATTGCGAAATATCAGCGCAACAAATTATTTAATCAGCATTGGTTTCCCTGTCAATCTCAGGTAATCCATTATTAAGTTGTTCGAAGCTTATTCCGTTGTGTATAGCATTGTACTGCCATACAACAAACCTCTCTTCCAGACTTCTCAGCTCTTCTGCCAGTATTTTGTTTTTTAGTTCAAGATTCCTGATACGCTGTGAAGCAACTTTCAAATTAGCTGGCCGTTTTTCTTCATCGTTTCCAGACTTAATATTTTTCTTCTTCAGATTGAAAGCCATGACGATATCTTTGTGAAG
Organism: Erwinia wuhanensis; assembly: GCF_030484085.1. NCBI lineage: Bacteria > Pseudomonadati > Pseudomonadota > Gammaproteobacteria > Enterobacterales > Erwiniaceae > Erwinia > Erwinia wuhanensis. Next base: position 438,178 of record NZ_JAUJUH010000005.1, read on the forward strand.
CCCCAGTGACTGACGGGTTGGTCGCTTACCAATCAGTGGTTCAAGCCTGTCACAAAGATATTCCCATGAAAGCTTACCTGTCTTCTCGCTGTCCCAACCTGCTATTATGTTTTTAATTATGCTGATATCTTTATTGTCTAGATGTTTAGCCATATAGCTCTCCTTTTAATTATTTTTTATCCTTTCATTTCCAATCATTTCCAATCAGTTCATTCCTGCTCCTACCTGTGAGATTTTTCATATGTGTAAAATCATCACCATCCAGTCTTACCAGTGCACCGTCCTCGAGATTTTTGCTTGTGAGCAGTGCAATCAAATCCAGAAGTCTTGCTTGCGTTTTTTTATGAAATGCAACCCATTTTTCGGCACCGAATTCTTCCGCTTCCATGTCCGCTTTTGCCCTCTCGAGAAGTTGTTTCGTGTCTACCGCCTTAGTTTCTAACCTGCCTAGCGAGTCTTTGTCCCCTTTCACGCACATATGATCACTGCAATTGATACAGTCCCTGAACTTCGTACACGGAGAGATTACGTAGTCATGAGTGCAGTAGCCGAACTCTGTCACGTGAATGGCTGCATGGCCTGTATCTTTAACATCAATACGCCAAGAAGGGTTTGCTATAGCTCGTGTGGTGGTGTTTTCTGGTTTAATGCCAATATTCTGCACACCATGCTTAACTGACTCCCGAACTTTCTCTTCCTGGCTAACGTGGTTATAGGTTCTGTTTTGTGTTTCCCTCACTCGTCCCGACCACTTGGCTAGTTCAAAATCTCCAAGCCCACCACGTTGTGCAATCGTATTGAGTAAGTGTCTTGCCTGGTGACTTCTGAGTGAAAGGTTGTTCCCATTTGCCCCTCTGTATCCGTACCTGTCAAAAATCGTTGTAATTGAGTGGGTCCGACGATACTTAGTGCTTCCCAAATTGGCGCTAACTATAGTGGCAGTTGGTCTGAAAAGACTTCTTTGTGTTGTTAAACTTGCACTGAGCTGATACCGGAACAGAAGACATAGTGCGTTGCTGTATCGAATGTTCTTTTCTTTATCATACCAAGGGAAGTCTGGGTAAAGCTCACGGCCCTTACCAGAAATCTCAATCTCTTTGGCATATGTGCGGGCGTTTTCTGAAAGAGTCCTCAGCCTCCTGATAGCTATCTCAGCAACCGGAACCATGACTTCAGGTATCCATTTTACATTTCCACCAAAGCCTTTTTCGGAATAGAATCTCAGCCCATACCTCAGCTTTCCTTCCCTGTCCGCCTCAAGGATTTCACAATCCGCAGGGAGCGTCAGGATTTCGGTCACTCTGGAAGGTGCACACATAAGCAACGCAAAGATGGAGCTTATGAACAAGTCCATTTCTGAAAGCTGATCGTCTGGAAGTGCGAAGATTTCAGCGATAGCATTCAACGACTCTTTGTCAGGTAACTTTACCTCACGGGCCTCTTGTGCAGTTTTAGTGAGCCTGTTGCTTGCTTCCTACGCCCTGAGTGGACTCTTCCAGAGCAGTGACTGCATGATCAGGAATTCTTTTTCTCTGAGAAATGAAACCAGTCCTTCCAGTACTTTACCGCAGGCATACGCTACTGCTTTGTTGTATGCGCTTTTTAAGATGACAACGCACTGGTCCAGAACAGTGAGGTTAACGTACTGAATATGACTCCGCCCATTGACCTGCAAGAGGGCTGCCTCAAGTGTTCTGAAAACGATATTAAGACGCTGATTGATTTTCTTGCCTCCATTCATGTAGTGGTAAAGGGCATAGCTTTTAGCGAACTCAATAAAATTCCTGTCTAATGGCTCATTTACAATAACAGAGCTTTTTTTAACGCCTTTGACAGGGGTTTTAGTGAAAAGGAAAACTTTTGACCAGTTAACCTCCTCCCAGCTCACAAGGTCGTTTTTATTGAGAGTGAACCGACAGTAGCTCACAAAATCATCTATTTTTTGCGCGCAATATTTTTCCCTGCGCGTTACGAGCACTCTTAATTTATTATTTTTTATATCATCCATTTAACACCTCCGGGTTTAATTTGATTTCTTTGCACTTATTTATCACCTCTGATACTGCAATAATTGTTCTGTCCAGTATTTGTGTAGTCACAGGATCAGCCACTATGCACTGAATCCTGTTACGCTCATCGAGTAAATATTCGAGTAATTTTTCATGCGGACCTTCAATAAAAGGTCTGAAATGCATGCAGGTGTAACAGGGGATGGGCACACATGCTGTGCAGGATTTGCAACTGGCGCATTGCCCTGACTTTTCACCAGTATTGATTCTGATGTTTCCGCCGGGATATTTATCCTCACTTTTGTTTATCAGCACTCCCTGAAACATCTTTGCATAATAGCCAAGCTCAGTGGAAACGGCATCTTCGATTTTATTTAAACTATCTGGACCTGACTGAACATAAACGCCTGTATACATTAAAGTGGAATGATCAAGTAATTCGCCTATGACGACTTCTCCGTAGCCCTCTCTTGCGAGCCGTGTACCTAACGTATAGCGAAACCGCCGGGCATTCATATTTATTACTTTCCCCGTCCTTTCCGAGATCACGTTCTCTGTTGTAGCTATTCTTTTGAGCGTTTGAGTACACTTTATCGCATAGGCATGAAGTCTGTCTGAAGAAAGAATCTCATGTAAATTCTCACAATCACCAACCGCTTCAAGCCTTTCCTGACAGACAAACAATGGTAATTCTAATATCTCTCTTTCAGAGAGTTTTCTGCCGAGCTGCCTGCTAAAACTCTCAGAGACAATACGTGCCTGCTCTTTAAAAATCCTGAATAATTCATGTGTAATCCTGAACCGCTTGAATGAGGCTCTGTATTTTTCACCTTGTTTTATTCTAGGGATATTTATATAGCATTCGTTTATGGTTCGTTCGTTTATGATGTCTTTCGTTTTTATCTGTGTAATTTGTAAACTTCTTCTTCCCGTATGAATGGTGATTAAGGCCATTGCCAGATCAGAATAGGATATCGTACCCTTATGGTATGCGCGTGAGACAGCATCGTAAAAGTTATCAAACTCCATGTCTGTCAGAGGTCCCTGATAAGGGTCTCGTCTTTTAACAACCTCCCCCTTTTTATTGTCTTTTATCGTCCAGTTATTAACGTAGTCCACACCGTTTTGGGTAATCCCCTCAAAACCTAATCCATACCATTTTTTTATTAGGATCCTGAGAATAATAAGATCCTGACTCGTGAAATTATTACTTGATTTTGCTGTTAACATTACAGCTTCGTCAATTGAATCAAAACTCATAAACGAAATGAATTTCATGAAAACTCTGTTAATTTGCTTAACTGAACCGGGGCTGATTTCTTCTGCGAAATATTTCAGTGTCTTCAGATAACCGTGCCTAAGGTTATCTGGCAACCTTTCAGTGACCTCACCCACATTCAATTTAGTATTTCTGCTTAGCTCCCAGAATTCATCATCCAGTCCAAATGTGTAACTTTCATTTTTTGCATGAAAGATATCTTGATGCGCGTTCAGAAAATTTAATTTATTCATAAGACACCCCACTGCGCTTTTGGAAAATAACTTTCTGAACTGCCAAGGCTGCTTCCTCTGATTTTGAAACGATAAACCGTCTGTTGTAGGTTTGGGCGGTTCCAGAACCCGGCTCCCAACCCATATGGTTGGAACGAATTTTCTCTTGCATCTCTTCACTCACATACTCGGTATTTTCATCCATCAGTTTCCAAAATAAATAGTTCCAGGTATGTCTGAACTTATGTCCAGTCAACTGGCTTAAACCTGAGTCAATGCCTCTGAGTCTGTAAATTATCTTATGGTATGAAGGAACAGACAAAGGATCGCCGCGTGTCTCTCCTTCCTTGTGCGTAATAAAAAGGTATCCATGCTTTTTCTTTCTGATGTTGGCTTTTCTTTCCCCTGTAATATAAGAATGGAGAAGTCTGGTAAGTTCGTCAGACATGGGTAAATTTCTTTCAAGCGTTTTTACGAGAGGCTGATTGACTCTTGTGTCCTCAATACTGTCAGCCCTCCTTCTTATGAACAGCATTTGCGCTGCAAAATCAATATCTTCTACTCTCAGGTTTAATAACTCTCCACACCTTATCCCTAATGAATGTAATATCATAACTATAAGCTGATTCCTCTGACGAACTTTCATGTCGAATGGATTGAATTCACATAGAGGATCAATAACAGAAAGAAGTATATCCAGGTCTTCTTCTTCAATTGTTTTATAGACGTTGCCTTCTGAATTTCTGTATTTTATCTTCGGCCTTCTGGCTTTTATTTTTTTCACAAAGCAGGAAATTTTCCTGTAGCCATCGTCTATATTTTTGATAGTTAGCTGACACAACCATTCGAGATATTTTGCTATTGTCGTAAGCCTTATGTACTTTGTCGCACTGCATACTCCAGGATGATGGTTTTTAATACCAATCACTTTCGCAGTTCTCATCCTCTTCCCAACAAAATCGCGCAGAAGATCGATTTCGTTGTTGTCCAGGAATCTGGCTGTTTGAATTCGCTCTTCAATATCTATGTTGCGTATAAAAAGAAACCGATAAAAAAGTGCGATACACCCTGCCTGAGTTTCAATTGTTTTGATCGATTCACTACTGTTTCTCAGTTGTGTTGTAATAAATAAACATGGATAAAATACAGGGATGCCTGTTTTTTTTATTTTTTATAATGCAATAGCGTTCACCATTTGTCATTTTAAACGTTTTAATACCAAATCTTTCCATAAACTCTCCTTTTTTTCAGTTAGATTCTTTGCAAAACAGGTATAGGTTAAATATTTAAAAACAATGACCTATAATAATTTTGCAAGAATATTTTATTAATATACCGCTTAATAACTGTCAATAAAGGCTGGAGCTAAATATTCTTTCCAAATGTTAACAAGGTATATATTAGGTATCGTTGTCAATGCCACCGGCTATCCTGAAAAGCCCGGCATGTTTACCGCAGGTCACACTGTCCTGCTCTCGGGCCACAGGTTTATCAAACAGCGTGTGATCCTCTGCGCCCGTGGTGATTTTCCCTCCGCAGGTCGTCTTATCGCCCTGCACCAGATAAAAGCCTTCTGCTGCCATATTTTTCCCTTTAGCTGAATTCTGTCCGGGTTATCCGCAAAGCACCGCACTGCTTGCCGGATCGAGCGCAATCAGACCGGACAGAAGCTGGTCCATCTCCGGCTGAAGCTGTGATTTATCGGTTTTACTGCGTGTGGCTTTCATGCACAGCAGTCTGAGGCGACGCAATTTCACTTCAAATAGCAGTGCCTGTGTCCACTGCGTGAGGGTGATTGACTGTGCGGCGCTGTCGAGTTCATCCAACAGATGCAGGGCCAGTTCATTTTTGCCCTTTTGCTCGGCCACACGGGCTATCAGCAGACGCAGCAGCCATTTGTCTCTTATAGAGTCGGTTCCTGGCCGGGTCTGCAGCCAGTGGAACGTGGCATCCAGGCCTTCGCTGTCTGCTTTCTCCAGCGCTTCCGGCTCAAGGGCCAGAATATCGTCTGATGGATATACCACTGCAAATCCAGCCAGAGGTGATTGGCGCCACGCGAGAAAGTGCTGTCCGCCTGCTCCAGAATCTCCAGCCAGCTCTGCTGCAGATACAGGCATTTGAGCATGGGTCTTCTCCGGTCGGACTGGTGCCACTTACCGCAGCAAGCCAGGGCTGCCAGCTTTCCGTGCGTGTGCCTGTTGCTGTCGTTAGTCTGACAGGCGGCGACCAGATTTTGCAGAGTGCTTATTATTCGACTTCATCCATGTCACTGTTTCCGGTGTTGGCCATCAGCGCCTGAGCGGTAGCCGCGCTGTCGACACTGAATATCTGATCCGGTAACGTGAAACCGTGCAGATCCAGTAGCGCCAGCGGACCTTTTCCAAGTTGTGAACGCAGTACCCACTGCAGCGTGCGGCCATCTGGCGCGGTGAAACTCATCATCCACTGGCTACGGTTAAGCTGCTGGCGCTTGCCCTGATCCAGCCAGCGAATAAAGCCCCAGGCCCCGCTGTAATCCCCGAACAGACGCGTTCCGGCATTGACCGTGATCCAGGTCAGCATAGTCCCCGGCTTGTAAGTGTCTCCCGGCCAGCGGAAGCTTTGCCAGTCGGCCATCTGGTTGAAGTAGTGCAGCTTTTGTCCATCAATAGTCAGCTGAGTTTCCACCACCTGTGGTACAGGACGCGCCTGCAGCTCAAAGCGGATGCCCTGACTGCCATCGGTGAACAGAATGTCTGACAGCTGGCTCAGCTGGTTAATGGCCCGCAGGAAGGCCGGGTTAAAGGTAAGCCCCTGGCTGTTGACCTTATCCGGTACCCACTGGCTGCCCTCTTTGTGCAACACACCGCTGAGTTCCGTGGTCAGGAAGCGCTCTATACGTCCGCTGTCCTTACGCACAAATTCAGCCAGCATGGGTAAAGAAGCATCACTTTTGCTGGCCGCAAACGGGAAACGCCCGTCAAAAGCAGTTTGCCAGTTCGCGACAACCGAGCGGCTCCATTTATCATTCAGACTGGCTGCCGACGGCTGAAGCACAGTCTCCCAGGCCTGGGTCAGCGGCTGCACAAACATCGTGTTGCCAAAACCACTCCACTCTTCGCCAAGGCTTGCCGAAATCAGACTGCCGTATTGCTGAGTGTCTGTCAGATCCACGCTTTTGCCCTGGAATACGGTCTGCGCCAGGATCTGCATCATCGCCTGCGGATCTGAGGCGCTGGCCACCTGTTGCAGTCGCAGACGTACGCGGGTGATACGGGTCAGATACGTCTGCAGGCTCAGGGAGGTGTCAGCCGACATGACGTTACTGCCTTTGTTTTTACCCAGAAGCTGAAGCAGTGGGCCAAAGGTTTCATCCAGCGGCCCCTGCGGCCCTGACGCAGACTGCTCAATCGCGGGTTTATCTTTTCCACCTACGAGATCTTTAGCCGATTTGATGATGGAATCCGAAAGACTTTCGCTTTGCTGGCCGGTCTGCCCCTGCCAGGCGAGGGTATTCATCAGGGCAATCAGTGGCGACTGCCGGACATCACTCATCAGCGTCAGCTGGTCGGTAACGTCAGCAATGTTGTTTGCCTGGTTAAGTCGCAGGCTGTTGAGGAAGCTCAGCCAGCTGCCGGCAAAGTCGGTGAAGTAGCGTTGCGTCAGACGCGCCTTCAGGGCTTCCGGTGACAGGTCAGCTGATATGGCCTTATGGGAGTCGCTCAACACCCAGTCAATTTCATCCCGGCGGGAATTTGCGGCCTTTGCGATAGCCTGCTGGATGCCCCCTTCCCACGCCTGGCGGGTAAACATGCCTGGCACCACTTCCTCGGTGGTGAACAGTCGCCGCGCATCGGTACCGCTGGTCATGTCTTCCAGAGACACATCGGCAAAGTTACGACGTACCGATTTGAGCATGTTCTCATACAGGGTGCTTTCGGCGTTACGCCGTCCAATTTGCTGCAACAGTACCTGGCGGCTCTGACTCACCAGCTGCGCATCCGGCCTGATTTTCCACTGTGGTTGCTCAGGCAGTTCGGTGATGTAGAAGGCCCACAAGTCCGGCGACAGGCTTTGCCAAAGGCCGGTTGAAATGCCCATCCGCGTCGGCTGCACGGCTTTCATGGTCTGGGCGTAATACGCGCCGTCGACTTTATCCGGACGGGCCATCATTAACCAGGCTTTCAGTTGGTCATAGCCCGGCTTCGCCAGCTGTGCCCGCTGGTCGCTGCCGGGTACAGAGCCTGCCAGCGCGCTGAGCTTCTGCGTAAGCGCCTCGTTCGCCGGGTCACGTATCAGGCGGTTGTTTGCCACACCGTACCAGGGCAGCAACGCATCGAGCAGTTGCTGGTTATGGTCAAGACCGAAGCGCTGGTACCAAGGGGCACCATCCTCAATATGGTGCTGCAGACGGCCGGCGTCATTACGCAGCATATGCAGAGCCGTCAGCTGGTAATCCGATACGGAAGAATGCTCCACCAGAGCATGCGCCTGCTGCGCCACAGAGACAATCTGCAGACGGTTGACCGCAAACGACAGCAACGTCCCCGCCCCCCAGACACCGATAATGGCCATCAGTGTCCAGGCCAGCGTCTGTTCCCGCGCCATACCGACACGGCGGCCACGCACGCGGGTACAGTCATCAACGATCCCCTGCCAGGTCACCGGCAGGGTCAGCGCATGGCGTTGTGATTCCGGGATATATTTCTCAGCGTTGGCAGCTGCAGCACCGGCTGTTTCTCCTGCGATAGCGGCGGGTTTATTCTCCGGCAGGCTAAACATCAGGCCACGCAGCGGAACGCGCTGTTGGGAGGCTGCCAGCCATGGCACCAGTTGCTGAGTCCAGCGGGCGATACCGCCGTCTTTGAGGTGCTGGCCCAGGCGCAGCAGGAAGTCGTGGCCGTTGTTCTCAGCGACCTGACTCATCCCCTGCGTTCGCAGGGCCGGAAGCATCAGCTCAAGCTGGCGGGTAATTTCGTCAGGCTTAGCACGCAGCGGGAAACTGGCACCTACCGTCTGTTCAGTGCGTTTTGCCTGCGACCACTTGCTGTCGCACAGCTGCCACAGCCAGACCGGGGCGGAATAGCGCAGTAATTCGCTGATTTTTTCCAGCCCGCGTAAATCGTTATCGCTAATCTGAGGTGTGAGGTTAAGTGACTGAGGTAAGACGCGGACAATACCGTCCAGTGGGCGTCCGCGACGCAGTTTGCGTAGCGCGGTATATTTTCCCTTGTCCGGTTCAGCAGTCAGACTACCGCCGTAAATCAGCACGGTACGGTTGCCTTCAAGCCACTGCTGCTGTTGCAGGCCGGGTACCAGCTGTTCAATCGCAGCTTCGTCACCGGTAATCAGCAACAGGCGGGTTTTACGACGCCAGTAAAGGCCAATACGGGAGCGGAGATGCCCCCGAATCCTGTCACACATGGCCACCGCAGGATGAACAGGCGCTTTATCATTTTCCCGTTTCTTTTTCTCATCATCACCGTTGGTATTGTCGACAAGCGCATTAAACTCCTGCTTACCGACACTACGTACTGCCGCCAGAAGCACCACTGATACAATTAGGGCACAGCCTGAAATACATCCGCCAGCGATAAGCCAGTAAATTTGCTGCTGACTACCGTCTTCAATCCCGGCAGTATCCGGATGCTTCCAGACCATGAACGTCATAACGGCTAACAGCAAAAAGAAAATCAATGCGACAGCAAGATAGCGGCCTTCCGTAGTCTTCGGTGCTAAAGGTAGCTTCACGGATCCATCTCCTGTCGGGAAGCAATCGGGGTAATGAGCGTGCTCCACAGCACATTCTGTGTGGTATCTCCGCAGATAATCATCTGTGGTGACTGAGTTTGTCGGGCGATTTCAGTGGCGGCAGCGATAGCCAGCCAGGGGGCTGCGGCTCCGGCATGTCCCATGGATATATCGAGCGAAATGACGGCTTCGTCCTCTACAGACTGCGCAGGGTGAGCATTCTGGCACTCGATAACCTCTGCGCGCTGCTTACCCGTAAGACCGGCAAGCCATAAATTTTTCACGATATTTTCTTTGAGCGGGACGTTCCAGGCGGCCATGTTCATCCCCTCGCGCAGTTCACCTGATGGAGCAGGATCAGGCCGGTGCAGCAACGCGAGAGGCTCGAGCGCCTCCTGGGTCAGGCGGTTGCCAAGAAGCAGAGCAACGGCTGCTTCAGCAGTATTGTTTGAAACAACCGGGTCAATCTGGAGGCCAACAATCAATAACATTGCTTTATCTTTAATGCGGTGTTCCAGCCAGTGGTTGACTACCTCCAGCCCATTGCTATCTACATATTCAACAGCGCAGGTTAGGCCACTCTCCTGCCAAACTTCCTGCCAGATATCTCTGACAGCAGGGAATGACAGAGATGACGAGATATCGAGGATGACAACAAGCGAAGCGTTCTCCGGAAACTGGTGAACTGGAAGATCAGCAATGAGTTCAGAGAACAGACGTGAGATGACCAATCCAGGGGTATCTTCTGGTTCTGCCGTAATACGGCTCAGCCTCATGCTTTTTTCGCCTTTCCAGTCCGGCTGCGAAATGATAATGCTGTTATTATTAAGCATATCAACAGCGACATAACGCTGTTCGTCTTCCTGATGGGCTGTAATAAATGTCGTATTCAACACTTGAAGCGCACGACGAGCCCTACGGGTCTCACTCAGGATCCATTGCTCCCGACGCTGGTCAAAACCATTCGCTTTACTGTCCTGTAATGACCAGATCCACATACGAAAACCGAAAGTTACAATCCACACAACGAATGGCGTGCCAATGGCAAACATCCAGAAGTGGCTATTATCGATGTATCGTCCGAATATCCGCATAAGGATCACGCTAATGACCAACATCGCAACCAGGACAGCAAACCAACGAGATGCTTTTGGTGGAACTGGTCGAAGATAACATTCAGGAAGATGTTTAAGGGAATACGGCATTTATACTCTCATACTTCAAAATTTCTAAAATTCAGCTAAAATAGAAAGATCGTTTGGTTCTCTCAGGATATCTATCAAAGAGCACCTTATCTTTTTTATAACCTCTATTTTTAATCTCAATAAATGCAACATCACCATTTTGATCATAAAGAACATGAAGACCTTCCTCGACATAATTCCCTTTTACATAAGCATAATTAATCTCTTCACTAATAAGGCCTTTCTCAATACCTTCCTCATAATACCTCCGACATTTCATAGTCTTACCATCAAGCGAGCACACTCCAAATCTTGCAAATGTAAACCCATATTTTTCAAAAGTATAAATAGTAGTGATATCACCTTTATAGAAGAAAAATTTATTTTCTAAGCGAGGTGCATTATCGTAGCCCAAATATAATTTATTGACTTTATCATTATCTATATTTGCCGGAGGTATACCTTGACCAGTACTGTCAACTTCTGAAACATAAATCTTTCCTATTTCTTTCTGCTCTGAGCAATTTTTTTCTTTTACAAATTCAATTTTTGATATCCCACGAATGTATTCTTCACTCTCAGATTTATAAGACATATATGCACATGAGTATTTCTTTGACATTAACCGCCTGTCTTTCTTTTTTGTTTCGAATTCTTTAACACCATTCCTGTCATAAAATAAAAACTTATCGCCTCCAGAGTTGATCAACACTCCACATGATTTTTTCAAATGGCTTCCTGCATAGGTTGACAAAGAAATAATTAAGCATAAAAGTAAACCTAAATTTTTAAAATTCATACCCACCCTCCCCGAAGAGCAATAAACAACGTTTTCGCATTCAACTATTATTAATGCTAGTTTATTGTAAACATCCCACTTTAGTTGGTGAAAAACAAAAGAGGTAGAGTCCCCTCTCAGCATTTTACCTTGCGCATTCTTTGAAGTCTTTCTTATCTAATGTAAGGTTTTTCAGATCTTTCATTGAAATTTTATTCGCTGCTAGCTTTACGCTCGTGCCTTCTGAGAAACAAAAAACGCTACCTGAATAAAAATAGATCTCTTCTGTTTTTTCTGGTGTGCCATTTTCTGATTGATATATAGCATCAGTCACAAACCATTTAATATCTTTACTACCATGAACGATCCTCAGTTTTTCTATGCCGAGACACAGTTCAGAATCTTCTGCATATCCTGACTTATATGTCCTATCTGGTATAAGATATTGATCATTATTTTTGAGCACTAAATTACATCGACTATAAGGCTCATCTTTTCCTGGTACACCCTCACGGTTAAAAACAAAGGGATATGCATTTTCAACACCTAATTTAAGAAAAACATAGTAAGGGGGAAACCCTGATTCAGGGACATTAACTTGATATACTTGAGAGAGACCGTAAGGTTCCCCTTCTTTGAAAGTATAACTTTTGACTGCAGATGAAACATCCGCGGTATTCGCAAGTACACCTGATGAATAAAAATTGACAACACTAACTAAGCTCAAAAATAAAAATGTATTTTTCATCATTACTCCAGACCTCACTTACACTGCTTCGTATAATCAACAGTAATTTTCACAGTACTGCGACCTTTTTGCACGTCAACTGTTTCTTTGGTATCTGTTATTACTGCATCATTTAAGTAGTAGAACGCATACCGTGTATAGGCCTGTCGTTCAAAATACCCATATCCACCACCATTAACTAGAACCGAACATCTACCGATTGACTCTGAAGTAATCCCATTATCAGGTACCCTGTTAATATTCACCTCATGGCTGTGATGTTTTGACACCCAGTAAAAACCAGCGCTATCAGTTGCACAGAATGAATCTTCAGCAATAATTTTAGGGTCGTAACGTGGATGCCATTTTTTTAAAAGTGTACCATCAATGACGGTAAGCTTTTCATGGGTTTTCTTATCTATAACCGTTTTTCTTGGATCAGCCCAATAATGTTCACTTACATTTGTTATTCGACTATCATCGTAAGAATACCCTGAAGTTTCATCAGGTAACTTCTCTTTCGTTCTAAATTTTCTATAGTCATCGAAATTTTGCGGCCAGGTTAGCTGCATGAAGCCTCTGCCATAAAATGGCTGATAATACTTATCCGCTGGGGATACAAACTTACCTTTGCTATTTTTCTGCCCCTTTCCACCTTCAGTCATTGTCCTGAGCATCCCAGTCTCAATATAAATCTGTCCTAAAAATGCAGAACGCCTTAGTGGGGATATTATATTGTACTTATTACATGTATTGTTAAAGTCTTTCACATACTTTTCCCACCGACCAAACGATGTAGCCCATGGAACTGTTACATTAACTGGCTTACTGGGGTAGCCTTCATAATATTTCCTTGGAATCATGGAGGAAATTTCTTCATGGCTAAGCCAGCCGCACCTTCTCAAATTATTTATAAGTTTAGTGGGATTGAAGTGCCAAAGGCTTCCGCTACTGAATGCTGATTCAAAGCACAACGCTTCGGCATGAGCCTTGAATTTTGCATAATCTTCATCCGTCATCGGATCATGCTCTTCACTTCCCGTTTTCAGCCATGAAAAACGGGTGCCGATCGTACTTTTTTCCCATTCAAACGGGAAATGGCAGATTAGCTTCCCACACTGGTTATCGAACTCACCATCTTCCTGAAGTTTCTTGATAACGGCTGAATTACACTGGCTGTCGCTGTCACTATCGTCATCAACCAACTGCCAGCCCGTCCAGTGAGGGAAATCAGCGTCACTAAACTTTTTAATACTGGGGTCAGCAAGGTTGACCACCCCTTTTCCTCCCGGGTAACTGATCGTCATCCATAATGGAGCGTCTGCCGGCACCAGAGTTTCATGTTCCGTATTAATAATCCGGCCAAAACGAAGCAACTCAAATCCGGCACTTGGGCTCTCCTTATAATTCCGCATCGCGGTTTTATAAAGATTGTATTCGTAGTCTTTGCCATCAGCATTCACCAGTGGCTCGCCCAGCAGATCATATTTCCCGTCAATCTGCGTATTTTTCTGCCGCGTTACCATAGTGCAGCTGCCCTGGGCCAGAGTCATGCTGACATACAGAGGTGCACTGCTGGTATACAGCTCAGAAAGCCCGGTTATGGAGGTACTGTTATTTGCAGGTGCCCTGTCATAAAACTTTGTCTGCGGTGGCAGATAAAAGTGAATATCACCATAAACGGCATCGGTTCGGCCATCTTTCGACACGTCCAGTTCGCGGCTCTTCCTGCCCGTCAGTTTGCTGATGTTGTCGTCATCACAGAAAATCTGGAAATGGAAGGCATTGACCGCATCGACCATCCCGGAGG
>NZ_JAUJUH010000006.1:0-325237 GCF_030484085.1 Erwinia wuhanensis
CGTCATAATGAATTTCATTATGTGTTCACTCTTAAGACTTGATATTTTTTTGCGTCCGGAGACGCTTGATATCAATCCTGCGAGTGCCCACACAGATTGTCTGATAAATTGTTAAAGAGCGTTGCGGCCAGTGCTTTCGCTTCCTGCCGCGAGGTGGCGTATATTACGCTTTCCTCCTTCAGAGTCAACCTCTTTTTCAGAAGTTTTCTCCGGCGATTCAGCTTCCTGAACCTTCTGACCCGGTGACCGTCAGGCCGTTGTTCCGTGTCAGTGGAGGCGCATTATAGGGAGTTTCTGACGGCTGACAAGCGTTTCTGTAAAAAAAACTTCCGACCGTTTCTTTTTTCAACAAAGGAACAATAAACGTACTTTTTAAGGTTATTTAACCCGCAAATTGCCCCGAATTCTCTTTTATATCCATCACAATCACCGGCCTGCCGATGCTATTCTTTTTACTTCGCAGGATTTTCCTGTCGGTAATAACGACTGAGAAGGATGCCCAATGATAAAATCCGCGCGCAGTATGGCCGGACTTCCGTGGATTGCCGCCATGGCTTTCTTTATGCAGGCGCTTGATGCCACGATATTGAATACTGCACTTCCCGCCATCGCCTTAAGCCTTAACCGTTCGCCCCTCGCCATGCAATCTGCTGTTATCAGCTATACCCTGACCGTCGCTATGCTGATCCCGGTCAGCGGCTGGCTGGCGGATCGCTTTGGCACCCGGAAAGTTTTTATCGCTGCCGTTTCTTTATTTACGTTGGGTTCGCTGGCCTGTGCGCTTTCCGGCTCTTTAACTATGCTGGTTCTGTTCAGGATAGTGCAGGGGATTGGCGGCGCGATGATGATGCCCGTGGCCAGGCTGGCGCTGTTAAGAGCCTATCCGCGTAGCGAGCTGTTGCCCGTACTGAACTTTGTGACGATGCCAGGCCTGGTCGGTCCGGTGCTGGGCCCGCTGCTTGGCGGCGTACTGGTCACCTGGGCGAGCTGGCACTGGATCTTCCTGATTAATATTCCGGTAGGCGTTCTCGGTATCTTCTATGCCCGCAAATATATGCCGGACTTCACCACGCCGAAACGCCGCTTTGATTTTACCGGCTTTGTGCTCTTTGGGATTGGCCTGGTGATGCTCTCCAGCGGCATCGAGCTGTTCGGCGAAAAAATAGTCGCCAGCAGCATAGCGCTGGCGGTAACCAGCGGCGGCATTCTTCTGCTTCTTCTTTATATAGCTCATGCACGCCGTCATCCGACGCCGCTGATCCCGCTCCCCATGTTTAAGACGCGCACCTTCTCGGTCGGCATCTTAGGCAATATCGCTTCGCGCCTCGGTACAGGCTGTATTCCCTTCCTGATGCCGCTGATGCTCCAGGTTGGCTTTGGTTATACCGCCATTCTGGCTGGCTGCATGATGGCGCCTACCGCTCTAGGTTCAATCCTGGCGAAATCAACGGTAACGCAGGTGCTGCGCTGGTTCGGCTATCGCAAAACGCTGACGGGGATCAGCGTCATTATTGGCGTGCTGATAGCCAGCTTCGCGCTACAGTCGCCTGCGGCCAGTCTGGCGCTCCTGCTGCTGCCGTTATTTGTGCTGGGAATGGCAATGTCTACCCAGTTTACCGCGATGAATACCATTACGCTGGCAGACCTTAACGACAGCAACGCCAGCAGCGGCAACAGTATGCTGGCCGTCACCCAACAATTGGCTATCAGCTTTGGCGTGGCGGTCAGCGCGGCGGTACTGCGTTTTTATAGCAATTTTGACGGCACCACTGTCGATCACTTCCACGTCACTTTCCTGACGATGGGCGTGGTAACGGTGCTTTCCGGCCTGGTCTTTATGCTGCTGAAGCCAGGCGACGGCCGGCATCTGATTGCCGACCGGGAAAAGCGGAAAAAACGCGCCTAGCGTTCCGCCACCGAACCGCGTTCGATCAGTTCCGGCGTCAGCACCAGCAGCTGCTGGCTGGCGTCGGGATCGGCAAAACGGTGGATCAACGTATCAATAGCCAGTTCGCCCAGTTCGTCTTTGGGCTGGTGAATGGTGGTTAACGGCGGCGTCATATAACGGGCAAGCTCGATATCGTCATAGCCGATCACCGCCATATCTTCAGGCACCGACAGTCCCGCCTGATAAAGAGAATGGTAAACGCCAACGGCCATCGCATCGTTACTGGTGAATACCGCCTGCGGTCGAGGGCTCAATGCCAGCAGCTGATTCATAGCGTGATAGCCGCCCTGAAATTCAAAGTCGCCGCTGACCACATACACCTCAGGCACGGCCAGCTCCGCCTGCTGCATAGCCTGATAAAAGCCGTTAAGCCGCAAACGCGCCGGCGTCTTGTCCTGCGGCCCGGCGATACAGGCAATGCGGGTATAGCCGCGCGAAATCAGAAAACGGGTCGCCAGTTCGCCGCCCAGCAGCGAGTTGTCCTGAATAATGTCGCTGCCGCCTTCAAAGGGCGACCAGTCCATCATCACGATAGGAATAGAAGGATAGCGATTAAGGATCTCGGGAGAGGGAAGATGACTTTCGGTGCACATGATCAGTAAACCGTCGACGCGCTTTTGCAGCAGCGTTTCCAGACTGCGGTTCATTCTGTCCTCGTCGCCTTCGGTGTTGCACAGCACCAGGCTGTAGCCGCGTTCATAACAGCTTCTTTCCACGCCGCGCACCACTTCCGAATAGAAGGGGTTGCTGCTGGCGGTAAGCAGCATCCCTATCGTGTGCGTCTGATTGAGTTTAAGGCTGCGCGCCAGCGCAGAAGGGGCGTAGTTCAGCGCAGTAATCGCCGCAGTAACCTTTTCCTTCACCGCCTCGCTGACGAAGCGGTTTTTGTTGATGACATGGGAAACCGTAGACGTCGATACGCCCGCCAGACGAGCGACATCTTTCATTGTGGGCACGGGCTACTCCTGCTGCTGTAAAAAGCGATCGGTCTCTTCACGCCAAGGCACCGAAGGCTGCGCGCCGGATCGCGTGACGGCAATTGCCGCCGCCGCATGGGCAAAACGCACGGCCTGCGGTAACGGCTTGCCTTCCAGCAGCGCGGTCATCAGCGCGCCGTTAAAGGTATCGCCTGCGGCGATAGTATCGACGGCCTGCACCTTGAATCCTGAGATGCGCTCGCCTTTACCCGCTTCGCTTAGCCATACGCCACGGCTGCCCAACGTAATCAACACGCTGTGGATGCCTTTATCGTGCAGCACCGATGCCGCGCGCGCCGCGTCTTCATCGGAGGCAACGGCCACGCCGGTGAGGATTTCCGCTTCGGTTTCGTTCGGCGTAATCATATCCACCAGCGCCAGCAGCTCGTCCGGGAGCGGCATGGCCGGCGCAGGATTGAGGATGACTTTGGTCTGATGCTGACGGGCGATTTTTGCGGCGGCCAGCACGCTTTCAAGCGGAGATTCCAGCTGCATCAGCAGGGCATCCGCGTTTTCAACGATCTTCCGCTGTTTTTCGACCAGAGCGGGCGACAGCGCGGCGTTCGCGCCAGCATGGATAGCAATGCTGTTTTCGCCCTCATCATTAACGAAGATCAGCGCCACGCCGGTAGATTCGCCAGCGATGACCTCCACCGGCGCAATATCGATATGGTCTTCCGCCAGCTGCTGACGGATACGCTGGCCGATATCGTCGTCGCCCACGCAGGCGATAAAAGCGATATCCGCACCGCTGCGTCCGGCCGCGACGGCCTGATTGGCGCCCTTGCCGCCGAAAGCGATCTGGTATTGCTTACCGATCACCGTTTCACCGGGACGGGGGAAGGAGGTCAGATTAAGAATATGGTCTGCGTTGATGCTGCCGAGCACGGCCAGCCTGCCGGTTTTATTCATGGGAGCGTCCAGAAAAAGGCGCCACCTGCAAGAGGTGGCGCGTGCCATGCTTTTCTTTGATTTATTTAGTGACCAGCTTCAGGTCAACGGGATTGATAGCCTGAACCTGCTGGCCCTTCAGCACTTTATCAGCGGTTTGCACGCCGATAACGCCGATTTGCTCCGGCTGCTGCGCCACGGTGGCAGCGAGTTTGCCGCCCTGCACGGCTTTTACGCCGTCCGCAGTGCCGTCGAAGCCGACTACTACCACATCAGATTTGCCCGCCGTTTGCAATGCGCGCATCGCACCTAATGCCATTTCATCGTTCTGCGCAAACACCGCCTGCACATCCGGATGGGCCGTCAGCAGGTTCTGCATCACGTTCAGGCCCTTGGTGCGGTCAAAATCTGCGGGCTGGCTGGCAAGGATAACAAATTTATGCGCATCGGCTGCCGTTTTGAAGCCTTCGCCACGTTCGCGAGCGGCGGACGTCCCGGCAATCCCGGCCAGCTCAATGATTTTAGCCTGGTCGCCGATGCGTTTCGCAATATAGTCGCCCGCCATTTTGCCGCCCAGGCGGTTGTCGGACGCGACGTGGCTGACGACTTTGCCCTGAGCAGCCACGCGATCCAGCGTGATCACCGGGATATTGGCCTGATTCGCCATTTTTACCGCGTTGCCTACCGCATCGGAATCGGTCGGGTTAATCAGCAGCAATTTTGTGCCGCGCACCGCAAGATCCTGCACGTTGGCCAGCTCTTTTGCCGGATTGTTCTGCGAATCCAGCACCACCAGGTTGTAGCCCAGCTTGTCCGCTTCTTTCTGGGCACCCTCTTTTAACGAAACGAAAAACGGGTTGTTCAGCGTGGAAACTACCAGCGCGAGCGTCTCTTTCGCCATCGCGTTGGCGCTGAGCGTTGCGCCGAGCAGCACGGCCAGCGCCGTCATTTTAGTCATTTTCATTTTCGATTCCTGTAGGGTTATTTTTTGTTATCCACCAGCACCGCCAGCAGGATCACGACTGCTTTAACGATCATCTGGTAATAGGAAGAAACGCCAAGCAGATTCAGGCCGTTATTAAGGAAGCCCAGGATCAGCGCGCCGACCAGCGTGCCCATGATGCGTCCTTTGCCGCCTGCCAGACTGGTGCCGCCCAGCACCACCGCCGCGATGGCGTCCAGCTCGTAGCCGGTGCCCGCCGTAGGCTGAGCGGAAGAGAGTCGCGCCACCTCAATGGTGCCCGCCAGCGCCGCCAACATGCCGCTCAGCGCATAGACCGTGATTTTGACGCGGCTGACGCTGATGCCGGAAAGGCGAGTAGCCGCTTCATTGCCGCCAAGCGCATAGATATAACGGCCCAGGCGAGTATGGTGCAGCATGTACCACGCCAGCAGGAAGGTCAGCGCCATCAGCCAGACCGGCGTGGGAATACCCAGCGGCCGTCCGATACCAAACCAGCCAAACAGATCGGCATTATCGCTGAAGCCGGTATTCACCGGGCTGCCGTTGGTATAAACCATGGTCGCGCCGCGCAGCAGCAGCATCATGACCAGCGTGGCGATAAACGCCTGCACTTTGCCCTTTGCCACTATGGTGCCGGTTATCGCGCCAATCAGCGCCCCCAGCGCCAGCGAGGCCGCCACCGCGACCAGCGCGTTAACCTCTATACCAACCAGCGAAGCACCCACTGCGCCGGTCAGCGCCAGCAGCGACCCTACGGACAGATCGATACCTGAAGTCAGGATCACCAGCGTCATGCCGACGGCCATAATGGCGTTGACGGAAGTCTGCTGCAGAATGTTGAACATATTGTTCAGGGTAAAGAAATTGGGGCTCTGACTGGCGACGACGGCAATCAGCACCACCAGCGCAATCAGCGATTTTTGTTCCAGCAGCCAGGCTTTGCCGCGGCTGGCCTGTAGGGTTTGAGTACTCATGGTGTGACCAACTCCGCGCTATGTTGCTTGCCGACCGCCGCCGCCATCAGGCGTTCCTGCGTGGCCTGTTCAATGGGGAAATCGCCGCTCAGGCGGCCTTCGTGCATGACCAGCACGCGATCGCTCATGCCCAGCACTTCCGGCATTTCTGAGGAAACAAGAATGATGCTCAGCCCCTCTTGTTTAAACTGATTGATTAACTGGTAGATCTCTTTCTTGGCGCCCACGTCCACGCCGCGCGTCGGCTCATCCAGAATCAGCACCTTAGGCCGCGTCATCAGCCCGCGCGCAATAGCGACTTTCTGCTGGTTGCCGCCGGATAAAAGCCCGATCGGCTGCATCATTGAGGGCGTTTTTACGTTGAACAGCTTGATAAAATCGCTGACCGCCAGCTGCTCTTCGGCATGTTTTAACCGCCCGCCGCCGTGGCTGAAGTAGTCGAGCGCGGTTAAAGACATGTTTTCTTTTACCGACATGCCGAGCACCAGCCCATCGCGTTTGCGATCTTCAGAGATATAAACGATGCCGTTACGCAAGCCCTCTTCCGGCGTGCGCGTCGTTACCGTTTTACCGTCGAGCGTGACGCTGCCGCCGCTGCGTGGAAAAGCGCCGTACAGCACCTTCATGAGTTCGGTACGGCCCGCGCCCATCAGTCCCGCTACGCCCAGGATCTCGCCCTGACGCAGTGAAAAGCTGACGTCGTTTACGCCCGGCCCGCTAAGGTTTTTCACGGTTAAGCGCACGTCACCCGGTGCTTTGTTCAGGCGCGGATACTGCTCTTCCAGCCTGCGGCCCACCATCATTTCAATCAGCGCTTCTTCGTGCAGCGTATCGACTGCTCTTTCGGCGATAAACTGCCCGTCGCGAAACACGGTGACGTCATCGCAGATTTCAAAAATCTCTTTCATGCGGTGCGAGATATAAACGATGCCGCAGCCCTGCGCTTTCAGCTCCCGGATAACGCGAAACAGCGAGGCCGTTTCGGTATCGGTCAGCGCATCGGTGGGTTCATCCATCACGATGACTTTTGACTCAAAGCTCAGCACCTTGGCGATTTCGACCATTTGCTGGTCGCCGATCGACAGGTCGCCGACCAGTTTATGGCTGTTGAAACGCAGGTTCAGCCGCTGTAACAGCTTGTCCGCTTCCGCATAAAGCTTTTTCCAGCGGATGCCGCCGAAAGCGTTAACGAATTCGCGGCCTAAAAAGATGTTCTCCGCCACGCTAAGCTGCGGGATCAGATTCAGCTCCTGATGAATGATGCCAATACCCGCTTCCTGCGACGCTTTCGGCCCGCTGAAGTTAACCTCTTCGCCCAGCCATTTAATGGAGCCGGCGTCGCGGGCATAGATACCGGTCATCACTTTCATCATGGTAGATTTTCCGGCGCCGTTTTCGCCCACCAGCGCCATCACGCGGCCGGGGTAAACCGCCAGCGAAGCGCCGGACAGCGCTTTGACGCCGGGAAAGGCTTTTTCAATGCCCTGTAGTTGCAGTAAAGGTTGCATGACGGCCTCAGAAGGTCACGCCAGCGCCAAGGATAATGTTCGCGTAGGGCGAACACTCCCCGCTGCGAATAACCGCATGGCTGCGCTGTGTTAACTGTTTGAACTGTTGATGAGAAACGTACTGAACGGCGATAGTGTTTCCCTGGCGTTGTTGCAGTAAATCGAGCAGTGCGGAAAGTTCGTCGTGGAGCCGTGGATTATGAGATTTGATCTCTTCCGCGATGATGGCGCTCTCGACCTGCATCTCTTTCGTTACGGTTTCGACTACCTGCATAAAGCCGGGAATGCCCTTGGTCAGCGCCAGGTCGATGCGCTCCGGCCCTGAAGGGATGGGCAGGCCCGCATCGCCGATAGTGACGCTGTCGGTGTGGCCCAGGCGGGAAACCAGGGAAGAGATTGCAGAATTCAGTAAGGCGCCTTTTTTCATCTTTCACTCCAGAGCGAAACGTTTCGCTGATCGGGAGTGTAAAAAAACGGCGGCGGAAAACAATCGTCATGATACGGAACTGTGATCGCCATCGAAACGTTTCGTTAACAAGCTTTGCGCAGGATGTGCAACAGGAAAGGAGGAGCGATCGGTCATCAGAACGGTATGAAAAAAGACCGCCTCGTAAGGCGGTCGGCAGGGATTAGTTAAATACCATTCCACCATCGATCAGTAGCGACTGACCGGTCATGTAGTCGGAGTCAGGCCCGGCGAGGAAAGAAACGCAGGCGGAGACATCTTCTGGTTCAGACAGGCGGCCCAGCGTAATGCGTTTGGCAAACTCTGCCGTACCGTAGCCCAGCGGTTTACCTGCCGCTTCTGACACCTGACGATCTATCTCGTCCCACATCGGCGTTTTAACAATGCCCGGGCAGTAAGCGTTGACGGTAATGCCCAACGGAGCCAGATCGCGGGCGGCGGTTTGCGTCAGGCCGCGTACGGCGAACTTGCTGGAACTGTAGATCGCCAGCTCCGGGTTGCCGACATGGCCCGCCTGCGAACAGGCATTAATGATTTTGCCGCCGTGGCCTTCAGCTTTAAACGCCTGAATTGCCGCCTGCATTCCCCAAATCACGCCTTTTACGTTGATATCGTAAACTTTATCCACCATTTCCGCCGTGATCTCTTCAATTGGCGTAGTTGGCGCAATCCCGGCGTTGTTGACGATGACGTCAAACCCGCCCAGCTCTTTACGAGCCTGTTCCACCGCAGCGATGACCTGGTCACGCTTTGAGACATCTACCGTTACCGCAATCGCTTTACCGCCTGCGCTGGCGATTTCGTCGGCCACCTGACGCGCGGTCTGGCTGTTATAGTCCGCGACCGCCACGGCAAAACCGTCTTTTGCCAGACGCAGCGCTATGGCTTTGCCGATCCCCTGGCCGCTACCCGTGACTAAGGCTACTTTCGTTTTCATATTATCTCCTTGAATACTAAAGAATCTGGCTCAGATGCAGCTGACCCATCAGCATTGGGTTATCGGCGTAATCCACCGGTACGGCGACCACCGCAGGCCCGTTGACATCCATTGCTTTACGCAGCGTCGGCTCCAGCTCAGCCGCGCTTTCCACCGCAAAGCCCGCCGCGCCGAACGCCTGCGCATAGGCTTTAAAATCAACCGGCCCGAATTTCACGCCGGAAACGCGCTGATATTTCTTCTCTTCCTGCATCGCCACCATGTTGTAGGCCTCATCGACCCAGATGATGTGCAGGATATTGGCTTTCAGCCTGACCGCCGTTTCCAGCTCCATGCTGGACTGCAAGAAGCCGCCGTCGCCGGAAACCGAGATCACTTTACGACTCGGATCCACCAGCCAGGCACCGATAGCCCATGGCAGCGCCACGCCCATGGTCTGCTGCCCATTGGAGATCATGATCTGGCGGGCGCGGAAGCTATAGAGATAGCGAGCGATCCAGATATGGAAGCTGCCCATATCCACGGTCAGCGTGACGTCGTTGTTAATGATGTCCTGCATGGCGCGCACGATCCGCAGCGGATGCAGCGCGAACTGGTTGAGATTTTTGCCCTGCATTGATAACAGCTGACGCTGCTGTTGCCGATCGTCCAGAATGGCTGCCGCTTCTGCGCTGAGCTGTAAAGGCGTATCAATGCGCTCGGCCAGCTTGTCGACGGTGGCGGCAATATCGCCAATCAGTTCCGCATCAGGCAGATAGCAGTTATCGGCATCGGAGGGCAGCACGTCGATATGTACCAGCGTGGCGCCGCCGCTGTTCCACATGGCCGGTTCGTACTCAACCGGACTGTAGCCGATAGTGATAATCAGGTCGGCCTCGCGCAGCAGACGGTCGCCCGCCTGGTTGTTAAACAGCCCAACGCGGCCCGCAAAACGTGAGAAGTGTTCCTGTCTGACCGCGCCGGCGGCCTGATAAGTGCTGGTAACCGGAATGCGGCTGCGCTCCAGCAGGCGATGGATCGCATCGCTGTTTGCCGGCTGGCTGGCCATCAGGCCCAGCAGCAGTACCGGGTTTTTTGCTTTGGCAATTTGCGCGGCAACGGCGGCAATGGCCGCATCCGGCGCAGGCCCCAGCAGCAGCTGGCCTTTACTGGTCAGCAGCTGACCGCGAGCGGGCTGGTCAACGATATCCTGCGGCAGGCTGACAAAGGCGCCGCCGCCGCGACCGTGCTCGGCATGACGGAAGGCGTTGGAGACCACTTCCGCCAGCGCGTTGGAGTCGGTGACCTCGACGGCATATTTGGTGACCGGACGAAACATCGACACGGTATCCATACTCTGATGCACCTGTTTGGCGCTGTCAGCCCGCTTCACCTGTCCACCCAGCGCCACCACCGGATCGCCTTCGCTGGTAGCGGTCGCCATGCCCGTGATCAGATTCGAGCAGCCCGGTCCGGAAGTCACCAGCGCCACGCCCGCGTTGCCGGTCAGGCGGCCCACGGCGGCAGCCATAAAGGCAGCGTTGGCTTCATGACGCACCGGAATGGTCTGGATAGTCGAGTCCACCAGCGAATCAAACATTTTGTCGATCTTCGCGCCAGGAATGCCGAAGACCTGTTTTACGCCCTGCGCCTCCAGCTGTGCCACGACCAAATCGGCGCCGTGCTGCCAGAGAGCGGTTTCGGTTGGGTTTTTCATCTTAATTCCTCAGGATTAGCTTTCAACGGAGCGAATGGCGGAATCCAGATTTTCCGGATTCAGATTGGCCTGCAGAAAATCACTGTCGCCCGGCAGATCGATGACCAGCTTGCTGATCTCGCCAAAGGTCAGCTCGCCCTCTTCCAGCTGGTAATCCAGCAGATGGCCGCCGCCCTGGCGATCGTCGGTAATGAAATGTTCGTGATAGCCCGCTACGTTGATGCCCTGCATATACTGCGGGGTACGGAAACCAATCAGCACGCCGTCGCGCTGGCTGAACCGGAAGGTAGGCTGCTGGCCAAGTACTTCCGGCATAGAACGATAGGGTCGATGCTGGCAAGGTACGGTACGCGTGGAGGCCGCAGAAAAACGGCCGTTGATCCGCAGCGCACAAAACTGATTGTCCGAAGTCACCTGGCTGTCGATCAGATCGTGAATAGCCTGACGGCTGGCCGGTGCAGAGAAACGATGGCGGTACTGAGGCTGGAAAAAGGTCATCACGGCAAAAGGCGTTTTCTGCTGCGGATCGGCTTCCCGTGCGCTGCCGTCGGAACGCAGCTGATAAACCTCGCTGTCGAAAGCGATCAGCTCACCATCGAGCTGGTTAAAGGTGCCTAAACCAAAATCGCCCTTCTTCAGCAGGTCGGCTACGGTAACGTTGCCTTCGTACACGCCGCTGAGCAACGCACTCATCAGAGAGGTTTGATAGATGACGCTTTCTGGTCTTTGCTGACGGAGCCCGCTGACGGTTGAAACCAGCTGTTGCTCACATAAACAGTCGGTTACAGAATGTTTCATAACTTGCCTCTATGCTAAAACAGTTCAGGATTACTAATTGAATGTTGACTCGATTCAGTTATGAATTCCAATATAGAAAGCCCATCACTTTGAGACGAATTAGATATGGAACTCCGCCATCTGCGTTATTTTGTCGCGGTCGCGCAAACGCGCCACTTTACGCGTGCCGCAGAAATGCTGGGGATCTCGCAGCCGCCGCTCAGCCAGCAAATTCTGCGTCTGGAACGGGAAATAGGTACGCCGCTGCTGAGGAGGCTGTCACGCGGCGTGGAGCTGACGGAAGCGGGGGAAGCTTTTTATCAGGATGCCTGCCAGATCCTGGAGCTGACCGGGCATGCGCTGGAGAAAGCCAAAGGGATAGCCCGCGGCGTGACCGGCAAGCTTTCGCTGGGTGTCGCCAGCTCGGTCGCCTTTCATTCGGCGATTTTTGCGTTGATGAAGGATTTTCAGGCTCGCTATCCGTCAATGACGATACTGACACGTGAGCAAAATATGGCGTCGCTAATGCACGACTTGCAGGAGGGCTTGCTGGATGCCGCTTTCGTTCGCCTGCCCTGTGAGAGCAGCAAAGCGTTTAACCTGAAGGTAATAGCCAGCGAAAAGATGCTGGTGGCGCTGCCTGCCAGCCATGCGCTGGGCGCGCAGTCGAAAATTTCCCTGTCGCAGCTGGCTGATGACACGCTGATTATGTTTCCGCGCGAGGTTGCGCCAAGCCTGTATGAACTGGTGATCAGCGCCTGCCTGCGCGCCGGCTTTCAGCCGCATACCGGGCAGCAGTCACCGCAGATTTCTTCGTCCATCGGCATGGTGGCCGCGGGTTTCGGCTTCGCTATCGTGCCGGAATCGCTATGCTGCATCGCGCATCCCGGCGTGGTGTTTCGCCCTGTTGACGATGCGGCGTTAAATACTGATATTGCGCTGGCCTGGCGCCGTTTCGACCGCTCGCCTGCCGTTATGCACCTGTCCATGATGTCGACCTAGGCCATAGCGAGACCTGCTCAGCCATTGTGGGGCCAGACTGGCCGCCTCAGGGCTAACTTAGCCATTACGGGGTCAGCGTAGCGGTTACGGAAGCCGTTAGCCGCAACCGGGGCAAGCTGCTAAGAACGCGGCCGCCCCGGATCCAGACGCCGCCGAAGGTCGCTTACCCGTCGGTAGCGCAGTCGGGCTGCTGGCCTCACCTTCGGCCAGCCGATCGAGGCT
This sequence comes from Erwinia wuhanensis, assembly GCF_030484085.1. NCBI lineage: Bacteria > Pseudomonadati > Pseudomonadota > Gammaproteobacteria > Enterobacterales > Erwiniaceae > Erwinia > Erwinia wuhanensis. Next base: position 12,363 of record NZ_JAUJUH010000006.1, read on the forward strand.
GAATCAGTTCAGCTTGCGGATTTTCTTCACGTCAAGCTCGACGGAATTAAAGTCCTTATCCAGTTCGCCCTGGATTTCGACTTTGTCTTTTGGCGTGATGTTCTGGCCTTCCCAACGCTTATGATCGATATCCACTTTCATCGTGCCGGTCGCGTCACGAAAGATATAGTCATCATCGCTGACGCGCTTTTCAATGTTGCCGCGCATCGTCACCCAGGCGTCGTCCTTCATATCCTGCGCCTGTTTGACCGTGACCACGGTTTCATCCCCGCTGAAACCGCCTTTCTGCACGTTGGCGGTCGGCGCGGTCGGCGCACTTGGGTCGCTGAAGCCGCCGTTCTGAGCAGCGAATACCGGGCCGGAAACCAGAGCGGCAAGGGCAAATAAAGCAGCAGTTTTTTTCATCATAGTCACCTTTATTCCATGGAGTGAGGCAGCTTTCGCTGCGCGATTCGTCGTGTTCAGGGCTCAGTTAAACAAACTTTTCTTAACAGGATCTTAAGAGACATCATCAAATACGCGGTTTGCGAGCCGTACCGAAAAATAGCCTTTTTTCCCGATTTTTGCCTGTACAGCGCCCGTTCCCTTTCGTATAAAGCCGTTAATCACAGAGGAAGTCGCCATGAAAATTTTGGTCATTGAAGACGATCGCCTGATTGGCGACGGGATTAAAGCAGGTCTGAGCAAGCTGGGTTTCAGCGTCGACTGGTTTACCGAGGGCAAAACGGGGCAGGCGGCGCTTTCCGCTACCTCTTACGATGCGGTAGTGCTGGATTTAAGCCTGCCCGGCATTGACGGCCTGGATATTCTGCGCGGCTGGCGGCAGCAGGGTCGGGACGAGCCGGTACTGATCCTGACCGCGCGGGATGCCCTGGAGCAGCGGCTTGCCGGGCTGCAGCAGGGCGCCGACGACTACCTTTGCAAACCTTTCGCCCTCAGCGAAGTCGCCGCCCGGCTACAGGCATTAATTCGACGACGTCACGGTCAGCTACAGCCCGTGCTCCGCCACGGCGCGGTTGCGATGGCCTCCGGTTCGCATACGGCCACCCTGAACGACGAGCCGCTCCCCCTGAAGCCGCGCGAACTGGCCCTGCTGGAGCTGTTCTTGCTTAACCCTGGTCGCGTATTGACCCGCGCGCAGCTGGAGGAAAAATTGTATGGCTGGGATGACGACGTCTCCAGCAATGCCGTTGAAGTTCATATCCACTACCTGCGCAAAAAGCTGGGCAGCACGTTTATCCGTACCGTTCATGGCGTCGGCTATACGCTGGGAGATGCGTAATGCATCGACTAAGCCTGCGCCTGCGCCTGATGTTGGGTTTTCTGCTGCTGACGCTTATCTGCTGGGGTGCTGCCAGCATCGGCTCGTGGTGGCAGACGCGGCACAACATCAATCAGCTGTTTGATACCCAGCAGATGCTGTTTGCCAAACGGCTGGCGACCATGAATCCCGAGCAGCTGAGCCACGAACCGTTAACGCTGCCAAAAACTAAAAAGCTGCTGAAGCATCATCGCGGCGAACAGGAGGATGACGCGCTGGCATTTGCCGTTTTCACTGCGGATGGCCGCATGGTGATGAACGATGGCGACAACGGCAAGGATTTTCTCTTTAGTCACAGGCGCGACGGTTTTACCGATGGCAAGCTCCGGGGGGATGACGATTTATGGCGTATGGTCTGGCTACCCACGCCGGACAAACAATATGTGGTGGTGGTAGGTCAGGAGTGGGAATACCGCGACGACATGACCCGCGATATCGTCCAGACCAACCTGATCCCCTGGCTGATCGCGCTGCCGATTATGCTGCTGCTGCTGCTGTGGCTGGTTACGCACGAGCTGGCGCCGTTAAAAAGAATTGCCCGCCAGCTGCGTCTGCGCACGCCTGATGACGGCACGCCGCTGGTGGAAAAGCGGGTGCCGAACGAGGTGAAGCCCTTGCTGACGGAGCTGAACGCGCTGTTCTCACGCGTCAGCGAAATGCTGCTGCGCGAACGGCGTTTTACTTCCGATGCCGCGCATGAGTTAAGAAGCCCGCTGGCCGCGCTCAAGGTTCAGGCGGAGGTCGCGCAGCTGGCTCACGATGACGAAACGGTGCGCCGCCACGCGCTGCAAAACCTGGATCTTGGTATCGATCGCGCGACTCGCCTGGTGGATCAGCTGCTTACGCTCTCAAGGCTGGACAGCAAAGCCGATCTGGCAACGGAAAGCCTGGATCTGCGTCAGCTGCTCCAGCAGGCCGTGATCGACCATTACTCACAGGCGCAGGCCGCCGGAATGGAGATAGCGCTGGAAGCACCGCCTTCGCCCATTATCCGTAACGGTAACGCTTTGCTGCTGTCGCTAATGATGCGTAACCTGGTAGAAAACGCCCTGCGTTACGGCCAGTCAGGAAACCTGGTGCAGCTGAGCATTAATGAAAACGGCCTGGCCGTCACGGATAACGGGCCAGGCGTCAGCAAAGATGATCTGTGCCGCCTGGGGCAGCGGTTTTATCGGCCGCCGGGGCAGGAAAAATCGGGCAGCGGCCTTGGGCTGTCTATCGTTAACCGTATTGCCCGCCTGCATGGGATGCAGATGCGTTGCGCCAATCGTGACGGCGGCGGCTTTGCAGTTATGCTGACGTGGTGACGTAGTGACGTAGTGACGTAGTGACGTAGTGGCAAAGTGACATGCTGGTATGTAGTGGCAAAATGACATGCTGGTATGTGGTGACACCCTGGCCCGGTTAGATGCCGACAGAACCCGCTAAGCCGCGCCGGAACATGCAGCTCAGTAAGCCGCCGGTTTAGAAATCCGACGTTTCTTTCAGGAGTCGGGATGAGGATATGCCTGGCGGTAAGCAAAACAAAAGGCCGACGATTGTCGGCCTTGCAGGGTCAGGTTTCGGCTTGGGTACCCGGTGCAATAACCCGGCTTGTCAGATTTCGACCTGGGTGCCCAGTACAGTAGCCCGGCTTGTCAGATTTCGACCTGGGTGCCCAGTTCAATAACCCGGTTTGGCGGGATCTCAAACTGGTCAGGCGCGCGCAGGGCGTTGCGCTGTAGCGCCATAAACAGCTTGCCGCGCAGACGCAAATACCATGGCCGCTTGCCGATAATCAGCGATTCATGCGACATAAAGAACGAGGTTTCCATCATCCGGCAGTTCAGGCCTTCCAGCCCGCAGCGGTGGAAAATCTCTTCCATATTAGGCGTTTCCCGCCAGCCGTAGCTCGCCACCACGCGCCAGAAAGTGGGGGAAAGCTGTTCAATAGACACGCGACGCACGTTATGGACGTAAGGCGCATCTTCCGTCCGCAGCGTCAGCAGCACAACACGTTCATGTAACACTTTGTTGTGCTTGAGATTATGCAGCATGGCAAAAGGAATAACGTTCAGCGCGCGCGACATATAGACGGCGGTGCCCGGCACGCGTACCGGTGGCGACTTCTCCAGCGAAACAATCATCGCTTCCAGCGAGTTGCCGTGTTCATGCATCCGGCGCAGCAGACGGAAACGCTCGCTTTTCCAGGTGGTCATAATCACAAACATCACCAGCGCCAGGCTTAACGGCAGCCAGCCGCCGGAGAACACTTTCACCAGGTTGGCCGAAAAGAGCGAAACGTCGATGCACAACATGCAAAGCAGGATAAACAGCACCAGATAGCGGTTCCAGTGCCAGTTTTTTATCGCCACGGTGGTGCAAAGGATGGAGGTCAGCACCATCGTACCGGTTACGGCGATACCGTAGGCGGCTGCCAGGTTGCTGGAGTGTTTAAAGCCGACAATCACGATCACCACGGAGAAAAAGAGTATCCAGTTAATGACCGGAATGTAGATTTGACCGGATTCCTCTTCAGAAGTATGCACGATGCGCATAGGCGGTAAATAGCCCAGACGAACCGCCTGGCGAGTCAGTGAGAAAACGCCGGAAATCACCGCCTGAGAAGCGATAACCGTCGCCAGCGTCGCCAGGATCAGCATAGGGATCAGCGCCCAGTCCGGCGCCAGCAGAAAGAACGGGTTCTTGATCGCTTCGGGATTTTTCAGCAGCAGCGCGCCCTGGCCGAAGTAGTTCAGCACCAGCGACGGCAGCACCGCCAGGAACCAGGCCAGACGGATCGGCAGCTTGCCGAAATGGCCCATATCCGCATACAGCGCTTCCACGCCGGTAATAGCCAGCACCACGGCGCCCAGCGCAAAAAACGAGACGGTTTTATATTCAAAAAAGAAGTGCATTGCCCAATAGGGGTTCAGCGCGTGCAGCACGTCGGGATTAGCCATAATGCCCCGAGCGCCCAGTATGGCCAGAATGATGAACCATGCCAGCATGACCGGCGCGAACAGTTTACCGACAATACCCGTGCCGTGTTTCTGGATCATAAACAGCAGCGTCAGCACCGCTATCGCCAGCGGCACAATCCAGGCATCAAGGTTAGGCGCGGCGATTTCCAGCCCTTCAATAGCGGAAAGTACCGAAACGGCCGGCGTGATCACCACTTCGCCATAGAAGAAACTGCCGCCAATCAGCCCCATAATGACCAAAACCGCCGTGGCTCTGGCACCGGTATGACGGCCCGCCAGGGACATCAGGGTCAGAATCCCCCCTTCGCCGGCGTTGTCAGCGCGCATCACGTAGCTGATATATTTTAACGAGACCACCAGCACTAATAGCCAGAAAATCAGCGAGAGGAAGCCGAATACCGCATCGCGCTCAACGCCGAAACCGAACTGGCCGGAGAGACACTCCCGCAGCGTATAGAGAGGGCTGGTGCCGATATCGCCATAGACGACGCCTATTGCCGCTAAGGTCACGGCGCCAAGGGACTGCTTTTTATCAGAACTCATAGGAAGATCTTTTGTTGGAGCTGATTGCTGAAACGCGCCCAGCTTATCAAGCCATCAAAAAACGCACAGTATGCACGAATCATTCTGAATGCCTATCCTTAATTGGAGTATGGAAAGCGACTTCAATGGCCTGTGTCACCCTTTGACAAGAAAAAAGCTGACGTATATCAACTCTTTCAAGCATCATAGCCAGTAGTGTTTGCGCTCGCCAGTCGCCCGCTGGCAAGAACGTAGAAAAGGATACTGTTTGATGATGTCCCAGCCTCACCTCCTGGCGGAAAGAATCGCACGCCTCAGCAACGCGTTAGAAAAGGGACTTTACGAACGCCATCACGCTATTCGCCTTTGCCTGCTGGCGGCATTAAGCGGCGAAAGCGTTTTTTTGCTTGGCCCGCCAGGTATTGCCAAAAGCCTGATAGCCCGTCGGCTGAAGTATGCCTTTCAGCATGCCCGCGCCTTTGAATATCTGATGACCCGCTTCTCCACCCCGGAAGAAGTTTTCGGGCCGCTTTCCATTCAGGCGCTGAAAGATGAAGGCCGCTATCAGCGCCTGATCAAAGGCTACCTGCCCGATGCCGAAATCGTCTTTCTGGATGAAATCTGGAAAGCCGGGCCGGCTATCCTCAATACGCTGCTGACCGCCATCAACGAGCGCCGCTTTCGCAACGGCGATTGTGAAGAAGCCATCCCGATGCGGCTGCTGGTGACCGCCTCCAACGAACTGCCCGAAGCCGACAGCGGGCTGGAAGCGCTGTATGACCGGATGCTGATCCGGCTGTGGCTTGATAACGTGCATGAAAAGCAGAACTTTCGCAGCATGTTGACCCATCAGCAGGATGAGAACAGCAATCCCGTCGCGGAGTCGCTCTGCATTACTGATGAAGAGTATAGCGAATGGCAAAAAGGCATTGCGCAGGTTGCGCTGCCGGAAGAGGTGTTTGAGCTGATTTTTATGCTGCGCCAGCAGCTGGAGAACCAGCCGGAAGCGCCTTATATTTCCGATCGCCGCTGGAAAAAAGCGATCCATCTTTTACAGGCCTGCGCTTTTTACAGCGGTCGTAAAGCGATCGCGCCGGTAGATCTGATTTTGCTGAAAGATTGTCTGTGGCACGACGTTGCCTCAATGGCGCTGCTGGATCGCGAGATAGACAACCTGATTACCCAGCAGGCCTGGCAGCAGCAGCCGATGCTGATCAAACTGCAGCAAATCGCCTCACGCCGGCTGAGCCTGCAGCAGGAAAAAAGCGTAGAGCAGGCGATAAGGCTGGAGAAGCACGGCGGCATATTCAGCCGTAAACCCCATTATGAGCTGCCCGAGGCGCTGTCCGCCGACACGCTGACGCTGATGCTGCAAAAGCCGCTGATGCTGCACGACATGCAGGTCAGCCATATCGTGATTGGCCGCGAACCGCTGTACCACTGGCTGCAAAAAGGCGGCGAAGTGCGCGGCAAGCTTAACGGTATTGGTTTTGCCCAGACGCTGGATCTGCATATCGACGGCGCCGACTGCCTGACAGTGCGCGATGTCAGCCTCCAGACTTCGCGGCTGATGCTGCCGGGCCAGCCGCTGGAACACGGGCTGCCGCAGGAGATTGTCGAGGCGCTTGATGAGGTAGAGGCACAGCTGCATGCCCAACGTACGTTGTTCAGTCAGCATCATCGCTGCCTGTTTATCAGCGACGACTGGCTGGCGAAGATCGAAGAGAGCCTGCAACAGGTCGCTGAGCAGCTGAAACAGGTGCGTCGTTGATATCGCTGGATACGCTCAGCGCCTTTCTGGCGGTCAGCGAAGGCGACCTGATTGAAGAGCTGGTGGTGACGCTGTTGGCCAGCCCGCAGCTCGCCCTTTTTTTTGAAAAATTTCCCGGCATGAAAAAGGCGCTGCTGCACGATTTGCCGCGCTGGAAATCGGAGCTCCTGGCGCAGCTGAAACAAACAGCGGTGCCGGAAGCGCTTGCCGGTGAATTTACGCTTTTCCAACAGTGCCAGCCGCTCGCCCATCAGGCATTTTGCCTGAAAATTCCGTCTATCCTGCTTTACCTGGATTCGCATCAGTCGCCGTTTAAAGACAAAGCCCGCGAGCTGGTGGCGCATAGCGTCGCGGGCCAGAGCATGAGCGAGCCGCAGCATACGCTGTTTTTACAGCGCTGGCGGCTGAGCCTGACGCTGCAAACCCTGTCGCTGAATCAGCAGCTGCTCGACAGCGAGCGGGAAAAGCTGCTGGCGGAGCTACAGCAAAGGCTGGCGATGAGCGGCCAGCTGGCGCCGGTGCTGTCGGATAACAGCGATGCCGCCGCCAGCCGCCTGTGGGATTTGAGTAAAAGCCCGCTACAGCGCGGCGATTATCAGCTGATGGTCGATTACGGCGATTTCCTGGCGCAGCAGCCGATGCTGCAAAAACTGGCGGAACAGCTGGGCCGCAGCCGCGAAGCCAAAGCGGTACTGAGCGAGCAGGCGCCGCTGGAGGCGTTCCACCAGCTGGTCAGGGAACCTGCCAGCGTGCCGGAAGAGGTCAACGGCATTCACCAAAGCGACGACGTGCTGCGCCTGCTGCCGCCGGAGCTGGCGGCGCTGGGCATCAGCGAGCTGGAACTGGAGTTCTATCGCAGGCTGGTGGAGAAACGGCTGCTGACCTATCGGCTGCAGGGCGAAGCCTGGCATGACAGGGTTTCGCAGCGCCCGGTCAGCCACCAGCAGCATGAAGAACAGCCGCGCGGGCCTTTTATCGTCTGCGTGGATACTTCCGGCTCGATGGGCGGCTTTAACGAACGCTGCGCCAAGGCCTTTTGCCTGGCCCTGTTGAAGGTGGCGCTGGCCGATAACCGTCGCTGCTACATAATGCTGTTCGCGCATGAAGTGGTGGGCTACGAGCTGACCGCAGACGACGGCATTGCTCAGGCGATCCGCTTTCTCAGCCAGCGCTTTCGCGGCGGCACCGATCTGGCAGCCTGTTTGCAGTCGGTGCTGGGCAGGCTCGCCACACCGGAGTGGAACGATGCCGACGCCGTCATTATTTCCGATTTTATCGCCCAGCGGCTGCCGGAAGATCTGGTTAAAACCGTCAAAAAGCACCAGCTCCTCCAGCAGCAGCGCTTTCACGCCGTTGCGCTGTCCGATCATGGAAAACCGGGTATTATGCGCATTTTCGACCATATCTGGCGTTTTGATACCGGCCTGAAGAGCCGTCTGCTGCGCCGCTGGCAGCGCTGATTTTCCCTTTGCCGCTGCCCGACAATCCTCTCCTGCTATAGTCATAGCTACGCTTTATCCCGCCTACGGTTCTCAGGAGTATTACGTGGCACAACATCACCAGGCTTTTTCCCCAGAGTTACCTGCCCCAACTCACACGTTGTTGCTTAGCGGCAGCGACGCAGAACAAAAACGACAGGAGCTTCTTGGCTATTTCCAACAAACGTGGGCGCTCTACGAGAGCCTGTTCGACTGCCTTGCCGATGAGCAGGCTTATTACACTAAGGCGATTTCGCTGCGCCATCCGCTGGTGTTCTATTTCGGCCATACCGCGACTTTCTATATTAATAAGCTGGTAGCGGCCGGCCTGCTCGACAACCGCGTGGACGACCATATCGAAGCGATGATGGCTATCGGCGTGGATGAGATGAGCTGGGACGATCTGGACGCAACCCACTACGCGTGGCCGACGCTTGCCGAGCTGCGCGACTATCGTGGCAAGGTGCGTCATCTTGTCGAAAGCGTCATTAAAGAGATGCCGTTGACGCTGCCGATCGGCTGGGACAGCCCGGCCTGGGTGATCCTGATGGGGATCGAGCATGAACGGATCCATCTGGAAACCTCCAGCGTGCTGATCCGCCAGCTGCCGCTCGCCTGGGTTAAACCGCAGCCGTACTGGCCAGCCTGTCCCGACGCCCGTCACGATCGCCACGCCGTGCCGCAGAACAGACTGATAGCCGTTGCCGGCGCACGCGTCACGCAGGGGAAAACCGACGATACCTACGGCTGGGATAATGAATACGGCACGCTGTCCACCGAGGTGAAGCCTTTTGAAGCCAGCCAGATGCTGGCAAGCAACGCGGAGTTTTTTGCATTTATCACGGCGGGCGGCTATCGGGACGATCGCTGGTGGGATGAGGAAGGTCTGGGCTGGCGCAATTTCGCGCAGGCAACCATGCCGACTTTCTGGGTGGGATCGCCTGAGGAACCTGACCAGTTACGGCTGCGTTTGATGACTGAAGAAGTCGCGATGCCGTGGGACTGGCCGGTCGAAGTCAACCAGCTGGAGGCGGCCGCCTTTTGCCGCTGGAAAGCCGATAAAACCGGCCGTTCCGTTCAGCTCCCCAGCGAGGCCGAATGGCTGCTGCTGCGTGAGCAGGTTGAAGGCGATCGCTGGCTGCAGGCGCCGGGCAACCTGAATCTGGCCTGGTGGGCTTCTTCCTGTCCGGTCGATCGCTTTGCCCAAGGCGAATTCTTTGACGTGGTGGGGAACGTCTGGCAGTGGACGACCACGCCGATAAACGGGCTGGAAGGTTTTAAAGTCCATCCGCTTTATGACGACTTTTCGACGCCGACCTTCGACGGCAAACATGCGCTAATTAAAGGCGGCAGCTGGATTTCCACCGGCAACGAAGCGATTAAATCCTCCCGCTATGCGTTCCGCCGCCACTTTTTCCAGCACGCGGGCTTTCGCTACGTCGTGTCCAACCATCAGGAAAAGAAAATGCTGAATCCGTATGAAACCGACAGCATGGTGTCGCAATACCTGGACTTCCAGTACGGGCCGGGCTACTTCGGTACAGAAAACTATGCGAAGGCGCTGGTGGATATCGCCTGTCGCATGACCGATAAACGAGGCCGCGCGCTGGATATCGGCTGCGCCACCGGTCGCGCCAGCTTTGAGCTGGCCCGCTATTTTGAGCAAGTAGTGGGCATGGATTACTCCGCGCGCTTTATCGACGTGGCGCTCCAGCTGACCAGCGGCGAGGATTTCCGTTATGTGACCCAGGAAGAGGGCGACCTGGTGGAATATCACCAGGTGCGGCTGAAAGATTTCGGCCTCGCCGCAGAGCAGGCCAGCCGCATTCAGTTTATGCAGGGCGACGCCTGCAACCTGAAGCCGCAAAAGGCGGGTTACGACCTGGTGCTGGCCGCTAACCTGATCGACAGGCTGCGTCAGCCGAAGCGCTTTTTGCAGGACGTCACGAGGATGATCAATACCGGCGGCGTATTGATGCTGTCGTCGCCGTACACCTGGCTGGAAGAGTACACGCCAAAAGAGAACTGGCTGGGCGGCATCCGCGAAAACGGCGAGGCGCTGACCACCTACCAGGCGTTGCAGCGTTTGCTGGCGGCAGATTTCGAAGAGATCGCCGCGCCGCAGGACGTGCCGTTTGTGATCCGCGAAACGGCGCGTAAATATCAGCATTCCGTCGCCCAGCTAACCGTCTGGCGCAAGCGCTAACATCAGATAACCCTCTGGCTATGACCAGGCGGTTGTGTTTTCCTTATAGCGGGTAACATAAGTTATCCGCTATTTTATTGCCTGCATTTTCACTTTCCTGCACATTATTCCCTGACAAATTATCAAATCCTTAATGACGGAGCCTGTATGCCCGATAATCTGCAACCCGACGATCTCGATCGCGGCATCCTCAATGCGCTGCTGGCCAACGCACGTACCGCCTATGCCGAGCTGGCCAAGCAGTTCAACGTCAGCCCCGGCACTATCCACGTCCGCGTAGAGAAGATGAAGCAGGCAGGCATCATTAAAGGTACGCGGGTGGAAATCGATCCTCGCCAGCTTGGCTATGACGTGTGCTGCTTTATTGGCATCATTTTAAAAAGCGCCAGAGACTATCCGGCCGCGCTGGCGAAGCTGGACGCGCTTGATGAAGTGGTGGAGGCCTGGTACACCACCGGGCACTACAGCATCTTTATTAAGGTGATGTGCCGATCCATCGACGCGCTGCAACAGGTGCTGATCAACAAGATCCAGACCATTGACGAGATCCAGTCCACCGAGACGTTAATTTCCCTGCAAAACCCGATCATGCGGACGATCAAGCCCTGATCTGTGCACAATATTATCCACAAAAGATCGGCGCCTCATTTTTGTTGAAATATCTCATATCAGGTCAGGAACGTTCCTGTCCGTCCGGCACGTGGCGCTCGCGGCGTGCTTTCACTTATTCGCCCGCAAAACAAAAGCGGCAGTTAAACCCGCTCATCTACATTTATTAACCTTACTTACCCACAGGTAGATCCCAGACTGATCACAGCGTACAATAGCCGCCTTTAGCAAACAGGGATCTCACATGGCGGACGTAACCTTAATCACTGGCAGCACCCTGGGCAGTGCGGAATATGTTGCCGAACTTCTGGCCGAGAAGCTGGAAGAAGCGGGCTTTTCTACCGAATTACTGCACGGGCCAGAGCTGAACGAGCTTTCGACAGCAGGAACGTGGCTGGTAGTGACCTCTACCCATGGAGCCGGCGATCTGCCCGATAACCTGCAGCCGCTGTTTGATGAAATAGAAGAGAAGCGTCCGGATCTGAGCCAGCTGCGCTACGGCGCCGTAGGTATCGGCAACCGTGAATACGATCTTTTCTGCGGTGCGATCGATAAAATGGACAAATTGTTGACGGCATGTGGTGCACAGCGCATCGGCGACCGTCTGGATATTGACGTGCTCGAACATGAGATCCCCGAAGATCCCGCTGAGGTGTGGATCGAGAGCTGGAAAACGCTGATCGGCTGACGATCGGGCGTCGGATCGCAGCAATTTGTGCGATCGACGCCTGAAAAACAGGCGAAGTTTTGTAAATTTCCCCCCGATTTGCCTATTTAAATAGCGATCAACTGTGGATAACTATGCTGATCCAGCGGTAATAACCGGTGGTTATCCAAAGAACAACCGTACGGTCGGATCGAGCCTGTGCATAACATGCCTTTTTGATCCCAGCTTATACGCCGCAGGATCACCGATCTTTCACAGCAAACGATCCCGCTTAAGCTGATGATCCAGGAAAGGAAAAAAGGCTTATCCACAGAGATCGTCGATCCTAATAGAAGATCCAGTAAAGAGATCTCTAAATAAAAAAGATCTTCTTTTTAATACGTGTCTGGCCCTGCGCTTTCACCTTCGGCCAAAGTTGAGTAGAATTCACGCCCCGGGCATCCCCCACTCTTTTAAATCGCACAACCGCGAGGTTCAGTACCATGTTTTATCCAGATCCTTTTGACGTCATCGTGATCGGTGGTGGTCATGCGGGCACGGAAGCCGCTATGGCGGCAGCCCGGATGGGTCAGCAAACCCTGCTTTTAACGCATAACATTGATACGCTTGGACAAATGTCCTGCAATCCGGCGATCGGTGGCATCGGAAAAGGACATCTGGTTAAAGAAGTGGACGCGCTGGGCGGCCTGATGGCACACGCTATTGACCAGGCCGGTATCCAGTTCAGGATACTAAACGCCAGCAAAGGACCCGCCGTCAGGGCTACCCGTGCTCAGGCGGATCGCGTGCTCTATCGTCAGGCCGTACGCACCGCGCTGGAGAACCAGCCGAACCTGATGATCTTCCAGCAGGCGGTTGATGATCTGATTGTGGAAAACGATCGCGTCGTTGGCGCTGTGACCCAGATGGGGCTCAAATTCCGCGCCAAAGCGGTTGTGCTGACCGTAGGCACCTTCCTGGACGGTAAGATCCACATCGGGCTGGATAACTACAGCGGCGGCCGTGCTGGCGATCCGCCTTCGATCCCGCTGGCTCGTCGCCTGCGTGAACTGCCTTTGCGCGTCAGCCGTCTGAAAACCGGTACGCCACCGCGTATCGATGCGCGCACGATTGATTTCAGCGTGCTGGCTCCGCAGCATGGCGATACGCCGCTGCCGGTCTTCTCGTTTATGGGCAACGTGGCGCAGCACCCACAGCAGGTGCCTTGCTACATCACCTATACCAACGAGAAAACGCACGACGTCATCCGCAGCAACCTGGATCGCAGCCCAATGTACGCTGGCGTGATCGAAGGCGTTGGCCCACGCTACTGTCCTTCCATCGAAGACAAGGTGATGCGCTTTGCCGATCGCAACGCGCACCAGATCTTCCTGGAGCCGGAAGGGCTGACCAGCAATGAAATTTATCCAAACGGCATCTCCACCAGCCTGCCGTTTGATGTCCAGATGCAGATTGTTCGCTCTATGCAGGGCCTGGAAAACGCGAAGATCGTCCGTCCGGGCTATGCCATCGAATATGACTTCTTCGATCCGCGCGATCTGAAGCCAACGCTGGAAAGCAAATTTATCGAAGGTCTGTTCTTTGCCGGTCAGATCAACGGCACGACAGGCTATGAAGAAGCCGCGGCGCAAGGTTTGCTGGCTGGGCTGAATGCCGGTCGCCTCTCTGCGGACAAAGAGACCTGGGCGCCGCGTCGCGATCAGGCCTATCTGGGCGTGCTGGTTGACGATCTCTGCACGCTGGGCACCAAAGAGCCGTACCGCATGTTCACCTCCAGGGCGGAATACCGTCTGATGCTGCGTGAAGACAACGCCGATCTGCGTCTGACCGCCGAAGGCCGCGAGCTGGGTCTGGTAGACGATGCCCGCTGGGCGCGCTTTAACGAGAAGCTGGAGAGCATTGAGCAGGAGCGTCAGCGTCTGCGCGACATCTGGGTGCATCCTAAATCTGAAGCCGTGGATGAAGTGAATGGCGTACTGAGCGCCGCGCTGACCAAAGAAGCCAACGGCGAAGATCTGCTGCGTCGTCCAGAGATGACCTATCAGCAGCTGATGACGCTCAGCACCTTTGCGCCCGCCTTAAGCGACGCTCAGGCCGCCGAGCAGGTTGAAATTCAGGTGAAATACGAAGGCTATATCGCCCGCCAGCAGGAAGAGATCGATCGCCAGCTGCGCAACGAGAACACGCTGCTGCCGGTGGAGCTGGATTACCGTCAGGTCAGCGGCCTTTCTAACGAGGCGATCGCCAAGCTGAACGATCACAAGCCGGGATCGATAGGTCAGGCTTCGCGTATTTCAGGGATCACGCCTGCGGCTATTTCCATTCTTCTGATCTACCTGAAAAAGCAGGGGCTGCTGCGCAAAAGCGCCTGATGCTTCGCGGGGCGGCTACGGTCGCCCCTTTAACTGATTTGGATGTAATCGTGATTAATAAACTTTCCGCGCTGCTGAAAGCCGCCAATATTTCCCTGACCGATCGACAAAAAGAGCAGCTGACAGGCTATGTTGAGCTGCTGCATAAATGGAACAAGGCTTATAACCTGACGTCGGTGCGTGACCCGCAGCAGATGCTGGTACGGCATATCATGGACAGTATCGTGGTTGAGCCTTATCTGGAAGGAAGCCGTTTTATCGATGTGGGCACGGGACCAGGGCTGCCGGGCGTACCGCTCGCTATCGTCCGTCCTGAAGCGCACTTCACGCTGCTGGACAGCCTGGGCAAGCGCATACGCTTTCTTAAGCAGGTACAGCATGAACTGAAACTGGAAAATATCGATCCGGTACAGAGCAGGGTAGAGGTGTTTCCTGCCGAGCCGCCTTTTGATGGCGTGATCAGTCGGGCCTTCGCCTCTCTGAACGATATGCTGAGCTGGTGCCATCATCTGCCTGGCGAAAAAGGGCGATTTTATGCGCTGAAAGGCGTCGTGCCGCAGGATGAGATCGACGCGCTGCCGGCAGGTTTTACCCATCACAAGACGGTGAAGCTTCTCGTTCCTGAACTGGAAGGCGAACGTCACCTGGTGGTAATTAATCCGCAAAATCTGGCAGCAAGCAGCGCTGATTGAACGTGATTTGCCTGAAAATAACGCTGAAAAGCCGAATTTTTTACCGTATTATCGCCTGATTATTCAGCAAAGCGGCTGAACGGCACAGGCTTACCAAACCCGATTTTAGTTAAGTCAGCCCGGCAGGGCAGGGGAGAGGAAGGCGCAGGTAACGCGAAAGGCTAAAAAGCCCGACGAAAATTTAGCCTTTCGGGCGATACGCGGTGATTTTTTTTCAAGTGTGAATGTTTCAGTAAGGTTAAAATGACGCGCAGAAATTATCGTTCACACCTGGTTACATTTAACGTTAATTTCACAAAGTGTTATCAAGGATATTACCTCGTCGGGACGAGATCCGCCTTTTTCAGCGCGAAGTGAAAAATAATGTGGTGATATTTATTTTGCTTGCCTGGCGGATTAGCCTGAAATTTTGGCTGCAATGACTGTCAATTAACACTTTTAATCCGGCTGGCAGGCTGGTTTTACGGTAAAAAATAGTAAGTAGTTGAATGTTATTGATATAATTATATTTTTCTGAGCGATATTAAGAATATTCCTTAACGGAATGCGGATAAAATATTACTGAATTGTGATCTTCCGCACGCTTTATGAGCGATATTTGGCCTTTATCGTATGCATTTTCCGCCTGTCGGCCATTCCTGACAGTTTTGAAAAAGCGCGCCCGCGAAAGAAATTTAAATAATTGTTCACCATTTCGCTACTTATCCATTGAAATCGCAGGGGCGCGCCGTATAATTTGCTCGTTTTTTGCTGCTTGACTCAAAGCGGCAAAGGCAGTTTTATACGACACGCGACATACCCCCGACGGGGCAGGAGAGTTTCAGCGTCATGTCAGTGTCCCTTTACAGAGTGAAATTTGCCCGAACCGTGCTGCTTCTTCAGCTGGTGATTTTTGTCATAATCGGCGCGCTGTTCGCCCTGAAAGAGTTGACCTGGGGCCTGTCCGCGCTTGCGGGTGGACTGGCGGCCTGGCTACCGAACGTATTGTTTATGATTTTTGCCTGGCGTCATCAGGCAGGAGACCCGGTTAAAGGACGCGTGGCCTGGAGCTTCGCTCTGGGTGAAGTGCTGAAGGTTCTGGCAACCATTCTTCTGCTTGTCGTGGCGCTGGCGGTGTTTGGGGCGGCATTTACGCCGCTCGGACTGACCTGGTTATCGGTGCTGATTGTGCAAATCGTCGCACCGGCTGTAATTAACAACAAAGGGTAAGAGGCATCATGGCTGCAGGAGAAATCTCTACGCCGCAGGAATACATAGGTCACCACCTGAATAACCTTCAGCTGGACCTGCGTACCTTCGAGCTAGTGAATCCGCACGACGCACCGTCGTTCTGGGTATTAAATATTGACTCCATGTTTTTCTCTGTGGTGCTGGGACTGGTATTCCTGGTGCTGTTTCGCAAAGTTGCGAAATCAGCCACCAGCGGCGTTCCGGGAAAACTGCAGGCGGCGATTGAACTGGTTGTTGGCTTCGTCGACAACAACGTCCGCGACATGTACCACGGTAAAAGCAAAGTAATCGCACCGCTGGCTCTGACGATTTTCGTCTGGGTCTTCCTGATGAACTTCATGGACCTGCTGCCTATCGATCTGCTGCCGTATATCGGCGAGCACGTTCTGGGTCTGCCAGCGTTGCGTGTTGTGCCTTCAGCCGACGTGAACATCACGCTGTCTATGGCGCTGGGCGTATTTATTTTGATTCTGTTCTACAGCGTCAAGATGAAAGGCATTGGGGGCTTTACTAAAGAGCTGACATTGCAACCCTTCAATCATCCTGTCTTCATTCCGATCAACCTGATCCTTGAAGGCGTGAGCCTGCTGTCCAAACCGGTTTCTCTCGGTCTGCGACTGTTCGGCAACATGTATGCGGGTGAATTGATTTTTATCCTGATTGCCGGCCTGTTGCCGTGGTGGTCACAGTGGGTTCTGAGTGTGCCATGGGCCATTTTCCACATCCTGATCATTTCGTTACAGGCTTTCATTTTCATGGTACTGACGATTGTCTATCTGTCGATGGCATCTGAAGAACACTGATTTTTTTATCAACACTACTGCGTTTTAACTGAAACAAACTGGAGACTGTCATGGAAAACCTGAATATGGATCTGCTGTACATGGCTGCCGCTGTGATGATGGGCTTAGCGGCAATCGGTGCTGCGATCGGTATCGGCATCCTCGGAGGTAAATTCCTGGAAGGCGCCGCGCGTCAACCGGATCTGATCCCTCTGCTGCGTACGCAGTTCTTTGTTGTAATGGGTCTGGTGGATGCAATCCCAATGATCGCTGTTGGTCTGGGTCTGTATGTGATGTTCGCCGTCGCCTAACCCTGATGTTCATCGTTGGACGCGAGTTCGACGATGAACGGCTTCTGCCGGTCGTCAGACCGGAGAAAAAAGTTAACTTAACAAGAGGCATTGTGCAGTGAACTTAAACGCAACAATCCTCGGCCAGGCCATCGCGTTCATCCTGTTTGTAGTGTTCTGCATGAAGTACGTATGGCCGCCGCTGATGGCTGCTATCGAAAAGCGCCAGAAAGAAGTTGCTGACGGCCTTGCTTCCGCAGAACGTGCCAAAAAAGATTTGGATCTCGCGCAGGCTGATGCGTCCGACCAGCTGAAAAAAGCGAAAGAAGAAGCTCAGGTTATCATCGAACAGGCTAACAAACGTCGTTCGCAGATCCTGGACGAAGCGAAAGCCGAAGCTGAGCAGGAACGTAACAAGATCGTCACCCAGGCGCAGGCTGAAATTGACGCCGAACGCAAACGTGCACGTGAAGAGTTGCGTAAGCAGGTCGCGATGCTGGCTATCGCCGGCGCCGAGAAAATCATTGAACGTTCCGTGGATGAAGCTGCTAACAGCGACATCGTTGATAAACTGGTCGCTGAACTGTAAGGAGGAAGGGGCTGATGTCTGAATTTACTACTGTAGCTCGCCCCTACGCCAAAGCAGCTTTTGACTTTGCTGTTGAGCATCAGAATGTCGATCGCTGGCAGCAGATGCTGGCGTTCGCTACCGAAGTAGCCAGCAATGAACAAGTGGCAGAACTCCTTTCCGGCGCATTAGCGCCGGAAGCGTTGTCTGCACGGTTCATCGCTATCTGTGGTGATCAACTCGATGAAGCCGGCCAGAACCTGATTAAGGTCATGGCTGAGAACAAACGTTTACCAGCGCTTCCCGATGTACTGGCTCAGTTTATCCAGCTACGCGCCGCATACGATGCGACCGCGGACGTTGAGGTGATCTCTTCCACTACACTGAGTGACGAACAGCTGACCAAAATCAGCGCCGCTATGGAAAAACGTCTGTCACGCAAAGTTAAGCTGAATTGCAAAATTGATAAGTCTGTAATGGCAGGTGTAATCATCCGTGCGGGTGATATGGTCATTGATGGCAGCGTACGCGGCCGTCTTGAGCGCCTTGCAGACGACTTGCAGTCTTAAGGGGACTGGAGCATATGCAACTGAATTCCACCGAAATCAGCGAACTGATCAAGCAGCGCATTGCTCAGTTCAATGTCGTGAGCGAAGCTCACAATGAAGGTACTATCGTTTCCGTCAGCGACGGCATCATCCGCGTAAACGGCCTGGCCGATGTTATGCAGGGTGAGATGATCGCACTGCCGGGCAACCGCTTCGCTATCGCACTGAACCTGGAGCGCGACTCCGTAGGTGCCGTAGTGATGGGCCCATACGCTGACCTCGCCGAAGGCATGAAGGTTAAGTGTACCGGTCGTATCCTGGAAGTTCCGGTAGGCCGTGGCCTGCTGGGTCGTGTGGTGAACACCCTGGGTGCACCTATCGATGGCAAAGGCGCCATTGATAACGACGGCTTCTCGCCAATCGAAGTGATTGCGCCAGGCGTTATCGACCGTCAGTCGGTCGACCAGCCTGTACAGACTGGTTATAAGTCTGTAGATGCGATGATCCCAATCGGCCGTGGCCAGCGTGAGCTGATCATCGGCGACCGTCAGACCGGTAAAACCGCGATGGCGATCGATGCGATCATCAACCAGCGCGATTCCGGCATCAAGTGCGTGTACGTGGCTATCGGCCAGAAGGCTTCTACCATCGCTAACGTGGTACGTAAGCTGGAAGAACACAACGCGCTGGCTAACACCATCGTGGTTGTGGCTACCGCTTCCGAGTCTGCTGCGCTGCAGTACCTGGCACCGTATGCAGGTTGCGCCATGGGCGAATACTTCCGTGACCGCGGTGAAGACGCGCTGATCGTATATGATGACCTGTCCAAGCAGGCCGTTGCATACCGTCAGGTTTCTCTGCTGCTGCGCCGTCCACCAGGTCGTGAAGCTTTCCCTGGCGACGTGTTCTACCTCCACTCCCGTCTGCTGGAACGTGCTTCCCGCGTGAGCGCCGACTACGTTGAGCGCTTCACTAACGGTGCAGTAAAAGGTAAAACCGGTTCTCTGACCGCGCTGCCGATCATCGAAACTCAGGCTGGCGACGTTTCCGCGTTCGTTCCGACCAACGTAATCTCGATTACCGATGGTCAGATCTTCCTGGAAACTAACCTGTTCAACTCCGGTATTCGTCCGGCAGTTAACCCAGGGATCTCCGTATCCCGTGTGGGTGGCGCTGCGCAGACCAAGATCATCAAGAAACTGTCCGGTGGTATTCGTACCGCGCTGGCGCAGTATCGTGAACTGGCAGCGTTCTCTCAGTTCGCTTCCGATCTGGACGAAGCAACCCGCAAACAGCTGAGCCACGGTCAGAAAGTGACCGAGCTGCTGAAACAGAAACAGTATGCGCCGATGTCCGTAGCGCAGCAGGGTCTGGTGCTGTTTGCCGCCGAGCGTGGCTTCCTGAACGACGTTGAGCTGGCGAAAATCGGCAGCTTCGAAGCAGCGCTTCTGGCCTATGCAGATCGCGACCACAGCGAGCTGATGGCGGAAATCAACCAGGCTGGTAACTACAACAACGATATCGAAGCGAAGCTGAAAGCTCTGCTCGAAACGTTCAAGAAAACCCAGTCCTGGTAATGTCTGGCGGCTTGTCCCTTCCGGGGCAGGCCGCAAGGCTTTGAGGAGAAGCTTATGGCCGGCGCAAAAGAGATACGTAGTAAGATCGGAAGCGTTCAAAATACGCAAAAGATCACCAAAGCGATGGAAATGGTCGCCGCCTCCAAAATGCGTAAATCGCAGGAACGCATGGCGGCCAGCCGTCCTTATGCAGAGACCATGCGCAAAGTGATTGGTCACATTGCGTTAGGCAATCTGGAATACAAGCACCCTTACCTGGAGGAGCGCGACGTTAAGCGCGTCGGCTACCTGGTCGTGTCTACCGACCGCGGGCTTTGTGGTGGTTTGAACATTAACCTGTTCAAAAGAGTGCTGGCTGATATGAAAGGCTGGGCGGATAAAGGCGTCGAGAGCGATCTGGCGATTATCGGCTCTAAAGGTGTTTCATTTTTCGGCGCTGTCGGCGGCAACGTGGTTGCTCAGGTGACGGGCATGGGCGACAAGCCTTCCCTGTCCGATCTGATCGGCCCGGTAAAAGTCATGCTGCAGGCTTACGACGAAGGTCGTATCGACAAGCTCTATGTTGTCAGCAACAAATTTATCAACACCATGTCCCAGTCACCGCAAATCATCCAGCTGCTGCCGTTACCGCCAGCAGATCCGGAAGAAGGCGTAGTGAAGAAGAGTACCTGGGATTATCTGTATGAACCGGATCCGAAAGCGCTGCTGGACACGTTACTGCGTCGCTACGTCGAGTCTCAGGTTTACCAGGGTGTTGTAGAAAACCTGGCCAGCGAGCAGGCCGCGCGTATGGTGGCGATGAAAGCTGCGACCGACAACGGCGGAAACCTGATCAAAGAGCTGCAGTTGGTATACAACAAAGCTCGTCAGGCCAGCATCACCCAGGAACTTACCGAGATTGTCGGTGGAGCCTCCGCGGTTTAACCAGGTTTAATGAATTAGGTAGAGGATTCAAGATGGCTACTGGAAAAATTGTCCAGGTAATCGGCGCCGTTGTTGACGTCGAATTTCCTCAGGACGCAGTACCACAAGTGTACAGCGCGCTTGAGACTAAAAATGGTGATGCCCGTCTGGTGCTGGAAGTACAGCAGCAGCTGGGTGGTGGCGTGGTTCGCGCCATCGCAATGGGTTCTTCCGACGGCCTGAAGCGCGGTCTGGAAGTCGCTGACCTTGCGCACCCAATCGAAGTACCGGTAGGTACCGCAACGCTTGGCCGTATCATGAACGTGCTGGGCGAGCCAATCGACATGAAAGGCGACATCGGCGAAGAAGAGCGTTGGGCGATCCACCGTTCTGCACCTTCATACGAAGACCAGTCCAACTCTCAGGAGCTGCTGGAAACCGGTATCAAGGTAATCGACCTGATGTGTCCGTTCGCGAAGGGCGGTAAAGTTGGTCTGTTCGGCGGCGCGGGTGTAGGTAAAACCGTAAACATGATGGAGCTGATCCGTAACATTGCGGCTGAGCACTCAGGTTTCTCCGTATTTGCCGGCGTGGGCGAGCGTACCCGTGAGGGTAACGACTTCTATCACGAGATGACCGACTCCAACGTTATCGACAAAGTATCTCTGGTCTACGGCCAGATGAACGAGCCACCAGGAAACCGCCTGCGCGTTGCCCTGACTGGCCTGACCATGGCGGAAAAATTCCGTGATGAAGGTCGTGACGTACTGCTGTTCATCGATAACATCTACCGTTACACCCTGGCCGGTACCGAAGTGTCCGCGCTGCTGGGTCGTATGCCATCAGCGGTAGGCTACCAGCCAACGCTGGCGGAAGAGATGGGCGTTCTGCAGGAACGTATCACCTCAACCAAAACCGGTTCTATCACCTCCGTACAGGCCGTTTACGTGCCTGCGGATGACTTGACTGACCCATCGCCAGCCACCACCTTTGCTCACTTAGACGCAACCGTGGTACTGAGCCGTCAGATCGCGTCTCTGGGTATCTACCCGGCGGTTGATCCACTGGATTCTACCAGCCGTCAGCTGGATCCGCTGGTTGTTGGTCAGGAACACTACGACGTGGCTCGTGGCGTGCAGTCTCTGCTGCAGCGTTACCAGGAACTGAAAGACATCATCGCTATCCTCGGGATGGATGAGCTGTCTGAAGACGACAAGCTGGTTGTTGCTCGCTCTCGTAAGATGCAGCGCTTCCTGTCTCAGCCGTTCTTCGTGGCAGAAGTCTTCACCGGTTCTCCGGGCAAGTATGTGTCGCTGAAAGATACCATCCGTGGCTTTAAAGGCATCATGGACGGTGAATTCGACCATCTGCCAGAGCAGGCTTTCTACATGGTTGGTTCCATCGAAGAAGCCGTGGAAAAAGCGAAGAAACTGTAATAACGGTTTCCCGGGAGGTTAATTATGGCTATGACTTTTCACCTGGACGTGGTCAGTGCAGAACAGCAGATGTTCTCCGGCACTGTGCAGCGTATTCAGGTGTCAGGTAGCGAAGGCGAGCTGGGGATCCATCCTGGCCACGCCCCGCTGCTGACCGCCATTAAACCTGGTATGGTTCGCATCGTTAAAGAACAGGGCGACGAAGAGTATATCTATCTCTCCGGCGGCATGTTGGAAGTACAGCCAGGCGCGGCTACCGTGCTGGCTGATACGGCGATCCGCGGCACCGACCTCGACGAGGCCCGCGCGATGGAAGCGAAACGCAAAGCCGAGGAGCACATGAGTGGCTCTCACGGCGATGTGGACTTTGCTGCCGCGTCGGCTGAACTGGCTAAAGCGATCGCCAAACTGCGCGTGATCGAGTTGACCAAAAAAGCGATGTAATTCAGGTTTAAGCAGAAAGGCCAGACAGGAAACTGCCTGGCCTTTTTTTATTGTCGAAGGGGCGGCACAGGGCGCGCTGCAGGAAATCCCGATCGGATAAAACACTATATTTAATGTTGTAATTAAACTGAGCGTTAAACGTTCAGCTACGCCAGAAGAAAAAGCAAAGCGTGCACAACGCCATAACGGTGGCGATGATAGTAAGCGCTGAACAGATAAGGCATTCCGTCTTGCTGCTGCCAGCGTCCGCCATCACAGGTTCCTGCACTGCTTTCTTTTTCTCCGGAATATAGATATAGCCTTTGCCCGGTATCGTTTTAATACAGTTTCTGAGGTTCACCGCAGCTAAATCGCGGCGTATTTTATAAACCAGCTGAGTCAGGTTGGCGTCATCGATAGTCGCAGCCCGGCTTTCCCAGATTGCCGTAATCAAATGGCTTTTTGTCAGCTCTTTTTCCGGGTTGCGAAGGAAATAGCTCAGCAATCGTTTCTCTTTTTCGCTGATGGTTAATGTAATGTTGCCATTGATCAGATGATTTCTCTCCTCTGAGAGATAAATATTGTTACCAAGATAAATTTCTTCGTTCATGACTGTGACCTGTTAAGTGGGGAAACCAGTAATAGATTAAAAAAAACAGCGATGGTAAAAGGCTTTGTATAGCCTCTGCAAATCCTTATTAATGTTTGCTTCAATATTCTTTTTATTTTTTAGCAGATATCGCTCTGCTTAACTGCTTCGCTCTGTTGGTGGCAGGAATATACCAGCAGAAAAGATAAAGACGGGTTGTAATTATTAGCAGAGGCATTGCAGAAAGTGCATGCCAGAAGGCGGCAATCCGCGCCGGTAAAGGGCCTGTAGCGGTTTTGCTGCGCGCAATGTTAAGCGAGGTTCTAATTATTGTTTATCCGTCATTGATAAAAGAGAACAGAGTCTTGTTATTCGAAGGTCGTTTATCCGGTCCGGGGTTATTTATCCTGCCTGTCCCCAGACTCACGCACGCAGTCTGGCCGATAGCTGGCTTATTAATGTTATTTCGGGGCGGGCAGGAGTGAGCTGATAATTATTCTTTATTTGTAACTGGTATGCTTTTCCGTATCGGGTAAAAGTTTGTCGGCCAGCTTAATCGATGGCGCTGAGTACACTAACTTTTATCATATAAGGATTTGCAATGAGCAAGTTGATTCAACAAGACATTCTTACAGAACAGTCTTATGCCGCAGATGGATTTAACCCGGTAACGAACACTTCAGAATTTAGTTACACTTCAGGTCGCGTAGCAAAACGTG
Organism: Erwinia wuhanensis; assembly: GCF_030484085.1. NCBI lineage: Bacteria > Pseudomonadati > Pseudomonadota > Gammaproteobacteria > Enterobacterales > Erwiniaceae > Erwinia > Erwinia wuhanensis. The sequence continues at coordinate 36,029 of NZ_JAUJUH010000006.1, forward strand.
TATACAACAAATATAACACCGCCAATAAACCTAAAATCTTTGGCTATTACACTGACTGGGCGCATTACGATCAGCGTCAGGTTGATAATAATGGCAACATTCTTAAAGCCAATCGCGGCCGTGGGATTGATATCACTAAGTTAGACCCAACCGCCTACGATAAAATCATTTTTGGTTTTACCGGTATCGTCGGTGATAAAGGCGCTAATAAAGAAAAAATCGATCAGGCTGCGGCCTGGACCGGCAAGAAAACCAACGAAATGACCATCCTGGATCCGTGGGCCGATTGTCAGTCTTATATCAACTGCGGCTTCAGCGGCTGGAAAGCATTTGGTTTTGGCCCGGGCACTACCTATCCGTCTGATGGCGAAGGCGATTGCTTCTATCAGGATCACCCTAACCTGCAGGGCGTGCTGGGCGCGATGCGTAAGTTGCAGATAGATGCGAAAGCTCAGGGTCACGACCTGGCGCTCTCTTTCAGCCTCGGCGGCTGGACAATGAGCGAAGCCTTCCACGAGCTGGCAAAAAGCCAGAGCGCGATTGATACGCTGGTAGCCAGCATTATCTGGTTCTTCGACCGCTTCCCGATGTTTTCTGAAATCGATATCGACTGGGAATATCCAAATGCTGCAGGCGCGGGTAACCCACACGGCCCGGAAGATGGTGAGAACTACGTGGCGCTGATCTCCAGCCTGCGTAAGGCGCTTGATGCTAACAGCATGAAACACGTGAAAATCAGTATCGCGTCTTCCGCTAACGTGGATGTGTTGCAGCATTCTAATATCAAAGGCCTGCTGGAAGTGGGTTTGTACGGCATCAACCTGATGACCTATGACTTCTTCGGTACGCCGTGGGCGGACGGCCTGGCCCATCACGCCAACCTGTATAAAACCAAAAACAGCACCTACAGTCTGGAAGAAGCGGTTGAGTATCTGCTGAACCTGGGTGTGGATCCTGAAGCCATCAACATCGGTTATGCAGGCTATTCACGTAGCGCCAAGGGCGGCAACATTGAATCCTTCTCTCCGCTGAAGGGTTCTTACGATGGTAGCGGTACTACCGTGGGGACTTTTGAGTCCGGCTGTGTTGAATACTATGACATTATCAACAACTACCTGGATCTGGAAAACCAGTCTGGCCGTAACGGTTACAACGTGTATACCGATGACGAAGCCTGCGCAGATTATCTGTACAGCCCGACGTCTAAAGTTTTCCACTCTATCGATACGCCACGTACCGTACGTGAAAAAGCGCGTTATGTGATCGAAAAAGGCCTGGGCGGTCTGTTCACCTGGACTATCGATAACGATAACGGCCTGCTGGTTAACGCCGGTCGTGAAGGTATGGGCTGCCCGATTGTGCAGCAGAACATCGATATGTCACCTTTCTACTTTAAAGGGATCAATATCAACGGTGAAAACCCGATTAACCCGGTAGACCCTGTAGACCCTGTAGACCCAATTGACCCGGTAGACCCGGTAGACCCAATCGATCCAGTTGACCCAATTGACCCGGTTGACCCAATCGATCCCGTTGACCCGGAAGATAACACCGCGCCAACTGCTGTTATCACTATGAAAGCGCTGGGCGGCAGCACGCTGGTCTTCTCTGCGGATAAATCCGTTAAAGCCGCCAGCTACAAATGGTCAGGCAGCGGTAACGTGCAGATCGTTTCTCCGCAGGCCAGCGAAACGAAAGTTGCGCTGCCGGCTGTTACCTCTGAAAAGGTGGTAGAGCTGCTGCTGACCGTCACCGCGGCCAATAGCAAAACCGATATGGCCTCTTACAAAGTGGTTATCGTGCCTGCATCCGAAGTTACTCCGGATGAGCCAGTGGTGCCGGATGTGCCTGCTGAATATCCCCTGTGGAGTGCAACCGCAGTCTACGTGGAAGGCAGTAAAGTGACGCATAAAGGCGTTAACTTTATCGGTAAATTCTGGTCACAGGGCTCTGAACCTGGTCTGGAAGAAACTACCGGCCAGTTCGGTAAACCATGGGATTACCTTCGTTAATTTGAAATAGATAATGCTCCTTCGGGAGCATTATTTCCCGTCTGCCAGAGTGAAAAAAATGAATATTTCAGAGAGGGGCATTGATTTTATCAAGGCTCAGGAAAAACTTCGTTTAACCGCAGAGAAGAATGACGCGGGCATCTGGACGCTGGGCTATGGCCATGCGGAAAGCGTCCGTGAAGGCGACAGCGTTACGCCTGAACAGGCGGAGGTGCTGCTTGTCAGCGACCTGAACAAATGCGCCGAACTCTTGCGGCAGAAAGTTGAAGTGCCCGTCACGCAGGATCAGTTTGACGCGCTCTGCTCCATTCTGCACAGCGTCGGCGCCGGGCAGCAGGGCGTAAAAGCTGGCCTGATCGAGCTAAAAAGCGGTCAGCCTTCCACGCTGCTGATGTTTTTAAACCAGGGCTGCTATGCCGCCGCCGCCGAACAGTTCGGCTCGTGGATTTACGCCGGAAATGGCGTGGTTAAAACGTTAATTACTCGCAGGGAACGCGAAAAAAATCTTTTTCTTCGCCATAAATAGCCATGGTCTTTGCCGATCGCTATTTATCTTTCTGAGGTATTACCGTGTTATATAATGATGAAACTATGTTGCTGATGAAGTTTTTAAGTGAACATCATCTTTTGGATGCCATGATAGTTGCCAGCGCCGGAGGAGTGGTTAATTACTTTATCCACGGCGAGCTGATAAAAGAAAATAAAGGGAAACTGAGCTTTTTCCTGAAACACATATTTATTTCAATGTTTACTGGCTTTGTGGTTGGCTTACTCTGTATTGATTTCAACATGACTACGTCCCAAACGCTTCTTTTCTCTGCTATCGCCGGCACCAGCGGCAGCGAAGTCGTGGTTGTGCTGCAGCAAAAAATCTCTGAATGGTTAAAGAGCAAAACCGTTTGATCGACAGCGGTGGAAAGTCATAGACGACTCTATTTTGGTGGTATCATGCTCCGGCTGAGGGACGCATACCGGCTTTTCCCGGCGTGGTGCCCTTGTTCGGCCCGGCGGAAAGTATTTTTGAAGGGTAAAAGAAGTAGTGTTTTTCCCGCAATCCAGCTTTACTTTTCGCCAGGAAAGCGATTTCAACATCAAGCAGGATGTCTATGTCAAACAGCGCGCTGAGCGTGGTGATCCTTGCCGCAGGCAAGGGAACCCGTATGTACTCCGATCTTCCCAAAGTTCTTCATCTTTTGGCCGGTAAGCCAATGGTACAACACGTCATTGACGCCGCGCAGGGCGTGGGCGCTGATAAAGTCCATCTGGTTTACGGACACGGCGGCGAACGCTTACAGTCGACCTTGCAGGATCCCTCGCTGAACTGGGTATTGCAGGCCGAGCAGCTGGGCACCGGTCACGCTATGCAGCAGGCCGCGCCCTGGTTTGCCGATGACGAAGATATCCTGATGCTGTACGGCGACGTGCCGTTGATTTCTACCGAAACGCTACAGCGACTGCGCCAGGCAAAACCGCAGGGCGGCATCGCGCTGCTAACGGTCATCCTTGATAATCCCACCGGCTATGGTCGCATCCTCCGTGAGCAGGGCCAGGTCGTGGGCATTGTAGAGCAGAAAGACGCCACGCCGGAACAGCTGGCGATCCGCGAAATCAATACCGGTATTCTGCTGGCCAACGGCGGCGACCTGAAGCGCTGGCTGAGCAAGCTCACCAATGACAACGCTCAGGGCGAATATTACATCACGGATATTATCGCGCTGGCTCATCAGGAAGGCCGGGTGACGGAAACGACGCAGCCTTTGCACAGTTCGGAAACCGACGGCGTTAACAACCGGCTACAGCTGGCAACGCTGGAACGCGTCTGGCAGGCACAGCAGGCGGAAAAACTGCTGCTGGCGGGCGTGATGCTGAAAGATCCGGCGCGTTTCGACCTGCGGGGCGAGCTTAAACATGGCCGCGACGTAGAAATAGACACCAACGTGATTATCGAAGGTAAGGTGCAGCTCGGTAACCGCGTGAAAATCGGCAGCGGCTGCGTGCTGAAAAACTGCGTGATTGGCGACGACTGCGAAATCAGTCCTTACAGCGTGCTGGAAAACGCCGAGCTGGCGGCAGACTGCACCGTCGGCCCGTTCGCCCGGCTTCGTCCCGGCAGCTCGCTTGCCGCTGGCGCGCACGTCGGCAACTTTGTCGAAATGAAAAAGGCGACGCTGGGCAAAGGCTCTAAAGCCGGTCACCTGAGCTACCTGGGCGATGCTTCGATCGGCGCTAACGTCAATATCGGCGCGGGCACCATTACCTGTAATTACGATGGCGTGAACAAATCGCTGACGATCATCGGCGACGATGTCTTTGTCGGCTCCGATACCCAGCTGGTGGCGCCGGTATCGGTAGCGGCGGGCACGACCATCGCCGCAGGCACCACGGTGATGAAAGATATCTCCGCGCCAGGTTTGGCCTACAATCGTAAAGAACAGAATCTGAAAACCGACTGGCAGCGTCCGGCGAAGAAAAAATAATTTTACGGGCGGCGAAGATCGCCCGATTGCAGTAAGGGGTGCATGGCACCCATATAACTCTAATCCCCACTCTCTACAAGGCTCGGGGAACCGGAACATACCGGAACAAACAGGCAGAAGACAAAGTTAATGGCAAACGCCATGACGTCAGGAAAACTACTATGTGTGGAATTGTTGGTGCAGTAGCGCAACGTGATATCGCAGAAATCCTGTTAGAAGGGTTACGCCGCCTGGAATATCGGGGCTATGACTCCGCGGGTCTGGCCGTCGTTACCGCCGAAGGGCAGATCACGCGCCTTCGTCGTTTAGGCAAGGTGCAAAAACTGGCGGAAGCGGCGGAAACCACGCCGCTGGCTGGCGGCACCGGTATCGCGCACACGCGCTGGGCAACCCACGGCGAGCCGTCGGAGGCCAATGCGCATCCTCATATCTCAGAACATATCGTTATCGTGCATAACGGCATTATCGAAAACCACGAGCCGCTGCGTGAGCGGTTAAAAGAGCTGGGCTATCGCTTTGCGTCCGAAACGGATACGGAAGTGGTCGCGCACCTGGTGCACTGGGAGCAGAAGCAGAGCGGCGGCACGCTGCGTGAAGTGGTACAGCGCGTGATCCCGCAGCTGCGCGGCGCTTACGGCATGGTCATTATGGACAGCCGCGATCCGTCCGTGCTGGTGGCCGCCCGTTCCGGCAGCCCGCTGGTGATTGGCCGTGGCGTGGGTGAAAACTTTATCGCTTCCGATCAGCTGGCGCTGCTGCCGGTGACGCGTCGCTTTATGTACCTGGAAGAAGGCGATATCGCAGAGGTTAGCCGTCGCGACGTGGTTATCTTCGATCGCCTGGGCGAGCGCGTGGAGCGTGCCGAAATCGAATCCAACGTGCAGTACGACGCGGGCGACAAAGGCCTGTATCGTCACTATATGCAGAAAGAGATTTACGAACAGCCGATGGCGATCAAAAATACCCTGACCGGGCGTTTCAGCCATGGCGAAGTGGATCTCTCCGAGCTGGGGCCAAACGCCAACGCGCTGCTGGCGCAGGTTGAGCATATTCAGATCGTGGCCTGCGGCACCTCGTACAACTCCGGCATGGTGTCCCGCTACTGGTTTGAAGCACTGGCTAACGTGCCGTGCGACGTGGAAATCGCCTCTGAATTCCGCTATCGCAAATCGGCGGTGCGCAAAAACAGCCTGATGATCACGCTGTCGCAGTCCGGTGAAACGGCGGACACGCTGGCGGCGCTGCGCCTGTCGAAAGAGCTGGGCTATCTCGGCTCGCTGGCGATCTGCAACGTGGCCGGCTCTTCGCTGGTGCGTGAATCCGATCTGGCGCTGATGACCAAAGCCGGGACGGAAATCGGCGTGGCCTCGACCAAAGCCTTCACCACGCAGCTGACCGTGCTGCTGATGCTGGTGGCGAAAATCGGCCGGCTGAAGGGCATGGACGCGCAGATCGAGCACGATATCGTGCACGGTTTGCAGGCGCTGCCGAGCCGTATCGAACAGATGCTGTCGCAGGACAAGCAGATTGAAGCGCTGGCGGAAGAGTTCTCCGATAAGCATCACGCGCTGTTCCTGGGCCGTGGCGACCAGTATCCAATAGCGATGGAAGGCGCGCTGAAGCTGAAGGAGATCTCCTATATCCACGCCGAAGCCTATGCGGCGGGCGAGCTGAAGCACGGGCCGCTGGCGCTGATCGATGCCGATATGCCGGTGATTGTGGTGGCGCCAAACAACGAGCTGCTGGAAAAACTGAAGTCGAACATCGAAGAGGTGCGCGCGCGCGGCGGCCTGCTGTACGTGTTCGCCGATCGGGATGCGGGTTTTGCCGACAGCGAAGGGATGCGTATTATCCCGCTGCCGCACGTGGAAGAGATTATCGCGCCAATCTTCTACACCGTGCCGCTACAGCTGCTCTCTTACCACGTCGCGCTGATTAAAGGCACCGACGTTGACCAGCCGCGCAATCTGGCGAAATCGGTCACGGTAGAGTAACCGACTAACGCGTCGATCCTGCAGAGGATCGGCGCGTTTTTAAAGCTATTTCACTTTGTTGTTAACCTCATCCAGCGTCCTTTTCAGATCGCTGATTTGATCCTTAAGGCTCTGCACGGTGGCTTGCGTTTCCCTGTTTGCCCGGTCTTTTTCCTCTACGCTTTTTTTCAGCTCCTGGAGCTGTTTATCCAGTTTCTTCGTTTCTTCCTGCTGCTCAAGCTTTTCAAGCCTCTCCTGCTGCTGCGTTACCTTCTCCTGCAACGTCTTGTTAGCGTCAATAAGAGCTTTTATGTCTCCAATCTGAAAAGAGCGGGAAAAACCTTTACTGTAATCGGAATAGGCAACCAGGTTATCTCTGTCTGACAGGTAACCATCGCCTGATAATAATGGTGGTTGCTCATTTGCCTGCGCCAGCCCAGCTGTGGCGGCCAGCAGCAGGCTGCCAATAATCACTTTTGCTGTGTATTTCATAAAAATTTCCCTTAATAACGTATTTCATTCCATAAACGAGAGCGAAAATTAATCGTCCTCCATCGCGTTTTCGGCTTTGATATTAGCCCACTCAGGGCCACTAAATATTGGATAAAAAATGAATTTTATGCAGAGAAAAGTCAGCGCAACGACTGAACGGCGCTTCCGGAAGATACACGACGTCGATTCGGAAGCCGGGTCACGCAACTGCCGCGCGCGTTGCTGGCGTAGCGAAGTAACAACAGGGCGATTGCAAAGGCGATCCACTCTTTTCTGGGATGTCTGTATAAAAGATGTTCGTCACAAAACTGTCATATTGTGTACATTTTACTGTCATCAAACTGTCCTATTTTGCCTCCAGCAGCAATCATTAATCATACTAAAACAGTATAAAGACTGACTTTATCCCCTGGAGGGAATATGACACTGATGCAAAAAAACCTGGCTCGTTTGGTGGCTGTTACGCTGTCGCTGAGCGCGGTTTCCGCTTTTGCCGCCGACAACCTGACGGGCGCGGGCGGGACTTTCCCGGCGCCGGTCTATAACAAATGGGCGGCCGAGTACAACAAAGCAACAGGCGCGCAGATTAACTACCAGGGGATCGGTTCTTCCGGCGGCGTAAAACAGATTATTGCTAAGACCGTCGACTTCGGCGCGTCCGACGCGCCGATGAAAGAAGAAGATTTGCAGAAAAACGGCCTGTTCCAGTTTCCAACCGTGATTGGCGGCGTGGTGCTGGCGGTGAACATTCCCGGCGTAAAATCCGGCGAACTGACGCTGGATGGCAAAACCGTTGGCGATATCTATCTCGGTAACGTAAAGAAATGGAACGACCCGGCCATCACTAAGCTGAACCCTGGCGTCAAGCTGCCGGATGCCAATATCAACGTGGTGCGCCGCGCTGACGGTTCCGGTACCTCCTTTGTATTCACCAGCTATCTGGCGAAGGTGAACAGCGACTGGAACAGCAAAGTTGGCAAAGGCAACACCGTTAACTGGCCAACCGGCCTGGGCGGCAAAGGCAACGACGGCGTAGCCGCTTTCGTGCAGCGTCTGCCTGGCTCGATTGGCTATGTGGAATACGCCTACGCCAAACAAAACAACCTGGCCTATACCAAACTGCTGGATGCCGACGGCAAAGCCGTTGCGCCAGGCGAACAGAGCTTCAGCGACGCGGCGAAAGGCGCGGACTGGAGCAAATCCTTCGCGCAGGATCTGACCTACCAGAAAGGCGATAACGCCTGGCCAATCACCTCCACCACTTTTATTTTGATGCAGAAAGATCAGGCCAACGCGGAGAAGGGCGCAGCCGTGCTGAAGTTCTTTGACTGGGCCTATAAAAATGGCGCCCAGGTCACCACCAGCCTGGACTATGCCGCGCTGCCGGACTCCGTCGTAGAGCAGATCCGCGCCGCATGGAAAACCAATATTAAAGACAGCTCGGGCAAAGCGCTGTACTAAGCTGACTAAACGGCTATAAGTTTCGGGCGGCCGCTGTGCCGCCCAAAAACGTTCACTATCGGGAATTTTATGGCTACATCCAGGCCGACATTCAAGGCTCCCGGCAAGCAGGGTGACCTCATTTTTGGCGCGCTGGTCAAGCTGGCCGCGCTGATTGTCTTACTGCTGCTCGGCGGCATTATTGTCTCGCTCATCGTCTCTTCCTGGCCCAGCATTCAGAAATTTGGCCTCTCCTTTCTGTGGACCAAAACCTGGGATGCGCCTAATGAACAGTTCGGCGCGCTGGTGCCGATTTACGGCACGCTGGTGACCTCTGCTATCGCGCTGGTTATCGCCGTGCCGGTCAGCTTTGGCATCGCGCTGTTTCTCACCGAACTGGCACCAAACTGGCTGCGTCGTCCTTTAGGCGTGGCGATCGAGCTGCTGGCCGCCATCCCCAGCATTGTTTACGGCATGTGGGGGCTGTTTATCTTCGCTCCGCTGTTTGCCACTTATTTTCAGACGCCGCTGGGCGAGCTGATGGCCAACGTGCCTATTGTCGGCTCGCTGTTCTCCGGCCCGGCTTTTGGCATCGGCATTCTGGCTGCCGGGATTATCCTGGCGATCATGATCATTCCTTATATCGCCTCGGTGATGCGTGACGTTTTCGAGCAGACCCCGGTGATGATGAAAGAGTCCGCTTACGGCATCGGCTGCACCACCTGGGAAGTGATCTGGCGCATCGTGCTGCCGTTTACCAAAAACGGCGTGATCGGCGGCATTATGCTGGGGCTGGGGCGCGCGCTGGGCGAAACCATGGCGGTGACCTTTATTATCGGTAATACCTACCAGCTGGACAGCGCTTCGCTGTTTATGCCGGGCAACAGCATCACCTCCGCGCTGGCAAACGAATTCGCCGAAGCGGAATCGGGCGTGCATACCGCCGCGTTGATGGAGCTGGGGCTGATCCTGTTTGTGATCACCTTTATCGTGCTGGCCTGTTCAAAGCTGATGATTATCCGCCTGGCGAAAAGTGAAGGAGCGCGCTCATGAGCATGATAGCCATGCAGTCCCGCGCGGAGCTGGAAGCCTCCCGCCGTAAAATGCAGGCGTGGCGGCGGATGAAAAACCGCATCGCGTTGACCCTTTCCCTGCTGACGATGGCGTTTGGCCTGTTCTGGCTGATTTGGATCCTTTGGGCGACTATCGCGCGCGGCGTGGACGGCATGACGCTGGCGCTGTTTACGGAAAACACGCCGCCGCCCAATACGGCAGGCGGCGGTCTGGCTAACGCCATTATGGGCAGCGGCCTGCTGATTTTCTGGTCGACCATCGTGGGGACGCCGCTGGGCATCATGGCCGGTATCTATCTGGCGGAATATGGCCGTAAAGGCTGGCTGGCGGAAACGATCCGCTTTATCAACGATATCCTGCTTTCTGCTCCCTCCATCGTGGTCGGCCTGTTCGTCTACACGCTGGTGGTAGCGCAGATGCAGCACTTTTCGGGCCTGGCGGGCGCGGTGGCGCTGGCGCTGTTGCAGATCCCCGTGGTTATTCGCACCACGGAAAATATGCTGAAGCTGGTGCCGGACAGCCTGCGCGAAGCGGCATACGCGCTGGGTACGCCGAAATGGAAAATGATTTCGGCCATTACGCTGAAGGCTTCGATATCGGGCATTCTTACCGGCATCCTGCTGGCGATAGCGCGTATCGCCGGGGAAACGGCGCCGCTGCTGTTTACCTCGCTCTCCAACCAGTTCTGGAGCACCGATATGCTGCAGCCGCTGGCTAACCTGCCGGTGACGATTTTTAAATTCGCCATGAGCCCGTTTGCCGAATGGCAAAGCCTGGCCTGGGCAGGCGTGCTGCTGATTACCGTCTGCGTGCTGATTTTAAATATTCTGGCGCGCGTGATTTTTGCCAAAAGCAAACACTGATCTAACGCGCGGCTGCGGCGGCGCGTATAAGCGAGAAAAAGAATGGCTGACAACACTTCCGGCAATATGATCCAGGTTCGTGATTTGAACTTTTACTATGGAAAATTTCATGCGCTGAAGAATATCAATCTGGATATTGCTAAAAACCAGGTCACCGCTTTTATCGGCCCGTCGGGCTGCGGTAAATCGACGCTGCTGCGCACGTTTAACAAGATGTTTTCGCTCTATCCGGAACAGCGCGCGGAAGGCGAGATCCTGCTGGATGGCGAAAACATCCTGACCGCCAGCCAGGATATCGCCCTGCTGCGCGCGCGCGTCGGCATGGTGTTCCAGAAACCGACGCCGTTCCCGATGTCGATTTACGATAACATCGCTTTCGGCGTGCGCCTGTTCGAAAAACTTTCCCGTGCCGAAATGGATGAGCGCGTACAATGGGCGCTGACCAAAGCAGCGCTGTGGACGGAAACCAAAGACAAGCTGCAGCAGAGCGGCTACAGCCTTTCCGGCGGCCAGCAGCAGCGCCTCTGCATTGCTCGCGGCATTGCCATTCGCCCGGAGGTGCTGCTGCTGGACGAGCCGTGCTCCGCGCTGGATCCTATTTCCACTGGCCGTATCGAAGAGCTGATCACCGAGCTGAAGCAGGATTACACCGTGGTGATCGTCACGCATAACATGCAGCAGGCCGCGCGCTGTTCCGACCATACGGCCTTTATGTATCTGGGCGAGCTGATTGAGTTCAGCGATACGGATACGCTGTTTACCAAACCGCACCAAAAACAAACCGAAGACTATATCACTGGCCGCTATGGTTAAGTTGACTGGAGAAACGCATGGATAATCTCAATCTGAATAAACATATCTCCGGGCAGTTCAACGCCGAGCTGGAGCACATCCGCACCCAGGTGATGACGATGGGCGGCATGGTGGAAAAACAGCTGACGGACGCCATCGTCGCGATGCACAACCAGGATGCCGAGCTGGCGCAGCGGGTGATCGATGGCGATCAGAAGGTCAACATGATGGAGGTGTCGATTGACGAGGCGTGCGTGCGCATTATCGCCAAGCGCCAGCCGACCGCCAGCGACCTGCGTCTGGTGATGGCGATCATCAAAACCATTTCCGAGCTGGAGCGCATTGGCGACGTGGCGGAAAAAATCAGCCGCACGGCGCTGGAAAAATTTGGCCAGCAGCACCAGTCGCTGCTGGTAAATCTGGAATCGCTGGGCTATCACACCATCCAGATGCTGCACGACGTGCTGGATGCTTTTGCGCGCATGGATCTCAATGCGGCTATTGAAATCTATCGGGAAGATAAAAAGGTCGACCAGGAATATGAGGGCATCGTGCGTCAGCTGATGACCTATATGATGGAAGATCCGCGCACCATTCCCAGCGTGCTGACCGCGCTGTTCTGCGCGCGCGCTATCGAGCGTATTGGCGATCGCTGCCAGAATATCTGTGAAATCATCTTCTATTTCGTGAAAGGTCAGGATTTCCGTCACGTTGGCGGCGACAAGCTGGACGAGCTGCTCACCGGCGAAAGCGACGACAAGCCAGTTTGACCATCGCGCTTCCGGCCTGACGCTTTAAGTTGGTCTGGCGGCGCTCGTAATTTATACTTGCCGCACTTCACACCGGCAAGGAACTCCCGTGATGCAACAAAAAAAAGGCGTAACGCCAGGCAAAGCGATGCTGGCGGCGATCAGCGGCTACGCAATGGACGGCTTCGATCTGCTGATCCTCGGGTTTATGCTGCCCGCCATCAGCCTTTCTCTGGCGCTCGATCCCTCGCAGGCAGGCTCGCTGGTCACCTGGACGTTGATTGGCGCGGTGATCGGCGGCGTCGTGTTCGGCCATCTCAGCGACAAGCTGGGCCGGATCCGCGTGCTGACCTTTACCATCCTGATGTTTTCCGTGTTTACCGGGCTTTGCGCCTTTGCGCAGGGCTACTGGGATCTGCTGGCGTACCGCACGCTGGCGGGCGTGGGGCTGGGCGGCGAGTTTGGCATCGGCATGGCGCTGATTGCCGAAGCCTGGCCCGCCAACAAGCGTAACCGTGCTTCCGCCTGGGTCGGCATCGGCTGGCAGCTTGGCGTGCTGCTGGCCGCTTTTATTACCCCGCTGCTGTTAACCTACATCGGCTGGCGCGGCATGTTCCTGGTCGGGCTGCTGCCTGCCGCCGCATCGTTTTTTATCCGGCGCGGCCTGGGCGAGCCGGAAGGCTTTACGCGGCATGTGGATGTCCATCAGGGCTTATCGTTCGCCGCCAGGCTGAAGCTGCTGTGTAAAGATGCCGCCACGACTAAGGCCAGCCTGGGGATTTTTATCCTGTGCTCGGTACAGAACTTTGGCTACTACGGCTTGATGATTTGGATGCCGGCTTACCTTTCCAGCCGCTTTGGCTTCTCGCTGACCAAATCGGGGCTGTGGACGGCGGTCACGGTCGTGGGCATGACGTTGGGTATCTGGCTGTTCGGCATGCTGGCCGATCGCTTTGCCCGCTGGAAGATTTTCCTGCTTTATCAGGCTGGTGCGGTCGTGATGGTGGTGGCATACGCCCAGCTACGCGATCCGATGATGATGCTGTTTGCGGGCGCCGTGATGGGGATGTTCGTCAACGGCATGATCGGCGGCTACGGCGCGCTGATCTCAGACACCTATCCCGTGCAGGTCAGAGCTACGGCGCAAAACGTCTTATTTAACCTGGGCCGCGGCGTCGGCGGTTTTGGCCCGCTGGTTATCGGACTGCTGGCGATGCAGTTCTCCTTTACGGCAGCGATTACGCTGCTGGCGCTGATTTACCTGCTGGATATCTTCGCCACGCTGTTTTTACTGCCGAAAAAGCAGGGCAGCGAAGATACGCTGGGCGCGATCGGCTAAACGGTGTCCGCGCCGCCTGGCGCGGAGTGCCTGCTCAGCGCGTCAGTTGCCAGCCTTTTTGCCGCCACAGCTCCGGCAGCTGCGCCATATCGTCAAAAGGCGTCACCAGCGGATGATCCAGCGGCCTGTTGTGGGCGTCCGCGCAGTAATAGAACACCGGGATACCCGCCGCGATGCCTGCTTTGGCGCCCGCTTCGGAATCATCCACCAGGATGCACTGCGCCAGCGGGATCGCCATCTGTTCCGCCGCGTATGCCATCAGCGCGGGATCGGGCTTCCAGCGTGAAATCGTATAGCCGCTGTACAACCGGTCATCAAAATAGTCGAGCATCCCGGTTAATCCCAGCGAATGCTGCATTTTCGGCACGGTGCCGTTCGATACCACGCACATCGGCACGCTAATCTGCGCCAGCAGGGCTTTCGCGCCCGCAATCGGCTGTAGCTGTTGCTCAAAAAGGCGCGCCACTTCCTGACGGTAAGCCGGCTCCAGCTCCGTGACATCGGCGCTGAGATGATGTTCAGCAGTCACGTCGGCAATAATGTCATAGAGCTTTACGCCCTTATATTTTTCAAACATCTCCTGCAGCGACAGCTCGACGCCGTAGCGCGCAAACGTATTGACATAGGCCTGGGTACAAAGCAGCTCGCTGTCCACCAGCGTGCCGTCGCAATCAAAAAAGATACAGCTAACAGACATCGGTTCATCCTTAACGAAGGGGCGTGCTTTTACTTTACGCGTGGAAAGGTAAAACGCGACCGGAAAAGATGAATTTTACGTTAACGGCGCTGAAGTCAGGGCTAACAAGGCGCAATCGGTTGCGAAAAAACTCCGGCGCCGTCTGGCAAATTAAAATTTATCGTTTAGGATAGCCGACGATAACTTTTCTCCGTTTTGGAATCTTATATGAACAACTCAGGTCTACTGCAGCGGATCTTCAAACTACAGGAACACGGCACGACGGTGCGTACGGAAGTGATTGCCGGTTTTACCACCTTCCTGACCATGGTCTATATCGTGTTCGTGAATCCGCAGATCCTCGGCGTGGCGGGCATGAATACCCAGGCGGTATTCGTGACGACCTGCCTGATCGCCGCCGGAGGCAGTATTCTGATGGGGCTGGTCGCCAACCTGCCGGTAGCGCTTGCGCCCGCAATGGGCCTGAACGCCTTTTTTGCTTTCGTGGTCGTCGGCGCAATGGGCGTCTCCTGGCAGACCGGCATGGGCGCCATCTTCTGGGGCGCCGTAGGGCTGCTGTTGCTGACCCTTTTCCGCATTCGCTACTGGATGATTTCCAATATCCCGGTCAGCCTGCGCGTGGGTATTACTGCCGGTATTGGCCTGTTTATCGCGATGATCGGCCTGAAAAACGCCGGGATCGTGGTGCCCAATAAAGAAACGCTGGTGGCGGTAGGCGATCTGACCTCCCACAGCGTCCTGCTGGGCGCGCTGGGCTTCTTTATTATTGCCGTGCTGGCTTCCCGCAATATTCATATTGCAGTGCTGGTTTCCATTGTGGTGACTACGCTGATCGGCCTGGCGCTGGGCGACGTGAAGTATGGCGGCGTGTTCTCTATGCCTACGGGCATTACGTCCATTCTGGGCGAAGTCGATCTGAAAGGGTCGCTGAACGTCGGCATGGCGGGGATCATCTTCTCCTTTATGTTGGTAAACCTGTTTGACTCTTCTGGCACGCTGATTGGCGTAACGGATAAAGCGGGCCTGACCGATGAAAAAGGCACGTTTCCGCGCATGAAGCAGGCGCTTTACGTCGACAGCATCAGTTCGGTAGCGGGCGCTTACATCGGTACTTCTTCCGTTACCGCCTATATCGAAAGCTCCTCCGGCGTTTCTATTGGCGGACGCACGGGCCTGGTGGCCGTGGTGACGGGCGTGCTGTTCCTGCTGGTGATGTTCCTGTCGCCGCTGGCGGGCATGGTGCCGGCTTACGCTGCCGCAGGCGCGCTGATCTACGTGGGCGTGCTGATGACCTCCAGCCTGGCGCGCGTCAAGTGGGATGACCTGACCGAAGCGGTTCCGGCCTTTGTCACCACCGTGATGATGCCGTTCAGTTTTTCTATTACCGAAGGGATTGCGCTGGGCTTTATTTCTTACTGCGTGATGAAACTGGGCACGGGCCGCTGGCGTGAAATTTCGCCGTGCGTCATCGTCGTGGCGATCCTGTTTGTGTTAAAAATTGTCTTTATCGACGCGCACTAATCTGAACGGGCCGCTGGCCCGTTTTTTTTGGCCGCGCTAAAGCGCGATTGCTTTTTCCGGCGGCAGGCTCACCAGCCGCAGCGCGCGCGGCCCCATCTTCTGTCCCGTGGCTGGAATATCCTGCAGGCCTTTCCAGCGCGCGTTGTCCACTTCCCACAGCGAGAGCCGCTCACAGCCCGATGAATGGGCGCAAGACCAGATAATCAGCGGCTCAACGTCGGAAAAGGCTTCTGTTTGCGGCTGCAACAGCGAGCGTAGGCGCCCGGACGCGGGATGCAGTCTCAGCGAATCTTTTTCCGGGTTATCGGACAGCTTTAGTATGCTTTGCCGCATCGTCCAGAGCTGGGTGGCCGCCTCATCGGGATCGGTCTGGGCCAGTATCCAGGCTTTTTCGGCCGGAGAAATTTCACGTGAATATCGCTCCAGCGTCTGGCGGCTGTGGGCGCGGACGATTTCCATATCCAGCCCGACGCTGCCGTCTTCTCCGGCCAGCAGTACGCCAACGATATTGCCTGCGTAGGCGATGCTGAAATCGGGCAGCTGCGGATCGGCAAAGTGGGGACGTCCGTTTGGTGAGAGCCGGATTTCAGGCAGCGGCGAAATGCCATAAAGGCGCAGCAGCATTTCCGCCAGCAGCATACGGGCCACCAGAAAGCGCGTCCGCCGTCTTTCCGGTAGGTTACTGGCGCTTTCTGTTATCTGTTGAGAAAGTTGGTGTACCGGGACGCGGGTATCCGTCAGGATCCAGCGTGCGAAATGGCTGGCCATCTGTCGCTCCGTGAAAATGGGTGAAAACGCGTTATTATTGTAAGAATTTTCTTAGCGCGTGACACGTAACTTTCCCGTTTTACCTCTAAATTAGGATTAATATTAACGAATGCGCGTGTGGTTCTCATCGTCAATATTCTTTTTACATGGCTTTTTAATATCTTCATTGTCTTATTTAAGTTTAATAATTTCCTGTAATGCCAATATATAATTGCTAAAGGGAGTGCAGAAGAATTCCAATAAATTAGTGTAGTAGAATTAAATATTGTTGTTATTTTCAATTTTAAATTGAAGTTGATTGTCGTACGGGAAATAGTGTACTTTCCTCTGCCAGGCACGGAAGGCCGGATTTTATTCACTTCATCAGTAAGTGCTAATAAATCTTTTATAATCAAACGCTAAGAATGTTATGGAAAATAAACCTTTATTTCGCATGGAAGCGGTGCAGCATCTGAAGACGAAATGGCTGGGTAAGGCGTTGTTAACCTCCGGCTATCCCGCCTGGGCCGTCGCTCTGGCGTCAATGCTGTTCTTTATTTTGCTGCTGATGTTTATTCTTTACGGCACCTTTACCCGCCGAATTAACGTCAACGGCGAGGTGATCTCGTTGCCGCACGCCATCACCATCCTTGCACCACAGCAGGGGTTTATTACCAAAACCTGGGCTGAAACCGGGCAGCGCGTAAAAAAGGGCGATCGGCTTTATCAAATCGACGTCAGCCGGATTACCTTGACCGGCAACGTCAGCGTCCGTTCGATCGCTGCGATTAATCAACAGATTGCGCTATCGGAAACGATTATCGCCCGGCTTCAGAAAAACAAAGCGGCCACGCTGAAGAATTTGCAGCATCAGCTGGCGCAGTACCAGGCGGCGCATCAAAAATCGCAGACGCTGATTTTTGAAGCCGGAAACGGCCTGAGCGAAATGCGGAAAAGCATGACGAGTTACGGTGATTACTTACGTAAGGGTTTGATTAACAAAGAGCAGTTTGCCAATCAGCGCTATCTTTTTTATCAGCAGCAGAATGCCTGGCAGAGCCTGAATACGCAGGTTATTCAGGAAGCTTTGCAGATTAGCAGCCTGGAGAGCGAGCTGCTGACCAGGGGGATCGAATATGACAACCAGATTTCGCAATATCAGGCGCAGCGCAGCGATCTGATGCGCCAGCTGGCGGAGGTGGACGCCAGCGGCACGCTGTTTATTACCGCGCCGAGCGACGGCAAAATTGAAAATATGAGCGTGACGGAAGGGCAAATGGTCAGCCCTGGCGACAGCCTGGCCCAGCTGACGCCCGCCAGCAGCAACCGTTATTACCTGATGCTGTGGCTGCCCAACACCAGCATGCCCTATGTCCATCCTGGCGACGCCATCAACCTGCGTTATGAAGCGTTCCCCTTCGAGAAATATGGCCAGTTTCCGGGCCGCATCCTGTCCATTTCCAACGTGCCGGCTTCCTATCAGGAAATGGGCAAGTACAACACGCTTCCGCGCACCGACGGCGTCATCGAACCCTATTACAAGGTAATCGTGTCGCTTGAAGAGAGCCGCTTCAGCTATCAGGGCAAGCCCCTGGCGCTCTCCAGCGGCATGAAAGCGCAGGCCACGCTGTTTCTGGAAAAACGGCCTCTCTGGCAGTGGATGCTGTCGCCTTACTATGACCTCAAAAAAAGCATTAGCGGGCCTGTAAATGAACGATCCTCTGTTTGACACTCTCCTGCGTCGGCTGAATTTCAGCTTTCGGCGCAAAGTGCCGGTCGTGTTGCAAACCGAAGCGGCAGAATGCGGCCTGGCCTGTCTGGTCATGGCCTGCCGCTATCACGGCATGGATATTGACCTGTTTAATTTGCGCAGCCGATTTGGCATCTCTTCACATGGCGCTACGCTGGCCGTGCTGATCGACATCGGCAGGCAGCTGAAGCTGAAAACGCGACCGCTGGCGCTGGATCTGGACGAGCTGAAACAGCTGAAAACGCCCTGTCTGCTGCACTGGGATATGAGCCACTTCGTGGTGCTGGTTGCCGTTAAAGGCTCGCGCTTTATCCTGCACGATCCGGCCTTTGGCCGGCGTGTTGTCGGGCTGGCGGAAATGTCCCAGCACTTTTCCGGCGTGGCGCTGGAAGTTTGGCCAGACAGCGAGTTCTCCCGCATTAAACAACGCAGCAGCCTGAGCTTTACCACGATGATGAAAAACGTCAGCGGGCTGCCGGGCTTCCTGGCCAAAATCTTCTGCCTTTCGCTGGTGATAGAAGCGGTTAACCTGCTGATGCCGGTAGGAACGCAGCTGGTGATGGATCATGTGATTATCGCGGAAGACCACGATTTGCTGTCGCTGATCTGTATCGGGCTACTGGGCTTTATCCTGTTCCGCGCCTTCGTCAGTATGCTGCGCGCCTGGACATCGCTGGTGATGGGATCGCTGATCGACGTACAGTGGAAAGCGGGCATGTTCGATCATTTGCTTAATCTGCCGCTCAACTATTTTGAGAAGCGCAAGCTTGGCGATATTCAGTCCCGCTTTGGCTCGCTGGACGTGATCCGCAACACGTTAACCAGCAGCCTGGTGAACGGCATTATCGACTCGCTGATGTCGATTGGCGTGTTTATCATGATGTTCCTGTACGGCGGCTGGCTGGTATGGGTCGTGCTGGGCTTTACGGCGCTGTATATGCTGCTGCGCCTGGCGACCTGGCAGCGCTATCGGCAGGCGCAGGAAGAGCAGATTGTGAAAGGCGCGCGGGCCAGCTCGCATTTTATGGAAAGCCTTTACGGCATCGGCACGTTAAAAGCGCTGGGCATAACCGCCAAGCGAGCGCAGTTCTGGCTGAATCTGAATATCGACACCACCAACGCTAATATTCGCCTGACCCGACTCGATCTGCTGTTTGGCGGCGTAAACACGTTTATCAGCACCATCGACCAGGTTGTGATCCTGTGGCTTGGCGCCTCAATGGTGATCGATGGTCAAATGACGCTGGGTATGTTTGTCGCCTTTAACGCCTATCGCGGCCAGTTTTCCGACCGGGCCGCCAGCCTGATCAATATGGTGCTACAGCTGAAAATGCTGACGCTGCACAGCGACAGGGTAGCGGACATCGTCTTTACCGACGCGGAAGAAAGCCAGCCGGGCCGGGCGCTGGTCGCCTCGGGCGAACCGGCCAGCTTTGAGGCGCGCGGCGTCACCTATCAGTATGACAAACTGTCGAAACCGATTTTCAGCGGGCTGAATATCATCGTCGAGGCCGGCGAGAGCGTGGCGATTGTCGGGCCTTCCGGCATTGGCAAAACCACGCTGATGAAGGTCATGTCCGGCCTGCTGGCGCCTGCCGAGGGCGAAATCCTGATCAACGGCCTGAATATCAACAATATCGGGCTGAATAACTATCGGGAATGTATCGCCTGCGTATTGCAGGAAGACAAGCTGTTTGCCGGATCCATCGCTGAGAACATCGCCAGCTTTGACGGCGAGAAGGATATGGAGCGTATTATCCGCTGCGCCATGGACTGCAATATTCATGAGGAAATTAGCGCGATGCCGATGGGCTACGAGACGCTGATTAGCGAGCTGGGCGGCAGCCTGTCGGGCGGCCAGAAGCAGCGCTTGCTGATTGCCAGAGCTTTATATCGACGGCCCAACATCCTGTTTCTGGATGAGGCGACCAGCCATCTGGATCTGGCTAACGAGGCGCATATCAATGCTTCCGTGGCGGCGCTGAAAATCACCCGAATCTTTATCGCGCACCGGCCTTCGACTATCGCCAGCGCGGACAGGGTGATTGAGCTGTAAGCTTTAGCAAAAAACGCCTGTAATTACAGGCGTTTTCTATGTTGCCCTTATTCTAAGGTAATCGCTTTTTTGATGTTATTGACCTGAAACTGCAAATCTGTGCCGGGGATTTTAGACCCGACAGCAAACGGATTAACATAGTTTCTCAACGCCGAATAGGGCGCTGTTGACATAGCGGTTCTGACAATTTTAAAGGGAACGGAAAGTTCAACCTCCGTATAGGTACCCACTGTGCCGCCGCTGGTATAGGCATAGGTAGAAACTTTTTTCCCCGTAGGGATATTAACGGGGGCTGCTCCCGGCTCGGTATCGCCGTAGCCAACATAAATGGTCAGCCCATACCCCAACTCGCCTGCAGCATTACGTTTGAAGTAGACTTCCGCGTCTTGCCCATACTGCTTAAGCTGATCTAACGCACAATTAAATTTTACGTCCATTTTTCCGCTATAGATTACGGTGTCGACAGGCGTATCTGCCGATAATTTCAAGCCTAATGTTTTTAAATTAAGCGCTGTTATCGTACTCGAATTTTTACAATTTAGCGTCGTGTCATCAGCTGCACAGGCCGTCATAGTAACAGAGCAAAAAAATAGTGCGGCCAAGCCATTAATGAAGGTTTTTTTCATGAGGATTGTCCTTAATATATCATATGGAAAATTTATCTTTATTTGTAAGGTGTTTTTAACTTATTCTTCCCTATAAAATACAGCCTCCTTTCTTTATGAATCTTCTATGTAATTCATTGTTTTTATTGTATAAATACAATAAAAATATTAATTTCTTTCTTTATATTAATAAATTATCCCGGCAGTATCTCACCGCTTTGTCTGGTCTGAATGCATAAGTGAAGCTGATGCAATAATAATTACTTTAACGCTAAAAAATTGCGACATTCGTCTGAGTAATGGTAAAAAATTATTCTATCTTAATGAGTGAAAGTAAAAAGATATAAGTTCATGTGGGAGTGAAATATAAATAAAAACGGTGCCCACAGCAGGAGCACCATTTTAAATGATTATTTACCAATACAAAAACTGGAGAAAATCCGTCCCAGCAGATCGTCGGAGGTGAACTCGCCGGTGATCTCGCTTAACGCCTGCTGCGCGACGCGCAGCTCTTCCGCCAGCAGCTCGCCCGCTTTGGCGCCCAGCAGCTGCTCTTTGCCCTGAAGTAAGTGAACGGCCGCTAACTCCAGCGCCTGAAGATGGCGACGGCGCGCCAGGAAGCCGCCTTCGGTATTGCCTGCAAAGCCCATCGTTTCCTTCAGATGCTCGCGCAGCACCTCAACACCTTCACCCGTACGCGCGGAGAGACGAATAAGTGAGTGATCGTTTACTTGCGTCAGCCCCAGCGTTTCGCCTGTAACATCCGCTTTGTTGCGTACTACGGTAATCGGCAGGCTGGCCGGCAGACGGGCGATAAAGTCCGGCCAGATTTCCGCCGGTTCGGTCGCGCCGGTGGTGGTGCCGTCAACCATAAACAGCACGCGGTCGGCCTGCTCAATTTCATGCCAGGCGCGCTCAATACCGATCCTTTCCACCTCGTCACTGGCTTCGCGCAGCCCGGCGGTATCGATAATATGCAGCGGCATCCCGTCGATATGGATATGCTCACGCAGCACGTCACGCGTGGTACCAGCAATGTCGGTAACGATGGCCGCTTCACGGCCCGCCAGCGCGTTGAGCAGGCTGGATTTCCCGGCGTTGGGGCGGCCGGCAATCACCACCTTCATGCCTTCGCGCAGCAGGCTGCCCTGACGCGCTTCGGCACGCACGCTGTCCAGATCGGCTATCACCTGATTCAGCTGGGCTTCGATTTTGCCGTCCGAGAGGAAATCAATCTCCTCGTCGGGAAAATCAATCGCCGCTTCCACGTAGATGCGCAGGTGAGTAAGTGCTTCCACCAGCGTGTTGACGCGTAGCGAAAAAGCGCCCTGAAGCGAGTTCAGCGCCGAGCGTGCCGCCTGCTCCGAACTGGCGTCAATCAGATCGGCAATAGCCTCCGCCTGCGCCAGATCGAGCTTGTCGTTAAGGAAGGCGCGCTCGGAGAACTCGCCGGGACGAGCGATACGCACGCCGGGAATAGCCACAATGCGCTTCAGCAGCAGATCCAGAATTACCGGCCCGCCGTGGCCCTGCAGCTCCAGCACGTCTTCGCCGGTAAAGGAATTCGGGCCGGGGAACCAGAGCGCAATTCCCTGATCCAGCGTGGTGCTATCGGCGTCGCGGAAGGGCAGATAGTCGGCGTAGCGGGGCTTCGGCAGCTTGCCCAGCAGCGCCTGGGCCACCTCGGCGGCTTTGGGGCCGGAAACGCGCAGAATACCCACGCCACCGCGGCCTGGCGGCGTCGCCTGGGCGACGATAGTCTCGCTATGACTCATGTTCGACTCTCTTTTTAAGGCAAAAAAATAAGGCGGTCAGTTGACCGCCTTATGATAACCCTTGTCCGCGCCGTTGGCGACGGGACGTCGGTTAAGCTTTTTTCTTGTCGCGGCTGTGCAGACCGCGTTTTTCCAGCCCGCGGTAGATCAGCTGCTGCTGCAGAATGGTCACCAGGTTGCTGACGATGTAGTACAGCACCAGACCAGACGGGAACCACAGGAAGAACACGGTGAAGATAACCGGCATAAAGGTCATGATCTTCTGCTGCATCGGGTCGGTCACGGTGGTCGGCGACATCTTCTGAATGAAGAACATCGTCACGCCCATCAGGATCGGCAGGATGTAGTACGGGTCCTGAGCAGAAAGGTCATGGATCCACAGCGCGAACGGCGCATGACGCAGCTCGATAGAGCCCATCAGCATGTAGTACAGCGCAAGGAAGATCGGCATCTGGATAACCAGCGGCAGACAGCCGCCCAGCGGATTCACCTTCTCTGCTTTATACAGCGCCATCATTTCCTGGCTCATGCGCTGCTTGTCGTCGCCTAAGCGCTCGCGCATCGCCTGAATCTTCGGCTGCAGCATACGCATCTTAGCCATCGAGGTGTACTGCGCTTTGGTCAGCGGGTACATGATGCCGCGCACGATAAAGGTGATGACGATAATGGAGAAGCCCCAGTTACCGATAAAGCTGTGCAGGAACTTCAGCAGCTTAAACAGCGGCTGAGAGATAAACCACAGCCAGCCGTAGTCCACGGTCAGATCCAGGTGTGGGGCGATAGCCGCCATTTTATCCTGAATTTCCGGGCCAACCCACAGCGTGGCGTTGAGGTTCTGCTGCGCGCCTGCCGCAACGGAAACCGGCGTAGACTTGTAGCCTACCGCAGCGATGCCGTTACCCAGATTGCTGGTGTACAGCGTGTTGGCGCCGTTGGTGCGCGGCACCCAGGCGGTAGCGAAGTACTGCTGCAGCATCGCCACCCAACCGTTGTTGGTATTGACGCTCAGGTTTTCGTTATCGCTGATTTTATCGAACTTGTACTTCTCGTAGTTGGTCTCACTGCTGGAGTAAGCCGCGCCACGGAAGGTGTGCAATGCAAAGTTATTGCTGCCGGTATCGCGATGCTTAGGCAGATCGATAGTCTGCTTCAGCTGGCCGAACATCGCCACTTCCAGCGGCTGCTGGGTAGTGTTGTTGATCTGGTAATCGACGTCGATGGCAAACTCGCCGCGCTTCAGCACGAAGGTTTTGGTATAGGTCGCGCCGTTTTCCGCCGTAAAGGTCATTGGAATACGCAGCTCGCTCGCGCCGTCAGCCAGCTCAAAGCTGTCCTGGGTCGTGGTGTAAAGCGGGCGGGCGCCGTTGGCCGGGTTATCCGGGCCGTTGCGTCCGGTCAGGCCGCTTTGTGCCTGATAGAGAAAGCCTGGCGAGGTTTCCAGCAGCTGGAAAGGCTGTGAAGAACCCAGTTTGTCCGGGTAAGTCAGCAGCTGCGCCTGCTCAATATCGCCACCGCGAGTATTGATCTGTAAAGACAGGACGTCAGTCTTAACGGTGATCGTTTTGCCCTGGCCGCTGGCGGGTACACCCTGGTTTGCGGCATCACCGGCTGCTGTCGTGTTTTGCGTGGTCTGGGTTTGCTGCGGCTGCGGAGCATGGTCCGTCTGCCAGGTCTGCCAGATCATAAAAGACACGAACAGAAAAGCGATGAGAAAAAGATTGCGTTGCGAATCCATCGTTAATGTTCTCAGTTATCGTCGGTTTTTGGCGGCACCGGATCGTCACCACCCGGGTTCAAAGGGTGGCATTTTAATACGCGTTTCATCGTCAACCAACTGCCTTTTACCACACCAAACCTGCGCAATGCCTCAATACCGTATTGCGAACAGGTTGGGTGGAAACGACAGTGGGGTCCTAAAAGCGGGCTGATCGCGCGTTGATAAACGCGGATCAGCGCAATCAGGAGCCGCGAGCCAGGCGACAGTGACGACGCCACATCTTCTCCAACGCTTCCATCAGCGCACGGTTATCCAGATCGGCCACGCCTTTTTTCGCCACCACTACAAAATCCATAGCGGGCAGGTCGTGCTGACGCAGACGAAAGCTTTCGCGGGTCAATCGCTTGATCCGGTTGCGTTCATGTGCGCGCTTAACATGTTTTTTGGCGACGGTAAGACCGATGCGGGGATGCCCCAGCGAGTTAAGGCGGCCGAGGATGGTGATTTGCGGCGTACCGGCTCTTTGTGGCTGCTGGAAGACGAAAGTGAAATGAGTGGGAGTTAACAAACGTAACTCCCTGGGAAATGCGAGCTTAACCACTCAGCGGTTAGCTTTTATTACTTAGAAACGGTCAGACGTGAACGGCCTTTAGCACGACGACGTGCCAGAACCTGACGACCATTTTTTGTTGCCATACGAGCACGGAAACCATGTGAACGGTTGCGCTTCAGTACGGACGGTTGAAAAGTGCGTTTCATGGCGATTTCTACCTAAACTTGGAAAATTTCACTTAGTGACGCGCTTGAAAGGTCCGAAAACCAACCGACGCCTCAGTGTATCTTTAATAAAGAGGCGGGATTGTAATAATTGTACAGTCCGGAGTCAATTTACTTCGCTTTTAAAGGCGCGTCTGGATATCCCGTTCGACCGCAAAACCAGCCGGTACGGGCCAGAGCGCAACACGCCGGGGCACGA
This sequence comes from Erwinia wuhanensis, assembly GCF_030484085.1. Taxonomy (NCBI): domain Bacteria; kingdom Pseudomonadati; phylum Pseudomonadota; class Gammaproteobacteria; order Enterobacterales; family Erwiniaceae; genus Erwinia; species Erwinia wuhanensis. The sequence continues at coordinate 61,084 of NZ_JAUJUH010000006.1, forward strand.
ATTATACGGCCTCTGTCGTAAAGCGCAAGGATCGTTCAGGATCTTCCGCCGATCTTATTGCAAGCGCGTTGCGTAAATAACGTGACGGCGCCTTAAATTTTCATCTTATGCGCAGGATCCTGAATGTCTTTTGAGCGCGAACGAGTAAACTTGTCCCTGCGCGCTTTGCCCTGTGGATAAATTGGAACAAAACTGTGTAGAAAGTGAAGATCTCTGCTGCGCTTTGCGCTATGATCCGCCCTTCCGTTAGCGATCCTTCGGGTCAGTCAGCGGCGGAGAAACCGCGGACAGCGGTTCGTATGTGCGTCATCTGCATGCGTCAACAATGATGAATTTATCGCTTCAGCGCCTTTTTTCTTATCGAATATTTTCGAGTGGAGTCCGCCGTGTCACTTACGCTTTGGCAACAGTGTCTTGCCCGTTTGCAGGATGAACTACCTGCCACCGAATTCAGCATGTGGATACGTCCGCTCCAGGCTGAATTGAACGACAACACCCTGGCCCTGTATGCACCAAACCGCTTTGTGCTCGACTGGGTTCGTGACAAATACCTTAACAATATCAATGCGCTGCTTAATGACTTTTGCGGCGCCGATGTGCCGCTGCTGCGCTTTGAAGTCGGCAGCAAGCCGGTAACGCGTCCGGTCAGCCAGCCGGTGATGAGCAGCGCCAGCGCGCCGCCGCCGATGAACCGACCGGCACCGGTACGTCCAAGCTGGGACAGCATGCCTGCGCCTGCGGAACTGTCGTATCGTTCAAACGTGAACACCAAGCATAACTTCGATAACTTCGTTGAAGGTAAATCGAACCAGCTGGCGCGTGCGGCCGCTCGTCAGGTCGCCGACAACCCCGGCGGCGCCTATAACCCTCTGTTCCTCTATGGCGGCACTGGCCTGGGGAAAACTCACCTGCTGCATGCTGTGGGTAACGGCATTATGGCGCGCAAGCCCAACGCCAAAGTGGTCTATATGCACTCGGAACGTTTTGTGCAGGACATGGTGAAGGCGCTGCAAAACAACGCCATTGAAGAATTTAAGCGCTACTACCGTTCGGTAGACGCGCTGCTGATCGATGATATTCAGTTTTTCGCCAACAAGGAGCGCTCGCAGGAGGAGTTTTTCCACACCTTCAACGCGCTGCTGGAAGGCAATCAGCAGATCATCCTGACGTCGGATCGCTATCCTAAAGAGATCAACGGCGTCGAAGATCGTCTGAAATCCCGCTTTGGCTGGGGCCTGACGGTGGCGATCGAGCCGCCAGAGCTGGAAACCCGCGTGGCTATCCTGATGAAAAAGGCGGATGAAAACGATATTCGCCTGCCGGGCGAGGTCGCCTTCTTTATTGCCAAGCGCCTGCGGTCCAACGTGCGTGAGCTGGAAGGCGCGCTGAACCGCGTGATCGCCAACGCCAACTTTACCGGCCGCGCCATCACCATCGACTTTGTGCGTGAAGCGCTGCGCGATCTGCTGGCGCTGCAGGAAAAGCTGGTCACCATCGATAATATCCAGAAGACGGTGGCGGAATATTACAAGATTAAGGTAGCCGACCTGCTTTCCAAGCGGCGTTCGCGCTCCGTCGCGCGTCCTCGCCAGATGGCGATGGCGATGGCGAAAGAGCTGACCAACCACAGCTTGCCGGAAATCGGCGACGCTTTCGGGGGTCGTGACCATACTACGGTGCTGCACGCCTGTCGCAAGATCGAGCAGCTGCGTGAAGAGAGTCACGATATTAAAGAAGATTTCTCAAATCTAATCAGAACATTATCTTCCTGACGCTATGAAATTTATTGTTGAACGTGAGCAGTTACTTAAACCTTTACAGCAGGTCAGCAGCCCGCTGGGCGGCCGGCCGACGCTGCCGATCCTCGGCAACCTGCTTTTACAGGTTAACGACGGCAGCCTGCTGCTGACGGGAACGGACTTAGAGATGGAAATGGTGGCCCGCGTCGCGTTGACGCAGGATCACGAGCCGGGCGCGACCACCGTGCCCGCGCGTAAATTTTTCGATATCTGCCGCGGTCTGCCTGAAGGCGCAGAGATCACGGTGATCCTGGATGGCGAAAGAATGCTGGTGCGCTCCGGCCGCAGCCGCTTCTCGCTTTCCACGCTGCCGGCCAGCGACTTCCCGAACCTGGACGACTGGCAAAGCGAGGTGGAATTCACGCTGCCGCAGGCCACGATGAAGCGCCTGATCGAAGCCACCCAGTTTTCTATGGCCCATCAGGACGTACGCTACTACCTGAACGGGATGCTGTTTGAAACGGAAGGCGAAGAGCTGCGCACCGTCGCCACCGACGGCCACCGTCTGGCGGTTTGCTCGATGCCGGTAGGCCAGTCGCTGCCCAATCATTCGGTGATCGTGCCGCGTAAGGGCGTGATTGAGCTGGTGCGCCTGCTGGACGGCGGCGAGACGCCGTTACAGGTGCAGATCGGCAGCAACAATATTCGCGCGCACGTCGGCGACTTTATCTTCACCTCCAAGCTGGTGGATGGCCGCTTCCCGGACTATCGTCGCGTGCTGCCGAAAAACCCGGACAAAACGCTGGATGCCGGCTGCGATCTGCTGAAGCAGGCTTTTTCGCGCGCGGCAATCCTCTCTAACGAGAAGTTCCGTGGCGTTCGCCTGTATATCAGCGAAAACCAGCTGAAAATCACCGCCAACAACCCGGAACAGGAAGAAGCGGAAGAGATCCTGGACGTCACTTATGGCGGCACCGATCTCGAAATCGGCTTTAACGTCAGCTACGTGCTGGACGTGCTTAACGCGCTGAAGTGCGAAAACGTACGTCTGCTGCTGACCGACTCCGTTTCCAGCGTGCAGATTGAAGACGCGGCCAGCCAGTCGGCGGCCTATGTCGTCATGCCAATGCGTTTGTAGTAAAATTATCGGGCTGACTTGGTCCGGCGCCCGCCGCCCTCGCGTGCTTTCACGCGGCGGCGGCTCGCCCGCACCGTAACGCTCTGGCCTTGTATAACAGCACGTGCCGTTTTATCCGATCTACTGCCCGCGGAATGACTCCACTTATGGCTTTAACCCGCCTGCTTATCAAAGATTTTCGCAACATTGAAAATGCCGATCTGGCGCTGGCGCCCGGCTTCAACTTTCTGGTCGGCGCTAACGGCAGCGGCAAAACCAGCGTGCTGGAAGCTATCTATACGCTGGGCCACGGCCGCGCTTTCCGCAGTTTGCAGGCAGGCAGAGTGATCCGCCACGAGCAGGACGCTTTTATTCTGCACGGCCGCATTGAAGGGGCCGAGCGTGAAACCACCGTCGGCCTGACCAAAAATCGTGCGGGCGACAGCAAGGTGCGGGTTGACGGCACCGATGGTCATAAAGTGGCCGAGCTGGCGCAGATGCTGCCGATGCAGCTGATTACGCCGGAAGGCTTTACGCTGCTTAACGGCGGCCCGAAGTACCGGCGCGCCTATATCGACTGGGGTTGTTTTCATAACGAACCGGGCTTTTTCACCGCCTGGAGCAACCTGCGGCGGCTGCTGAAGCAGCGCAACGCGGCGCTGCGCCAGGTCACGCGCTACCAGCAGATCCGCGCCTGGGATCAGGAGCTGGCGCCGCTGGCGGAGCAGATAAGCCAGTGGCGCGCCGCCTACAGCGAAGCCATTGCTGAGGATATCACCGCCACCTGCGCGCAGTTTCTGCCTGAGTTTGCGCTGAATTTCTCTTTCCAGCGTGGCTGGGATAAAGAAACGGACTATCGCGATCTGCTGGAGCGTCAGTTTGAGCGCGATCGCGCCTTAACCTACACGGCCAGCGGCCCGCACAAAGCGGACTTCCGCATTCGCGCCGACGGCACGCCGGTGGAGGATCTGCTGTCGCGCGGCCAGTTAAAGCTGTTGATGTGCGCCCTGAGGCTGGCGCAGGGTGAGTTTCTCACCCGACAGAACGGGCGACGCTGCCTGTATCTGATAGATGATTTTGCCTCCGAGCTGGATGAGACGCGGCGCCACCTGTTGGCATCGCGCTTAAAGGCCACTCGGGCCCAGGTTTTTGTCAGCGCTATTAGTGCCGATCATGTGTTCGATATGGCTGACGAAAAGGGCAAGATGTTCCACGTGGAACAGGGTAAAATAGCGGTTCAACCTGAAGATTAAACGAGCGAGAAACGTTGATGTCGAATTCTTATGACTCCTCAAGTATCAAAGTTCTGAAAGGGCTGGATGCGGTACGCAAGCGCCCGGGTATGTATATCGGCGATACGGATGACGGCACCGGTCTGCACCATATGGTATTCGAGGTTGTGGACAACGCCATCGACGAAGCCCTCGCAGGTCACTGTAAAGACATTCTGGTCACCATCCATGCCGATAACTCCGTTTCCGTGCAGGATGACGGTCGTGGTATTCCAACCGGCATTCACGAAGAAGAAGGCGTTTCCGCTGCGGAAGTGATCATGACCGTGCTGCACGCAGGCGGTAAATTTGATGACAACTCCTATAAAGTGTCCGGCGGCCTGCATGGCGTAGGCGTGTCGGTGGTTAACGCCCTGTCTGAAAAGCTGGAGCTGACCATCCGTCGCGAAGGCAAAGTTCACCAGCAGATTTACGTTCACGGCGTGCCTCAGGCCCCGCTGCAGGTAACCGGCGAAACCGACCTGACCGGGACGCGCGTGCGTTTCTGGCCAAGCCACGAAACTTTTACCAACGTCACCGATTTCGAGTACGAGATCCTGGCGAAGCGTCTGCGCGAGCTGTCGTTCCTTAACTCCGGCGTCTCTATCAAGCTGGAAGACAAGCGCGACGGCAAGAACGATCACTACCACTATGAAGGCGGCATCAAGGCGTTTGTGGAGTACCTGAACCGCAACAAAACGCCTATCCACCCTAACGCGTTCTATTTCTCTACCGAGAAAGACGGCATCGGCGTGGAAGTGGCGCTGCAGTGGAACGACGGTTTCCAGGAAAACATCTACTGCTTTACCAACAACATCCCACAGCGCGACGGCGGCACGCACCTGGCCGGCTTCCGCGCGGCGATGACGCGTACCCTGAACGCCTACATGGATAAAGAAGGCTACAGCAAAAAAGCCAAGGTCAGCGCCACCGGCGACGACGCGCGCGAAGGCCTGATTGCCGTGGTTTCCGTTAAGGTACCGGATCCGAAGTTCTCTTCGCAGACCAAGGACAAGCTGGTCTCTTCCGAAGTGAAATCAGCCGTTGAGCAGCAGATGAACGAGCTGCTGGCAGAGTACCTGCTGGAAAATCCGGGCGATGCCAAAATCGTCGTGGGTAAAATCATCGATGCAGCCCGCGCGCGTGAAGCGGCGCGGCGCGCTCGCGAAATGACCCGTCGTAAAGGCGCGCTGGATCTGGCCGGCCTGCCGGGCAAGCTGGCGGACTGCCAGGAGCGCGATCCGGCGCTGTCAGAAATCTATCTGGTGGAAGGGGACTCTGCGGGCGGCTCCGCCAAGCAGGGCCGTAACCGTAAAAACCAGGCTATCCTGCCGCTGAAGGGAAAAATCCTGAACGTGGAAAAAGCGCGCTTCGATAAGATGCTCGCTTCGCAGGAAGTGGCGACGCTGATCACCGCGCTGGGCTGCGGCATTGGCCGTGACGAATATAACCCGGACAAGCTGCGCTACCACAGCATCATCATCATGACCGATGCGGACGTGGATGGCTCGCACATCCGTACGCTGCTGCTGACCTTCTTCTATCGTCAGATGCCGGAAATTATCGAGCGCGGCCACGTGTATATCGCGCAGCCGCCGCTGTACAAGGTGAAAAAAGGCAAGCAGGAGCAGTACATCAAGGATGACGAGGCGATGGATCAGTATCAGATCGCCATCGCGCTGGACGGCGCGACGCTGCACACCAACGCCGATGCGCCTGCGCTGGGCGGCGAGCCGCTGGAAAACCTGGTGGCCGAGTTCAACAGCACCCGCAAGATGATCAAGCGTATGGAGCGCCGCTATCCGCTGGCGTTGCTGAACGCGCTGATCTATCACCCGACGCTGAGCGATATCTCCGCAGAGGCGCCGGTTCAGCAGTGGATCGACGAGCTGGTGACGCGCCTGAACGAGAACGAGCAGCACGGCAGCACCTATGCCAGCCATGTGCGCCAGAACCGCGAGCAGCATATCTTTGAACCGGTAGTGCGTATCCGTACGCACGGCGTTGATACCGATTATCCGCTGGACAGCGAATTTATCTCGGGCGGCGAATACCGCAAGATCTGTACGCTGGGCGAGAAGCTGCGCGGCCTGATTGAGGAAGATGCCTTTATCGAACGCGGCGAGCGTCGTCAGCCGATCGCTAACTTCGAGCAGGCGATGGACTGGCTGGTGAAAGAGTCGCGTCGCGGCCTGTCGGTACAGCGTTATAAAGGACTGGGCGAGATGAACCCGGAGCAGCTGTGGGAAACCACGATGGATCCGGACAGCCGCCGTATGCTGCGCGTTACGGTGAAGGATGCGATTGCCGCTGACCAGCTGTTCACCACGCTGATGGGCGATGCGGTGGAGCCGCGCCGCGCCTTTATCGAAGAGAACGCGCTGAAAGCCGCCAATATCGATATCTGATAAAGCAGGACGCAGGCCCTCCGGCCATGCAACAGCGTTTGAAAGGCAGATCGTTCGATCTGCCTTTTTTTCAGCTTTTCTGCTGTGCCGGATCGCCAAACGCGCGCTGATAAAACTGACCATTATTTTCATTTCCGGCCTGCGCGCTTATGGGCGGTGAGGGTTTTACTGCTACTTTTCAGGGCTTAGCTGACAAGCCCGTTTCCCGCTTTTTTCGCCCAAAGGCCGTAAGCGCGAGCACATTTACCGGAAGATTTACCAAATCGAACTTAAAATTACCGGGCATGATTCGTCTGGTCATGGCTGGCTGAATCGCGTTAGCATGAAAGAAACCGTGAAGCTCAAGAGGAAGTTATGGCGATAAAACTGATTGCGATTGATATAGACGGCACGCTGCTTAATCCTCAGCATGAGGTGACGCCTGGCGTTAAGCGGGCCATTCAGGCAGCCCGTGATAAAGGAATAGCGATTGTACTGGCGAGCGGCCGGCCGTTTATCGGCGTGGAGCGTTATCTGATGGAGCTGGATTTACAACGGGAAGGGCAGTATTGCATTACCAATAACGGCGCGCTGGTGCAGAAAGCGGAATCGGGCGAGTGCGTGGCGGAAGTTACGCTGAACTTTGACGACTACCTGTATGTGGAAAAGCTGGCGCGCGAGCTGGGCGTACATTTTCAGGCGCTGACGAAATCGCTGCTGTTTACGCCCAACAAGGACATCAGCGAATACACCGTCCACGAAGCTTCGCTGACCGGGATGCCGCTGCGCTACCGCGCGGTGGAAGAGATGGATAAAACCGCCACTTTCCCTAAAGTCATGATGATCGATACGCCAGAAACGCTGGATGAGGCCATTACCCGCATTCCGCAGGAAGCTTACGATCGCTATACCATTATGAAAAGCTCGCCTTATTTCCTGGAAATCCTTAATAAGAAAGTCGATAAGGGCGCGGGCGTCAAAGCGCTGGCCGAGCGTTTAGGGCTTTCCCGCGATGAAGTGATGGCTATCGGCGATCAGGAAAACGATCTGGCGATGCTGACCTTCGCCGGCACGGGCGTGGCGATGGGCAACGGTATCGACAAGGTAAAAAACATTGCGCAGTTCGTTACCAAAACCAATATGGAAGACGGCGTGGCGCACGCTATCGAAAAATTCGCGCTCTGACAGGGCGGCGGTATCACGCTTTAAGCGCCAGTACCGCAAAAGCGCGTAATGCATTACCCTTAGCAGCAAACCTCGCTAAGGGTAAGCATGATGACGGAAAAACAGCTCACTTTTGCTCAGCGCAATCACCAGCTCACCAATATCAACGTCTGGACGGCCGACAGCCACTGGCTGGTCTACGACGTTCGCAGCAATGCCTCCACCTTCAACAGCTTAACCGTCGAGCGCGTTAATCTCAGCGGCCAGACGGAAATCCTTTACCAGGCGCAGGCGGGTGCGCACGTTGGCGTGATCACCGTCAGCCCGGATTTGCCGCCGCGCTACGTTTGCATTCACGGCCCGGAACATCCTGACAGCCAGTGGCGCTACGACTTTCATCATCGCCGCGGCGTTATTATTCAGAACGGCCTGGTGGAAAATATGGACGCCTGCGATATTACGCCGCCCTTTACGCCCGGCGCGCTGCGCGGCGGCTCGCACGTACACGTGTTCAGCCCCGACGGCACCAGGCTGAGTTTTACCTATAACGATCATGTGATGCACGAGCTGGACGTGAAACAAGATTTGCGCAACGTCGGCGTGGCCGTGCCGCTACATGCGGTTTGTCCGCCGTTGCAGCATCCCCGAGAGTATGCAGGCAGCCATTTCTGCGTGCTGGTCAGCGCCACCACCGCCACGCCGACGCCCGGCAGCGATGAGATCAATCGAGCCTATGAAGAGGGTTGGATCGGCGAAGAGGGCTACCTGAAAAGCGATGGCTACCGGCAGCGTTGGGCGCTGGCGTTTATCGGCGATACGCTCAGCGAAAAAGGCGAGAAGGTACCGGAAGTGTTTATTGTCGATCTGCCGGAAAAGATGGCCGACTATGCGCTGGAAGGCGACGCTCCGCTGGCTGGCACCGCCGCCACGCTGCCCGCTCCGCCGCTGGGCGTCAGGCAGCGTCGGCTGACTTTTACGCACGATCGCCCCTTTCCGGGCCTGGCGACCTCGCCACGCCACTGGCTGCGTAGTTCACCCGACGGTCGCGCCATCGCCTTTTTAATGAAGGACGACGAAGGCGTGGTGCAGCTGTGGACCATCGCGCCCGGCGGCGGCAAGCCTCGTCAGATCACCCACGCCGCCAGCGATATTCAGTCCGTCTTCAGCTGGCATCCCGACGGCAAGTCGGTGGCTTTTATTAACGATAACAGCGTGGTGTTATGCGATACGGGCAGCGGTAAAATGCGGAGGCTGACGGCCCGCACCGCCGAAGCGCCTTTGCCGGAAGCGGTCGTCTGCTCGCCGGACGGGCTTTATGTGGCCTATTTGCGTAACGTGGCAGGCTTTCAGCAGATTTTTATTGCTGATGTCGAGGCGACGTATTGATCACCAGCGGCGCGGCCTGCGAAAGGCTGTCGCTGGTATGGTTCTGCTGCTCGCTGCGCAACACGCGTTCACGCGGTGAATCGCCGGTTTTATCGCGGCCTGAGCGGTAGTAGTCAAACGGCAGCAGCAGCGTATCCAGCACGGCGGAGAAAGGCAGGTCGATAGCCGCCAGCGGGCGCATTACCCAGCCGCTGTCGCTGTCGCTAACAATTTTTGCGCTGGCGCGCGTACCGGGATAATAGCCCTGATCGGGGCCGGAATGGGACATAAAGCTGGAGCAGCCACCCGTGCCGGCCAGTGACAGACAGGCCAGCAGGCCAGCGAAACGACTTTTTTTTAGTACCATCATATTCTTTATCCCTTCAGCAGCGGCAAAACCGCTCTGCTTATCATGATCAGCATGTGCCCGCTGCTTTAACGCTCCGATTAATCTCTTTCTGAGTGTATGACATTCGCACCGGATTGGCCGAAAAATTTCCTGAATGGGCCCTTGAAAGCGATCTTAATGTCACCATTTTATGTTCAGGGTCACAAAACGTATGCCGACAGGATACCGCTTGTAGCCCGACGATCTGTCCATAGTGGAAGGTCGCATTACACCCTCGCTGATAATCAGGAGCTATACCATGCGTAATTTCGATCTCGCCCCGCTGTACCGTTCTTCTATTGGTTTCGACCGTCTGATCAACCTGCTGGAATCCAACCAGGGTCAGAGCAACGGCGGCTACCCTCCTTATAACGTGGAGCTGGTGGCGGAAAACCAGTACCGAATCACCATTGCCGTGGCAGGGTTCGCGCAGAGCGAACTGGAGATCACCTCTCACGACAATATGCTGACCGTGCGCGGCGCCCATCCAGAAGAGCAGCAGGAAAAAACCTATCTCTATCAGGGTATTGCGGAACGCAACTTCGAGCGTAAATTCCAGCTGGCCGAGCACGTTAACGTGCGTGATGCACGCCTGGAAAACGGCCTACTCTATATCGATCTGGAGCGCATCGTGCCGGAAGCCAACAAACCGCGCCGCATTGAAATTCTGAAATAAGACCGCGCGTAAAATTAAGGCCGCACTTTGTGCGGCCTTTTTCGTTTGCATCAGCAGAGGGCTCTGCCACTCGATTCGCTGTGCGACCGCTCAATCTCTTCCGCCAGAATGGCGATCCCTTTCTCAATTTTGTCGCTGTCCGGCACATAGTTCATGCGCATGCACTGGTGCGTGTGCGGCCATTCATGCTCCAGTCCCGGAAAGAAAAAGTGGCCCGGCACCATCAATACGCCGCGCGCTTTTAAACGCTGATAAAGGATCTCCGTCGAAATGGGCAGATCTTTAAACCAGAGCCAGAGGAAAATAGCACCCTCCGGCTTGTGGATAAGGCAGCGTTCTTCGGGTAAATAGCGCCGGATAACGGCGATAGTCTGCTTAACCCTTTCCTGATAAAACGGCCTGATCACCTCTTCCGACAGGCGCAGCAAATCACCACGCTGGATCATCTCATGCGCGATGGCCGGGCCGATGCTGCCCGGCGCCAGACTGATAATGCCGTTCATATTGCCGATGGCGGTAATCACTTTTTCATCAGCAACAATGATGCCGCAGCGTGAGCCGGGCAGGCCCAGCTTGGAAAGGCTCATGCACAGAATAATATTCGGGTTCCACAGCGGGCGAACGTCGCTAAAGATGATGCCGGGAAAAGGCACGCCGTAGGCGTTATCAATCAGCAGCGGTACCTCATGCTGCTGCGCCAGCGCATCCAGCTTCATCAGCTCTTCGTCGGTAATCACGTTGCCGGTTGGATTGGTCGGCCGGGAAACGCAAATCAGCCCGGTATCTTCGGTAATATGCAGCTGCTCAAAATTAACGTGATATTTGAACTGGCCTTCAGGCAGCATTTCGATATCGGGACGGGCGGAAACAAACAGCTCTTCGTCCAGCCCGGCGTCAGCGTAACCCAGATATTCGGGAGCCAGTGGAAACAATACGCGCTTTTTGCGCCCGTCTGCGCGGCGGCCCGCGTAAAGATTAAACAAATAGAAAAAGGCGCTCTGGCTGCCGTTGGTCAGGGCGATATTCTGCGGCCCTACCTGCCAGCCCAGCTCGTCGCGCAGCAGCGTGGAAAGCGATTCCAGCAGCGTGCTTTTTCCTCTTGGGCCGTCGTAGTTGCAAAGCGCATCGGCCAGCTTGCCCTCGTCATGCATCTGCTGCAGCAGCTGCTGAAAATAGTCGTTCATCGCCGGGATCTGGGCCGGATTACCGCCGCCCAGCATCACCGAACCGGGCGTGCGCAGCCCTTCGCCCATATCTTCCATCAGGCGGGTGATCCCTGAGGCGCGTGTGAATTTGTTACCGAAAGCGGAAAAGCTCATAACGTATTAACTGCTTATCGTAGGCAAGTGAAAGCTAACCTTAACGCCACGCCAGGCGTGATGCAACGTCAGCGGGCAGCCGTGTCGGCCAGCAACAGCAGGCGGTGGTCAGGCAGGCAGCGAAGGTTAAAGGTGAATCGTTTCAACTGATTAGCTTTTTTTCGCCGTTAGCCCTGCCGCTTTTTTCCGTCAGCTGGCTATTTCAGTTAATAATTTGTGATGAACTGCACGACTTATTGATAAAAATTTCTTAAAAATCCGTGCGGTGACGCCAGTCACAGTCCTGATACCGCATGCTTTGTAGGCTGGCTGCTCTTCAGCTTAATCATTTCAGCAAGGACAACAAAATGCATAAGACTCTTCTGGCGGGCGCGGTGATAGCAATGTTCAGCGGGCAGGCGGCGGCGCAAAGCTGGGTGTTAACCGATACGCAGGGCACGGAAAAAGGCGACTGGCGGATCGACAGCAGGCAGCTCAAGCTGAGCGGCGAACCCTTTACGCTGGAACAGCAGGTGCTGCACGGCGGCAAGCAGGAAGGCTCGAAGGTGCTGACGTTGACCAGCAAAAACGGCCTGACTATCGCGCTCAGCCCGACGCGCGGTATGGATCTGCTGCACGTTAACGGTCACGGCGTGCGGCTGGGCTGGGATTCGCCGGTTGATGAGGTGGTGAACCCGGCCTATATCAATCTGGAAAGCCGTAACGGCCTGGGCTGGCTGGAAGGATTTAACGAGATGATGGTGCGCTGCGGCTTTGAGTGGACCGGCCATCCGGTCACCAAAGACGGGCGTATTTACACGCTGCACGGTAAAGCGGGCAATACACCAGCGTCGAAAGTGGAAGTGATCGTGGATGACCAGGCGCCGCATGAAATCCGTATTCGCGGCTTGCTGAAAGAAAACACCTTTAAAAAAGCGCGTCTGGAAACCTGGACCGAGCTGCGCTACGTGCCGGGCGCGGACTCCTTTACCCTCCACGACGTGCTGACCAACCAGGCTGACTACCCGCACGACTATGAAATTATCTATCACAGCAACTTCAGCACGCCGATCCTGGAAGAAAACGCCCGTTTCCTGGCGCCGGTAAAATCCGTTTCGCCATTTAATGACTATGCGAAAAAAGGGCTGGAAAACTGGCAGACCTATGGCGCGCCAACCAAAGATTTCGATGAAATGGTGTTTAACCTGCAGCCCATTGCCGACAGCAATGGCAAAACCGTGGCGGCCGTGGTTAACAGCAAAGGCGACAAGGGCGCGGCTATCGAATTCGATACGCGGCAGCTGCCGGTGCTGACGATGTGGAAAAACACCGATACGCTGAAGCAGGGCTACGTGACGGGGATCGAGCCCGGCACCAACTATGCCTATCCGGTAACGATTGAAAAAGAGCAGGGCAGGGTTAAACAGCTGCAGCCGGGCCAGAGCGCGGAGTTTACGCTGACCTATTCGCTGCTGAAGGATGCCAGCGCGGTACAAAAAGTCGAAGAGCGTATCAAAACGCTTCAGGGCGAGACCAAAATCAACGTGGAGCAAACGCCGATAGCCGTAGAATAAGCCAGCCAGGGCGGACGCCGTTTCGCCCTTTAAAATGAAACATTGTTTTATTTTTTATAAATAGCGATTTCATTATCCCCCTTTTCCTGATTTCGATCACGGCGTGCGTGCTTTTCCCTCCGCTATAGTGTGCGCTCGAAAACCGGGCAGGGCTGCCCTGTCTCGGATAACAGGCCACTTTCCCGGCTTCTGACACGCAGTCCGCCCTCTGGCTTACAGGAGCAGTTATGATTTTGAATGCATTTGATTTAAAAGGCCGCGTGGCGATGGTCACGGGATGCGATACGGGACTGGGTCAGGGTATGGCGCTGGGGCTGGCGGAAGCGGGATGCGATATCGTTGGCGTGAATATTGTCGAGCCGAAAGAAACCATTGAGCGCGTCACCGCGCTGGGCCGCCGTTTTTTCAGCCTGACCGCCGATCTGGGCAAAACCGAATGTATTGAAGGCGTTGTGGCAAAAGCCGTGGCGGAATACGGCAAAATCGATATCCTGGTCAACAACGCCGGTATCATTCGTCGTGAAGATGCGATCGACTTCTCAGAAAAAGACTGGGACGACGTGATGAACCTGAATATTAAATCCGTGTTCTTTATGTCGCAGGCGGTAGCGCGTCAGTTTATCAAACAGGGCAAGGGCGGGAAAATCATCAATATTGCCTCCATGCTCTCTTTCCAGGGCGGCATTCGCGTGCCTTCTTATACGGCATCAAAAAGCGCCGTGATGGGCGTGACGCGTCTGCTGGCCAATGAATGGGCGAAGCACAGTATTAACGTTAATGCCATCGCGCCGGGCTATATGGCGACCAACAATACCGCACAGCTGCGTGCCGATGAAAAGCGCAACGCCGATATTCTGGAGCGTATCCCGGCAGGCCGTTGGGGACTGCCGGCCGATCTGATGGGGCCAGCGGTATTCCTGGCCTCTCCGGCTGCCGACTATATTAACGGCTACACCATTGCCGTAGACGGCGGCTGGCTGGCTCGTTAAAAGTGAAAACCGCCCCGGGTAGCTGTCAGGGACGGTTTTATTGGTCTGCGGCGCTACCCGCGCCAGCCGGTCAGTTGAAAGGCCCCGTTTTTGGCGTACGCGCTCAAAATGGGGCCTTTCCGATCTTACCCTGGCAACATTACCGGGCCGGAGGCGTAAAAGTTACGTTAATCGGCATCACGCCACGGCGAAGCATCAAATTAACCGCAATCTTTCCGCTCATCGCTTTAGTTGAGGTCAGCTGAGCGGTATAGACGTTACCACTGACCTTAACCGCGCTGATATGGCAGCCAGGCAGGCCGCTGGTATCAAAGTTAATTAAGTTCGGCAGCGTTTTCACCGCGTTATTGCGCATATCCCGGGCGACGAGGGTAAGCGTGATGGCGCTGACGCCGTCAGCCGGCACGCTCGTGGCGCTTACGGTGAAAGAAGAGTTATTGACGGTTGGATAGCCCGCGTAAAAATAGACAATCACCGAGCCTTTGAGGCCATCAATAGTTCCTTCTACTTTCCAGCCGCCATCGTGATTGCTGGAGGTCGGGAAACGCGCCGCGCCATATTTATCTAAAGTAACTTCAGAAGGAATGTTGACGCGGTCGTCAGTGGCCGTAATGGCGACTTTTCTGTTGGTGACGGGATTGCCGTTGCTATCTTTTACAAAGATCTCAACCACGCTGGTATCTGTACCATCCGCAACGGCGCGGCCCGTGACCCGATGCATGTAAACCGATGCCGCCTTGCCTGCCACAAAATTCACTTCGGCTTCTTTACGGGCGGAGCCCATTTGCGCCACAACCTTACTCTGGCCGGTTTTGGTATCGCTAACGGGAACGGACGCTTCGCCCCGGTCGTCAGTTACCGCGCTTTGCGGGATGACGGCGCTATTGTCGGCGCTGAAGGTTACGGTTTGTCCGGCCAGCGGATTGCCCTGCGCATCCGTTACCAGCGCTGTAACCCGATCGGCTGCTTTACCGTCGGCTACCGCATCGTTGCTGACCACGGTCAGGCTTGCCAGCCGTGCGCTTGCGTTATCCGCCGCGATAGTTACCGTTGCACCAGGAAAAGTCATATTGCGGGCAACAGGCGTAATGGTCAGCGTTTCCGGATGCGTGCCCGCCGTCACCACGGCGGTATAACGGCCTGCGCTCTGGCGAGTAAAGGCAGACACTTTGGTATCGTCGGCGGCCTGCGCGCTTTTGGTCACGCTAATCTCTTTTTCATTGATATCAACCGGATTGCCCAGGCTGTCTTTTACCGTCAGGGTCAGCGTCTGCTGAGCGTGGCCGTCTGATACCAGCGTGCTGCTGACCGGCAGCAGTGAACTGCTGTTAACGTTAATAGCGGCTTCGGTGACGGTAATTTGCGTTTCCGTACGCTTTGAGGCGTTACCTTTTTTATCGATCGCCACGCCGCTGAGGGTGTAGCTGTTGGTACCGGTGGCGTCAGCATGATAGGCCGGCAGCACCACGCTGAAATCGGTAGGGCCGTTAGCGATAATTTTCCCGCCGTTAGCCAGCAGCGACGACGCGGACCAGTTGATGCGATCCAGGCCGTATTTGCTGTTGACCGAAACGTTCAGCGTTTTTTGCTCGCCGGCCGTGCCGCTGATGAGCTTCGCGGTGCTCAGCCTGATCGTCTCTTGTTTGCGGTACTCAAGCACAATGTTGTTATTACGGTTCACCAGATCGTAGCGGTTGCCGGCCAGGCTACGCATCGCCGCTACCGCATCGCTGTCCAGCTGTTTGCGCCACGGCATCCCGAGCTGATAATTGAGCGTCAGGCCCAGCCGCGTATCGTGTTCTCCGGCTTTGCCCTGGCGCTGTTCCGCTTCCAGCGACAGCAGCGGGAAGGGCGTAAAGGTGACGCCTGCGGTAATGGCGTGCGGATTTTTCTGGCGGTTATCCTTATCAAACAGCGCCACGTCGTTACCGTAATATTGTTCGTAGTTAAACTTCGCGCCCAGCTGAGGCAGGGCAGGCAGGAAGGCTTCCGTACGGATATCCCAGCCGTTGGCCGGACGCTCTTCGTAGCCGGAAAAATCTTTAGAGTCTTTCCAGCTGGTGAGCCGCACATAGCCGTTTGCCGCCACTTTGATAAAGTTGCGCCAGTACTCGACGCCCATGCCGGAACGGGCATGTTGACGGGAAAGATCGTAATCAAAGAAGGCATTAGCGCCGGTCATAAAGTCATGGCCGAAATGACGCATCCCGAGACCAAGATTCGCCTGGTTGCGATCGTCGGTGCGGTGGAAGCTTCCCTGAGTGAAGATCAGGCGGTCGCTACGATCGCTTAAAGGCAGCAGCAGGTCGAACTGCGAGTTTTTCAGCGAGAAGTTTTTATCCGCGTCCAGCTGCACGCGCGCGGTACCGAAACGGCCCAGCCACTGCTGCGCCTGCGCGCCCGCTTCGCCTGCGGCCATGCTGGCGGCGGCAGAGGCGGCGCCGTTGCCGTTGCGGCTGTCGAGCGAGGAACCCGCCTGCGTAGCAAGACCGGCGGCTTTCATCTCCAGGCCGTTGTCGGCGTTGTGCCAGTGCACTTTTGGCAAAGGAGAAAGCGGCACGTCCAGCTCGTCGCCCGGCTGTAGCCGATCAAAGCCGTGAGCGAAAGTGCGCAGCTGGTTCAGCTTGCGCAGCGCTTCCACGCTCATATTGTATTTTTGCGCCACGCCCGCTGCCGTTTCCGCCTGGCCAAGGGTATAAACCTGCGTTCGGATAGCGACGGCATCCGCCGACTGCGTCAAAAAATGCTGGCGGGCAACGGCCAGCGCGGGCGTAAACGCACAGGCAATCGGGAAAGCGCCCTGAATCGCTACGGTCAGCCAGGTTAAACGGTGCCGCCACGGCGACTTATTTTCTTTATTAAGGTCAGGTTTATTTTTCATGGTTTCTTTATATTAAATAAAAGAGAATTTCAGCCAGCTTGAGCGTGCTGTATTAATTCAGGGGAGCCCATGAATAATAAACCTGTCACTCGTGATTGCTGGCGCTACGGATAATTAAACATCTTTAAATCGTTGAAGCTTCTCTCCTTATTAACGCGGCGCTTATTACGGGCAAAATAATACCCTCGGCATGATTTATACCGATAAGCGAGTTTCCGAATGAGCGTAGTTATATCACAATCTTAAGTTGGTACAATGCCCGCCCCAAAGGGGGAAAAAAGGCCAGGTAACAAAAAGGGATCTTTACATTTCTATTGCTTTCTTTATGTTGAGCATTTAATTAACAACATGACCGCTTTTTTTTAATTAAAAAGCCGCAGGATCTCATTTTATATCATCTTAATTAAATAATGATTTAGCTTATGGTTACCTGAGTGGATCAACTAAATAACAACAGGGCACTGAGGCGTTCAGGAACGAACAGGCTATTTGTTTAGCGCCTGTTTAGGCTAAGAAGGGAATTTTTGCGGGATAAAGAGGTCGGCAGGGCGCTGAAAAACGTGCCGACACGCAAAGCGCATCGGCACAGAAAATTATTTTGCTACTTCAGGATTAACGCAGTTCTTGTCCACTTTACCGTTCAGGGCGGCAATCAGATTTTCCACCGCGTCTTTTGCCATGCCGTAACGGGTTTCATGCGTCGCAGAGCCAATATGCGGCAGCGCCACCACGTTAGGCAGCGTCAGCAAAGGCGAATCCTTTGGCAGCGGCTCTTTCTCAAACACGTCCAGACCGGCGGCGTGGATAGTGCCCTCTTGCAGCGCGGCGATCAGCGCTTCTTCATCGATAACCGGGCCGCGTCCGGCATTGATCAGCACGGCGGAAGGCTTCATTTTCGCCAGCTCCTCGCGGCCGATCAGGTGATGCGTTTGTTCAGTCAGCGGCAGGCTGATGCACAGGAAATCGGACTCTTTCAGCAGCGTATCCAGATCGCAGTATTGCGCGTCGAAACGCTGCTCCGCCTCTTCGTGGTGCTTACGAGCGTTGTAAAGGATCGGCATGCTGAAGCCCAGGTGCGCGCGCTGCGCCAGCGCCAGTCCGATACGACCCATGCCCAGGATGCCCATTTTTTTATGGTGCACGTCAATGCCGAACCAGTCCGCGCCGATGCTGCCCTGCCACTCACCTTTTTTCACGCGCTCGGCGGATTCCACCACGCGACGCGCGCTGGTCAGCACCAGCGCCATCATGGTATCGGCGACGGTTTCCGTCAGCACGGTCGGGGTGTGCATCAACAGCACGCCGCGTTCGCTCAGCGCGGGAATATCAAAGTTGTCCACGCCCACGGAAACGGAAGAGGCGACGCGCAGCTTCGGCGCTTTTTTCAGGAACTCAGCGTCCACTTTGCCGCCGGAGCCTAAAATACCTTCGGCCTGCTGAAAGACCTCCGCGTGTTGGCTAAGGGTTTCCGGGGTCAGGCCGTTGATTTCGGTAACGTTAAAATGCTCGTCGAGCTGCGAACGCAGATCCTGCGGCAGCTTCTTATACAGCACCACGGATGGTTTCATGCTTGTCTCCCTGTTTCTTTAAGGCACGGGCCAGGCGGCCCGCACCGTTAAGCGTGTTTAGCGCCATGCGGCATCGGGGGTTGCTTATTGGCTGCTGGCTTTACGATCAGCGTCAGCCAGACCGAGATAAGCAGCGATACCCCCATAAAGATATACGAAGCGGAAGGGCTGCCCGTCGCGCCGTTCAAATAACCCACGACCCAGGAGCCCAGGAAAGAGCCTAGCGCGCCCATCGCGTTAATCAGCGCCATTGCGCCGCCCGCTACGTTACGCGGCAGCATTTCCGGGATAATGGCGAAGAACGGGCCATAAGGCGCGTACATCGCGGCACCGGCCACCACCAGCAGGCTGAACGACAGCCAGAAATTATTCGCCCCTACAAGATATGAACCTAAAAACGCCAGCGCGCCAATTAACAGCAGCGGCCAGACAAAGAGTTTACGGTTTTGCAGCTTGTCGGAAGCCCAGGAAGCCAGGATCATCGCCACGGTGGCGGCCAGGTAAGGCACCGCAGAGAGCCAGCCCGCTTCCACCATGCCCATCTGCATCCCGTTGCGCAGGATAGAAGGCAGCCACAGCACAAAGCCATAGACGCCGATGCTCCAGGTAAAATACTGAATGCAAAGGATAATGACATTGCGCGAGCGGAACGCCTCGCTGTAATTGCGCACCGCCTTGATGTTTTCCTGCTCTTTTTGCAGCTGTGCCGCCAGCGCCGCTTTTTCCTCTTCGCTCAGCCATTTCGCCTGAGCGGGCTTATCCTGCACCATAAACCACCAGGCCACGGCCCAGATCACCGCCGGAATGCCCTCAAAAATAAACATTTCGCGCCAGCCGAAGGCATTGATCAGATAGCCGGAAACCACGGACATCCACAGCACCGTGACCGGGTTGCCCAGGATCAGGAAGGTATTGGCGCGGGAGCGCTCCGATTTGGTAAACCAGTTGCTGATATAGATCAGCATGGCCGGCATCACGGCCGCTTCCACCACGCCCAGCACAAAGCGGATAGCCGCCAGCATCGGGATATTACTGACCATGCCGGTCAGCGAGGCGCAAATGCCCCACAGCACCAGGCAGACGAAAACCAGTTTTTTTACGCTGCGGCGTTCGGCGTACACCGCGCCGGGGATCTGGAAAAAGAAATAGCCAAGAAAGAACAGGGCGCCCAGCAGCGACGACATGCCGTGCGTGATGCCCAGATCTTCATTGATGCCGGCGGCCGAGGCAAAGCTGAAATTGGCCCTGTCGAGATACGCCAGGCTGTAGGTGATAAACACGATGGGCATGATGTACCACCAGCGTTTAGGCGCGATTGTCTGCTTATTCATCGTCTGCTTCCTCTGTTGGAGGTGGCCGCACTCTGCATTGTAGGGTGGGTGCGGCTCATTATGGTTCGGTTAGAAGCCTGGTCCGGTTCGTGTCGCCCGCTGTTTAAAAATCGCCGAGCGTTTCGCGCGTGGGCAAGCCTTCGCTGTCGCCGCTGACCTGGATAGCCAGCGAGCCGATGCGGTTGCCGCGCTTAATCGCCTGCGGCAGGGTTTTCCCTTCCAGCAGCGCGCTGATGACGCCAACGGCAAAGCCGTCGCCCGCGCCAACGGTATCCACCACGTTAGCGGTTCTGATCGCGTCGACCTGGCCTTTTTCGCCCTCGGCGGTTTTATACCAGGCGCCTTCGCAGCCCGTTTTAATGATGACCGCTTTGACGCCCATCGCCAGATAAAAATCGGCGATCGCTTCCGGCTGGTCGTAGCCGGTCAGGATTTTGCCTTCGCTGATGCCTGGCAAAACCCAGTCGGCAAAGCCCGCCAGCGCGTTGAGCTGGGTAGCCATTTCGCGCTCGCTTGACCACAGCACGGGACGCAGGTTCGGATCGAAGGAGATGGTTTTGCCCATCCGCTTCATCTCCTGCGCCGCATGCTTTGACAGCGCCAGCGAACTGTCGGAGATGGCCGCCGCCACGCCGCTCAGATGCAGGTGGCGCGCTGCGCCAAAATAGTCGCGGTTGAAATCCTCAACCGACAGATGGCTGGCCGCAGAGCCTTTACGGAAATATTCCACCAGCGGATCGGAGCCGTCTTCCACGCGGGATTTCAGCTGGAAACCAGTAGGATAGCGAGCATCGGTGGTCACCTGACGGCTGTCGACGCCCTCTTTTTCCAGCTGCTGGCGCGTAAAGCGGCCAAAGGAATCATCGCCGACGCGGCTGACCCAGCCTACCTTCAGGCCCAGGCGAGCCAGGCCGATAGCGACGTTCAGCTCGGCCCCGGCGATACGTTTGGTAAAATGCTCCGCCGCCGCCAGATCGCCGGTGTCGCTGGCGATAAACATCGCCATCGCTTCGCCGATGGTCACCGCATCCAGCGTGCCGTTTTCATGAAGGGTCATGATTTATACCTCTCGCAGCAAATCTACATAGTGACGGGTGACGGCCACCAGGTCGTCGCCTTCCAGCGGGAACTCAATACCGCGCGGCACGTCGGAGGGCAGCAGCGCCAGCGTTTCCCGCCACAGATTATCAGCCTCGTCCAGCGCGATGGCGCGCCAGCCGTCAGTGGTCGGCGCAGCGGCTTTGACGTGCACGTAGCTGACGAAAGACGCCAGCTTTCCCGCTGCCCGGATGGGGTCGTCGCCCACCCATAGCCAGTTGCCCATATCAAACGTCATCCCAACAGGCGCGTTGTCAGAAAAATAGCCGTTGAGGGCGGCAAGCGTGCCGCAGTCGGTCTGATCGTTTTCCACCACCAGCGTTAACGGCAGCCCGTCGCGCAGCGGCGAGCCGTCCGAACCGGGCTGATAATGGCCTAATGAATATTTTATCAGGCGAGCGTTTAACTGCTGCGCCTCGTTGAGGTGGCTTGCCAGCCGAGGATTCAGCGCACCCTCTTCAGTATAAAGCGCTTCCGGGACCGAGTAGAACGCCGTCAGCCCGGCATCACTGATTGCCTTGCCCAACGCGGGCAGCTGCTGGATTTCCGCTTCGCTGCACAGCTCGCGGCGGATCTCAATGCCGTCTGCGCCGGCGGCGGCGACAATCGGCACCACGGCCTGCTGACCGCCGAGTTCGCCGATCCGATCGCGGCCATAGGCGGCGGTCACTACAATAATTTCAGGTTTCATCTTTTCCTCCGGGCGGTGGCCCTGACGTTACAAAAACGTTAACTGGAACCGGTTCCAACCGAAAGGGGCGGAGCGCGGTTTTATGATCGCGCTCACGATGTGGACAATTATTTGGAAATTTACTGGAAAAGCGTCAGAACGAAGCGGGTCAAGCCGACCGCTGCGTTAATACGGTGAAAAGAAGGGAAATCAGGCGAACTTCGTGGAACTGCGGATAATCAACTCGCCGGAGTAGAGCTGCTCGCACGGCGGCGCTTCGTCACCTTCAATACGGCGGATAACCTGCTCCAGCGCCGCATAGCCAATCTGCCAAGTAGGCTGTTTCAGCGTAGTGATGCCGCCGCCCGCCAGTTCCGACCAGACCAGCTCGTCAAAGCCCAGCAGCCCTAAATCTTCGCCCCAGCGCAGATCCAGGCGTTTGAAGCTGCGCGCGATTTGCAGCGTCAGCGCGCCATTAACGGCCAATACGGCGCAGCGCTGGTGGCGATGGCGCTGATAAAAATCTTGCAGGATGCCATCCAGTCGCGCGCTGTCGTTTAAGGCGACCTCAGCCTGTTCGGCCTCGCGCTGCGGATGCTGCGCCATCGTTTCCCGGAACGCCTTGAGGCGCTCGTGGCGGGTATTGACGGTGCCCAATGGCTCGGTAACAAACAGAATGGCGTCAAAGGCTTCTTCAAGCAGATGCGTTGTGACCTGGGCGGCGGCCTCGTGGTTATTCAGCCCTACCACGTCGCAGGCGAAATCAGGGATCTTACGGTCAATCAGCACCATCGGCAGCAGCGACTGCTGGAGATGGCTCAGCGCTTCCTCGCGCATCCCCACGGCGTTAACCACGATCCCTTCCACCTGATAGCTGCTGAGCAGATTCAGATAGTGCTGCTCCTGGTCCACCTCGTTATTGGTGTTGCACATCAGCAGCGTAAAGCCCTGCGCGCGGCAGGCCGCCTCAATGCCGCACATCACATCAACGGAGTAAGGATTGGTAATATCCGCGATAATCAGGCCGATTAAGCGGGTGCGCCCGCGCTTCAGGCCACGCGCCATCTGGCTGGGTCGATAGTTAAGTTCGGCAATGGCGGTTTCAATCCGCTGCTTTAAATCGGCGGACAGAAGGTGCTGCTCGCCGTTGAGATAGCGAGAAACGCTGGTTTTGCCCGTATGGGCTTTTCTGGCAACGTCGCTGATTGTCGCGCGTGCGGCCTTGCGGTTCATAGCGATCCTTGAACGAGTAAAAATGAAAGCAGCCATCACGGGCTTAAATCTTAAGATAGCGGGTAATGGCGGAAAGCGGATCCGGCCATCATAAAGCATAAGGGCGGTCTCGCCCACAGTCAGGCGGTTGGGCAGGGAAACAGCCGGACAAAGATTGTCCGGCTGGCGGGATTACTGCAGCGGGCTGAGGGTGATTTCCACGCGACGGTTCTGCGCTTTACCTGCGGCCGTGCTGTTGGTCGCGACCGGGTTGTCCGGCCCCATGCCGCCGGTGCGAATGCGATTGGTCGCCACGCCCTGGGTGATCAGCGAGCTGGCTACGCTGTCGGCGCGCTGCTGCGACAGGTTCATGTTCAGCTGGCGGCTGCCGGTGCTGTCGGTATAGCCGACGATGTTAACGGCGGTTTTTGGATACTCTTTCAGCACCATTGCCACGCCGGTCAGCGTGTTGGCACCCGCAGGCTTCAGCGAGCTGCTGCTGCTGTCGAAGGTGACGCTGTTCGGCATGTTCAGCACGATATTGTTGCCTTCACGCGTCACGCTGACGCCGGTGCCGCGCATTTTTTCACGCAGCTTGGTTTCCTGCACGTCCATATAGTAGCCCGCGCCGCCGCCCAGCGCCGCGCCTGCCGCTGCGCCAATCAGCGCGCCTTTGCCGCGATCTTTTTTGGAAGAGGAGAGCACGCCGACGCCTGCGCCCAGCGCGGCGCCCAGGCCCGCGCCGATACCGGCTTTACCCGCCTGGCGTTCGCCGGTGTAAGGATTCGTGGTGCAGCCCGACAGGGCGATGGTACCGCTCAAAACCAGAGCAAGAGTAACAAAACGTTTTTTCATGGATAGCGTTTCCTGAACAGCGACTGGCGAAAATAGCCTGAAAAGAAGCGATTATGCCGACCCCGCGCCGAAAAAAAACCGTGTTGTCTTCCTAAATTTGTAAAGAGACGCTACCTGAGGTTATCCGGATGACAGAAACAGCTGGTCGTGTGGTCGCTAATCAGCCCGCAGGCCTGCATAAACGAATAACAGGTAGTGGTGCCGACAAATTTAAAGCCGCGCTTTTTTAGCGCTTTAGAAAGGGCATCGGAAACGGTGCTGAAGGTTGGCGCAGCGCGATAGTCGCTGTAGCGGTGGATTTGCGGCTGGCGATCAACAAACTGCCAGATAAACTCAGCAAAGGCCTCGCCCTGCGCCGCCATCGCCAGCAGCGCGCGCGCGTTGGCGACAATAGCGGAAAGCTTGCCGCGATGGCGGATCAGCCCGCTGTCCAGCATCAGCCAATCGAGGTCGCTTTCCGTCATCAACGCCACCTGCTCAGGATCGAAACCGCAGAACGCCCGCCGGTAGTTTTCCCGCTTTTTTAAGACGGTCAGCCAGGAAAGGCCGGCCATCTGACCTTCCAGGCACAGCATTTCAAACAGCGCCTGCGCGTCGGTAATCGGCACGCCCCATTCCGTATCATGATAGGCCAGATAGATCGGATCCTGAGTCACCCAACCGCAACGCTGCATAAGTAAAGTTCCTTATCTGAATCGGTTAAAAAATACACGTAAAAGGCTTGACGCAATGCCCGGAAAGGCAATAGTTATCTGACAGGTTGACGATGATAGCAACAAAATAACCGGCGTCATGCCGCCGCTTTCAGGCTCTTTCTGGAGTCACGCCATGCTAAAAAAATATTCGCGCCTGCGCGCTGCCGGAAGCGCGTGGCTCTTTTATGCCGTCTCGACTTTTCCGGCGCTGGCCTGGGATAGCTACACCGTCTTTGGCGACAGCCTGAGCGATGGCGGTAATAACGGCCGCTATACCTGGGACAGCAGCCGACATCCGCTCTATGACGAAATTCTGGCCGCAAAAATCGACCAGTCGCTCCAGCCTTCCAATAACGGCGGCAGCAACTATGCCGCGGGCGAAGCGGTGGCGCTGCCGCTGCTGAATGCCGACAACAATACGGCTAACCAGCTCGCCGCTTATCTGGCGGCCAGGGGCGGCCAGGCGGATGCCGACGGCCTCTATATTCACTGGATCGGCGGCAACGATCTGGCGGCGGCCGCGCTGAATCCGCAGCAGGCGGCAGGGCTGGTCAGCAACAGTGCTTTTGCCGCCGCAGGCCAGGTACAGCAGCTACTGGCTGCCGGAGCCGGAACGGTTATCGTGCCGACCGTGCCCAATATCGGTGCGGCGCCGGTGCTGCTGGAGGCGGTCATCCAGACCGGCCTGGCGCCCGTTGCCGGTACGGCGCTGGCTGCGGCCTTCGCTTCCCTGAACGGCCAGACGACGCCGGATCTGAACAGCCGCAATCAGGCGATTTACCAGGCGCTGTACGCCGCCGCCGGTGAGGCCAGCAGCGTGACCGCCGTGCGGCAGGCTATCGCCGATCGGCTGTTTGCCGCGTGGCAAAGCCTTAGCGAGCAGGGCAGCGCGTTGACCAACCGCTATAACCAGCTGGAAGACGATCGGCTGGCGCAGCTGGGCGGCAACATTGTGCGCGTGGATATCAACGGTCTTTTCAGCGAGATCCTCAGTGACCCGGCGCGCTATGGCTTAAGCAATACGGCCGGCATGGCCTGCCCGCCCGGCGTTTCAGCGGCGGTCTGCACTTCGGCTACGCCCGGTTTTTCCGACGAGCAGGCTTTGCTGTTTGCCGATCGTCTGCATCCCGGCCCCGCTACGCACCAGCTGATCGCCGATTATATTGAGGCCGTGCTGAACGCGCCCGCGCAGGTGGTGGCGCTGGATCAGGCGATGCTGGCGCTCTCTCGCGATGCGCGCGCCACGCTCGACAGTCGCTTGCAGCAGCAGCGCCACAGCGACAATCCGCAGGGATCGCTTAACGTGTTCGGCGGCTACGCCGGTCAACATTACGACTATGCCGCCAATCTGGCGGCGGGCGACGGCAACGCCACCACCCATAACCTGACGCTGGGCGTGGACTATAAGCTGACCGATTCACTGCTGGTGGGCGCGCTGGTTTCCGGCTCGGACGACACGCAGCATCCTTCATCTCGCTTCGATTACAAGCTGCGCGGCTGGCTATTTTCGGCCTGGAGCGAGCTCGCTTTTCTGGACAACGGCTGGATAAATACGGATGTGTACTACGCTTTTGCCCGCTATGACGATATCCAGCGGCATTTTGCCATCGGCCCGGCGACGCGGACGGAAAAGGGCGATACCGACGGTAAACAGCTCGGCGCGCGTATTACCACCGGCTGGGATTTTCCGCTGGGCGCGTCGCTTACCACCGGCCCGACGGCACAGTACGCGCTGGATTACAGTTCGGTAGAGGGCTACAGCGAGCGGGGCGAGAGCAGCACCGCCATGCGCTTCGCCGATCAGAACTACCATTCGCAGATTGGCGCGCTGGGCTGGCGGCTGGATGCCACGCTGGGCGGGATCAATCCCTGGGCGGCGGTCAGCTATAACCACCAGTTTGGCGATAACGTCTGGCGCGCCGGCGGCGGGCTGAAGTCAACGCAGACCCGCTTCACGCGCGATACCGCCCGCCAGGACAGCAACTGGGCGGACGTGACCGTCGGCGCAAACTTGCCGCTGGGCGACAGCGCGGCGGCCTTCGCCTCGGTGTCGCAAACCGGCGGCCTCAGCACCGGCGAGCAGTTTATCTATAACCTGGGCGTCAGCGCGCGTTTCTGATCGGCTGGCGTGCGCTTTCCGGCACGGCATGAGCGGTATTGGGCGGCGGCGCGCCCGTAAATTTCTCCACCTCCAGCTGCGCCATCTGCCCGCAGTTGCCCTGCGCCAGCCGTGAGGTGCCGATATCGAAGGTCAGGCAGTTTACGTTGCCGTTCCTGCACAGCGTTTTCGGTTCGGCAGGCTCGGCGGGATCGTACCAGGCGCCTTCGCTGATGCGCACTACGCCGGGACGGATCGCTTCCGTTACCAGCGCGCCGACCAGGATCTGACCCCGATCGTTAAACGCCCTGACCAGATCGCCGGACTGGATCCCTCGGGTGACGGCATCCTGCGGATGGATCAGGATCGCTTCGCGATCGCTGACGGCATATTTTTGCCGCAGCGGCGTGTTATCCAGTTGGGAATGCAGTCGATGGCTCGGATGCGCGGTATTCAGCGACAGGGGATAGCGCTGCGCCTGCGGGCTGCCGTGCCACTCCTGCGGCGGCTGCCAGCCCGGCAGGCCCGCGCAGTCGTCGTAGTGCATCGCCGCGATAGTTTTAGAGAAGATTTCAATTTTCCCGCTGGGCGTGCCGAGCGGATTCAACAGCGGATCGGCGCGATAGTCAGCAAAGCGCACCCACTTTTTATTCTCTTCCGGTACCGGAAAGCGAATGTAGTTATTGGACTGCCAGAACAAATCGAACGGCGGCAGCGGGACGCCGGCGTTTCTGGCCTGCTGCTTCATATCGTCATACAGCTTTTTCAGCCACAGCATTTCATCGCGGCCTTCGGTAAAAGCCTGTTCGACGCCGAGCCTGGCCGCAATGGCCTGAAAAATGGCGAAATCGCTGCGCGCCTGGTGCTGCGGCGGCACGCACTGGCGCATCGGGAACAGATAGCGCTGCGAATAGTCGCCGCCCATATCCATATCGTTGCGTTCATAGCTGGTGGTGCAGGGCAGCACGATATCGGCGTGTCTGGCGGTGGCCGTCCAGTAAGGATCCTGCACCACAATGGTTTCCGGGCGTTGCCAGGCCAGCAGCAAATTGTTGGTGTCCTGATGGTGGTGGAAAGGATTGCCCCCCGCGACGTAGACCATTTTGACGTCGGGATAAGTCACCTCTTTGCCATTAAAAGCGATAGTTTTGCCGGGATTGGCAAGGCAGTCGGCAATGCGCGCTACCGGGATCGGCGGCGGCGAACCGGCAGGCGCGACGCCCGCGCTGATGCCCGACAGGATCCCGCCTCGCGCCGTTGGGCTGCCGCCGGAAGAGTAGTGGTAGCTGAAGCCGAAACCGCCGCCCGGCAGGCCGATTTGCCCGAGCATGGCGGCCAGCGTTACCAGCAGCCAGTGCGGCTGCTCGCCGCGGTGCTGGCGCTGAATGCCCCAGCCGGCCATGAGCATGGTGCGCTGACCTGCCATCCTTCTTGCCAGCTGGCGCAGCTGCGCCGGCGCGATGCCGCAGATCTCGCTGGCCCATTCCGCGCTTTTGACAAGGCCGTCGCTTTCGCCCAGCAGGTAGGCGCGAAACTTTTCAAAACCCGTGGTATAGCGGGCAAGAAAAGCTTCGTCATGGCGCTTTTCTGCCAGCAGCGTATGCGCCAGGCCCAAAATCATCGCGGCGTCGGTATAGGCTTTCGGCGCGATCCATTCCGCATTCAGCGCTTTGGCGCTGTCGCTAAATACGGGATCGATGCAGATAACCGGCGTGCCTTTGGCGGCCAGCGCCGCAAATCCTTCCAGCCCGACGTGATCCGGCACGTTCCAGCTGTTTTTCAGCGTTACCAGCGGATTGCAGCCCCACAGCACCACCAGCTCGCTGCTTTCCACCACCACCGGCCAGCTGGTTTGCTGCTCGTAAACCTCCATGGAACCGACCACGTGCGACATAATCACCTGCGCCGCGCCGGTAGAGTAATCGCCGCTGTAGCCCAGAAAGCCGCCCGCCAGGTTCATCAGGCGGTGCAGCAGCGCGCGGGAGTTGTGCAGCATCCCGGTGCTTTTCCAGCCGTAGGATCCGGCGTAAATAGCGGACGGGCCGTGCTCGCGCTGTAGCCTGCGGATGTCGTTGGCGACCAGCTCGGTGGCCTTTTCCCAGCTGACGCTGACCCACTTATCGCGGCCGCGCAGCGCCGTATTGCTGCCCGGCCCGTGCTCCAGCCAGCTTTGCCGCACCATCGGCGCGGTGATGCGGTTGGCAGCGTGAACCTGATAAGGCGCCATGGTGATCAGCTCGTTGGGCGCGGGATCGTCCTCCACGGGCTGTACGCCGACCATTTTTCCGTTCTCTACCAGCGCTTCAAAAGCGCCCCAGTGAGCGGCGGTCAGGATGCCTTTTCTGGCGGGCCTGAGCGCGGTAAACAGCGGCATTGCCTGGCTGATGGCCTGAGCCAGCGCGGAGCGGGCGTATAGCAGATCCAGCGAGCCGGCGGCCAGCAGCGTGCCGCCTGCGGCGAGAAAGTGGCGGCGGCTGAGGCCGAAACGATTATTTTTCATGGTGTTCTCCCTGTGCGGTCGACTTCATGTCGCTGGCGTACTGCTGTGCGTAGCGCGTCAGCAGGCGCAGCTGCTCCGTATCCAGCGAAGTGCGCGAGGCCATGCCTTTTATCACCCCCGTCCACTGGTTCGCCGTGTAGTGGTCGGGCGCGGTGAGTCCGTGGCAGCCCGTGCAGTTGGCGGTCATCAGGCTGGCGGCCTGCTGCCAGAGCTTGTCCCGATCGGCGATCAGCGCGTCGCTGGCGACCGCTATATCGAGCGAAACGCGGTGCCAGCTTGTTTCCGTCTGGCTGTCTTCCTCCGTGGCGAGGATTTTTATCTGCGGCGCGGCTTCCGGCGCGACGATGGCGCTGATAATGCGTTTGCCTTTGGCCGCGTAGATCGCGCCGGTCGAGCCATCCTGCTGCCAGCCTTTCAGCTGTGCTTCAGTACGGCCATTTTTATGCCGGTACGGCAGCAGCTCCGCCGCCGGAAACAGCGTGCCTGCGGCAGGCCCGTCATGGGATGCCAGGGTGAAAGGCTGCGTGCTGATGGGATACAGAGGACGGTTATCGGTTTTGGCTGCGGCGGCCAGCGCGGTTAGCTGAGCGGCGCCGGAAGCGTTGCTGGCGCGCATATCGGGCAGGATATGCGCCACGCCACGATGGCAGTCGATGCAGGTTTCGCCGCTTTTCAGCGCGACAGGGTGCGCTTTCCTGGCTTCCGGCCGCTGGCCCAGCATATCCATCGCGGCAAAACTGTGGCAGCTGCGGCAGGTCGCAGAATCGCTGGCCTTCATCTTTTGCCATACCGACTCCGCCATCGCCAGCTTGTGGGCATTGTACTGCTCTTCGCTGTCCAGCTTGCCGGTCAGTTCGCCCAGCAGATCCTTGCTCGCGCCCAGCTTGGTCGTCATCCAGGCCAGCGGCTCGTTGGGAACGTGGCAGTCGGCGCATTCCGCGCGGATGCCGGCATGGTTCTGGAAGTGAATGCTGCCCTGATATTCCGCCAGCGGCCTCGACATGCTGTGGCAGGAAACGCAAAAAGCAGTGTCGCTGGTTTTGTGCAGCACTACCGCGCTGCCGGCGACGACCAGCAGCGTGGCGATAGCAATCAGCGCGATAAACGGCCAGCGGCGCTTACTGAAAATTTTCATATAAGCTCAAATCCCTTTGTTTAAAAAACAGGCTTATTTATCCCACAAAATCAGCGGGCTAAATTTGTGTCGCATCAATAAGGGAAGCGTTAGGGAAAAAGGAGGATTAGGGGAACATGCTGTCGTCGCGCAGCAGATGATCGCTGCCCTGACGATGGGTAAAGCCGCTGTGGTCGAAAAATTCCAGGATCTGCACCGCCAGCTTGCGGCCCATAGCGAAAAGGCGGCGAAAGTCCGCCGCGCGGGTGGCAAGCCCCTGCTGATGCCGCTGGCGAATGGTGTCGGCAAACCGTTCAATCAGCGCGCGGGAGTAGTAGCGATCGTGAACAATCGCCGCAATTTCGCCGCTGCTGGCGGCTTTTTGCAGCGTCAGACGCATCAGCGCCTCGTCGGCGTTCAGGCAGGCTGCCATATCGCGTACCCACCCGCTATCCTGCGCCAGCAGCGGTTTGGCCTGCTGCCACAGCGCC
Organism: Erwinia wuhanensis; assembly: GCF_030484085.1. Taxonomy (NCBI): domain Bacteria; kingdom Pseudomonadati; phylum Pseudomonadota; class Gammaproteobacteria; order Enterobacterales; family Erwiniaceae; genus Erwinia; species Erwinia wuhanensis. The sequence goes on from NZ_JAUJUH010000006.1 coordinate 91,565, forward strand.
TGCTCTTCTGGCGTAAAGCTGACGGAGAAAGCAGGCAGACGCAGCCAGCCATAGCGAAACGCCAGCGCGCCGTCGGCCAGCAATAAGTCGATAACCGCCAGCCCGATTGCTTCCGGCAGGCCGGGCAGCGCCATCCTTCTGAGGCGGCTTCGCCCCAGCCCCGGCCTGTCTTCGTGCTTGCGATGGTAGCCCGCCAGCGTATCCAGCACCTGCCGCCGCCATCCTGCGGTAACCTCTGCCAGCAGCAGATAGTCGCCCGCTTCAACCGGCGCAATGGCGCTGAGCGCAGCGGAAAAGCCTTCGGCGGTCAGCTGGCGTGCCCAGGCCAGCTGCGTTTTGCGCCAGGGGCGGGCCTGAAGCAAAAGCCGCAGCGTTGCCTCATCGTCCTGCGCATTGGCCAGCTGCTGTAGCCAGCGCGTCGCGTCGGGCTGTGGCGTACAGCCTTTTTTCTGCATCAACAGCACCACGCGAGCGCCCGCCAGCGTTTGCCGGGCCGTGATATCGCGCAGGATCAGCCGATCGTTATCCGCCAGCCACAGCGGTTTATCCAGCGTCAGCTCGGCCAGGTTATCCTGCATCGGCGTCACGCTGCCGGTGATATGGCTGGCGGCATGATGAATATGCAGCCGCTGCGCCTGTTTTAACGGCTGAAGCGGCTGGAGCGCCACCACCACCCGGCTGGAAAGCACGGCGGGCGGCTCTTGCAGCAGCCAGTCGCCGCGGGACAGCTCGCTTTTTTCGACGCCGCCAACAAGGTTAAGTGCCAGCCGCTGGCCGCCGCAGGCGACGCTGGCAGGCTGGTTTTGCGCCCGCAGACCCTGCACGCGGACGCTTTTATTCATGCCGGTCAGCCAGAGCCTGTCACCGACGCGAACCTCGCCGCCCAGCGCGGTGCCCGTGACCACAGTGCCCGTACCCGGCACGCTGAAGGCGCGATCGATAGCCAGGCGAAAGCGTTTACAGGGCGCGATCGCGCGCGGTGGCAGCTGGCTGATATGGTCGGCAAGGGCGCTGATGCCGGTGGCGTTCAGCGCGCTGGTGACAAACAGCGTGACGTCCGGCCAGCCCATCAGCGCGGCCAGCGTACGGATTTCCCGCTCGGTGTCGCTGATGCGTGCGGCGTTGGCCAGGTCGGCTTTGGTAATTGCGATGGTCAGCGGCGGCTGCCCGCTCAGTTGCAGGATCGCCAGATGTTCGCGGGTTTGCGGCATGATGCCGTCATCGGCCGCCACGGCGAGCAGCGCGTGATCCGGGCCGGTGACGCCGCTGAGCATATTAGCGAGGTGCTTTTGATGGCCCGGCACGTCGATAAAACTGAAGATCCGTCCATCCGGCCTCGGCCACCAGGCGTAGTTGAGATCGACCGTGCTGTCCTGAGGCTTTTCACCCGGCAGCCGATCGAGCGCCGCGCCGGTCAGCGCCTGCAGCAGCGTAGTTTTACCGTGTGCGGCATGACCTGCGCTGACGATGACCATCAGCTTGCCCCGGCGCTAAGGCGCCGCGGCGGAGGCGCCGTTATCCGGGCGGCGGTAAACGGGGTCACCATCAGGCCGATGGCGGCACCGTGCGGGCGAAGCTTTCCCGCTGGAACATTTTTTCCGCCAGTTTGACCAGCGCAGGCCGTTCCACGCACCAGTTAGGGATCACGCGGCGAAAATTCAGGAAGCCTATCAGGCAGGCGACGGCTATATCCGCCACGTTGATGGCCTCGCCGTTGATCGTGGTGCCTTTGGCCGCCTCTTGTTCCAGCGCGTCGAGACCGCGCGCGATTTTTTCGCGCTGGCGCAGCAGCTGGCTCTCCATCTGTAGCTCCGGCGGCCTCATCTGTTCGCGCAGCAGGATTACCGCCGCATCGCCGATCCCATCCGCCAGCGCTTCCAGCTGCTGTACCTTCAGCGCCGCCAGCCGATCATGCGGCATCAGCGCCGGGGCGATATCCAGCTGCTCCAGGTAAGCGGCGATGATAGGCGAGTCGTACCAGGTATCTTCCCCAGCCACCAGCGCCGGGACTTTACCCAGCGGATTGTAGTGCGGAACGTGGCTCTCGTCGGTCCAGGGCGATTCGTTGATAAATTCAAAGGTGATGCCTTTTTCCAACAGAATGACCGAAATTTTCCGTACAAAAGGACTGGTGTAGCTGCCAATTAATTTCATTACGCGAATTCCCCTTCAAAACCGAATGGCCTGTTTATCACGTTATTCTCCCGGAAACAGGAATGGATTCAGGCTGCTGCGTGAAAAGCCCTCCTGCTCCATTCGCGCATCCAGCACCAGCGAGGCGAGATCGTCGGCAACCGCTTCTACGGCCGGATCTTTTGCCTGATAGAGCAGTTTCATATAGGTGCCGCAGTCGCCGCAGCTCTCGGCCTTAATGGACGCGAGATTGCCTTCCAGCGACCAGGCGTGCAGGTCCTGCGTTTGCTCACAGTTGCTGCATCGCGCGCGCGCCACGTGCCATTCGCTTTCGCACAGATTGCAGTGCAGATAGCGCAGGCCGTCCTCCTGCTGGTCCATATGCACCACGCCGGAGACCGGCACGCTGCCGCACACCGGACAAAACTGCCGCTGTTCGCCATATTCGGCGCGCGCGCGGCCGGGGATCAGCGCCGCCATCTGCGCCCAGTACAGCGAGAGCGCCGCCCAGACAAAAGGCGATTTGTCGCTGGCTATTTGTGAAAAGTCATTTGCGAACAGCGCGTTAGCCATGGCTTCCAGCTCCGGCGCAGAGGCTTTTTCCAGATTCTCCAGTACCGCCAGCGCCTGACCGGACATTTCCGGCTTCATTTCAGCGATCAGCGAATGGAGCAGACGCTGCCAGTGCGGATCGCGGGGCAGCGTGTTGATATCCAGCGGCGGTTTGCCGATGCGTGCGGCTTCCGCCAGACGCGCCTGCAAATCCAGCCGCAGCGGATGATCGTAAAGCACTATCTCCTGCGCGCTGGCGATAACGGCCGCAAAGCGCAAATAGTCGCCCAACGGATTTTTCTCTGCCAGCTGACGCAGTCTCGCGGCGCGGCGGGCATACAAATTTTTCAGCCTGGGGAAAAGTAACGGCGGGATCGTCTCCGCCATTTTTGTTTCGCTTTTCTCCAGCGGATCCTGCGGGATTATGCGAATAGTCATCAGGAATTCCTGTTATCTGGCGCGCTAATATCGTCGGCGGAACGCGCATTAGCCGCACTTTTTGCCCGGTAGTCGGGCACCCGGTCTTCAAATAGTCTGTTTCGCCTCTAAAGCGGCGTAAACCCGCATGGCGCGCGGTGGTCAATCTCCTGTCACGCTCAACTTACCGGTAAAGCAGGGCCGCCGCATCGCGTATTGCGCGCCTGCGGCGGCCTGAAAAATGCGCTTATGGCTAAAATTATAGCGTCCGCTCTCGTCAACTTCCTTGTTAAGCGTAATTTAAGGGATGTTTTTTAACCACGACGGTTTGCTGCACGCAGCAAAAAAGCCTCTACGGCATGTCCGTGTTCCGGTCTGCGACCGTCGCTGTCCACCAGGCCGGTTGCAACCCGAGGCCCTGGCAGCGGTTGGTTATCCGTTTCTTTTTGTGCTTTTTGCCGCCGGAAAACACCGTTGCGCGGATTATTGTTTTGCGGTCGTTCTCTTGCGGGTTCAAAATTACAGGCGAAAAAATTAGCGGCGCGGCTTGAGCAACGGGAAAGACAGGTGAGTGAAATGAGCAAGGCGGGTGAACAAAGCATGGCCGGCGTCAGTCAGATTGAGGTCTGGCAGCGCGGTACGCTGGAGACGGCACAGGAGGACTGGCTGGCCGATGAGGTGCCGGTGGCGCTGGTGTATAACGGCATTTCGCATGTGGTGATGATGGCGACGCCGAAAGATCTCGAGGCATTCGCCATCGGTTTTTCCCTCTCCGAAGGGATTATCAGCTCGCCCGGCGATATTTACGGCATTGATATTCAGCCTTCCTGCGGCGGGCTTGAGGTGCAGATAGAGCTGTCCAGCCGCCGTTTTATGGGGCTGAAAGCGCAGCGCCGGGCAATGGCGGGCCGCACGGGCTGCGGCGTCTGCGGCGTGGAGCAGCTGGCGGAAATCGGCAAGCCCGTGCAGCCGCTGCCTTTCAGCCAAACCTTTTCGCTGGATCGGCTGGACGGCGCGCTGTCGCAGCTGAAAAGCTACCAGCCCGTCGGGCAGCTGACCGGCTGCACGCACGCGGCGGCCTGGATAGCGCCAGACGGCAATCTGGCGGGCGGCTGTGAAGACGTAGGTCGCCACGTGGCGCTGGATAAGCTGCTCGGCCTGCGCAGTCAGCAGGCCAGCTGGCAGCAGGGCGCGGTGCTGGTTTCCAGCCGCGCCAGCTACGAGATGGTGCAGAAATCCGCCATGTGCGGCGTGGAAATTCTCTTTGCGGTTTCCGCCGCGACCAAACTGGCGGTTGAGGTGGCGCAGCGCAGCAATCTGACGCTGGTCGGCTTCAGCAAGCCGGGCCGCGCCACGGTTTATACCCATCCGCAGCGGTTAATAGCTGGTTGAGTCAGTGTGTGTAAGAAGAAGTATTTGACCCCGGCTCTGGCGGCTTTGGTTGGTAAGAAGGCGTCAGGTTATATCCTTTGGTGAAGTCATCCTTGCTCATCATGGCGGCTACGTTGCCATCGGCATCAATACAGGCTACCTGTTCATAAACAGCAGCGGTCAGACCCCGGCCGCTGCTGCCTGATTTCTTGTCATACTTAAAGGCAGTAAACTGCTCAAGATAATTGAAAAAATCCTGATAATTTTTGCCGTGATTAACCATTTCCGGATAATTTGTCCTGACTTTGTCAGAAAAATAGGTGTGACATACCAGTTCCAACGGTGCACCATTTTTCATAGCGGAGGAGTTTTCTGAATTTTTACCAATACGTCCGTAGATAATGACATGGTGATTGTCGTGCTCATTAAGCGCTTTTAGCGCCTCTTTATAGCGTACGGCAGCGGTTTTAGCGTCGGCACCAAACTTGCTTTTTTCTGAATTTACGCTGCTCGCATCTTTTTTAAATTCGATCAAAATCCATCGATTGCTATCGTTAAATATTGTATCGCCGCCTTTTTCATAGAAATCCTCTAATGGGGAAAGAAATTTTAAATGGCGCTGAAATTGGAGGATAAAAGTGTATTCGACAGTTTTCTCCCACCAGGTCATTTTCTGCTGAGTCATCAATTTGCCCTTTTTTGCACACTACTTTTTTTAAAAGATAGCAGGTCTGTTTAAAGCGTTACGCCACCACCACCTGCGGCAGTACCGTTTCCAGCGAGGCGAAAGCCTGAACGCCCGCCGCGCCGCTGTCGGTGACCAGCAACGCGATCTGTTCAGGCCGGGCATACTGCATCCGGCTGCTCACGCCCAGCTTGCTGTGATCGGCCAGCAGGATCGATCGCGCCGCCTGATGCACCATCGCGCGCGCGATGGCCGCTTCGTAAGGATGAAAGCTGCTGGCACCGTTTTTGCTGTCGACGCCGGTCGGCGACAGCATCGCCACGTCGGCGCGGTAGCGATAAATTTCCGCCACCGTCAGCTCGCCGCGCGTTTCCTGCGCACCGGCCAGCATCGCACCACCCAGCAGAATAATGCTGTTGTTCAGCTGCTCGCCCTCTTCGGCAGCGGAAAGTTTTAGCGCCGCCTGCAGGCTGTTGGTGATGATGGTCAGACCGGACATGGTGCGCAGCTCTTCCGCCAGCATGGTGGTGGTGCTGCCAGCGTCGATAAACAGCGTCTGGCCCGGCGTTAACAGCCGCGCGGCGGCACGCGCAATAGCGCGTTTTTCTCTGGCGCGGACTTCGCTGCGCACCATCAGCGGCGGTTCCGGCTCCGCCGTCAGCGACATCAGCCCGCCGTGTACGCGACGGGCCGCGCCCAGCGCCTCCAGCTCGATAATGTCTCTTCTGGCGGTTTCGCGTGAAACGCCTAACTCTTTGATAATGCGCTCGGTGCTGACATGACCCAGCGTAGCCAGCAGCGCGCGAATGCGATGCAGACGCGATTCCTGAAGCATGATTGCGTTCCTTAACCGGACAAGGGCACCAGCCTAACCGACAAACGATCGCCGTGCATGTGTATTTTATTGCATATGTGTATTTTGTTGCATTAAAACAAAAAGGAGTCATTATAAAAAGACGGCTGCACGCCTTCATCCTTTCGCAACGGGAGTTATCATGGCTACACGTTCGACCATCATGGATACCAACAGTTTTCGCGCAGAGCACGCTGCCGGTCTGGACGCCGACGTGCGGAAACTTACCGATAAACGCAGCCGGGTGCTGGGCGAATCCTACCGACTGTTTTACCGCAAGCCGGTGCATCTGGTGCGGGGCGAAGGGCAATATCTATGGGATGCCGCCGGAGAAAAATATCTGGATGCCTATAACAACGTGGCGAGCATCGGCCACTGCCATCCTGCGGTCATTGATGCGGTATATCAGCAAATGCAGCAGCTTAATACCCATACTCGCTATCTGCATGAGCGCATTCTCGACTATTCGGAAGCGCTGCTGTCGACGCTGCCCGGCGAAATCGATCGGGCGATGTATATGTGCACCGGTTCGGAGGCGAACGACCTGGCTATCCGCGTGGCGCGGGCCTTCAGCGGCGGCACGGGTATTATCGTCAGCCAGGAGGCCTATCACGGCACCAGCGATCTGACCTCCGGCGTTTCGCCTGCTTTAGGCTCCGGCCAGCCGCTGGCCGCCACCACCCGCCTGGTTTCGCCGCCCGATCGCTATCGCGTCACCGCGCCGGATTTGGGCGACTGGTTCGCCAACGAAATCCAGCGGCAGATCGACGATATGGCCGCACACGGTATTAAATTCGCCGGCTTCCTTGCCGACTCGATTTTCTCCTCCGATGGCGTGCTGCCCGGCCCGAAAGGCTTTTTGCAAAAGGCGATTGAAGTGGTGCACAACAACGGCGGCATCTTTATCGCCGACGAAGTGCAGCCCGGCTTTGCCCGTACCGGTGAGGCATTCTGGGGCTTTGCGCGGCACGGCGTCGTGCCGGATATCGTTACCACCGGCAAGCCGATGGGCAACGGCATTCCGGTATCCGGACTGCTGGCGAAAAGCGACGTATTGGCCGCTTTCAGCGACGATATTCCCTATTTCAATACGTTTGGCGGCAATCCGGTGGCGATGGCGGCGGCGCAGGCAGTGTTACAGGTGATTAAAGAAGAACAGCTGCAGGAACACAGCCGCGTCGTGGGCGAAAAACTGCTGAAAGAGTTGCTGACGCTGAAAGAGAAGTACGAATGCGTAGGCGACGTGCGCGGCGCGGGGCTGTTTATCGGCTTTGAGCTGGTCAAAGACAAGAGTAGCAAAACGCCGGACAAACAGCTGGCGCTGGATGTCACCGAAAAGCTGCGTGAAAACCGCGTGCTGACCTCGGTGGCCGGGCCTTACGGCAACGTGTTAAAGCTGCGTCCGCCTTTGGCTTTTCAGGAAAGCGATATCGACTGGCTGGTCGGCGCGCTGGATAACTCCCTGCGGGCCGTACTGCGCTAACCACAGCGGCGGCCCGCGCGCCGTCTGCTGGCCAGAAAGCTTACTCATGGACTGAACAGCTCACTCAGGCGGCAGTCAAGCTCCTTCAGGCAGCCGGAAAGCTTGCTCAGGCAGCGGCGATCTGCTGAGAAAAGTTAGCTTCCATCCGCGCCCAGGCGTCGTTCATATCGTCCGCCAGGCTGAACAGTCCGGAGGTGCCGACGATAAACACCTCGACGCCGGAAGCTGCAATCTGCCCGAAGGTGGCCGCATTGCAGGAGCCGTCGATTTCCGTGAGGTAGCGCCAGCCATGCTGTTCGCGAAGCCGGATCAGCTGACGAATTTTATCCAGCGTTTGCGGAATAAATTGCTGCCCGGCAAAGCCCGGATCCACTGACATTACCGTAACTTTATCCAGCAGATGCGCATATTCCATAATGGCTGCCGCGGGCGTGGCCGGATTAAGCACCACGCCGCAGCGTTTACCCGCTTCTTTAATCTGCATCAGCAGGCGGAATATTTTGTTATTCGCCGTTTCGGGATGAAAACTGATAATGTCCGCGCCCGCCTCCAGGCACATTGGAATAATATCTTCCGGATGATTAACCATCAGATGCACATCAATCGGCACATCGGTTATTTTGCGCAGGTTCTCGATAAAGAACGGCGACAGCGTAATATTTTTTACGTAACTGCCGTCCATAATATCGACATGATAAAAAGCGGCTTTATCATTCATTGCCTCTATTTGCTCACGGAACCGGGTTAAATCCATACACATTAAAGAAGGTGAAAATTTCGCGTTCATGGAAGTTGTCCTGTTATGCGGCCTTAATGGAACAGAGCGATAAGCTTGCCGAGGATAATGCCGATTACGCCGAAATCCGCATCGCCAAAGGTGGTGGAAGCGAAGCCAAGCTCGCCCATCAGCGGCAGCAGGATGGCCGGCAGGAAAGAGATCAGCAGGCCCTGCACGAAAGCGCCAATCATCGCGCCACGGCGACCGCCGGTAATGTTGCCATAGACGCCGGCCGTTGCGCCGCAGAAGAAATGCGGCACCAGGCCCGGTACGATCACGCTCAGGCCGAACAGCGGGCAGAGGAACATGCTGATCAAACCGGCGGCAAAACTGCACAGAAAACCGATAATTACCGCATTGGGCGCGAAGGGGAACACCGTCGGGCAGTCCAGCGCCGGTTTAGCGTCCTTCACCAGCTTGTCGGCGATGCCTTTAAAAGCCGGCACGATTTCCGCTATGACCATCCGCACGCCCGCCAGGATGATATAAACGCCTGCGGCAAAGGTAATGGACTGGATAACGGCAAAAACCAGGAAGTTCTGACCGCCGCTGACCTGGCTTTCGGTAAAGGTTTTGCCGGCCACCAGCACCAGCGCCACAAACAGGATCATCATGGTAAGCGAAATCGCCACCGATGAGTCGCGCAGGAAATTCAGCGTTTTCGGCACCTTCAGCTCTTCTGTGGAAGGACTGCCTTTGCCCACCACCTTGCCGACCAGCGCCGCCAGCAGGTAGCCGGTCGAGCCAAAGTGGCCCAGCGCCAAATCATCGGAACGCGTAATCTTGCGGGTAAAGGGCTGCAGGATAGCCGGACTGATCACCATCATCGCGCCTAAAATCAGCGAGCCGGTTGCCACCAGCCAGAAACCGCTGAAGCCGCCGACCGACAGGATCACCGCCAGCATCGCAGACATATAAAGCGTATGGTGGCCGGTTAAAAAGATATATTTCAGCGGCGTAATGCGTGCCAGCAGAATATTAATCAGCATCCCAAACACCATAATCATCGCCGTAGCCGTGCCGTAGCTTTTCTGCGCCAGCGCGGCCATTGCATCGGTATTGGGCACCACGCCCTGAATATTAAAAGAGTGCTCAAACAGCTGGCTGAATATCGTCAGCGTTGTCGCAATCAGGTTAGCGCCGGCAATCAGGATTAAAAAGCCCATGATAGTTTTCAGCGTGCCGGAAATGACTTCTGAAAAAGCTTTCTTTTGCAGCAATAAGCCGATCAGGGAAAAAAGGCCGACCAAAATCGCTGGCGTTCCGAGAACGTCATTAATAATAAACTGAAGCATAAACGACTCCGTGCGTTTGAGTTGCCGCGTTTTTATAAGTGCTCGGCCAGGATCTCTTTAATTCTGGCGTTATCGAGCAGGTTGCTCAGGCCAAATACCTGCGCCTCGTGATCGGCAAGCCGATCGGCGATATCCTGGGCGCTTAAAATTAAATCTGCCGGTTCCGAGCGCGCGGTCGTTAAATCCGTATGGCTGACCTCCGCCGTCTTTCCCAGTTCCGCCAGGATTTTTTTCACGTTCATTTCGACAATAAAGCTGCTGCCCAAACCATTGCCACACACAATCAGCACTTTTTTCATGAGGTTTTCTCCAGAGAGGGATCGCTAACGGCGGCCGCAAGGGCCGACAGCGTGGTCGCCGACAGCAGCTGCTGTAGACGGAAGTCGTCGCTGAACAAACCTGCCAGTTCGCCGATCATTCTGATGTGCTCTTCGCCGGAGACGGCGCTCAGCAGGATCACCACGTATACGGGATCGTTTTCAGCACTGTCGAAGCTGACTCCCTGATTAATACGCAGCAGAGAAAGCCCGTTTTTCAGCGCACCTTCTTCGGGGCGCGCATGAGGCATGGCGAGGCCGGGCGCCAGCACGTAGTAAGGGCCAAGCTGAGCATGAGAGCGGAAAATCGCCTTTAGGTAGTCCGGCGTAATAGCCTGCTGCGCCAGCAGCGGCGCGGCAACCTGGCGGATTGCTTCCTGCCAGTGGCCGACGCTTTCGGTCAGCTGAATATTTTCAGGTTGAAGCCAGTTCGACAGCATGTTCGCTCTCCGGTAAGGGTCTGCCTGCACTTTAGGCGGTTTTCTGTACGCTTTTCCGTGATTGTTGTCGCAAAAGTTAGCGCTAACATCAGCAATGTTAAAATATGTGTTATCGCTAACATTTCTGCTGCACACGAAGCATAATCAACGGCGCTTTATGCCGCCTGGCCCGGAGGGAAACAAGGATGAGCGCCGCCTGCAACCTTTCTGCGCCGCCTCGCATAACAAGGTGAAGGATCGCTTTTAACGTGGCGCGACCGGGCTTTTGGTTTTAAGCTGCGTCCAGTTGAAACAGCTGGCTGCAGGAGAATGCATGGCAGAAAAACGGCGGCGCAGTACCGGGAAAAGTACGCTGGCCGATGTCGCCCGTCTGGTTGGCGTCAGTACGATGACCGCATCACGCGCGCTGCGGATGCCGGAAAAAGTCTCTTCCGATATTCGTGAAAGGATTGAGGCGGCGATAGCCGAACTGGGCTACGTACCTAACGTGCAGGCGCGCAATCTGGCGTCGGCTTCCTCAAAGCTAATCACGATGGTGGTGCCTTCTTTCGTTACGCCAGGCTGCGCGGCGGTGTCGGAAGCGTTACAGGCGATACTGCGGCCTGAGGGATACAACGTCATGCTGGCAGAGGCCAACCATTCTGCGGCGGGCGAGAACGAGCTGATAGAAATGTTGCTCTCTTACAATCCTGCGGCGATGGTGCATTTTAACTTTGATAACGTGGAGGCGGCGCATCGGTTGCTGAGCAACTCCGGCCTGCCGGTTATCGACATAGGCGGCGTGCATCATGATTCGGCGGGCATCAGCGTGGGCGTCGACTATGCCAAAGCGGTACGGCTGCTGGTACAGGCGCTGGTGGAGAAAGGGTTTCGTCATCCCGGTCTGCTCTGCACGCAAACCAGCAACACGCTGTTCAGCCAGCTGCTGAACGGCTGGCACAGCGGGATGCTGGCGCATAATTTGTCGCCGCATCGCGTCGTAACGTCGCCTTTGCCGCCCGGCTTTGCCGCTGGCCACGCGCTGCTGGCGGATATTCAGCTTACCTGGCCCGAAATCGACGTGCTGATCTGCACGGCGGAAGAGGTAGCCTGTGGTGCGATGATGGCCTGCCACGCGGCGGGGATTGCGGTGCCCAGCCAGCTGGCGATAGCCAGTATCGGCGGCGGACAGCTTTCCGCCGTCTGCTCGCCACCGCTAACCACGGTGACGCTGCCCTACAGCGAAATGGGCAAGCTGGCCGGTAAACGCCTGCTGGCTGCGCTACAGGGAGAAGATCCGCCGGTCTGGAACGAGCTGCCGGTAACGCTACAGCTTCGTGCCAGCACGGAGAAAATATAAAGCCCGGCTTGGGGTGCGGTGGAAAAGCGAAACGAACATTTTGCCTGCCCAAAATCAGGTAAAAATGCCATGGGCGAGGCTGAAAATTAACAGCAGCAGCAGCAGCAGCAGCAGCAGCCCGCCTGACATCAGTAACGCAAACTGGAAAGCGACAACGCTTATCCCAAAGAGTATTGCGGCGCCTGCGGCGTGCCTGTTTTCTCTTAACCAAATTTGACCAACGCATCAAATCTGGTTAATCTTTATGCGTAGTACTTTGGTACTGCAAAGGATGCAGCAGACTGGTTAGCCCAGACATCCCGCTACCCCAATAAGGATGGTTCCGAACCATTTTTAACAGGGTCAGGCCAGGTCCGGTAAAGGCGATTCTGAATACCAGAAGAAATTCTGGCGAAACCCACCTTAAGGTGGGTTTTGTTATTTCAGGGGTGGGGTAAAGGTTTGTTGTGTGCAAGATTGTAAGCAATGACGTAAAAACCAACCTTTTTACCCCCGGGCTTTTCCATGACTGGGTAAGCGCTGGTAATGTGCAACCTGAATTTTTTGTTTTCACGGAAGACTTTGAACGGAACATGGTAGTAAATACTTCTGCTCTCTTCGTCCAGTACTTCGAGTACCGCATAACTGCCGTATCCGGCATGAATAATTCTTTGTTTATCAAGGGTGAGGATAATATTTTTCAGATAGCGTTGAGCTAATAAATATCGTCTTTTGCAAAAGGGGCGCGATTCCCGTGGAGAAGGGTACATAAGCCTTTGCTTCTCCAGTTCTGTTTGTTCAGGATAATCTTTGCAAAAGCAGTGCGAGGAGTAAGAGACAATGAACTTATAGTCCCGATCTTTCTTCCCCTCACACTTATGCGTAAAGATAGCCTCATGTGCGTCGAGAAAAGAGAGATCCCACACTGTTCCTTCAGAATCAACGAAGGGATGCCATTTTGATACCTCACCGATCTTCACTTTTGCAAAACTCCCTGTCCTGAAAAAAGTTATGTGGAAAGTTATCCTGTCTTATCAATGCCACAGACGATAGCCGCAGCCGTCGGCTCTGTTTTGTCAGGCGTAAACGGCTTAGACCATTTTGCTCTGTAGGTCATCAATAAGGTTCTGACGCCCTTCACCAGCGTGCTGTCTATAATAACCTTATAAAGATCGGGGCATTGATAACCCTTTTCCAGATCATTAATTTAACTATAATGATCCGACTGCTTACGCGGCACTCCATCGGGACGTGCTGCCAAAAAAACCAATGGAGATGATGAACATGAGTTATTCACTGCCATCCCTGCCTTACGCATACGACGCACTGGAACCGCATTTCGACAAGCAGACGATGGAGATCCATCATACTAAACATCACCAGACTTACGTGAACAACGCGAACGCCGCGCTGGAAGGCACCGAGTTCGCTGACCTGCCGGTAGAAGAGCTGATCACCAAACTGGATCAGGTGCCTGCCGATAAGAAAACCGTACTGCGTAACAACGCGGGCGGCCACGCTAACCACAGCTTTTTCTGGAAAGGTCTGAAAACCGGCACCACGCTGGGCGGCGAGCTGAAAGCGGCTATCGAAAAAGATTTCGGCAGCGTTGATGCCTTCAAAGAAGCGTTTGAAAAAGCGGCCGCTACCCGTTTCGGCTCCGGCTGGGCGTGGCTGGTTAAGAAAGACGGCAAGCTGGCTGTAGTCTCTACCGCTAACCAGGACAACCCGCTGATGGGCGAAGCGATCGCTGGCGCTTCCGGTACCCCAATCGTGGGCCTGGACGTGTGGGAACACGCTTACTACCTGAAATATCAGAACAAACGTCCTGACTACATCAAAGCGTTTTGGGAAGTGGTTAACTGGGACGTGGCAGCAGAGAATTTCGCTGCGGCTAAATAAGCCCGTTCCGGACGAAAACGACAGGCGTTTGTAGGCTAAGCGTCTGATAAATACCCTGCTGGCGCTAAGTTAGCGGGGTATTTTTTTGCCGTAAAAATCCCCCGCCAGCCTTTCTTGCCTGACTGCTTTCTAATTTTTTATTAAGAGCGGCGTTAATATTATCCTGAAGCGCCATTATTAATCGTCCTTTTTTTTGACAGGAACTTTTTTTAAGGAGGTTTTAGTCTGCTGTTGTTAAGACGATATTAAAAATTAAGCTTTTGTAACTGGCATTCGTCCCTTATCTCGTTAAAAAAGGGACGGCTGTATGAAAATGGCTGATGCGTTGCAATATCATAATTTTTATCGGCATAAAAGCTATGCATTTACCAGATGGTACGTAAGATTAACGCCTGTTAAAATAAATGGTTGTTAAGGAATTTAATCTGTTAACACAGAAATTAGCCTATACGGAGCGTACATTCAACTGCTACAAACAATAGCTTCCTGCACCATCTCGATTTTTCATTTTTTACAGTAAATCCGCCACTTTATAAGAACATTTTTCGGTGCCCTTTTGACAGATATAAAATAATAATAATATAAGTAAGGTGCTGTTATTAAAGAAGAATAAAGGTTATCTGGATTTTATCAACCGAGCATAAAGCCCTTCGCCTCATTGTGGTATCAGGCAAGTGTTTAGACACTGCTCATACTTATTATGCTAATAATTTTATTGATTTTAGGTACTTTAAACTCTGGAGGAAATATGAAATTAGTAAAGTTATTGTTACTCGGTGCATGTCTGTCTTTTGGGGTATCAACCTTGTCATATGCCACGATGTCTTCATCTCAAACGCAATATAAAGCTGGTCAGTGTGGTACTGATGGTATTTATGTCCCCGGATATGGTTGCGTTTATCCTGGCGATTCCGGATCTCGCCCCTGATAACTTAAGACACCACAAGTCCTGAAGCTATAGAGAGGCCGCGGTTATCCAAAGTTATGTAAATAATCCTGGATAACTGCGGTCATATTCAAGGCGGAATTAATAAGCCTTGTTAAGTAACCAGTAAATATAGCCTGGCTGCTATTTGCCCGAAATTACTCGCCGTTTTCTGAAAAACGAACGCGCGGCTATATGAAAACCATCATTAAAATTCTTTTACTGTTAACGGTGCGTCCATACTGCGGTTGCCGCAATGACTGGCGAATGTACGCCAGCGACGGCTGATGGGGTGACCTGCGTCTGTTTCCCCGATCCTGTTGGATGCTGGCGGTCTTTTGTTTTCACCTTTTTCTTTTCTGTACTTTTCCTCGCCGTCCTGACCGAGCGAAACCCTGCTTAATCTTCTGATTACCTCTGTTCATGCTGCGTAACGGGATGCCGCTGGTTTTAACCGCTTAAATGGCTGGGCGTCTGGATGGCTAATAACATTTCGTGTTAGCTTATCTCCTTTCGTTCGTTGCCTGTCGTGATAATCCATTAAAAAATAAGGCAGCTTACCCTTCAGAGAGCGCTCGCTATGACCGCAGTGAACCATCTTGAAATGCGGCAGATCGCCATCGCTTTTGGCGGTTTTGCCGCGCTGACCGACGTCGACTTTCGCCTTGACGGCCACAGTATTCATGCGCTGACCGGCGCTAACGGCGCAGGAAAATCAACGCTGATGGCCGTGCTGTCGGGTGCCCATGAGCATTACAGCGGCGATATCCTGCTGGATGGCGAGCCGGTATCGATTCGTTCTCCGCGTGATGCAAAGAAGCTGGGCATTCATCTGGTGCAGCAGGAAGTTGATGTGGCGCTGGTTTCCACGCTCAGCGTGGCGGAAAACATCATGCTGGATCGCCTGGCCGAAGGCGGACAAATTTATCGCTGGCGTGCTATCCGTCGCCAGGCTCGCGCGCTGCTGGCACAGCTGGAGGTGGATATTGACGTCAATCGCCGCGTCGATCGCTGCACGCTGGCGGAGAAACAGCAAATCCTGCTGGCCCGTGCGCTCTCCCATCACTGCCGCTTTTTGATCCTGGATGAACCCACTGCGCCGCTGGATCGGCATGAAAGCGAACGCCTGTTTGCGGTGGTTCGCCGCCTGCAAAAAAGCGGTATCGGCGTAGTGTTTATCTCCCACCGTATCCACGAACTGCGCGCGATTTGCGATCGGCTTACGGTGCTGCGCGACGGGCGCCTGATTGAAACCGTGCCGATGAGCGCGCTGAGCGGCGAACAAATCGTGGAAAAGATGCTGGGTCACCAGCTGGCGGATATCTATCCGCCGCGTCGTCCGGCCAGCAACGGCGCAACGCTGCTGCATGTCGAGGCGTTGCACGACGACGCGCTGCTGCACAATATCTCTTTAACGCTGCGCAAGGGAGAGATCCTGGGTATCGCCGGCCTGGCGGGCGCGGGAAAAACGGAGCTGTGCAAAGCGCTGTTCGGCGCCAGCAAAAGCCGCATCGGCCGGGGCGAGCTGCATGGCAAACCGTGGCGGCCCACTTCGCCTTCCGCTGCGGTAGCGAACGGCATGGCGCTGATCCCGGAGGAGCGCCGCAAAGAGGGCATTTTTATCGACGAGTCGGTGGCAATGAACCTTAGCATCAGCGCGGACACCAGCTTTTCCCGCTGGGGGCTTTTCGGTCACCGGCAGGCCTGGCGCTGGGCCGAAGAGATTATTCAACAGCTGGGCGTGCGCACTCTCGGCCCGGAACAATCCCTGCGCCGTCTTTCCGGCGGTAATCAGCAGAAAGTGGCCATCGGCAAATGGCTGCGCAACGACGCTGACGTCCTGATTTTTGATGAGCCAACCAAGGGCGTTGATATCAAGGCCAAAACCGATCTCTTCACGCTAATCGACGCGCTGGCCCGCCAGGGAAAAGGGGTTATTTACGCCTCGGGCGAGTTTGCCGAACTGGTAGGGCTATGCGACCGCATCTGCGTGCTGTGGGACGGTAAAATCGTGGCGGAGATGGATGCGCGTCAGGCTGATGAAGAAACGCTTTTACTTTATTCCACCGGAGGAACCCCTGCGTGAGCAGCAAAGAACTTTCCCTGAAGGCGACGCCTGGGCTGCGTCACCAGCTGTTTGAATTCCTTTATAAATGGGGAATGTTGTTAACGGTGGTGGCGCTGATCGCCGCCTTCGGCCTGGCCTCGGACAGCTTTCTGGAGCCAGCCAATATCATCAATATTCTGCGCGCCATCGCCATTGTGACGGTGATTGCCGTAGGCGTCTCGATCTCGTTGACCATTGGCGGCTTCGATCTCTCCGTGGGATCTACTGCATCGTTGGCAAACTCGCTGGTGATCTCGCTGTTTGTCTGGTACGGCTTTGGCCCGACAGCCGCGATAACGCTGACGCTGCTGCTCTGCACGCTGGTCGGGCTGTTTAACGCCTTTCTGATCGTAGTGCTGAAAATTCCCGATATGCTGGCCACGCTGGCAAGCCTGTTTATCGTGCAGGGCGTGGCGATGACCTGGAGCTTCGGCGGCTCTGTCACGGAGAATATGGTGATGCCAAGCGGCGAGATGGCCGAAGGGATCGTGCCGCCGGACTTTTCGCTACTGGGCCAGGTGCCAACCATCGTTATCATTATGCTGGTGGTTACCGTGGTGGCGCAGCTTGGCCTGTCGCTGACAAAGCATGGCCGCCGCATGTATGCCATCGGCGGCAACCCGGAAGCGGCGCGGCTTTCCGGCATTCGCACGAATCGCTATCGCGTACTGGCTTACGTGCTCGCCTCGCTGCTGGCGGGACTGGGCGGCATTCTGCTGGCTTCGCGCATTGGTTCGTCGCAGGTGAATGCCGGCGGCGGCTATCTGATGGATGCCGTTGCGGCGGCGTGGATCGGCCTGTCGCTGGCCGGCTCCGGCAAGCCGAATGCGCTGGGCACGCTGCTGGGCGCGGTGATCCTCGGCGTGCTGCAAAACGGTCTGGTCATGCTTTCCGTGCCTTATTACGCCATGGATATTATCAAAGGTCTGGTGCTGGCCGCTGCGCTGGCAATCACTTACATTCAGCGCCGCCAGGCGTAGGGATAACGATGAAAAAATTAACGCTTTCACTGCTGGCCGTCAGCCTGCTGACCAGCACTACCGCCTTTGCCGATACGGTTGCGGTGCCTGCCGCTATCGCCAGCCATGACGGCCCCGTTCGCGTGGCGGTGATCCGCAATCTGGGATCTGACGACAACACCACCCAGTTTGTCGCGGGCGCTATCCAGCAGGGCCGCCAGCTGGGCTTTAAGGTCAGCGCCTTTCTGAGCAACGGCGACGACGCCCGCTTTCAGGATTTTGTGGAGCAGGCCATCAGCCAGAAGTATGACGGCATCATTCTGTCGCACGGCAAAGATCCCTACGCAACGGCGCTGGTAAAGCGTATTGCCGATGCGGGCATTAAAGTGTCGGTGTTCGACACGCCGGTTAATCAGCCGATAGCGGGCGTAACCGTGACCGCGCAGGATGACGCGTCGCTGGCGCAGCTTTCGCTCGATCGCCTGGTGAAAGACAGCGGCGGTAAAGCCAATATCGTCAAGCTGTGGGTCGCGGGCTTTCCGGCCATGGAGCGCCGTCAGGTGGTCTATGAAAAAGTGCTGCAGGCCAATCCGGGCATCCATCAGCTGGAATCTATCGGCGCGGTCTCTTCTGACGTGCAGGGCGATACCGCGAACAAGGTGGGCGCGATCCTGGCTAAATACCCTAAAGGCAAAATTGACGCGATTTGGGGAGCCTGGGACGCTTTTGCCCAGGGCGCTTATAAAGCGCTCCAGGAAAACGGCCGGACCGAGATCAAACTCTACAGCATCGATGCCTCTAACCAGGATCTCCAGCTGATGCGAGAGAAAAACAGCCCCTGGAAGCAGACGGTCGCGGTGGACAGCAAACTGATTGGCGCGGTCAATATGCGGCTGATAGCGAACAAGCTGGCAGGCGAAGCAACGCCCGCGACTTATCAGTTCAAGGCATCGGCTATCACGCAGGAGCAGCTGGCCGGACAGGCGGTGAATGTCGCCACGCTGAATAAGCTTATTCCTGGCTGGGGCGAATCAACCGATTTCGTCGCACCGTGGTTTACCACGCTGGCGGCACAGCAGACGAAAAAATAAAGACGATAAAAGCCCGCCCGTGCGGGTTTTTTTACGATAAAAATTGCCAGGAGTTTTCCTGGTAATGACGTTAATCTCCTTTCTTTTTCTTATCTTATCTTTTTTCTCCGAAAATAAACGCCGTAAAAGCGCGCTTTTCTTTCCGCCCTGTTTTGGTATAAAGATACTCTGTTAAAATAAAGTTTCCTCTGTGATAGGCGGATGTCTTTAATTTGTTTTGTTTCAGGGTGATTATATCGCGCATATCAGGAAATTATCTTTCTTTTATATAAGGATAAGAGTGGGGATTTATGAATAGTATTTACGCTTAATTTGTAGCGTTAAAACAATCGAATGAAACATTCTGGCCGGTAGCAAGCGGGTGGGAAGCGGTATGTGCGTCAACACATACCGCGCGTCGTTTCATTCATTTTATTTTCTGATGGAAAATGAGCAATCATGAAAACGACAAAATCGATATTATCAGGTGTCGCGGCTTCGTTCATCCTTTTGCTGCTTCCTGAGGTATCCGTGGCGTTTACGGAAAACGTCGCCGCTGGCGTGCTGGTGGAGGGCGAAATCATCGGCAGTGCCGATGGGGAAAGCACGCAGCAGGTATACGGGACCACTATGCATACCACTATCGATGCCGGAGGCGTGCAGATAATCAACGCTGGCGGCGTCGCTGACAGTACCGTGGTGAACAACGGTGGGAAGTTACAAAACAACGGCGGCAAGGATAGCGCGACGACGGTAAAATCGGGCAGCGCCTTTTTGCTGGCAGGCCAGGCGAACAGCTACGCCCTGTCGAATAACGCGCTGATTGAAAGCGCTGCGCTTGTTGTTATTAATAATTATGTGCAGACGGAGGGCTGGACGATTAATGCCGGTAAGCTGGACCATATTTATATGGAAGGTTCCAGTTCGGTAATGAAAAACACCACTGTTAACGCCGGACGTTTCTGGATGGAGACCGGGAAAACGCTAAATACAACGCTAAACAGCGGCTATTTCGTCAATGTTGAAGGCAGCGATATCGATACCGTTATCAATGGCGGGACGTACTTTCTGGGCGGCACCCGGCAGGCCTACTCGGAAAATTTAACCATAAACAGCAATGGATATGGAAATCTGAACTCCGGGACTATTAATAATGCCACCATAAATGGCTCGCTGATTGTTACGCCTAATAATATCAATCCTGAAGTTTTGTCCTCATTACAGGGGAATATTACGGTAAATGACGCAGGGCGCCTTATTATCGTTACCGGCGCCGATACGGATAAGGCGAGCTATCACGTGTCCGGCTCGGTCTACCTTTCCAGCAACGCTTCCTTTAGCGGCGAGTATTATTTTGCCCTGGGCGATGTCGCCCTGGCAGGCGGCACGGTTATTTACGATCCCAAAGGCTATTCCACGCTGACCCTGAAAACGCTGTCCGGCAGCGGCACGTTTCTGATGGATACGAAAATTTCCGCCTTGCAGGGCGATTTTTTGACGGTGACGGGCCGCGCGACCGGTGATTTCGCGCTTTATGTGATCGACAACGGCGTCAGCCCAACCCACAGCGACAGCCTTCAGGTTATCCAGATTGGCGATGGCGACGCGACGTTTGCGCTGGCGAACAGCGGTGAGGTCGTGGATCTGGGTACTTATCAATATTATCTGGTTGCTGACGGCCAGGGCGGCTGGTCGCTGACGCCGCATAAAGCGGAGGCCGAAGACGATCCAGATCCAGATTCGGATGAGGAGGCGGAAAAACCTTCCCCGGCTGACGACGCGCAAACGGACGCGCCGACAGAGGATGAAGACGAGCCGGATAATCAGGCAGACGTTTTACCTGATAACCAGCCGGATGTGACGCCAGACGAGCAGGACGGGACGTCCGGAGAGGAGGCGGCCGTAGAGCCGTCGCCGCCCGCTGACTATGTCATTACGCCTGCCGCAGCGGCGGTGCTGTCGGTAGCGACCGTCGATCCGCTGATATTCCGTCAGGAGCTGGAAACGCTCAGCGAGCGCCTTGCCAATAGCGACTTCCCTGAACATGACCATAACGTCTGGGGCACGGTGCGCAACGGTCGACTGAACGTCAGCAACGAGGCGGGCGCGGATTATCGGCTCAGCCTCAACTCGTTGACTATCGGCATCGATCGGGTGCAGCAGGGAGCGGAAAGCGCGGCGTGGCAGGGTGTATTCTTCAGCTATGGTCACAGCGATATGCGTTTTCGCGGCAAAGGGATTGGCAAGGCGGATATCGACAGCTGGTCCGGCGGGTTTTACGGCAGCTGGCAGCATGATACCGGCTACTGGCTGGATGGCGTTCTCAAGCTCAACCGCTTTACGCACGAGGTGCGCGCGCGCATGACCAGCGGCGGCGCGGCCAACGGCAGCTTTAATACCACGGGCATCGGCACCGGCATCAGGGCGGGCAAACACTTTCTGGTCGGGGCGGCGAAAGTCACGCCGTGGATCGGCGTAACCGGTTTTACGAGCAACAGCAGCACGCTGTCGTTGAATAACGGCATGAAGGCGCGCATCGGGCCGCAGCGATCGCTGACGGGCGCTGTCGGCGTCAGAACGGAGTATGCGATACAGGTCAGGGAAACGCTGCTGCATCCCTGGGCCAGCATCGGCCTGGAAAGGGAAACGGTGACTAAAAATCGCGTCAGGATAAACGGCGAGTCTTTCAAAAACGAGTTGAGCGGCAGCCGGGGCGTTTATCAGGCAGGGGTCAGAGCGGCGCTGTCATCAACGCTTTCGCTGCACGTTAGCGCAGGTTATATGCAGGGACGTCATATTGAATCGCCGTGGAGCGCGACGGCTGGCGTTAACTGGCGGTTTTAAGAAAGCGGGCGCGGCTGGCGCCCGCCTGAGGATTAAAAAGCGGCTTTCGCGAAGCCGGTTACCTCGGTCAGTCCCATTTCGCGGCCCAGCGCGGTCATCGGGTGCACCACGATCAGGCCGCGTACGCTTTTCTTCAGCGCGCCCATATTGGCCTGCTCTTTTTTGGTGATGGCACGGTTAAAAGGCAGCTGTTTCAGCTTCTGCGCCTCTTTGCTCAGCTTCTCTTCGCGTGCGCCGCGCAGGCGTTCCAGCTCGATAACCAGCTTCTCTTTTTCTTTCAGCAGCTCGCCGAGTTTTTCCGCATCGCCGGATTCCAGCAGCAGCGGCTCCTTACGCGTCAGGGCATCCAACTTGTCGCTGAGCATTTTAATTTCTGCCTGGATTTGTTCTTTCATTATCATTAACCGTAGAGTGGATCATGGGGCAAGGATACACGAAAGCGCAGGGAAGAGCAGGAAGCGCGGGTTACTTTTTGAAAGCCTGACGGGTGCCGATAGGGGAAATCAGCGCCGTCAGCGACAGCACCAGCGTCGATCGTACCATCTGCTGGTAGCGCTGTTGCAGCATGGCGCGCAGTTCGGCATCGGCGCTGCTGAAATCGGGGCGGGGCGGCAGCGCGTCAACGCAGTGCAGCTCGCCAACCGGGCCAAGCAGCTCGTCGTCGGTAAAGCGGTAGTCGGTGCCGTCGTCGTTCAGCGCCTCACGCAGCGCCAGCAGCAGCTCGGCATCTTCGTACTCATGTCGGCCGATCACGCCCAGACCATACACCAGCTTCAGCCGAACCGACAGCTCGCCCAGCGGGCCGTTGCCCAACAGCAGCGGCTCTACCGCGTACTTTACGGCATAGTCATCCTTGCGGAACACCTGTACCACCAACAGATCGATCGCTTCGCCCAGCAGCTCGACGGCCGCCGCGAAAAAGCTTTTGACCGTGCGGCCGGCGTTCAGGCGTTCCAGCACCCGATTTTCAAAAGCCTGGGGTTTTTCCATCAGAGCCTGCATCATTTTATCCGTAAAACCGTACTCAACGTGGCGGGAAAAGCCGGGCCGCCTACTGGCCCGGCCTGCCGTTACGCCATCTCGTTCCAGGCCGCGACCGCCGCCTTCACCACTTCGCTTTCGGCCTCCAGGCCGGAAACCTGCGCCAGCGTGGCCTGCACGCCCTGACGGTTAATCAGCTCTGCCAGCTCCTGCGCCTGCGGATCCTGATCGCTGCGGTAGTGCAGGGCGGCGGCGATACCTTTCACCAGATTGTCGTGCGGCAGCTGATACTCCAGCGTGCCCAGCGTCGGCTTGATCAGGCGATCGCCCGCGCTCAGCTTGCGCAGCGGCTGACGTCCCACTCGCTCCACATCATCCTGCAAATAAGGATTCTCGAAACGGCCTAAAATTTTCTGGATATAGGCGGCATGTTTTGCCGCTTCAAAGCCGTAGCGCTTAATCAGTACCGCGCCGCTCTCTTCCATCGCGCCCTGAACGATGGCGCGCACCTTCTTGTCCAGAATGGCATCGCGAATGGTTGCGTGGCCTGCCAGCTGGCCCAGATAGGCGGTAATCGCATGGCCGGTATTCAGCGTGAAAAGCTTACGCTCGACAAATGCCATCAGGTTATCGGTCAGCTCCATGCCTGCAATGGCAGGCGGTTCGCCTTTAAACTGGGTTTTATCGACGATCCATTCGCTGAAGGTTTCTACCGTGACTTCCAGCGGATCGGTGGTGCCGGCGGCGGACGGTGGGACGATACGATCCACGGCCGAGTCGACAAAGCCGACGTTCGCTTCCACCCAGGCGTGATGCTGTTCCGGCAGCGCTTTCAGCACGTGGTCTTTCAGCTGGCTGGTGCCGCGCACCATATTTTCACAGGCGATAATATTCAGCGGGCGCGCGTTGCCGCTTTCATGACGCTGCACCAGCCCTTTGGCGATGCCGCCCGCGATACGTTCCAGAATTTGCGGGCCGACCGCCGTGGTCAGCAGATCCACTTCCGCAATCAGCGGAATAATCTCGTCGCTGGCGCTGTTGACCGCGTTGACGCCCTTAACGATTTCTACCTGCGCCTGCTCGCCTACCACGTGCACCGGGTATTCGTGACGGGCGTTCAGCGCATCCAGCACCACCTGGTTAACGTCGGCAAAAGTGAGCTGTACGCCCGCGTCCGCCAGCAGCTTGCCGATAAAACCACGACCGATATTACCGGCGCCAAAATGAAGAGCTTTCATAATTTTTCCCATATTAATGAAAGGCCGGACAGGCCCGACCCGAAAAAGAGCCGGGCATGCCCGGCCCTGGGGTAATATCCGGTGCGCTTACGCTGACGGCTTGCCTGACAGCAGATCCAGCACTTCCTGCACGTCATTGGTCGTCGCCAGGCGGGCGATGACGCTGTCGTCATCCAGCGCGTTGGTCAGGCTGGTAATCACCTGAATATGCTCATTATTACGGGCCGCGATGCCGATAACCAGCTTAGCGATATCCTCTTCGTCCTCGCCGAAGCGCACGCCCTGCGGATACTGGCAGAACACGATGCCCGTTTTCAGCACGCGATCTTTCGCTTCGATGGTGCCGTGCGGCACGGCGATGGATTCGCCCAGATAGGTTGGCGTGAGCTTCTCGCGATCCAGCATCGCATCGACATATTCCGGCTCCACGTAGCCGCCCTTCACCAGCTGCTCGCCCGCAAAGCGGATCGCCTGCTCTTTATCGGTAGCGTGATTGCCGAGGAAGATGTTGCCTGCGCCCAATTTGAAAAGATGCTGCTCGCCGTCGTCGTAGCTGTCGCTCAGCGCGGCGGTCACTTTTTCACGGTGGCCCTCGCTGCGGTTTGCCTGCACCAGACGCGAAGTCAGGTCGGTATACAGGCCGCTGTCCAGGAAGTTGGTCAGCGAGATATGCTGCGCGTGCGGCGCCTGACGTATCGCGCGCTCGGTCAGATCGCGGTGGGTAATCACCAGATCCACATCGCCCGGCAGGTTGTTGATAGCGGTATTGGTCACGGAAATATTGCTCAGTCCGGCATCGTTAACCTTTTTACGCAGCACGCCTGCGCCCATGGCGCTGGAGCCCATACCGGCATCGCAGGCAACAATGATTTTACGCACGTGGCTCAGGTCGCCGTTCATGGCATCGGTGGCCATGGCGGTGGACACGGTCTGGCCTTTGGACTGCGCCTTCATTTCAGTGACGCGACGCGCTGCCGCTTCGATATCGTCCTCTTCCTTCACCTTGCTGGTTTTCAGCAGGATAGCGGAAACCACGAAAGAGACGGCAAAAGCCGCTACGATCGCAGCAATGTTCGCAAAGTACGCGCCTTTTGGCGTCATCGCCAGCACCGCCAGGATAGAACCCGGAGAGGCCGGAGAAACCAGGCCGCCGTTCAGCAGCGTCAGCGTAAAGACGCCGGTCATACCGCCCAGGATTACGGCGATAATCAGGCGCGGGTTCATCAGCACATAAGGGAAGTAGATTTCGTGGATACCGCCCAGGAAGTGGATGATAGCCGCGCCGCCAGCGGACTGTTTAGCATTGCCGCGACCGAAGAACATATAGGCCATCAGCACGCCCATGCCGGGGCCTGGGTTAGCTTCAATCAGGAAGAAGATAGATTTGCCGGCTTCGCTGGCCTGCTGAATGCCCAGCGGCGAGAAGATGCCGTGGTTGATAGCATTGTTCAGGAACAGGATTTTCGCTGGTTCAACAAAGATGGAAGTCAGCGGCAGCAGGTTATTCTGCACCATCAGATTCACGCCAGCGGCGAGAATATGCGACAGGCCTTGCACCAGCGGGCCGATAGCCAGGAAGGCCAGGATCGCCAGCAGCATCCCGATAATACCGGCAGAGAAGTTGTTGACCAGCATCTCGAAGCCGCTTTTGATTTTGCCGTCAACGATGCGGTCGAACTTCTTGATCGCCCAGCCGCCCAGCGGCCCGGCAATCATGGAGCCGAGGAACATCGGCATATCCGCGCCGACGATCACGCCCATGGTGGTGATGGCACCTACTACGCCGCCGCGATCGCCGCCGACCAGGCGTCCGCCCGTGTAGCCAATCAGCAGCGGCAGCAGATAAGTGATCATTGGGCCAACCAGCTTGGCCATGGTTTCGTTTGGCAGCCAGCCGGTTGGAATAAACAGCGCCGTGATAATACCCCAGGCGATAAAGGCGCCGATGTTTGGCATTACCATGTTGCTCAGAAAGCGACCAAAGTTCTGCACTTTAATCTTGATATCTGATGAGGACATACAAGCACACCCCTTATTGGTACGCGCCGACAAGAGAGCGCGCTGATTTTTGTTTAAAACGTTGCCCTGTGCAGGCGGACTCTAGCACGCGTCCGCAGCGCTGCGTAGCCACCGGGTAAAGTGTGATCTCTATCACCACATAGCGCGGTGAACAGGGGGTTTTTACGTGAAGCCGATCACATAAAGGACAAAAAACAGGCTGATGCTGTTTATTAAATGGGCTTGCCTGGGAGTGTTATGTGATTGATATCACACTTTGTTTTCGGGACTTTATGCCTGATACGTGATGTGGTTCACAATTTATTTACAGCGGCTGGGCAACCGCTAATATTGTCTGTGGCTGAGAAGGTTTGATGAGCCGAAATGGTCTGTGGCTGAGAAGGGCTGTTGAGCGGAAATTGTCTGTGACTGATAAGGGCTGTTGAGCGGAAATGGTCTGTGGCTGTGAAGGGCTGATGAGCCGAAATGGTCTGTGGCTGAAAAGGGCTGTTGAGCGAAACTTGTCTGTGACTGATAAGGGCTGTTGAGCGGAAGAAGAGGCGGGCCGTTTAAAGCGAGCGGCCCGCAGCAAAATGTTACTGGCCCTGCAGCGCGATTTGCGCCTGACCAAGCGCATGCGCATTGGCAGAAATATTGCTCATCAGCGTGTTGTACTGGGTCGCCTGTTGCTGGGTCGGGAACTGTATGGTCTGACCGTTAAAGGTCACCTGCGAACCCTGCTGCTGCAGGAAATCGCCCGTCTGCACCGCGTCCTGGCTTAGCTTCTGTAATGCAGGCAGCAGCGGCAGCAGCGTATCGGCTGGCTGCGTGACGACCTTGTTATAAAGGTTGTCATACACCGTTTTCAGCTCCGCTGGCTGTTTCAGCCCGGCTTTGCTGCTGTCGGCCTGCGTTTTCGCCGTCTGGATCTGTTGTGCCAGCACCTCCAGCGAACCGCTGGCCTGACGCAGAGAATCGCGACGGGTCAGGTAGTCCTGCGGCGCACGGATAGCAGACAATTCATCCACTACCGGCTTCAGACCGTTATCCACCGCGCGGTTAACCTGCTGGGAGAAGCCATAAACAATAGCGTAGTCGCTGGCGTAATTACCGACACGCTGTTTCTGATCTTCACTAAGGGCGGGCAGATGTTCGCCGCTGCGCATCGCCGTATTTTGCAGAAAATCGATAAAGGCTTTGCGCTGATCCGCTTCTTTATCGCCACAACCCGTTAGCTGAAACACCAGCATCAGCGCCATAAAAGGCGCCAGCAGACGCGTCCAGCCGCGAATGGTTCCTGTCGTCATCGGAAGTAACTCCTGTAATAGAAATGCTACAAGCAAAAGGCGACCTGTGTCGCCTCTGAAGAATAGTTCAACTCGACTGACGAGGATACGGAAATCGGTTGCTTATACGTGAAGAAAATTTAATTTTCGGTTGGAAAGCACTCAGATTTCTGCCTGTGCGGTCGCTTTTCCACAGGTTGTGTAGCCTTGTCGCTTATGTCTTCTTACATGCGGGAAGGCCAGCCTGATTTTGCCTGACTTCACGAAGAGGACGGGCTGCCTTTTTCACAAATTTTTTTGGGGTTCGCGCCAGCAATGTTGGGCCTGGATTACGGCATCCGAATAAATCCATAGCCTGTGTATCTCTCTTTTCTCTGCTCGAGCTGCCGGGCGTTTCTGGGCCCCGAAAAAATAATCCTGTGCCACATCCTGTATAGCCTTTCATATGCCAAATATAACGCTCCCATGCAGCGTTATCCCTCCTATACCGGTTTGTTGATCTTTCCTGTAATCGCTAATTTGTAAACGGCATAGGCACAGAAATCCTACCTGCCAGCGGGAATAGACCCGTTTTATGCAGAAGCAAATTTTCAGCTTCTGGTTAAGCGCCGTAGCTTTGTGCCTGACATTACCGCTGTGGTATACATTTTTGGCACTGATAACAAGGAATCGTTATGGATAACTATCTGGATAAGAATCGCTTTAAAAAAGTTTACCGCATACAGGCAATGGGTAAGGCGGATGCGCTCAGAGACATGGCCAGACAGGCTGGAATACGGCATATCAAAAGCCTGATATTACGCGAAAATTTTAATCGTGAAATGGGCAGTTTTATAGAAGAACAGCTGAAATCGATTAACAGAGCCAGTAGTGAACGAGAATGCAAGTTCTTCCTGGATAATCTACATCAGGAAAAAGCGTTTATTAGTGAGCAGAGCCTTTCTCTTAATATTAAAAATGCCAGGGTTGTGGTGTCAGCAGAGCTGACCAATAGTCTCGGAACATGGGGGTATTTTATTAACGGTGTGGGTGTGATTATAGGGACCGGACAAATAGTGGCCGGAGCAGGTATAGTGGTGACTTCTATACTCACCGGTAATGTAATAGGTGTTATTGCAGGAGCAACTATAGTTTTGCATGGAGCAAATAATGTATACGAAAGTTTTCAAAATATAAAAATTAATCAGAATGATACACAAGGATTCTTGCGTAGTGGTTATGTGAAAACTGCCAAATTCCTCGGTTTCAGCGCGACTACAGGCCGTGCCACATATAGTGTGGCTGACATATCTCTTTCAGGATATGGTTTAGCAAGAATGATTCTTAAACCAGATTCCTGGCGACTTTACCGTTATCTGCCATCAGATTTTATCAGAAATGTAAAAGTTGTTGGAGCGCCTTCATTAGCTTTGGAGGCGCTGGGAGATAGCATTACTCTTAAAAGCATTTACGACCAACGCTAAGAATTATATTAACTTATAATAAATTATCTTGGCTCCCAATTTTACGGGGGCCATAAAATAAAAAACCACAAGGACAATAAAGTAAACAAAAAGGTAAGAGTAAAAGCTACCATTATCAGACCTGATAAACTCAACAACACCAATAGCTGTAATAATAAAGACCATGAGTAATACAACTTTAAAAACTCTGAGCAGGCGCCTTAAGGTTTCATGTATTGTCCAGCCCTCACCTTCTGACATACGTTCAACGTAAATCCTTTCCTTTTCGCTAAGTTTGCTTAAATCCACATTATCCATCGCACCTTTCCTTTATTTGCAAATCCATTATGAGCAATTTTAACCCGAATCTATTATGCAATATAGTATTTTGTGGGTTGGAAAACCTTCGGGAGGCATATTATAGCCGCCCGAAAGATTTTAAGAGAAAAGCAGAATTATGAACGGGCCACTTTCTGAAAAGGTGATCTACATGGCCTTTGCTGTTTCGCATTTAGCTACCAGCTTTTCGAAAAAGGGCGGTCAGTTCCGGCACCAGGATGACTGGATCATTTCTGGCACTGATATAGCCCGCCTGTACGCCGATCCGCCGCTTGCCCATCTGCCAGCCATGCCCGTTGCAGTACGGGCAATCCGAAACTGTGGCTGCTCAAAGGCAGAGCATAAGCCTCAAAATACCAGTGCCTGGCCGTCCTTGCGGCTTTCGGTGGCGGCTATCCAGAATCCCTGCGGATCGCGAACTATCGCCTGCGCGCCGCCGAAGCTGTAGGTCTGCAGCGGATCTTCCACCACGATGTGATGGCCCATCGCTCGTAAGGCGGCAATGACGTTGCGATCTAACGCCGGTTCGACAATCACTTCCCGGCCCGCCACCACGCGCCAGCGCGGCGCGTCAATGGCCGCCTGAGGATTCTGCTTATGCAGCATAATGCGCAGCGCCATTTGTAAATGCCCCTGCGCCTGCATCGGGCCGCCCATTACGCCAAACGACATCAGCGGCTGGCCGTCGCCGTCGAGTGCGAAAGCGGGGATAATGGTATGGAAAGCGCGCTTGCCGGCCGCCACCACGTTGGGATGCGTTTCCTCCAGCACAAAGCCTGCGCCGCGATTTTGCAGGCTGATGCCGGTATCGGGCACCACGACACCGGAGCCGAAGCCCATATAATTTGACTGAATAAACGACACCATCATGCCGTTAGCATCGGCGGTAGAAAGGTAAACCGTTCCGCTCTGCTTCGGCGCGCCAAAGGTAAAATCGCCGGCCTGATGGGGATCGATCAGCGCGGCGCGTTCCCGCAGATAGTCGTCGCTCAGCAGCAGTTCAGCAGGAAACTCCATGTGCTCTTCGTCGGCGATATAACGTTCCAGATCCACCAGCGCCAGCTTCATCGCTTCAATAGAGAGATGCAGCCACTGCGCCGAATCCGGCTCGTAACGCTCAATATCCCACTGTTCCAGAATGCCCAACGCCATCAGCGTGGCGATGCCCTGACCGTTCGGCGGCAGCTCCTGCACCGAACCGCCGGCAAAAGGGCGGGAAAGCATCGTCACCCAGTCGGCGCGGTGGTTGTGCAAATCTTCCAGCGTCAGCGCCGCGCCGTGCTCTTTGGCGAAAGCGGCGATTTTTTCCGCCAGCTCGCCGCGGTAGAAAGCTTCGCCGTTGGTGGCGGCGATTTTCTCCAGGGTTTCCGCCTGGCGAGGATTGCGGAACAGCTCGCCGACGCGCGGCGGACGGCCTTCGGGCGCAAAGCAGGCGCTAAAGCCTGGCTGATCGCGCAGCTTCTGGTAGCCGCGTTCCCACAGGTGCCCTATCAGCGGCGACACCGGAAAGCCGTTACGCGCATAGTCGATGGCCGGCTGGGCCAGCGTGGTTAACGGCAGCGTACCGAAACGCTCCGCCAGCTCAACCCAGGCGGACACCGCGCCCGGCACGGTTACCGAATCCCAGCCAATCTCCGGCATCGCCTGCAAATGGGCGAAGGTTTCGCGTGACCAGGCGGCGGGTGCGCGGCCTGAAGCATTCAGCGCATGAAGTTCGTTGCCGTCCCAGACGATAGCGAAGGCATCGCTGCCAATGCCGTTGCCGGTCGGCTCCACCACGGTCAGGGCGATAGCTGTCGCAATCGCCGCGTCCACCGCATTACCGCCCAGCTGGAGCATTTTGATCCCGGCCTGTGCCGCCAGCGGCTGCGAGGCGGCGACGGCGTTGCGGCCCATCATCGGCACGCGATAAGACGGATAGCCCACGTTAAAATCACTGATTCCACTCATAGCGGTTCCTTAAAGTTAATCGTTGCGCGGATCGAGCGCGTCGCGCAGTCCGTCGCCCAGCAGATTAAAACCCTGCACAATCAGAAAAATGGCAAGGCCGGGAAAAATCGACATCCACGGTGCCTGTTCAAGAAAGCCTTTGGCGGTGTTGAGCATCGCGCCCCAGGAAGGATTGGGCGGCTGCTGGCCCAGGCCCAGAAACGACAGGCTCGCCTCGGTAATAATGGCGGAAGCGACGGCCAGCGTGGCCTGCACCAGGATCGGCGACAGCACGTTGGGCAGCACATAGCGCAGCACGATCCAGCGATCGGGCAGGCCGATAGCGCGCGCGCCGTCGATATACTCTTCGTTACGGATAGCAATCACCTGGCCACGCGTCAGGCGGGCGAAGATGGGCATGGCCGACAGGCCGATAGCGATCATCGCATTACCCAGGCTGGGGCCAAGAAAAGCGCCCAGCGCAATCGCCAGAATCAAAAAAGGACAGGCCAGCAGCGCTTCGATAAAGCGTGAAATCACGCCGTCCCACAGGCCCTGTCGGTAACCGGCAATCAGCCCCAGCGGGACGCCAATCAGAATGGCGATCACCACGGAAATACAGCCTGCCAGCAGCGAAGTGCGCGCTCCCCAAATCATCCTCGACAGAATATCGCGCCCCAGTTCATCGGTGCCGAGCCAGTGCATAGCGGAAGGCGCTTTGCGCACGGCCAGGAAATCGGCTTTGATCGGATCGAAAAGGGCCAGCCAGGGCGCGAGAAGCGCCATCGCCACAAACAGCGCCACAATCACCGCGCCGATCATCGCGCTTTTATTGCCGAGAAATTTTTTCAGCACCCGATTAGTGGGCTTGCGCAGGGTCGCCGCGCCGCCAGCCGTCAGAACTTCACTCATGGTCAGCCTCGCATTTTCGGGTTAATCAGCACGTAAAGCACATCGGCCAGCAGGTTCAGCAGCAGAAAGCCAATAGCCACCACCAGCACCACGCCCTGCACCACGGCATAATCGCGGTTAAACACCGCATCGACGATCATCTTGCCGAAGCCGGGCAGGGTAAAAACCTGTTCGGTCAGCACCGCGCCGCCCAGCAGTTCGCCAAACAACAGGGTGGTCAGCGTGATCACCGGCACCAGCGCGTTGCGGAAAGCGTGCTTCAGGATCACCTTTTTCGGCAGCAGCCCTTTGGCTCTGGCGGTGCGGATATAATCCGCCTTCAGCACGGCAATCATCGAAGCGCGCGTATGGCGCATCAGCGTCGCGGCCAGGCCCGTTCCCAGCACCAGCGCGGGCAGCAGCAGCGTTTTCACATTTTGCGACACGCTCTCGCTCAGGCTGACGTAGCCGGAAGCGGGCAGCCACTGAAGATGCACGGAAAAGAGCAGGATCAGCAGAATGCCCAGCCAGAAATGCGGCACGGAGATACCGGAAAGCGCCACGAAATTGGTGGCGTGATCGACCCAGCTGTTTTTCCGCACCGCCGCGACGATGCCCATGCTGATGCCAACCAGCAGCGCCACTAGCATCGCCAGCAGCGACAGTTCCAGCGTCACCGGCAGCTTGCTGCTAATCAGCGCGGTCACCGGTTCCTGAGTACGAATAGAAGTGCCGAGATCGCCCTTCAGCGCGTTGCCCAGCCAGTAAAAGTACTGCGAAGGCAGCGGATCGTTCAGGTGATAATGCTCTCTTAGCTGCGCAATTACCGCCGGGTCGCGCTCTTCGCCCGCCATCGCGAGGATCGGATCGCCCGGCAGCAGCTTTTGCAGCGAGAAGACCATTATGCTCACCAGAAACAGCGTCGGGATCGCCAGCAGCACGCGTTTACAGATCAGTTCCAGCATGGTCGCTCCTGCGCCTTACGGCGTCATCGTTACGCCAGCCAGGCGCACCAGCCCGTCCGGCCAGGCCTTAAAGCCCTGGAGTTTTTTGGTCATGCCAAAAATACGCGGTTCAAAATAGAGGTAAGCGATCGGCATATCGTTTTGTAGCTGCTGCACCACCTTGTTATACAACGCCTGACGGGCGGCTATATCGTTGGTCTGGCGGGCTTCGGACAGCCAGCTATCCACCTGTGGATTGCCGTAGCGGCCATCGTTCAGGGTGCCTTTGCTGTTGATAAACGCGAAGATGCTGCCGTCGGGATCGGGACGGCCTGACCAGCCGGAAAGGCTGAGCTGAAAGTCGCCGCGCTGCTGGCGATCCAGCAAGGTAGCAAACTCGCTCATTTGCAGATTCACGTTAAAGCCCGCCTCGCTGACCATGGCCTGGATCACCTGGCCTACCTGCTGCGAGGTGGGATTGTTGGTGACCAGCAGCGTTACGTTGAGCGGCGTTTTCACGCCGGCGGCGGCAAGCAGCGCTTTGGCTTTTTCCACGTCGCGCGCGGGAACGGGCAGCTTAACGTGGTAAGGGCTGACGGGGGAGAAAGCCTGATTAGCCGGCGTGTACTGGCCTTCAAACGCCACCTGATTCAGCGCGTCGCGATCGATAGCCAGCGAAAAAGCCTCACGCACGCGGGCATCTTTTGCAAACGGGCTGTCCGGCGCGGTTTTGCCATTAGCGATATTAAACGTGATGCCCTGATAGCCCAGTCCGGTGACTTTGACCAGGCTCAGGCGGCTGTCGGCGGTAACGGTTTTGACATCGCTGGCGGCAATGCCTTCGGTCAGATCGAGATCGCCGGAACGCAGATTAGCCAGGCGCACCGAGGCATCGGGAATGGGCAAAAAAACCACCTTATCAAAATGATAGGCCGACTTATTCCAGTAGTGGTCAAAGCGTTTCAGGACGATGCGATCCTGCTGCACCCGGCTGGCAAACTGATAAGGGCCGGAACAGACCGGATGCATGGCAAAATCAGGCTTTACGGCGGCTTTCGGCGCCAGCATTGTGCCAGCGCGATCGGTCAGCTGGCTGAGCAGCGCCGCGTCGGCATTTTTCAGATGCAGAATAACCTGAGAAGGCGAAGCCACCTCCACCGACTCAACGGAAGAAAGCTCGCTTTTACGCAGCGAGCCGGGCAGCGTCATGGCACGATCGAGATTAAATTTTACCGCAGCAGCATCAAACTTTTCGCCGTCCTGAAAAGTCACGCCCTGGCGCAGGTTCATGGTTAACGTTTTGCCGTCCTCGCTCCATTTCCAGTCGGTCGCGAGGCCCGGTACCACCTGTAGCTTTTCATCAATATCCACCAGACGATCGCAGAGCGCGGCAAAGACAAAGCGGCCATAGTAGGTGCGGGCAAGGTGCGGGTCGAGCATATCCGGATCGGCGCCCAGGCCGATCCGCAGCGTGCTTTCCGCCTGCGCCGGTAAGCTGCCCAGCAGCAGCAGGCCACTAAGGGCGGCGAGTGAAGTATGGCGTAGATTCATGGCGTTATCTCTCCCAAAGAGGTTAAAGCGCGGTGTTTTACCGCCCGATCGAATAGCGCGCGACGGCGCAGAAAAGCGTCTGAAGGCGGCGTAACGGTGATCACGCTGCGGTCACGGTTGATCTCCTGCCAGCGGTGGCAGGCCACCTGGCGGCCACCGGCAATCACCTGTTGAATAGGTTCCAGCACGCGGCATTCGTCGCTGACGTAAGGGCAGCGCGTATGAAAACGACAGCCCTTTGGCGGCGCGGCGGGATTGGGCAAGTCGCCCTGCAAAACGGGAATTTGGCGAGCGGCACCCGGCTGCAATCGGGGAGCCGAAGCGATCAGCGCTTGGGTATAGGGATGCAGCGGCGCATCGAAAATTTCCTCTACCGTCGCCAGCTCTACAATCTGCCCCAGATACATCACCGCGACGCGATCGCTCATATGGCGGATCACGCCCAGACCGTGCGCCACCACGATCATGGTCAGGCCGAACTGCTGCTTCAGGCTTTCCAGCAGATTCACTACCTGCGCCTGTACCGACACGTCCAGCGCCGAAACCGGCTCATCGCCCAGCAGCAGCTTCGGGCCGGAAGCCAGCGCGCGGGCAATACCGATACGCTGGCGCTGGCCGCCGGAAAACTCATGCGGATAGCGTCGTGCCCAGACGGCGGGAAGGCCAACCGTTTGCAGCAGTTCGGCGACTTTTTCCTGCCGTTGGCTGCCGGATAGCGACTCGTGCAGCCATAAGGGTTCGCCGACGATATGCTCCACGGTCATGCGCGGGTTAAGCGAGGCGAAGGGATCCTGAAAAATAATCTGTAGTTCACGACGCAGCTGATTCAGACGTGCGCCGCTGGCTTTGGTGATCTCTTCGCCCTGATAAAAAACCTGCCCCTGAGAAGGGGCCAGCAGCCGCAGCAGCAGCCGACCCAGCGTCGATTTGCCACTGCCTGATTCCCCGACAATGGCCAGCGTTTCGCCCGGCATCACCTGCAACGAAATGCGATCGACAGCCGTGACGTGGGGGTTGCGCTTAAATAGCCGCGTCGGGCCAGGAAAGGTTTTTGTTAAATCGCTACATTCAAGGATGGGTAAGGTCATGCGCATTCTCCAGACGTCACGTGCTCTTCCAGCGGGGCGCGAAAACAGGCGACCTGATGGCGGATGCCGATAGCTTGCAGGGCGGGTTTATGCTGGTGGCAGCGTTTTTCGGCAAACGGACAGCGGGTGGCGAAGCGGCAGCCCTGGGGCATCTGTTCCGGCAGCGGCACGGCGCCAGGAATGGTGGCCAGCGTAGTGGTGCGGGTAGCGGCGCCGGGAATGGAACCCATCAGGCCAATCGTGTAGGGATGCTGCGGATCGCGGAAAATTTCCGCGACGTCGCCGGTTTCGACCACCTGTCCGGCATACATCACCGCCACGCGCTGCGCCACTTCGGCAACCACGCCCAGGTCATGCGTAATCATCAGCACCGCCGTGCCGGTTTCCTTCTGCAAGCTGTTAAGCAGCGCCAGGATCTGCGCCTGGATGGTAACGTCCAGCGCGGTGGTAGGCTCGTCGGCAATCAACAGCTTTGGCCGGTTGATGAGCGCCATCGCGATCATCACGCGCTGGCGCATCCCGCCGGAAAGCTGGTGTGGATAGGCTTTCAGCCGCATTTCCGCCGCCGGGATCTGCACCTTTTCTAATATTGCCAGCGCTACGGCCATCGCTTCACGGCGGTTTACCGCATGATGACGCATCACGGCTTCGCTCAGCTGATCGCCCAGCGTGAAAGCGGGATTGAGCGAGGTCATCGGCTCCTGAAAAATCATCGCCAGCTCGTTGCCGCGCAGATCGGCATAGTCGCGTGCGTTCAGGGTTTGTAGCGGCCGATTGAGAAAAGTGATTTCGCCCTGAACGATCTCCGCGCTGTCGGGCAGCAGGCCCATCAGCGCCAGCGAGGTGATGCTTTTACCGCAGCCGGATTCGCCGACCAGCGCCAGCGTTTCGCCAGCTTCGACCTGAAGCGAAATATCGTCCAGCACGCTGACGGGACTGCCTTTAAAACGAACGTTGAGCTGGCGCAGAGCCAGCACCGGCGTTGTGGCCTTCATGGCAGCTCCTCTTTATCACCGCTGAGCGCTTCGATGAGCGCCTGTTGCAGCGCCAGTAAATGTTCACGCATGGCCGCGGCGGCCTCCTGCGGCTGCCGCTCCGCGATATGTTGCACCAGCCGCTGATGATGGTCGTCGTAGCTGTGCAGCCGATCCGTCGTTCGCGCCAGCACGCGCAGGTGTTGCCAGCCCGGATCCCGGCGAACCGCGTCGACCGCGTCGAACAACCCCAGCATCAGACGGTTGCCTGCAGCTTCGGCGATAGCCCGGTGAAACGCGCTGTCCCACAGTTCGTGCCGATCGCTGTCGTCCGGGGCGATGCTCTGCATCCTCTCCATCAGCCGCTGCATCAGCGCAACCTGCTCGCCGCTGGCCCGCAGGGCGGCCAGACGAGCCAGCCCCGGCTCCAGCTGAATACGGGCCTCCATCACTTCCAGCAGATTTGAGCGCTGCGGCAAATCGTGCAGCGCCAGCGGCTGAACCGGCGCGGCCGGGCCGACAAACGTGCCTTTACCCTGCTTGCGCCAGATGCGGCCTTCTTCTTCCAGCACGTCCAGCGCCCGGCGGATCTCACGACGGCCCACGCAAAACCGTTCGGCCAGCTCCCGTTCAGTAGGCAGCGGGTTAGCCGGTTGGGCTTCCTGCTGCTGGATCAGCTGGCGCAGCTTTTCCAGCGCGGAATGGGAACTGGTGGAATTTGTTGTATCAGTCATGATTGGTTCGCTTCTTCAGCCCCTGAAATAGTGCGACGGCAGCGGTAATCGAACGGCCAGCCACGGAGATAACAGAGGCAAAAAGCGAACCAATATTGAATTGGTACGGCAGAGCGGCGCGGTTATTTACGTAAGCGTTTGAATTTAAATATTATAAATTTTACCTGTTCAGCCGGGTGGGAAACGGCAGGCAGTAAGATGCCGCTTTTTGGTGCAGATGTGGGCAGACATAAAGCGCCACCGGCGTGCAGATTAATGGCGGGGCATAGCAAATTGACCAGATAGCTTTTTCCGTAGCAGTAAAGGAGAGGCGCCAAATAATCAATCTGCCGGATTGTTAGTAATGGCATTTTTAATAATTAATCGGCCAGATTGTTATTAACAGGATTTTTAGCGCCGCCGAATAATCCATCTGTCGGATTGTTATTAATAGAATTTTTAGCGGCGCGGAATACTCACCCTGCCAGATTGTGAATAATCAAACGCTTAACCGGGCCGAATGTGGCGCAGGAACGCTCTGTTCTACGCCAGCGGCAAAGAGCAAAACCGCCACGCTGACGGCTACGCTTAATCTGCCCTAATGCGCCGCTTTATTTTTTCTGTCAGCAGCAAAGTTATCCATGTGTTAGGAATTTTCTGATAACTACCGTTCTGCTTACTCTCTGTCCAGTTTCCTGTAATCGTTACCACCTCAGGCCCCGTATGGCGTAGCCTGAAGCCGTCTGTCGGGATGTAAAGATTTTTGGCGTTCAGGTTTAAAAAATAGTCAAAAATTTGAGCGCAAAAGTTTGAGTTTGCGCCCATACTAAAAATCCTGGCGTTAACCTGCGCTGTCTCAATGAGCTCCTCAGGCTGTTGTTCGCCAGCATTCGGGATCTGGGCCTCAGATCCTCCCTCTGGTTGTTCACATTCGTGATTTTTATGAGGAGTGCTCTATGGAAGTTAAAGACCCAATGGGTGAGTTGTTGTCCAGCCTTGAGCACATTGTGCTTACGCGTGAAGTTATCCAGGCCGCTCCCGCATTAAAGGGTGAAGTGTTAATGCCCGAACCAAAACGCATACGGGAAATTACCGGCATGGAAGTTGATGAGTTTGCCCTGGCAATGGGCGTTAGTGTTTCCTCGGTTAAGAGCTGGGAAGCGAAGCGCAGTAAACCTTCGCGCAGTGCTCAAAAATTAATGCTGTTGATCCAATCAAATCCTTGTCTCAGCCGTGAGCTGCTGG
The DNA here is from genome assembly GCF_030484085.1 of Erwinia wuhanensis. Lineage (NCBI taxonomy): Bacteria > Pseudomonadati > Pseudomonadota > Gammaproteobacteria > Enterobacterales > Erwiniaceae > Erwinia > Erwinia wuhanensis. Next base: position 129,633 of record NZ_JAUJUH010000006.1, read on the forward strand.
GATAGTAAAAAACGGTCTTTTGCTGTGCCAGTAATTGAAAAACCCGCCCGCTGGCGGGTTTTGTGTTTTAAGCGAGGCGTCCGGCGCTCATATTCTCATTTACAATTCCGGCTTGCCCCGGCCCGCGCATTTCTCTACTCTACGCGGCTTTGCCCAACAGGGGACAGCCACATGCAGGTTAAAGGCCTGGCAGCAAAATCTGCCACTACTTCTCTTGAACCATTCGAATTTCAACGCCGCGAACTGCAAGCCGGCGATGTGCATATTGATATCCACTACTGCGGCGTTTGCCACTCCGATCTGCATATGGCGCGCAACGAATGGGGCGTCAGCACGTTTCCGCTGGTGCCCGGCCATGAAATTGTAGGCCGCGTGATTGCTACCGGCAGCGACGTTAGCACCTTCAAAGCGGGCGACCTGGTCGGTGTCGGCGTGATGGTCGACTCCTGCGGCCACTGCTCGCAGTGCAGTCAGGGCGAAGAGCAATATTGCGAAGCGGGCTTTACCGCTACCTATAACGGCGAAGAGAAAACGATCGGTGGTAAAACCTTCGGCGGCTATTCCGACAGCATCGTCGTAGACAGCAAGTTCGTGGTTAACGTGCCGGAAAACCTGACGCTGAGCGCGGTCGCGCCGCTGCTGTGCGCGGGCGTAACCACCTGGTCGCCGCTTAAACACTGGAATATTCAGCCCGGCCAGCGCGTGGGCGTTATTGGCCTGGGCGGTTTAGGGCATATGGCCGTCAAGCTGGCCAGCGCGCTGGGCGCGGAAGTGGTGCTGTTTACCACTTCGCCGGCCAAAGGCGAAGATGCGCTGCGCCTGGGTGCCAGCAGCGTGGTGGTGTCTAAAGATGCAGAGCAGATTGCGGCGCAGGCCAACAGCCTCGACTTTATTCTGGACTGCGTGGCCGCACCGCACGATCTCGATCCTTATCTCAACGCGCTGAAAACCAACGGTCATCTGGTGCTGGTCGGCATCCCGGATGCGCCGCACAAGTCGCCAAACGTGACGCCGGTCGTCTTTAAGCGTCTGAGCATTTCCGGCACCTCTATCGGCAGCATTGCGGAAACGCAGCAGATGCTGGATTTCTGCGGCGAGCACAACATTGTGTCAGACGTGGAAGTTATCCGTCTGGAAGACGTAGAAATGGCGTTTGAGCGGATGCTGAAAGGCGACGTGAAGTACCGCTTTGTGATTGATATGAAAGCGTAAGGCTAAAAAAAACCCGCCGTTATGGCGGGTTTGTTACCGTCAGCTTTAAACCCCTTCCCTCAGGTGGGAGGAGGATTTACTGCAGCAGAGAAATATCCGCAACTTCCAGGAACAGCTGGCGGAGTTTGGTCAGCAGGGTTAAACGGTTGATGCGCACTTCACGATCTTCCGCGTTCACCATGACTTTCTCAAAGAAGTTATCCACGGCGGCGCGCAGCTGCGCCAGCTCGATCAGCGCATCCTGATAGCGGCCTTCCGCGAAGTAAGGCGCCAGCTTGCTGCTTAAGGCAGACACGTAGGTCGCCAGCTGGATCTCTTCGTTCTCTTTCAGCAGCGAGGCCTGCACGCTGTCGTTCAGCGTTTCGCTGGATTTCGCCAGAATGTTGGAGACACGCTTGTTAGCCGCCGCCAGCGCAGCCGCCTCTTCCAGGGTGCGGAAGTGGGACACGGCTTTCATACGCGCGTTGAAATCCGCCGGACGAGTAGGGCGACGAGCCAGCACGGCCTGGATGGTGTCGATGCTGTGGCCTTCTTCCTGATACCAGGTGCGGAAGCGACCCAGCATAAAGTCGATCACGTCATCGACCACTTTCGCGTTGCTCAGCTTGCTGCCATACAGGCGCACCGCTTCTTCGGTCAGCGTTTGCAGATCCAGCGGCAGATTCTTCTCGACGATAATACGCAGCACGCCCAGCGCGGCACGACGCAGCGCGAACGGATCTTTATCGCCTTTTGGATGCTGGCCGATGCCGAAAATGCCCGCCAGCGTGTCCATCTTGTCGGCAATCGCCAGCGCGCAGGCGACCGGGTTGGACGGCAGTTCATCACCGGCAAAGCGCGGCTGATACTGCTCGTTCAGCGCCACGGCAACGTCTTCCGCTTCGCCATCATGGCGGGCGTAGTGCATGCCCATCACGCCCTGCGTGTCGGTGAACTCGAACACCATATTGGTCATCAGGTCGCATTTGGACAGCAGACCGGCGCGGGTCGCATGATTGACGTCAGCGCCAGTTTGTGCGGCAATCCAGCCAGCCAGCGCCTGAATGCGGTCGGTTTTATCGCGCAGCGTGCCCAGCTCTTTCTGGAACAGAACGGTTTCCAGACGCGGCAGATTGTCTTCCAGACGCTGTTTGCGATCGGTATTAAAGAAGAATTCCGCATCGGCCAGACGAGGACGCACCACTTTTTCATTACCGGCGATAATCTGCGACGGATCTTTCGACTCGATGTTGGTCACAAAGATAAAGTGCGGCAGCAGCTTGCCCGCATCGTCGTAAACCGGGAAATACTTCTGGTCGCCTTTCATGGTGTAAACCAGCGCTTCGGCCGGCACCGCGAGGAACTTCTCTTCGAATTTTGCCGTCAGCACTACCGGCCACTCTACCAGCGAGGCGACCTCTTCCAGCAGGCTGTCGCTCAGATCGGCATGGCCGCCAATCTCTTTCGCTGCGGCTTCGGCATCGGCTTTGATCTGCGCTTTACGCGCCTCGAAGTCGGCCTGCACCTTGCCGCGCTCCAGCAGGATCTGCGGGTATTGATCGGCATTATCGAGAGTGAATTCCGGCTCGCCCATAAAGCGGTGGCCGCGAATAGTGCGGGCGGAGTCGATACCCAGAATGGTGGCCGGAATGCTCTCTTCGCCCAGCAGCAGCGTCACGGTGTGTACCGGACGCACAAACTGCACGTCGGAATCGCCCCAGCGCATCAGTTTAGGAACAGGCAGCTTCGCCAGCGAGGTGGCAACCATCGCAGGCAGCAGCGACTGCGCGCTTTCGCCTTTCATATGGGCGCGATACAGCAGCCATTCGCCTTTGTCGGTGCTCAGACGCTCGGCCTGATCGACGGTGATACCGCAGCCGCGCGCCCAGCCTTCCGCCGCTTTGGTGGCGACGCCGTTGGCATCAAAAGCCGCGGCGATGGCCGGGCCGCGCTTTTCCACTTCGCGATCGGGCTGCGCAGCGCTTAAGTCTGCGACCTTCAGCGCCAGACGACGAGGCGCGGCATACCAGTTTACTTCGCCGTGCGTCAGGCCGGCGGCATCCAGTTCGGCGGTAAAATTCGCGGCAAAGGCTTCGGCAAGATTGCGCAGCGCCTTCGGTGGCAGCTCTTCGGTGCCGATCTCCACCAGAAATGTTTTTTCAGTCATGGCTGCCTCTTATTTTTTATTGCACATCGGGAAGCCCAGCGCCTCGCGAGACGCATAGTAAGCTTCAGCCACGGCTTTGGTCAGGGTGCGGATGCGCAGAATATAGCGCTGGCGCTCGGTCACGGAGATAGCTTTACGCGCGTCCAGCAGGTTAAAGGTATGACCTGCCTTCAGGATGCGTTCGTAGGCCGGCAGCGGCAGCGGTTTTTCCAGCTCCAGCAGGCTTTTTGCTTCTTTTTCGTACTGCTCGAAGCAGGTAAAGAGGAAGTCGACGTCGGCATACTCAAAGTTATAGGTAGACTGCTCCACCTCGTTCTGATGGAACACGTCGCCGTAGGTGGTTTTCCCCAGCGGGCCGTCGCTCCAGACCAGATCGTAAACGCTGTCCACGCCCTGGATATACATCGCCAGACGCTCCAGGCCATAGGTGATTTCGCCGGTCACCGGCTTGCACTCCAGGCCGCCGACCTGCTGGAAGTAGGTGAACTGCGTCACTTCCATGCCGTTCAGCCAGACTTCCCAGCCCAGGCCCCACGCGCCCAGCGTTGGGTTTTCCCAGTTATCTTCCACGAAGCGGATATCGTGGACAGTCGGATCCATACCCAGCTCTTTCAGCGAGCCGAGGTAGAGTTCCTGAATATTGTCCGGTGACGGCTTGATGATCACCTGGAACTGATAATAGTGCTGTAAGCGGTTCGGGTTTTCGCCGTAGCGGCCGTCGGTAGGACGGCGGGAAGGCTGCACGTAGGCCGCGGCAATCGGCTCCGGCCCCAGCGCGCGCAGACAGGTCATCGGGTGAGAGGTGCCCGCGCCGACTTCCATATCCAGCGGCTGCACGATGGTGCAGCCCTGGCGTGCCCAGTAATCCTGTAAGGTCAGGATCAGACCCTGAAATGTCTTGGTATCAAACTTTTGCATGTTGTTTTCGCACGCGAGACGGTTTTAAAAGTGGGCGTCAGTATACCCTTTGACCGTCGGTTAGTCAGCCCGATGTTGGCCGAAGAGGCGCGGATGCCGCCGCAAAGCCTCTTTGGCTGTTCTCTGTTCCGTCTGCGTGCCTGCCTGAAAACACTTATAGCGGGTAAGCAACTCGCTTACCCGACGGGAGTTTGACATCAATAGAAAGTTCTCCGCCCAGCGCGGCCACGTAGCGTTTAAGCGTGGACAGGCGCGGATCGTTATCAACACGCTCCATACGGGCGACGGCGGGTTGTTTAACGCCAAGCGTTGCGGCGAGTTCAGTTTGTGAAATTTGCAGCTCTTCACGCATCTGCGCCAGCGTGATTTCGCGCACCATTTCTTCGGCCCGCTCCTCGATTTTAGCGCGGCGTGCGGGGCTTACTTCGTTCATCAGTTCGTCTAACGTTGCCATTACCGGGCCTCCAGTTTCGCCAGATGAGCTTTGTACTCAGCCTCAGCGAGAGTGATATATTTTTTATAGAACCTACGGTCGCCTGTTTTGTCGCCAGCACAAAGGAAAATAGCCTGACGAACAGGATCAAAAGCAAATAACGCCCTTATCGGCCTGGCTTTGAATGACAGACGTAGCTCCTTCATATTCGGATAGATTGAGTCATTCAGGGTATCGACCAATGGCCGTCCAGTATGGGGGCCTTCTTTTCTCAACACGAGAAACGCCGCTAAGATTTCGTCCTGCAAATCTTCGGGTTGCGCAAAAAACCAGGCATCAAACCGTTTTGTTGTTATGATTTTCCACATGATCGTCCCTGATCTGTAATTATAACGTTTAAGTTATAATCAAATTTATAATGAATTCATTATAATTTCAAGAGAGGTAAAGGTTGCAGGACGACGGGCTGGTGTTAAAAAAGCTAACCAATTAAAAAAACATCATGGCGTGGAAAGATGCAGGCCTGCTCCTGTCTGATATTCCCCTGGCGCAGGTTGTTGAAAACTTGCCGCCTGGCTACCCTCTGATACGCATTGGTGCCAGCAGAGGAAAACATGAAGGACAAGATAGCCTGGATAGATAACCTGCGGGCGGTGGCCTGCCTGATGGTGATTATGATCCACACCACCACCTGGTACGTGACCAACGCGCCAAAAGTAGGCGAACATACGTGGGATCTCTCCAATCTGCTGAACTCCGCTTCCAGAGTCTGCGTGCCGCTCTTTTTTATGATTTCCGGCTTTCTGTTCTTTGGCGAGCGCAGCGCGCAGGGCCGTCATTTTCTGCGCATCGTGCTCTGCCTGGCGTTTTACAGCGCGGTGGCGCTGGCCTATATCACGTGGCTGACGCCTATCAGCCAGGGGATTTCCATCCGGCTGCTTTTGCAGAAGCCGGTGTTCTATCACCTGTGGTTTTTCTTCGCGATTATCGCTATCTACCTGCTTTCGCCCCTTATTCAGGTCAAAAACGTGCGGGCGGGCTATCTGGCGGCGGTGACGCTGGTGCTGGCGGTGCTGGCGAATCCCAACACGGTGGATCAGTCGGTCGGGCATTTTCACTGGCTGCCGCTTAATCTTTATATCAACGGCGACAGCTTCTACTACGTGCTCTACGCGCTGTTTGGCCGCGCTATCGGCACGATGAATACCGGCGGACGCGCCGTCAGCTGGCTGGCCGGCACGGTTTTTATCGCCTGCGTGGCGGTTATCGCGCTGGGCACTAAAAAGCAGATGGCGATTAACGGCGCCTTTGCCGATACCTGGTATCTCTACTGCGGCCCGGCGGTCTTTATCGCGGCGGTCAGCCTGCTGGTGCTGTTTAAAAACGTGCTGAACGCGCGAATTTTACCGATCTTAGGCGTTATTTCCCGTAATTCCCTGCCAATTTATGGTTTCCACGCGCTGTTTATCCACTTTATGCGGACGCATCATCTTGATCATACCGATCGGCCGCTGCTGGATATCCCGCTGGTGTTTACGCTGACGCTGCTGGGCAGTTTGCTGCTGGCGCTGGCGCTGAGAAAACTGGATAAGCGGCATTTTGTCAGTTAAGGCTGACAGGTCACCGCCGTATCCGGGGTGCCGTAGCCCATCACTTCCAGCAGCTGTCGGGCGTGCTGTACCGCATCCTGACGGTGCGCAATGCCCATCTTCTGATAAAGATTGCGGATATGAGTTTTGATAGTCGTCGCCGCGACGTCCAGCTCTCCCGCGATCTGCTCGTTGCTGTAGCCCGAATAGATCAGCCCCAGCACCTGCCATTCCCGCTGGGTTAACGGGCTGGTGCGGATCAGCTCCGGCACCTGCGGATGGCTCAGCAGTTTACTGACAAAGCTTTCGTCAAAATGGGCAAACTTATGCCGATGGTGCTGATTAAGTTCACGCAGGATCTGCTGCGCCCTGCGTTGTTCCAGCTCCGGCAGCAGGTTCAGCTGCAGCAGCTGCCGGAGCTGCTGCGCCATCATTTCGCCTTCAATCACGAAATGGCTGATAAAACCGGTGCGGTTTGCCAGGCTCAGCGCTTCGATCAGCACGCGCTGCGCGTCGCTTTTCCTGCCCGTTCGCCAGTATAAGAGGTTGCTTAACAGTAGGTTACGGTTTAAATCGCTGGTGAGGCGCAGCTGGCGCGCGTTGCTGTTCAGCTCGTCCAGCACCACCTCCGCCTCGCTGAACTGCTCCAGCAGGATCTGTACGCGCGCAATCGAGCGCCACTGGCCCTGCTGAAAATGATTATCCGCGCCGCCCGGTTTACCGGCCTGCTGGAGCCAGCGCTGCGCGGCGGTTTTATTGCCGGTCAGCTGCCAGTAAATCACCCGGCTTTTATCGGTATTGGTCACCCAGTCGCTATGATACTGGCCGGTTTTGATCAGGTTCTCGCAGCGCTGCAAATAGTGCTGCGCGTTATCAAGCTGACCACGAGCCAGCGCGCATTTCGCCAGCATCGCCAGACACTGAAGCTGCTGCTGCGGCTGGAAATTGCTTAATACTTCCAGCCCCTGGCGAGCAGCCTGTTCGGCGTCGTCCAGCCTTGACCATGACCACAGCACCTGAGAGCGCAGGCGCAGCAGGAATTCGTGCATCGGCAGCTGTTCAAGGTGCTGTTCATGCACCAGCTCAAAGGCGCGATCCTGCATCTCGAAGGCGGCCTGTAAAAATCCCTGCGCAATTAAAATTTCACTTTGCTGGAGCAAGGCCCAAAGCGCGTAGTGGTACACCTGAAAGCGTCTGGCTATCTGTTCGGTCTGCTGCATCAGCGGCAGCGCGCGCGCCAGATCGCCTTTGCAGTGCTGGATTTCGCCGGTGACCGAGGTCGCCACTATGCGGCTGTAATAGCTGTTATGCGGCAAAAAGCGCAGCGCTTCCGTCGCCAGCCGGGCGGCTTCTTCCTCACGACCATCGTTGATCGCCACCTGAGCGCGCAGGGCGTTAAATTCAGCGGCAAGCTCCTGCGTCATGGAGATATTCCTGCGCTGCATCTCGCTTTCCGCGCGGGAAAGCAGCGCGTCGACTTCAACATAGCGGTGCTGGCTTTGGATCAGCCAGGCCTGGAGCAGCACCAGCTTAGGATTGACGATCAGCTGGTCATAGCGCAGGGCGTTCAGGCACTCTTCCAGCAGGGCCAGCTCGCTTTGGTTAAACAGCGCCCACGCGTGCTGTAGCAGGATATCGCGCAGCAGCCCGGTATCTTCCGCGCTCAGCGCGTGATGGATAGCTTCGGCCGGAAAACCCTGCGCCAGCCAGCCTTGTGCAGCGGCGCGATGGATTTCCGGCAGCTCTGCGGCCAGCTCCCACTGGCAGCGCTGCCGCAAAAAAGAGGCGAACAGCGGATGGAAGTTAAACCACTCGCCGGTGCCGTCCATGCGGTGAAGAAACAGACCCTGGCTTTCCAGATTTTCCAGCCGCTGCTGCCCGTTATCGCTGCCGGTCAGACGGACGATCAGCGCGTCGTTCATCGAGCGCAACAAAGAGCAGCGCAGCAGAAAATCGCGGGTGGGCGTATCGACCCGATCCAGCACTTCCTCGACCAGATATTGCGATAAATGGCTGGCGTTCAGGCCGGTCAGCTTGCGCGCGGAATGCTGGGTAGACTGTAAAGCCGGCGTAGAGGACTGGCTGGCCGACAGCGCAATCAGCTGTAGCGCCGTGGCCCAACCGGCAACGTTGTCGCAAAAGCGATTGCTGTCCGCCTGTTCAATGGGCTCTTTCAGGCGGCAGTCAAAAAATTGCTGGGTTTCGCTGTGGGTAAAGGCCAGTTCGGAGACGATAAGCTCCAGCAGCTGGCCGCGCACGCGTAAATTGGCGATGCCCAGCGGCGGCAAGGTGCGCGACAGGATCACCAGTGAGAAATTATCGGGCTGATGGCGCAGAAAAAAGCGCATCCCTTCATGAATATCCGCATTGGTAATCAGATGATAGTCATCGATTACCAGCATCACCGGCTGCTGCCAGTCGGCAAGCTCGACGAACAGCTGGGCGAACAGCGCGTTCAGGCTGGCGTACTGGTGCTTTTGACTTAAGGCTTCGCTCTTCACGCAGTGGCCGCCGGTGGCCTGCTGCACCGCCGCAATCAAATAACTGGCAAAACGTTCCGGCTTATTGTCGCTTTCATCCAGCGAATACCAGCCCAGCGCGTTTTTTCCTGCCGCCCAGTGCGCCATCAGCGTTGTTTTGCCGTAGCCGGCCGGGCTGGTAACCAGCGTCAGACGATAGTCCGGGACGACCGCCAGCCGGGCCAGTAAACGTTCGCGTACCACCGTATCTTGCAGCCGCATCGGGCGGCTCAGTTTTGAAGGGATAAGCATAATTTTGGATTCTTATAGGAAGCGTCAGCGGGGCGGCTAATTATTTCAAAGCCCGTAATTAATCATTTTTTCTAAAGTCCGCCTCCAATCCGTTGATTGCAAGCAGGATAAGCTTTTATGTTGCATTTAGTCGTACTTCGTCACATTTTTTTAATCACGCTTTTCGCTGTGCTATTCGCCTTAGTCGCGCCTTCCCCTACGCCCTGCTGCTCCTCCCTTTCTAATCGCCGTTGGGAGGATGATCCGCACGCTGCAAATCGGCAGCATGAGGGAAATTCAGGGATTATGAGGACAGGTCATGCAGGCAATATTCAGTAAAACCACGTTTATGGCGGCGCTGACGCGCCAGTGCGCGCCGTATCAGCCGCAGGCGATGACGCAGCACCAGTGGTGGCAGGCGGTCAGCGCCGCGCTGGCCGAACAGCTGCTCGCCAGCCCGCCAACGCCGCCGTCAGGGCAGCAGCGGCACGTTAACTATATTTCGATGGAATTTTTGATCGGCCGCCTGACCGCCAATAATCTGATCAATCTTGGCTGGCTGGATGATGTCAGCGAAGTGCTGAAAAAACAGGGCGTTAACCTGACCGACGTGCTGGAGCAGGAAGTCGATCCGGCGCTGGGCAACGGCGGACTGGGGCGCCTGGCGGCCTGCTTTCTGGACTCGATGGCAACCGTGGGCCAGCCTGCGGTGGGCTATGGTCTTAATTATCAGTACGGGCTGTTCCGGCAGTCCTTTTACGACGGCGCACAGCAGGAAGCGCCGGACAGCTGGCACCGCGAAACCTACCCCTGGTTTCGGCGCAACGGCTCGCTTGCCGTGAGCGTCGGCTTCGGCGGCAAGCTAAGCAAAGACGCGCAGGGCCGGGAGCAGTGGCAGCCCGCTTTTTCGCTGATGGGCGAGGCGAGCGATCTGCCGGTGGTCGGCTATCAAAACGGCATCACCCAGCCGCTGCGCCTGTGGCAGGCCGTCGCGATGCAGCCCTTCGATCTGGGCCTGTTTAACGACGGCAAATATCTGGAGGCGGAGCGGCAGGGCGTAGAGGCGGAAAAGCTGACGAAAGTGCTCTATCCGAACGATAACCACCAGGCGGGCAAGCGGCTGCGCCTGATGCAGCAATATTTTCAGTGCGCCTGTTCGGTAGCGGATATCCTGCGTCGTCATCACGCGGCGGGTCGAAAAATCGCAGATCTGCCGCAGTACGAGGTGATCCAGCTGAACGATACCCATCCGACCATCGCCATCCCGGAGCTGCTGCGCATTTTGCTGGATGAGCACCAGCTCGACTGGGATGCGGCCTGGTCCATCGTCAGCCGTACCTTTGCCTATACCAACCACACGCTGATGCCGGAAGCGCTGGAATGCTGGGATGAAAGGCTGGTGCGCAGCCTGCTGCCGCGTCATTTTTCGCTGATTAAGCAGATCAATGCGCGCTTTAAAGTGCTGGTGCAGCAGCGCTGGCCGGACGATGCCGACGTTTGGGAGCGGGTGGCTATCCACCATAACCGCCAGGTGCGGATGGCGAATCTTTGCGTGGTCAGCGGCTTTGCGGTCAACGGCGTCGCCGCGCTGCATTCCGAGCTGGTGGTCAAAGATCTGTTTCCGCATTATCACCAGCTGTGGCCGGAGAAATTTCATAACGTCACCAACGGCATCACGCCGCGTCGCTGGCTCAGGCAGTGTAATCCTGCGCTCTCCGCGCTGATCGACAGCAAGCTGAACGCCGAATGGGTGACGGATCTGGATGCGTTAAAAGGGCTGGAGGCTTTTGCCGACGACCAAAACTTCCACCAGCGCTATCGGCAAATCAAGCAGGAAAACAAACACAGGCTGGCGGCCTGGGTGCAGCATACGATGGGGATTACGCTCAACCCGGCGGCGATCTTCGATGTGCAGATCAAGCGCCTGCACGAGTACAAGCGCCAGCACCTGAATTTGCTGCATATCCTCTCGCTTTACCGCCAGCTGCGTGATAATCCGCAGCTGGACATGGTGCCGCGCGTGTTCCTGTTCGGTGCCAAGGCCGCGCCGGGCTACTATCTGGCCAAAAATATTATCTACGCCATCAACAAGGTAGCGGAAAAAATCAACAACGATCCGCTGGTCGGCGATCGCCTGAAAGTCGTGTTTATTCCTGACTATAAAGTGTCGGTGGCGGAGCTGATGATCCCGGCGGCCGATGTGTCAGAGCAAATCTCCACCGCCGGCAAAGAGGCCTCCGGCACCGGCAATATGAAGCTGGCGCTGAACGGCGCTATCACCGTCGGCACGCTTGATGGTGCCAATGTGGAAATTGCTGAACAGGTCGGCAGCGAGCATATCTTTATTTTCGGTCATACCGTCGATGAGGTAAAAGCGCTGCTGCGCAAAGGCTATAACCCGCTGAGCGTGCGTAAAAAGGATAAGCATCTTAATAAGCTGCTGACCGAACTGGAAAACGGCTTCTTCAGCGACGGTGACAAAGAGGCGTTCAGGCCAATGCTGGATAGCCTGCTTGCAGGCGGCGATCCTTATTTAGTGCTGGCGGATTTCGCGGAATACTGCGCCGCACAGCGGCAGGTTGAAGCGCTGTACCGCGACACGCAGCAGTGGACGCGCAGCACCATCCTGAACACCGCCAGAGTCGGCATGTTCAGTTCGGATCGCGCCATCCGTGACTATCAGCAGCGCATTTGGCAGGCGAAACGCTAAGGAGCGCAGATGGAAAAGAAGATGCTGGAGCAGGCGGCGACGGAGGCGGGTATCGCTTCCGGTTTTATTAACGCTCACGGGAAAACCCAGACCATCTCGGCAGCAACCCGGCGCGAGCTGCTGCAGGCGATGGGCTGGCGCGCGGGACGGCAGCTGCCGCTAAGACCGGTGCCAACGGTAAAGGTTTTTACCAGCGGCGAACGCTTTGCGCTTTCCGTAGAGGGCGAAGGCGAATACCACTGGCACTTTTGCCCGGAAGAGGGCGCGAGCCTGACGGGCAGAGTCCACGGCAGCATGACGCTGGCCCTGCCGGAAAACCTTGCCACGGGCTATCACCTGCTGACGCTGAGCCGTCCCGGCCAGCGCTGGGAATGCCGGATCATCGTGGCGCCCAGGCGCTGCCACGAGCCGGAGGCGCTGCTGGCCGGTAAAAAGCTGTGGGGCGCCTGCGTGCAGCTTTACACCTTGCGTTCTGAGCGCAACTGGGGCATCGGCGATTTTGGCGATCTGACCGTAATGATCGACAACATTGCTGCGCGGGGCGGCGCCTTTGTGGGTCTGAACCCTATCCACGCGCTTTTTCCCGGCAACCCGGAAGCGGCCAGCCCTTACAGCCCTTCGTCCCGCCGCTGGCTGAACGTTATCTATATCGACGTCAGCGCGGTGGCTGACTTTCGCCTGAGCGAAGCCGCACAGCGCTGGTGGCATTCTGCGGCTACGCAGCAGGCGTTACAGGCGGTGCGGGCTGCGGAGTGGGTGGATTACGCGCAGGTTATGGCGCTGAAGCTGGCGGGACTGCGGCTGGCCTGGCAGCATTTTCTCGGCCGTGACCCGCAGGAAGCTGAACGGCAGGCCTTTACCCGCTTTACCGAACAGGGCGGAGAAAGCCTCTGGTTTCAGGCCGCCTTTGATGCGTTATATCAACACTTTCAGGCGGAAAGCGGCGAGGCGCGGGGCTGGGATCGCTGGCCGGAAGCGTACCGCAACGCGCGGGGGCCAGAGGTCAGAGCCTTTTGCCAACAGCATGCGCAGGAGGTGGCGTTTTACCTCTGGCTGCAATGGCTGGCCGAAACGCAGCTGGCGCAGTGCTATCAAACCAGCCGGAAAATGCCGACGGGGTTATATCGCGATCTGGCAGTCGGCGTGGTGGCCGACGGCGCGGAAACCTGGAGCGATGGCGATCTCTACTGCCTGAAGGCTTCCGTAGGCGCGCCGCCGGATATTCTGGGGCCAAAAGGACAGAACTGGGATTTACGACCGATGGATCCCCGCACGATGATCGACCGTGCCTACCAGCCTTTTATCGACCTGCTGCGATCGAACATGATCCACTGCGGCGCTTTGCGGATCGATCATGTCATGGCGCTGCTGCGCCTGTGGTGGATCCCGGCAGGCGAAACGGCGGATAAAGGCGCCTATGTCCACTATCCGGTTGACGATTTGCTGGCGGTGCTGGCGCTGGAAAGCCAGCGGCATCGCTGCATGGTGATCGGCGAGGATTTGGGAACGGTGCCGGTAGAAATCGTCACTAAGCTGCGGGAAAGAGGCGTTTATTCCTACAAGGTGCTGTGGTTTGAGCGGGATGCGCAGAACGGCTTTCGCGCGCCGCAGTCCTGGCCGCTCCAGGCGATGGCTACCCTGACGACGCACGATTTACCGACGCTGCGCGGCTACTGGCAAAGCGACGATCTGACGCTGGGCGAAAAGCTGGGCCTCTACCCGGATAAAATGGTGCTACAGGGGCTTTGTGCCGATCGGCAAAGGGCGCGCCAGAGCCTGCTCGCCAGCCTGGAGCATTATGGCTGTCTTCCGCAGGGAAGCGTCAGCGCGGGCGCCACGCTGACGCCTGCCATCCGCCGGGGCCTGCAACGCTATGTGGCCGACAGCGCCAGCGCGCTGCTGGGTCTGCAGCCGGAAGACTGGCTGGATATGGCGACGCCGGTCAATATTCCCGGCACCAGCAGCGAATATCCCAACTGGCGGCGCAAGCTCAGCCATACGCTGGAGGCGATGTTTGCCGACCCGGAGGTGAATGCGTTAATCAGGGATGTCGATCGGCGGCGGCGTAAGGTGTCGGTGGATTAAAAAAGCGGCCTGAGGGCCGCTTTGCCGTGTCATCATGGCCGCAGAAACTGTTTTACTGTCGGATTTATTCATTAAAAGCTTCAAACGGTAATTTAAACCGCGCCGCCAGACGCGCCTTGTGCTTATCGGTGAGCGCGCGCTCACCGCGCAGAATACGACTCACGTAAGAGCGTTGGCCGATTTCTTCCACAAAGGAGGATTGCGTCAGCTTGTGCTGATCCATCAACACCCGCAGTAAGGCAACGCCGCGAGGCAGCCTTGCAATGCGTGCATTGAACTCAGCGAATTCAGGCGCGTTATCTTCATAGCGGGCGACTTTATCAGCCAGCATATCCACTAATGGGCTATCAGGATCGTGTTCGATAAGATACTCCACCAGTTCAAGCGCCTGCTCGTAATCTTTTTTGCTGGTGCTGCCGCCTAAAAAAGGGACAATTTTAACCAGGTCATTGGTTGCCTGAATGGCTTCGGTAATCATTCTTTACTCTCCCGATACTTCTTAACCAGCTTGTCGTAGTCAGCATGGGTAACGATATGCTTGATAAAAATCTTGCCCCGCTCAAAGTCTGCAAAAAACAGCATCCTCAGGTTATTGCCGCCGACATCAATCACCCACCATTTGTTCCTGTATTTCATTCGGTCGAGGCTGGGAAACTGTGCCTTTAACGCATCCGGATTGGCAAAAACACCGCTTTTTAAAACCAGCCAGGTCGCATCCAATGCGGCTGCATCGTTTGGGAATTTTTCTGCCGCTTCCCTGAACGGCTCCCTTGAAATAACGTGCATGCTTCCCTCAGCCACGTTCCAACGTGGAAACATGATAGCGCAACCTTGTGATGTTTCCAACATGGAAACATCACAAGGTTGTGGTGGATAAAGCAGGTCCTTACACAACGGCAGAAGGCGCAGCGGTAATAAACATCGGCAAAAATGAGGAAAGGTATATTGAGCAATAACGGTACAGGTACCGCTATTTTCAGTGCTAATCCTGTAGCAGCGTGCAATAACGCATAACTTCCGGGCAGCCTGGCGCTACCCGGAACTGCCTTATCCTTTCACCCCGCCAGCGGTCAGGCCGCCCACCAGCCAGCGCTGAGCAATCAGGAACACGGCGGTGATAGGGATAGCGGAAAGAATGGCCGCCGCCGCAAAATCGCCCCACAGATAGTTTTGCGGGTTCAGATATTGCTGCATTCCCACCGCCAGCGTATAGCTGTTGACGTCACGCAGCAGCAGGGAAGCCACCGGCACCTCGGTAATAGCGGCAATAAACGACAGGATAAACACCACCGCCAGGATCGGCACCGAAAGCGGCAGCAGCACCAGCCGGAACGCCTGCCACGGCGTGGCGCCATCCAGCGCCGCCGCCTCTTCCAGAGAGTTATCGATAGACTCGAAATAGCCTTTGATCGTCCAGACATGCAGCGCGATGCCGCCCATATAGGCGAAGATCACCCCGCCGTGCGTATTCAGCCCCAGAAAAGGAATATAGAGGCCCAGACGATCGAACAGGGCGTAGAGCGCCACCAGCGACAGCACGGCCGGAAACATCTGGAAAATCAGCATCCCTTTCAGCAGCGGGCTTTTGCCGCGAAACTTCATGCGGGCAAAGGCGTAGGCGCAGGTTGTGGAGAGCGCCACGATGCCGACGGCGGTAATCAGGGCGATTTTCACAGAGTTCCACAGCCACAGCATCACCGGAAACGGCGGCGGCGTCACCGTGCCGTTCTCGTTGGTGACCGCTATCCCCAGCGCCAGCTTCCAGTGGTCCCACGAAATGGTGTCGGGGATCAGGCTGCCGGTCGCAAAATTGCCGGGCCGCAGCGAAATGGCGAACACCATCAGCAGCGGGAACAGGATCAGGGCGATAAAGCCCAGCAGGAAAAGGTGCGTCGCCAGCAGCCTGAGGCGCTGCGACTTCGGTTTTACCATCGCCATAATGCTTCCTTAATCAAATTTCATGCGGGAGGCTTTCAGGTTGATCACCGCCAGCACGCCCACCAGCAGGAAAATCAGCGTGGCGATAGCGGCGGCCAGGCCAAAATCCTGTCCGCCGCCGCCCTCAAAGGCGATACGCCAGGTGTAGCTGACCAGCAAATCGGTGTGCCCGGCCGGCGTGGTGGTGCCAATCCGGTCGGGGCCGCCGTTGGTCAGCAGCTGAACCAGCACAAAGTTATTAAAATTAAAGGCAAAGCTGGCGATCATCAGTGGCGTCAGCGGCTTGATCAGCAGGGGCAGCGTAATCAGGAAAAAGTTCTGGATCGGCGAAGCGCCATCCATTGCCGAGGCCTCGTAAAGATCGTCAGGAATGGCTTTCAGCAGCCCCATGCACAAAATCATCATATAGGGATAGCCGAGCCAGGTATTAACGATAATCAGCATGGTTTTGGCGGTCAGGGGATCGCTGAACCACGCGGGCTTGATGCCGAACAGATTGCCCAGCAGCAGGTTGATTTCGCCAAAGCTTTGATTGAATAACCCTTTGAAAATCAAAATAGAAATAAAAGCGGGTACCGCGTAAGGCAGGATCAGCAGCATGCGATAAACCGCCTTGCCTTTCAGCTGATCCCACTGCACCACGCACGCCAGCACCATGCCGACCGCCGTGGTCAGCAGCACCGTCAGCAGCGAGAACAGCACCGTCCAGAGAAAGATCGACAGAAAGGGCTTCTGGATACCGGCATCCTGAAACACGCGCAGGAAGTTTTTCCAGCCGATGCCGACGGTAAAGCCCGGACTGAGGACGTCCGCATCCGCCGACTGGTAAAAGCCCGTGCTCATATCAGGAGAGTAAACTTTCCCGTTCTGGATATTGGTCAGCTGTTTGCCGTCCTCTCCCAGCTGATAAAGCGGCCGGGTGCCGGAAAACTGCCGTAGCGAACTCATCCGCAGCAGCGTGCCGTCGGGCAGTCTGGCGGCCAGCTGGCCCAGCGCCTGACGATTTTGCGTAATGACCCGCAGCCCGGCTTTGTTGCCGGTCGGTGCGGCCTGCGGGGTCATCGTCAGCGTTTGCGGCGCGGAAGGCGTAAAGGCAAAGGGCGCAGAAACCAGCACGTCGCCGTTATCGGGCGAGGTCAGCGTCAGCCGCCATTTTTCGTCCACCGGCCAGAGAGCGAAATCCCAGGCTTTATCGGCGCGGAACTGCTGTTGCAGCAGCACGCCCTGCGCGCGCTCAAAGGTAAGCTGATGCAGGCTGCTGTAGTTGGTAAAAGCGATGGTAATGGTGCATGCCAGTGGGAACAGCACGAACAGCGCCATTCCGGCCAGGCCGGGATAAATATAACGCCAGCTGTAAGCGCGGCGGTTGCCGTAGATAAACAGCCCCAGGCCGGAAAGCACCAGCGTCAGCATGGCAAAAAGGTATTCTCCCCGTGCGTACATCAGCACGATCAAATAGCCTGCCAGCAGGGCAAAGAAGATAAGGGTAAACCAGCCGGGCACGCGGCTTAGCGGCGATCTTCTGTCAGAGCGGCGAATGTGAGCCAGAGACATGGAGCTATCCTTTTCGACGCGGGGCCGCCAGCGGCCGCCCCTTGTTCAGCAGTGGCTATCGGGTGATGCGGGTTTCAACGTCTTTCAGCGCCTGCGGCACGGTCTGACGGCCGTTGACGGCGTTAATAATCGCGCTGCGTTCGGCGTACCAGAAGCCGCTCATTTGCGGGATGTTCGGCATGATTTCGCCGTTTTTCGCGTTAGCCATGGTGGCGGCGATACGCGGATCCTGCTCCAGCTTCGCCTGGTAGGATTTCAGCGCGACGGCGCCCAGCGGTTTATCTTTGTTGACCATCGCCAGGCCGTCATCGGTGATCAGGTAGTTTTCCAGAAACTCTTTCGCCAGCTCTTTGTTCGGGCTGGCGGCGTTGATGCCGGCGGTCAGCACGCCGACAAACGGTCGGGAAGGCTTGCCGTGGAAGGTCGGTAGCGGGGCGACGCCGTAGTTGATTTTGCTTTTATCCAGGTTGGCCCAGGCCCAGGGGCCGTCGATGGTCAGCGCCGTCTGGCCCTTGTTAAAGGCCGCTTCGGCAATCGAATAGTCGGTATCCGGGCTGATATGCTTGTTTTTGACTAAATCGACGATGAACTGCAGGCCGGCCTGCGAGCCGGTATTGTTCACGCCGGTGTTTTTGATGTCGTATTTGCCGTCGACATATTTATAGGCGTAGCCGCCGTCGGCCGCGATAACCGGCCAGGTGAAATAGGGTTCCTGAAGGTTCCACATAATGGCGCTTTTGCCTTTGGCGCGCAGGGTCTTATCCAGCGCCGGGATCTCTTCCCAGGTTTTGGGCGCTTCCTTCACCAAATCTTTGTTATAAATCAGCGATAGCGACTCTACCGCGATAGGGTAGCCGATCTGCTTGCCGTTAAAGGTCACGGCATCCCAGGTAAACGGAAACAGCTTATCCTTAAAAGCCTGGTCCGGGCTGACTTCCGCCACCAGACCGGACTGCGCGTAGCCGCCGAAACGGTCGTGCGCCCAAAAAATAATGTCGGGGCCGTCGCCCGTCGCGGCCACCTGCGGATACTTCTCTTCCAGCTTGTCAGGATGCTCAACCGTCACCTTGATGCCCGTATCCTGTTCAAACTTTTTCCCCACTTCCGCCAGGCCGTTGTAGCCCTTGTCGCCGTTGATCCAGATCACCAGCTTTCCCTCTTCGATTTTGGCGAAGGCGGCGGAAGAGAGCGCCAGCGTAGCCAGCGCTGACAGGGCGGCGGTGTGCTTAACAATGTTCTTGATACTGAGCATGATCGAGTCCTTATAGCGGTAAGCCCCAGGTTTCTTCACGTTGCAGACAGCGAAGAGCGTACCGGTCAGTGTGCAATCAAGCGGTAGCGGCTTCATCCTCCCCCGCTCTACGCCCCCACCGCCCAAACTGTGACTCCGCCTGCACGGCTGTCGTTAATGAGGCCTTATGCAGCCCATCAGAGGTTGTTTTTTGCAATGCAGATCACGTATTTCCCCTTTCGCCACCGGCGCTGAGCGTGGGTCTTCGCTTTTTATCCTCCTGGCCTCTCCGCCAGCAAAAACCGCGCGACGGCTGATTACTCCTGACAGGCGGCGCGTCATGCTGCGGCGTAATCGGTTTACTGACGGATGAAGAGGAAGAGAGGATGGCGAACGTTTCCCTTAGCGGCGTATATAAAGTCTTTGGCGAAACCGCAATTTCCAGCGATATCAATCTGGAGATTGAACAGGGCGAGTTTGTGGTGTTCGTCGGGCCATCCGGCTGCGGGAAATCGACTCTGCTGCGTATGATTGCCGGGCTGGAGGAAATTACGTCCGGCGAGCTAAAAATCGGTGGGAAGCGGATGAACGAGGTGCCGCCCGCCGAGCGCGGCATCGGCATGGTGTTTCAGTCCTACGCCCTCTATCCGCATCTGACGGTGGCCGAAAATATGTCGTTTGGCCTGAAGCTGGCACGAACGAAAAAAGAGGAAACCGAGCGGCGGGTTAATCAGGTGTCGGAAATCCTCCAGCTCGCGCCGTTGCTGGATCGTCGTCCCAAAGCGCTCTCCGGCGGGCAGCGGCAGCGCGTCGCGATTGGCCGCACGCTGGTGGCGGAACCCACGGTGTTCCTGCTGGATGAACCGCTTTCCAATCTGGACGCCGCGCTGCGCGTGCAGATGCGCATTGAAATCTCCCGCCTGCACAAGCGGCTGAAGCGCACGATGATTTACGTCACTCACGATCAGGTTGAAGCGATGACGCTGGCCGACAAAATCGTGGTGCTGAACGCCGGACGCATTGTGCAGGTCGGCCGTCCGCTGGCGCTCTATCACTATCCCGCCAACCGTTTCGTCGCCGGTTTTATCGGCTCGCCCAGGATGAACTTTCTGCCGGTGAAAATCCTTGCCGCCGAGCCGGAACGCGTGCAGGTCGAACTGCCCAACGGGCAGGCGGTCTGGCTGGAAGTCGAAGGCAACGGCGTCGTGCCGGGCAGCAACCTGTCGCTGGGCATCCGGCCCGAGCATCTTCTGCCGGGTGAGAACGCAGAGGTAAAGCTCACGGGCGAAGTGCAGGTCGTCGAGCAGCTGGGCAATGAAACGCAGATCCATATTCAGATCCCGGCCATCCGTCAGAACCTGGTCTCCCGCCAGAATGACGTAGTGCTGGTAGAAGAAGGTACCACTTTCGCCATTGGTTTGCCGCCGCACCGCTGTCATCTGTTCCGTGAAGACGGGACGGCCTGCCGTCGGTTACATCCCGAGCCTGGCGTTTAAGCAACAGTCCCCTACAGGAGAAGATGATGATAACAATACGTAATTCCTCTCTGGCGCTAGCCGTGGCCGGCGCGCTTTCCACCCAGGCGATGGCGGTAGATTTTACCGGCTATGCCCGTTCCGGCATTGGCTGGTCCGGCAGCGGCGGCGAGCAGCAGTGTTTTAAGGCCACCGGCGCGGAAAGCAAATATCGCCTCGGCAACGAATGCGAAACTTATGCGGAGCTGAAACTGGGTCAGGAAGTGTGGAAAGAAGGGGATAAAAGTTTCTATTTTGATACTAACGTCGCCTATTCCGTATCGCAGCAGAACGACTGGGAATCGACCGATCCGGCCTTCCGCGAAGCCAACGTTAAGGGCAAAAACCTGATTGAATGGCTGCCTGGCGCCACGATGTGGGCCGGTAAGCGCTTCTACCAGCGCCACGACGTGCATATGATCGACTTCTACTACTGGGATATCTCCGGGCCGGGTGCCGGTCTGGAAGATATCGACGTCGGCTTCGGCAAGCTCTCTTTTGCCGCCACGCGCAACACCGAAAGCGGCGGCTCCTTTGGCTATATCGCCGATCAACGCGACGAGCTGCCTACCTCGAATGACGTCTTCGACGTGCGCCTGGCCGGGCTGCAA
This sequence comes from Erwinia wuhanensis, assembly GCF_030484085.1. Taxonomy (NCBI): domain Bacteria; kingdom Pseudomonadati; phylum Pseudomonadota; class Gammaproteobacteria; order Enterobacterales; family Erwiniaceae; genus Erwinia; species Erwinia wuhanensis. The sequence goes on from NZ_JAUJUH010000006.1 coordinate 150,324, forward strand.
ACCAACCCCGGCGGCGTGTTAGAGCTGGGCGTGGATTACGGCCGCGCCAACGCGCGCGACGGCTATTCGCTGGCCGATGACGCCACCAAAGACGGCTGGCTGCTGACGGCGGAACATACGCAGAGCATCTATAACGGCTACAACAAGCTGGTGCTGCAATACGCCGCCGACGCCATGACGGCGGAAAGTACCGGCACGGCTAACGGCCATTCGACCGGCGCCGCCATCAACAATAACGGCAGCATGGTGCGCGTACTCGACCACGGCGCGCTGGATTTCAACGACAAATGGGGTCTGATGTACGTAGCGATGTATCAGGATACCGATCGCGATAACAATAACGGCACGACCTGGTATACCGTGGGCGTGCGGCCAATGTATAAATGGACGCCGATCATGAGCACGCTGCTGGAAGCGGGCTATGACAACGTGAAATCCCAGCGTACCGGCGACCGCAACGGCCAGTACAAAGTAACGCTGGCGCAGCAGTGGCAGGCTGGCGACAGCATCTGGTCACGTCCGGCCATCCGCGTCTTTGCCACCTACGCCAACTGGGATGAAAAATGGGGCTACGACACCGACAGCGGCGTCGATAACGGCCTGGCGATGAACGACACCACCGCGCGCACCTTCAGCCGTGGCAACGACGACGAAGTGACTTTCGGTGCGCAGATGGAAGTCTGGTGGTAATGCAAACAAGGAAACTCTGATGAAAAAGACGCTGCTCTCTCTTTGTCTGTCGCTCAGCCTGATCGCTGGCGCGCAGGCGGCTCAGCAGGATGCCTCCGCCGCCCCGAAAATTTCTGCCCAAACCTTGCGTAGCCTCGCCTGGACGCCGCTGGTGCCGCCCGTCACGCAGGATGTGACGCTCGGCAGCACCGCAACGAAGATTAATCAGGGCGAAATTCAGGGCGCCGCTGCGGCCTTCTCACTGCCTGCCGATCGCGGCTCGCTGGAGATCGTTTTGACCAGCCTGGTGACGGGCAAAACGGTATATGCGCCAAACGTGCTGGTGCTTGACGAACAGATGCGGCCAGCAGCGTTTTATCCTGCCAGCTATTTTCCTTATCAAAAGCCGGGCCTGGTCTCCAGCGACAGGCTGGAGGGCACGCTGAAGCTGACCCCGGCGCTGGGCCAGAAGCAGATTTACCTGCTGGTTTACACCACGCAACAAAACCTTCAGTCGACCACGCAAATGGTCAATCCTGCCAAAGCCTATGCGGCGGGCGTGGGCAATGCGGTGCCGGATATCCCCGATCCCATCGCCACGCACACGCCAACGGGCAAGATCAGCCTGAAGGTCACCGCCGAGCAGAAAGCCGGTAACGTTATGATCGGCCAGCTGTTCCCATCTTCCGAGCCTGCGCCTGCCGCGCCGGCGGTTATCGGTCATTCTGCACGGGCGGAGCCTGCTCCGGCAGCGAAACCGGCGGAACCGATGCTGGCCGAGTCGGATCGCTACTTTAACGAGGCGATTAAAAAGGCCGTGAAGGCCGGAGACGTGGATAAAGCGTTGAAACTGTTGAACGAGGCCGAACGGCTGGGTTCCACAACGGCCCGCCAGACCTTTATCGACAGCGTAAAGCATTAAAAACAGCGCGTCGGCACAGGATTATCGCCGACGCTCTTTTTTATTCCTGCCAGCGCTGAAGCGCCCGCCTGAGCTGCCGTGAAGAAGAAAATCCTGCCGCCAGCGCCGCTTTTTCCGTGCCTTCGCCCTGCTGTAATCGCTGTCGGGCCAGCGCCAGCCTCAGCTGTTCATGATAATCCCGTACGCTAATCCCCAAATGCTGCCTGAACAGGCGCGTCAGATGACGGGCGCTGACGTGCACGCGCCCGGCGATCTCCTCCAGCGACCAGTCCCGCTCCGGCCGGGCAATCAGCAAATCCTGCGTACGATGAATGGCCGGATTGAGATGGTTGCGATAGCGCAGCCAGGGTGAAAGCTGCGGATCGTCACCCGAACGGCGGAACCAAATCACCATTTCCCGCGCCACCGCCAGCGCCGTCTGCGGGCCGCACAGGCGATGGATAAGATGCAGCGCCAGATCGATACCTGCGGTGATGCCTGCGCTGGTGCAAATGCCGCGATCTTCCACAAAAATGCGGTTTTCTTTGATGATAGCGGTAGGTTCAGCGCTTTTCAGCCGATGGATGACTTCGTGATGGGTCGTGCAATGTATGCCGCGCAACAGGCCGCTGCGCGCCGCCAGAATGGCGCCGGAACAGATACAAACCAGCGTAATTTGCCTGGCATAAATGGCTGGTTGCAGGCGCATCAGCCAGTGCTGCGCGGCAATAGCCTGCGGCGTATCGAAAGCGACGCTGGAATCCGCCACGCCCGGCACCACCAGTAGGCTGCCGTCAGGCAGGTTTTCCGGCAGCGGTGCCAGCTGGCCTATGGTCATGCCGGTCGAGGTCGGCACGCTCTCCTGCGGGCCGATATAGCGCAGGCTAAAGGCATCGCCGGCCAGCTGCAGCGTCTCCGCCGGGCCGGTGATATCCAGCGTCATCACGCCGGGCAGCGTTAAAAACCAGACCGGGACCGCCATACTTTTTCTCCAGTGCAGCTGACGCGTTACGCCAGCGCCAGCAAACATTCTTCCACGGTAGCGACAGCGGCAAAACGGTTGATCAGCACGCTTTCGGTGCGGTGCCGCAGATCCGCGATGCTGAGCGTAATGCCCTGATGCGTAATCGGGAAAGTCAGGGTCGCCTCGGTAACGAAGGTAACTTTATAGCCCAAATCGGATGCGACGCGGGCAGTGGTTTCGCAGCACTGCTCGGTACGCAGGCCGCTGATAATTAAATGTTTAACCTGATGTTGACGCAGCCAGTCTGCCAGCCCGGAATCGGTCAGCGCGTTATGCACTGTTTTCTGCACGGTAGCGACGGCGTGATGCTGCAAAAAAGGCAGGCGCTTCACCAGGCCGGACGCCAGCGAAAACGGGCCGTCCGCCTCGACGTGGAACACATCCACCACCGGGATTTCCCTGGCCTGGCAGCCGGCAATCAGCTCGCTGAGCTTTTGCTCAAAAGCGGGCGTTTCTGACGTTTCGCGGTAGCCACGATGATAGAAAGATTCCTGCGCGTCAATCACTAACAGTACGGTAGCGGTCATTTTGGGACTCCGTTGAGTAGGGCTGAGACGTCAATAATGACGAGGAATGACGCCGCGCAGAAGACCATAAACGGACAGGATCGCGTGTGGGAAGGACAACAGTATGTCGGCTCAACGCAAAACGAAAAAAGTTTGCCTGAGACTGCCTCCTGCCAGCGCAACATGATGATAAAAAGACTTGTTAACAGGTCTTGAGCCGCTCTACAATAAGACTGCTTAACAGGTCTTTCAGGAAGGTAATATGGCTAGCATTATTCTCAGTGATACAAGCGCAAGCGTCAGCGAACTGAAAAAGAACCCTATGGCTACGGTAGAAGCCGGTGCCGGCCTTCCGGTAGCCATTCTTAACCGTAATCAGCCGGCGTTCTATTGTATTCCGGCGCAGCTTTACGAACAGATGCTTGAAATTATTGACGATCGGGAACTGGCCGCCCTGGTTAAGGCAAGGGAAAGCCAACCTTTACTCGATCTGGATTTGGACTGACCGCCATGAGCTATACGGTAAAAATCAGGGAAGAGGCGCTGAAGGAATGGAATGGGCTGGACAGCAGCGTGCGTGAGCAATTTAAAAACAAGCTCAAAAAGCTGCGCGAAAACCCACACATACCTTCAGCAAAATTATCCGGAATGCCAGACTGCTATAAAATTAAACTCAGGGCCTCCGGTTTTCGCCTTGTTTACCAGGTGCTGGATAATGTACTCATTATTGCCGTGGTAGCAGTAGGTAAACGAGAACGCAGCCAGGCCTATAAACTGGCGAGCGAAAGATTGCGTTAATCAACGGAGAATGGCTTAGCCTGCTCCTTAACGGCGGGAAGCCCGCAGGGCAGGAAAATCGCCGAAAAGAAAAGGCTTACGGTGTCCCGCAAGCCTTGACCGTTAGCGCCCGACGCGCGCCTGTAGCGCAGCCGGATAACGTTCGCCGACGATTTTTATCGTCTCCAGCGCCTGATTGATTTTATGCAGATCGCTTTGATCGAGCTGGATCGCGACCGAGGCCAGGTTTTCCTCCAGACGATGTAGCTTAGTGGTGCCGGGAATCGGTGCTATCCACGGTTTTTGCGCCAGGAGCCAGGCCAGAGCAATTTGCGCGGAAGTGGCATTTTTCTCTGCGGCCAGCTGCGCCAGTAAAGTAACCAGCTTTTCATTGGCTTCCAGCGCCTCGGCGGCAAAACGCGGCACCTTGCTGCGGAAGTCATCTTCGCCGAAAGCGGTGCCCGCTTTGATCGCGCCCGTAAGGAACCCTTTGCCTAACGGGCTGAAGGGCACAAAGCCGATGCCCAGCTCTTCCAGCACCGGTAGAATTTCCTGCTCCGGCTCGCGCCACCACATCGAATATTCACTTTGCAGCGCGGCTACCGGCTGGATCGCGTGTGCACGACGAACGGTTTTTGCGCCCGCTTCAGACAGGCCAAAGTGTTTTACTTTGCCTTCGGCAATCAGATCCTTCACCGTTCCCGCCACATCTTCAATCGGCACCTCAGGATCGACGCGGTGCTGATAAAGCAGATCGATCACGTCGGTTTTCAGGCGGCGCAGCGATCCTTCAACTGCCTCGCGAATATGCTCCGGGCGGCTGTTTAAGATCTGCTGCTTATTGTCTTCACCAAAGGTAAAACCGAACTTAGTGGCAATGACCACGCGATCGCGGAAAGGCTTCAGCGCTTCTCCCACCACTTCTTCATTTAAATAAGGCCCGTAGACTTCGGCCGTATCAAAAAAAGTCACGCCGCGCTCGACGGCGGCGCGGATTAATTCCACGGCCTGTTTCGTCCCGGTTGCCGGGCCATAACCGAAGCTTAACCCCATACAGCCCAGTCCCAGCGCCGACACTTCCAGCCCGGATTGACCAAGAATACGTTTTTGCATTGTTGAACCCCTTGCGATTGAACAGAGAGCCTGATTAGCGAACGGCATCAGACGTCGAGTTTGCGTTTAGTGAGCCACTCCACCATGGCCGGATCGCGATGCGAGAAGAAGGCGCTGGTGGCCGTATCCAGCGCGGCGATTTGCATCATTTCCGCGTCGGTCAGCGTAAAGTCGAGAATATTGATGTTTTCTGCCATCCGCTCTTTACGGACGGATTTCGCCAGCGACACGATGCCGCGTTGGAAAAGCCAGCGTAAAACCACCTGGCCCACGCTTTTGCCCTGTTTTTCACCGATAGCGCTCAGAACCGGATGCTGGAACAGGCCGTTCCTGCCTTCGGCAAAAGGCGCCCAGGCTTCCGGCTGGATGCCACGGCTCTGCATCCACGGTGCCGCGTGCAGCTGTTGGTTAAACGGATTCACCTCCACCTGATTCACGGCAGGCGGCACAGTGTTGAAAGCCATCAGATCGGCCAGCCGATCCGGCTGGAAATTACTGACGCCAATCGCGCGGATTTTGCCAGACTGATGCAGCTCTTCCATCGCGCGCCACGCGCCGTGTACGTCGCCATAGGGCTGGTGAATCAGGTAGAGATCGACATAGTCCAGCTGTAGGCGGTTCAGCGAGCGCTCGAACTGCGCTTTTGCCCCCTCGTAGCTGGCGTCCTGTAACCATAATTTAGTGGTGATAAACAGCTCGTCGCGCGCAATGCCGCTCTGCTTCAGCGCGTTACCGACCTGGGTTTCATTCTGATAAGACGCGGCGGTGTCTATTAAGCGGTAGCCGGTTGCCAGAGCATCGATAACCGCGCGTTCGCATTCTGCCGCATCCGTCATCTGAAAAACGCCAAAGCCCAGCAGGGGCATGGCAATTCCGTTGTTTAGCGTGACTGTTTGCATGACGTTGCCTTTTGTTTACGAGTCCAAAAAGCATACGGCAGAAAGATTTATTCGATTAGAGGGGATAATGCGCAAGAGCTTATTAGCCATGCTCATAACTGAAGCCAGCGGCGGCAGGCTTGTAGCGAGTGCTGACCTATCCTGTCGGCAGCTGACCGGCTAATTCCCCGGCCGCGTGGTCAGCGCTATCATCGCGCTGGCGACCGTAAAGAGCGCGATAATCCAGGCCATGGTCCAGGGCGTGCCGTCACTGAACCCTGCCAGCAACAGGGAAGAGACGATGCCGCTGCCGTACTGTAGCGAACCAACCAATGCCGAGGCGGAACCGGCCATATGCGGCACGCTATCCAGCGCGGCGGCCGTCGACGTGGCGGCGACAATGCCGTTCATGGCGAAAAAAATAAAAATCGGCAGCGCAATCAGTACGGCACCGCCGATAGCCAGTTTTGCAGCCAGCGCCAGCACCAGGGTGGCGACGGCCGCAACGACCACGGCGAATTTCAGCAGGGTTTCAAGCGGATAGCGATGCACCAGGCGCCGGTTAACCAGGCTGACGCTCATCACGCCAACAATATTCAGCGCAAACAGCCAGCCGTAATACTGCGGGTCGATGCCGAAATAAGTAATGTAGACAAAAGGCGAGCCGGTAATAAACGCGTAGGCGGCCACGTAATAGAAGGTTACGCAGAGCGTATAGCGCATAAACTGGCTGTTTTTCAGCAGCAGAGCATAGTTATGAAAGGCGCTGGTTAAAGACGCCCTGACGCGTTTCTCTGCGGGCAGCGTTTCCGGCAGCCAGGCTAACAGTATCAGCATTAGCACGCCAATCACGGCCAGCAGCCAGAAAATAGCATGCCAGGAGGCGACCTTAATCATTTGTCCGCCCAGCAGCGGGCCGATAATCGGCGCAATCGCCATAATAACCATCAGCGTAGAGAGCATCTGTGCTGCGCGGGTACGGCTGTACAGATCGCGGATCATCGCGCGCGCCAGCATCGGGCCGGTACAGGCACCCAAAGCCTGAAATACGCGCCAGAAAACAATCTGCGTCAGGGTCGTGGAAAGCGCGCAGCCCGCCGAGCCGATAATAAACAGCGCCATGCCGATAAACAGCGGTAGCCGACGGCCAAAATGGTCGCTCAACGGCCCCCAAATCAGCTGGGCCAGGCAAAAGCCAATCAAAAAACCGGTAATGGTTAATTCCACATTGCCCTGTAATTCTTTTGCCATTATGGGCATGGCGGGCAGATAGATATCGGTGGATAACGAGGTAAAGGCCATTAATGCGCTAAGAATAGCGACAAAAAGAAAGCCGGAGGTTTTGCGAGTCGCCATCAGCGCGCCAGCCTGAGAAGGAGTCATAAATGATTATCTGAAGGAAAGGTCTTCCTATCTTACTGAAATAACCGCGACTGATAATGGCTTATCGAAAAACGACAATATGAGCGGTGCTCATTAATGTTTATCTGCTAAGAAACAAAGCGCTACCGGTTTGTCTGATAAAGGAGGAGAAAGCCGCCATGAGAGCCGCATATCCAGGCCGGCAGATTGACGGAAGTCCTGACCGATTACGCCACCGTCACTAAACCCGTATCCATTCTGTACCCCGATCGGCGTTACCTTTCACCTAAAGTCCGGGTATTTATAGACTGGTTCGCCGAAGTCTTTGCAAAGCAATACCCGCTTTAAAACGAATATAAAGTATTAATAATAAATAAGATTTTAAATGGGTGTAGGGGGAGGGAACCTGTCATACCGGTTCCGCGCCCGACACACTGGCTGGACAACAGGCTGACGCCCGGACAATCGTGACGGTCAGCAAGATTTTACAGCAGTATTCATCCTCCTTATTGTTGTTTATTGACCTACAGACAGCAAAATCTTTACGCACCAGGATAAACCCAATTTTATAGTTAACCCTTTGATTTAATTTATATAAAAATAACTCAGGTTCGTTCCTGATTGTTTTTATCAGAATTAAATTCTGAATTTGTCAGGAAGTTAAAATAATCCGTTAAGTAAAAAACGGCGTCACGACAGGGAGAATTCTGGGATGTTGTTATACAGATGTTATTATTAACGGCTTGTGAATAAACTGATTAGGCTTTTATGCTACTTTTATTTTATTGTATAGATGTATCTGTTTATGTTTATCATTCTTAACAAAGCGCTTAAATTATCAATTTAAACATGTAATATTAATGCAATAAGATTTCCGTAAGCGTCTTATATCGGAGGCACCGTTGGGGAAAATTATTGCAGGCTACTACATTGGACAATACGTCCAGTTTGATCTGAGCCATCGTAGAATTTCCAATTTCGATAAGAGAAACCACAGCGCTATCAAAGAATATCGGCTGCGGGAGACCATGCTGCGTCTGCTTCTTTTCCTGTTACAGAACGCCAACGACAATGCCGTACTGTTCAAAGATATTCTCTATCACGTTTGGGATCGTCATGGACTGCAATCTTCCAATCAACGGCTGTGGCAGGTGATGCAGCTGTTGCAGTTTCGTCTGCTTTCACTGCATGTACCTCATGATTTTATTACCTTTTGCCAGATGACGGGCGGTAAAGGCGTTTACCTTAAAGGCGATATGATCAGGCCGTATTATTTCCAGAAAAAAACAAGCGCAGCCGACGCTGTTTAATGCACGGTCGTGATAACAAAAAATGATTAAATACGGCAGAATATTATTGATTCTGATTTAATTTTTTAAGATTACTTTTGACGCTTATCTTTTTAATAAAAAGACGCCTGTCCCTGAACAGGCCGTAATGATTTGTTTTTTCCAACCGGGGTAGTGATTTTCGGAAAGCTATTCATATATTTTAAATATATTATCGGTGAAAAAATGAACCTACAATTAATCATCAAAGATGTCAGCGGTAAAGTCATTGCCAGACACAACTTAATTCCACAACAGCCTCTTTCTCTGACGCCGCCTGCAAACGCCTCTACTTTTGAAGTGCACAGTAATGATGGCAACCTTCCCGCGCAAATTAAAGCCACCAAAAGCAATAGCGGTCTTAAGCTGACATGGGCAGACGAAGCCACCGGCGAAAATTATGAGGTATTGCTGGATAATTACGCGCCGGACGTGCCGCCAGCCGTGACCGCCTCCGATCCGGACGGCGTCGTGTATGCCTTTGACTATGACCCGGCTTCTGCCGTGTATGAGCTCACCGATACTTCCGCTGAACTTCTGACCGTGGGGGACAATAGCGTCATGCTGGCTGCGGGAGGGGGGATTGGTGCAGCTGCGCTGCTGATCGGCATCGGCGTCTCGAATCATTCCAGCGGCGGCGGCTCTTCATCCGACGATGATGCCGCGTCCACGGTCAGCCCATCCATCGTTTTAACCGACGCCAGCGGCAATATCCTCAACAGCGGCGATACCATCAGCGACAGCACGCTTACGTTAAGCGGAGAAGGCATGGCGCCGGGATCCACCGTCGTGATCAGCGATGGAGGAGCCGTCATTGGCGAAACCACCGTGGATGAAAACGGGCGCTGGAGCTTTACGCCGAATGAGGCGCTGGCGGATGGCGGTCACACTATCGTTGTGGATGGCACAGATATAAACGGCAACGGCGTCAGCGACAGCGTGGACGTAGTGGTGGACGCTCAGAGCAATACCGAAACCGAAAACGGTGGTGAAGATGGCTTAATCGATCCGGAAAATATCCTGGACGAGGATATCCCCGCGCCTGAAGGCATAGTGCCTGTCGTAGTGATTGCTGATGACAGCGGCAACATTATCAACAGCGGCGAGGCGACCCGCGACAGCACGCCGATGTTCAGCGGCAGCAATTATCAGCCGGGCGGCACGGTGACGATCGCTAACGGTGATGCGCTGCTGGGCGAAACGGTAGTCGAGGCAAACGGCAGCTGGACGTTTACGCCGGAAGCATTACCGGAAGGTGCCCACACTATCACGGTTATTGGCCCCGATATAAACGGCGTCAGCAGTAGCAACAGTGTTGATTTGGTGATTGATGTCACTGCGCCGGAAGGGGTGGATACTGCCGGCGTAGTGATTACGGATGAAGCGGGCAACGCCATCGATCCGGGCAGCGCGTCCTCTGATCCTACGCCGACCTTCAGCGGCGACGGCGCGGAGCCGGGCAGCACAGTGGTGGTCAGCGACGGCGACGAGGTCATTGGCGAAACCACGGTAAACGAAGACGGCAGCTGGTCGTACACGCCGGACGAGCCGCTGGCGGAGGGCGACCACGATATCTCCTTCGAAATAATCGACGAGGCGGGCAACGGCAGCGGCCCTTCAGACTCCATTGATTACACCGTTGATACCACCGCGCCGGATGTGCCGGACGCCTCAGCCGTTGTTATCACCGATCCCGCCGGCAACGCCATCGATCCGGCCAGCGACACCAGCACCACCACGCCAACTTTCAGCGGCGATGGCGCCGAACCGGGCGCAACCGTGGTGGTCAGCGACGGTGAAACGGCCATCGGCGAAGCGACCGTGGCGGAGGACGGCAGCTGGTCGTTCACGCCGGACGAGCCGCTGGCGGAGGGCGACCACGATATCTCCTTTGAAGTGGTGGATGAGGCAGGCAACGGCAGCGGCCCTTCAGACTCCATTGACTACACCGTTGATACCACCGCACCGGACGTGCCGGACGCCTCGGCCGTTGTTATCACCGATCCGGACGGCGCCGCCATCGATCCGTCTGGCGCCACATCCGCCACCACGCCGACCTTCAGCGGCGACGGCGCGGAGCCGGGCGCGACCGTCGTCATCAGCGACGGTGAAACGGCCATCGGCGAAGCGACCGTGGCGGAGGACGGCAGCTGGTCGTTTACGCCAGAGGAGCCGCTGGCGGAGGGCGACCACGATATCTCCTTCGAAATAATCGACGAGGCGGGCAACGGCAGCGGCCCTTCAGACTCCATTGATTACACCGTTGATACCACCGCGCCGGACGTGCCGGACACTTCGGCCATCGTCATCACCGATCCGGACGGTGCAGCTATCGTTCCCGGCAGCGACACCACCACCACCACGCCGACCTTCAGCGGCAACGGCGCGGAGCCGGGCGCGACCGTCGTCATCAGCGACGGTGATGTGGCGCTCGGCGAAACCACGGTAAACGAAGACGGCAGCTGGTCGTACACGCCGGACGAGCCGCTGGCGGAGGGCGATCACGATATCTCCTTTGAAGTGGTGGATGAAGCAGGCAACAGCAGCGGCCCTTCAGACTCCATTGATTACACCGTTGATACCACCGCGCCGGACGTGCCGGACGCCTCGGCCGTTGTTATCACCGATCCGGACGGCAACGCCATCGATCCGTCTGGCGCGACCAGCGCTACCACGCCGACCTTCAGCGGCGACGGCGCGGAGCCGGGCGCGACCGTCGTCGTCAGCGACGGTGATATGGCGCTCGGCGAAACCACGGTAAACGAAGACGGCAGCTGGTCGTACACGCCGGACGAGCCGCTGGCGGAGGGCGATCACGATATCTCCTTCGAAATAATCGACGAGGCGGGCAATACCAGCGGCGCATCAGCGCCGATTGACTACACCGTCGATACCACCGCGCCGGAAGGTATTGAAACACCGGCCGTCATCATCACCAATCCCGACGGTACAGCCATCGATTCGGCCAGCGCCACATCCGCCACCACGCCAACCTTCAGCGGCAGCGCCGAACCGGGCGCGACCGTAATAATCAGCGACGGCGATACGGCGCTTGGTGAAACCACGGTAAGCGAAGACGGCAGCTGGTCGTTCACGCCGGACCAACCGCTGGCGGAAGGCGATCACGATATTTCCTTTGAAGTAATCGACGAGGCGGGCAATACCAGCGGCGCATCAGCGGCGATTGACTACACCGTCGACACCATCGCGCCGGAAGGCATCGATCCCGCCTCCATCGTGATTACGGATGAAGCCGGTATCGTCGTAGACCGCACAGAGACGCTGACCGACAGCAAAGCCACCTTCAGCGGCAGCGCGGAGCCGGGCGCAACCGTCACGCTTTACGACAAAGGTGAAAAAGTGGGAGAGGCCACCGTAGCCGAAGACGGCAGCTGGCAGTTTACCGATGAAGACGGATTATACGATGGCAGCCACGAGCTGACGTTTACGGTGACGGATGGGGCGGGCAACAGCAGCGCGCCGTCCGCCACGCTCAACCTGGATGTGCAGGCCGTTATCCTGACGGCAATGGACAATATCAGCGCGGAGGCCGCGGTCGGCTTTACCTATCCGGTCAGCGTAGAGGACGATCTGGGCACCTTAATCAGCGACAGCGGCCTGATTGCGATTAATAACACCATTGTCAGCGATGCGATCGTGGTGGCGGACGGCACCTTTATCGATCTTAACGTAACGGCTACCTCGTCCGCCTTCCTGAACGTTGCCAGCAACTCCACGCTGATCCTGCAAAAGTACCACTCTGCCACCGGCGAATGGGTAGATGTTTCGCAGGGAGGCAGCAGCAATCTGTTCGGCCTGTTTGGCTCAGGAGCCAATACTGCCACGCTGACGCTGTCCGGTCTGACCGCCGGAACCTATCAGCTGGTTTATACCACGGCGGGCATTAACATTGGCGCCAGCTTCGATCTCGAAGCGCGGGAGACGGTTTATACCCTGGCCGAAGAGGCCACCACCACCGATTACACCACGGCGGCAGGCAACGTAATGAGCGATGCGGACGGGATCTACGGCCCGGACACGATCCCGCACGGCGCCTCGACCCTGGTTTCTTCCGTCAGCGTTACCAATAGCGATGGCAACGTGACTAAAGTGACGCTGGGCGCCATCACCAAAACTACGCTGGTCGGCCAGTACGGCATGCTGATGATCGGCGGCGACGGCAGCTATGAATATATCCCTGCCGTCTCGATGAACAGTATCGGCAAGGTCGAAGTCTTTACCTATACCCTGACCGACTCCGCCACCGGCAAGACCTCTTCAGCGCAGCTCTATATCCAGATCGGCAGCACCAACGATGCGCTGACGCTCAGCTGGGATGCTACCGATCCCAGCGCCGACGCCGTCACGGATATTGCTTCCGCCAATGCTGCCGACGCCAGCGTAGCCGTAAGCTGGCGCACCACCGAAGCCAGCGATACGGATGTGGTGCTGACAACGGGCGGCACGGTGAACTATACCAGCGCCTTTACGCTGGTCTCCGCCGACGATCGGGTGTCCGGCACGCTGACGCTGAAAACCGAGCAGGGGCTGTTCGGCAACGATTTTGCCACCGAGAAAAACATCGCTTATGAACTTCAGCAGCTGGGCAGCGACGGCAGCTGGACAACGGTAACGACCGATAATCTTGTGGTGCCGGCGGGCGATCACAACGGCGAGGTGCTGCTGACGCTGGATATATCGACGCTGGTTGAGGAGGCCGGTACCTGGCGCCTCGCCATCGTCACCACGGGCGCGGACAACGACGTGATACTGGATATGGCTGTCTCCGTAACCAGCACCACGGACTATGAGATCACCGCCAGCCAGGCCGCTTCAGGCAACCTGCTGACCGACGAGGGCATCGACGGCGCCATCGACAAGCTCAGCTCCATTTATACCCGGCTTTACGCCAAAGCGGGCGACGGCAGTGCCGATACCGACGTCGACAGCAGCTACGTTGCCGTAACCGAAAGCGGCATCACCCTGGTCGGCGAATATGGCACGCTGCTGCTCTATAGCGACGGCACCTATCTCTATACGCCGGATGCCACCACGCTGCCGTCAGGCTCTCAGGATATCTTTACCTACGCGCTGCAAGGGGTGAACGGCAAGGTGGTTACGGCCACGCTTACCGTCAACCTGGGCGTGGAGGTTGACGGCAGCAATGGCGGCGCGCTGGTATTCCAGGGCACGGAGGCGAATGACGTTTTCGCGGTTTACGATACGGATTTTGCGCAGATGGACGGCGCGGACGGCAGCGATACCCTGGCCTGGTACGGCAAGGCCGAACTGGTGCTGAGCGATGTCGCCGCCAGAGTCAGCAATATCGAAACCCTGGCGCTCGCGGCAGAAAGCAGCGGCAGCGTGGTGGTCACTGCTCAGGACGTGGTCGATATCACCAACGACGTGAATACGCTCACCGTTACCGGCGCAGCGGGCGACACCGTTACGCTGGTGGGAAGCTGGATCAACAGCGGCACCACGGTGATAAACAGCGTTTTGTACACGCATTACACAGGCACGACCGGGGCGGGCGTCGCTGTCGATCTCAACGTGCAGCAGTCGGTTGCGCTTTCGGCGGCGAGCTACCAGGACAGCTCGTCAGGCAGTGAATATGACGTGGTCGCCGCAGAAGCGATTACGGGCACGGACGGCAACGATCTTTTTAACGTTGACGGCAGCGACTTCGCCAGTATCGATGGCGGCGCCGGGCTGGATACGCTGGTCTGGCGCGCCAGCACGCTGACGGTCAGTGAGATCGCGGACAAAGTCAGCAATATTGAAGAGATCGAGCTGGCCGCCGACGCGGGCAATTTGCTGATTTCCGCGCAAAACGTGGCGGATATTACCGATGACGACAACACGCTTTATGTGAAAGGCGAGGCTGGCGATACGCTGACGCTGGGCGGCAGCTGGCAGTGGATCGGCAGCGAGGTGCTTAACAACGCCAGCTACGACCGCTACGTCAGCACCGCGGCCGACGGGCAAAGCGTTACCCTGCTGGTCGACAGCGAAATAGCCTTCAGCGCCACGGAAACCGCAGCGGAGAACAATGCCGCCGACGTCACCGGCCAGGTGACACTGCTCAGCGACAGCGTGGCGCAGACGGTTACCGTGGAGGAGGAAAGCAACAGTTTTATCAGCGACAGCTTCGTCATCGCCAGCAGTAGCGACCAACAGGCGATCGGCTTCAGCGTCTCCGGCGCCTCGATCGATGCCGATAACAGCGTGTCGGCCACGTGGTCATTGCAGCGCTACAACGGGCAGACCTTCGCCTGGGAAACCGTCACCGGCGGCTCACAGGCGCTGACCAGCAGCAGCGCGCTGAACGTGACGCTTTCTGACCAGCCGGTCGGCACTTATCGTCTGACCATCGACACCACGCAGAGCGGCCACACCAGCCTGCTGTTGCTCACGGTTTATGACGAACTGGCGATCGAGGTGGCGGTCAATATCGTCAGCACCACCGACTATCAGGTTACCGCCGATGCCAGCAGCGCCGGATCCGTCTTTACCAGCGATAACGGCCTGATAGTGAAATCTATTGCGGCAGGCATCGTCACCGGCGCGGCCAGCTACACGCTGGTAGCGGCGGCGGGTACGACGATCGTTGGCGAATATGGCTCGCTGACCATTCACAGCGACGGCAGCTACACCTATACGCTGGCCAGCGGCTCGACGATCCCGCTTGCCAGCAGCGAAGATGCCTTTACGTATCTGCTGAGCGACGGCACCACGCAAACGCTGACGGTGACGCCGGGCGTGGCGGTGGATGGCCTGGGCGGCGGCGCGCTGACCTTCGCGGGCACGGTCGGCGACGACAGCTTTGCGATTTACGACACGCAGCTGACCGTGCTGGACGGCAAGGCCGGTCACGATACGCTGGTCTGGCGCGGCGAGGGCGAGCTGCGGCTGAGCGATCTTGCCGGTAAGGTCAGCAATATCGAGGCGATAGATCTTCAGGATAACGGTGCGGCGGCGGTGCTGACGCTGAACGTTGATGATATCGCCAGCGTCACCGGCGACGGCAACGCGCTTTACGTACGCGGCGGCAGCGAGGATTCGCTTTCTCTGGCGGGCGAGTGGCTGGTCAGCGGCGTGGAAACGCTGAATAACATCGTTTATACGCTTTACACCAGCGCCACGCTCAATGGCACGGCTATTAAGCTTTACGTACAGGAAGGCATAACCTTTAACGAAGTAACCGCCGGGATTGAAGGCTCGTTGAGCGCCGAAGAAATGCAGGATCTGACGCTCGTCTCCGTCAGCCAGAATGGCGAAACCGCCGTGGTCGACGGCGAGGCCGCGAGTCTGCAAGGCTACTGGGGTATGCTGGCTATCGACGGCGCGGGCCACTACCGCTACGTGCCGGATGAGGCGGCCGCGCAAAGCGGCCATACCGATACCTTCACCTACACCTTATCGGACGGCAGCAGCGCGTCGCTGAGCGTCAGCTTAGGGGTGACGGTGGACGGCAGCGCGGGCGGCGCGCTCACCTTTAGCGGCTCCGGCGGCAGCGATATATTCCAGCTTTACGATACCGACTTCACCTCGATAAACGGCGCGGACGGCAGTGATACCCTGGCCTGGCACGGCAGCGGCTCGCTGGATCTGAGCGCTATCTCCGCCCGAGTCAGCAATATCGAAGCCGTAGATATGCTGGACGACAGCGTTAACGACAGCCTGACCGTCAGCGCGGAAAGCCTGTTCAATATCACCGACGACAATAACACGCTCTACGTCAAGGGCGCGGAAGGCGATACGGTGACGCTAAACGGCAGCTGGACGCAATCGACGGCCCTGCTGGCGGACGGCATCAGCTACGAGCACTACACCAGCACGGCCGCCGACGGCTCGCTGGTGCAGCTCTATATCGAAGACGATATCGTTATTGGCTAAGCAAGCGCCGGGCGACGCGCCTGCCGCCCGGCCTGGCCAGGGATTTTCAGGATGAAGCTATGGAAAGACGTTTTACCGCCTTTTGCTGCCTGCTGGCGCTGCCTTGTGTCAGCCTTGCGCAGCCGTCGCCGCCGAAAGAAGCGCCTGATGGATTCTGGGGGCTTTTTTCCGGCGCGCCGGACACCCTGCCTGAGGCCGCCGCAGACCAGACCGATATGCTGCCGACGGGCGACGGCAAAACGCTGCCCGTCGACTGGCACGCCGCGATCCTGCTGGCGGTGCAGCACCATCCGGCCATCAGCAGCAGCATCGCCTCGCTGGAGTCGGCGGGCTTTAGCATCGATAACGCCAGCGCGGGCTACCTTCCCGCGATTAAAGCGGGGGTTACCTCGGGCCGACAGCAGGACGAAGGCAGCGGGCAAATCGCCACGCTGGGGCTGTCGCAAATGCTTTATGACTTTGGCAAAACCGGCGGCGCGGTGGATCGGGCAACGGCCGGTTATCTGCGACAGCAGGCCGCTTTGCTGGCGCAGGTCGATAGCGTGATTGAGCAAACGGCGCTGGCGCTGAACGAGGTCTGTCGCTATACGCAGCAGCTTGATAACGCACGCAAACAGGTCAGGGCGCTGCAGGATATTTTACGGCTTACGCAGCTGCGCGCGACGGCGGGCGCCAGCACGCGCGTCGATCCCGTACAGGCGCAGGCACGCGTTGAAGCGGCCGAGGCGCAGCAGCAGGAGAGCGAGATCAAACTTCGCCAGGCGAAGTACCACCTTCAGGCGCTGCTGGGCCAGCCGATCGCGGACAGGCCGCTCGCCACGCCGCTGGATCTACAACCGCTGATCCGCAAACTGGGCGCCACGCTCGATCTGAACAGAAACCCCACCATCCTCATCGCACAGGCCGACGCCGCCATCGCCAGCGCTGACCTGCGCAGCAGCAAAGCGCAGCGTTATCCCACGCTGTCGCTGGAGGCCAGCAGCAACAAATATATCGGCGATATCGCCCGCTATCAGAGCCGTAGCCAGTATCAAAACGTCTATCTCTCCCTGAACAGCACCCTCTATCAGGGCGGCGCGCTGGCGGCGCAGGAAAACGCCAGCGCCCGCGCGCTGGCCGCGGCCAGAGAAACCATCAGCAGCCAGAAGCTGGAGCTGACCGACCGACAACGCAGCGCGTTTCAGAGCATGGCTGGTCTGCAAAACAACATCAGCATCCTCGCCCGGCGGCTGCGCACCATTACCGAGACGCGGTCGCTTTACCGCGAGCAATATCTGGCACTGGGCAACAGGAACGTGCTTGATTTGCTCAACGCCGAACAGGAAATCAGCCGCGCGGAGCTGGATCTTATCAATGCCCGCCGCGACCTTTGGGCCGCCGAAGTAACTTATCTTGCGCTGGCCGGTATGGCCAGAGACGCCTTCAGCATCAATATGCCGGCCGTCCAGGCGCAGCGGCAAACAGTGAAAAATGAGCCTTATGAACAACCCTTTCTCAGATAACGACGCCACCGGCCATGCTGAAAAAAGCCGCTACCTGCCGTGGCTGGAGGCCCTGCTGCTGATCGCCAGGCATTATCGCCTTGAGGCTTCGCCAGAGCGGGTAAAAGGCGAGGCGGAGTGGCAGCTGCGACAGCTGCCGCAGGACAAGCTGATTGAAAACATGGCGCGCCAGCTCGGCCTGCTGGTGCTGTTTGACGACTTCCATCCCGACTGGCTGGACGCCTGGCGGCTGCCGCTGGTGGTGGATTTCGGCGCGCGCGGCGTCGGCGTGGTCACATCACTGAGCGCCGAAGGCCAGGCGAGCGTGATGCTGACCGGCGAAAAACAGCTGCAAAGCGTGCTCAGCGTGGAAGAGCTGGGCCGCTATGCGCAGCGCGTGCTGCTTGCCCGCCCTGAAACCGCCGTGCCCGACGCCAGAGTCGACGACTATATTCAGCCTTACCGCGCCAGCTGGCTGTGGCAGACGCTGCTGCGGGAGTGGCCGAGCTGGATCAACATCATGTTCGCCTCGCTGATGATCAACGTGCTGGGCCTGGCGGCGATGCTGTTTACCATGCAGGTGTACGACCGCATTATTCCTTCGCAGTCCGTGCCGTCACTGTGGGTACTGTTTGGCGGCGTTATGATTGCGCTGACTTTTATCTTTATCCTGCGCATGGCCCGCACTTATATTTCCGACTGGGCGGGCAAGCGCGCCGATTTGCGTATTTCCGACAAGGTCTTCGGCCACGCCTTGCGCATCCGTAGCGACGCGCGGCCAAAATCAACCGGATCTTTTATCGCGCAGATCCGCGAGCTGGAGCAGCTGCGCGAGCTGATCGCCTCCACCACTATCTCCGCCGTGGCCGATCTGCCGTTTCTGATCCTCTTTCTGATCGTGCTCTGGCTGCTGGGCGGCTGGCTGGTGCTGGTGCCGCTGGTGGCGATCCCGCTGATTGTGCTGCCGGGACTGCTGGCGCAGCGGCCGCTGGCGAAGCTTTCCAGAGCCACCATGCGCGAGTCGGCCCTGCGTAACGCCATGCTGGTGGAGTCGGTGCAGGGCGCGGACGATATCAAGCTGCTGCGCGGCGAGCCTTACTTTCAGAACCAGTGGAACCACCTGAACGAAACGATCGGCAAGGCGACGGTCAGGCAGCGTTTTATCAGCGGGCTGCTGGCCAGCTGGACCAGCGAGGTACAGACGCTGGCCTATGTCAGCGTGGTGCTGGTGGGGGCGTTGCTGGCGATGGACGGCGATATCTCCACCGGCGTGCTGATTGGCTGCTCGATGCTGGCCTCGCGCATGATGGCGCCGCTGGGCCAGCTGGCGATGATTTTTAGCCGCTGGCAGCAGGCGAAAGTCGCCAGAGAAGGGCTGGCAAGCCTGCTAAACAGCGAGGTAGACCAGCCCGAGCGCGGGGCGCAGGTGCATCGCGCAAAACTGTACGGCGACTACAGCCTGGACGGTATTGTCTATCGTTATAGCCCTGAAGCCGCCCAGGCGGCGCTGGCGCTCGATAAGCTGACCATCAAGCCCGGCGAGAAAATCGCGCTGCTGGGCCGCAACGGATCTGGCAAATCCACGCTGCTGCAAATGCTGGCGGGGCTGCTGCGGCCTACGCAGGGCGTGCTGCTGCTGGATGGCGACCGGCTCGACACGCTCGATCCGCTGGATGTCCGGCGCGACGTCAGCCTGGTCAGCCAGTCCTCGTCGCTGTTTTTCGGCACCATCCGTCAGAATTTGCGCCTGGGAATGCCGCTGGCTACGGAGGAGGAGATGCAGGAAGCGCTGGCTATCACTGGCGCTATGACCTTTATCCGCCAGCTGCCGGAAGGCCTGGACTATCTGCTTCACGAGGGCGGCAAAGGCTTGTCCGGCGGGCAGCGCCAGCTGCTGCTGCTGGCCCGCGCACTGTTGCGCCAGCCCGCCGTGCTGCTGCTGGATGAGCCGACGGCCTGGCTGGACGACGCCGCCGAAAGCCGCCTGATCGAAAAGCTTAAGGCCTGGTCGGGCGAGAAAACGCTGATTATCGCCACGCACCGACCGGCAGTGATGCAGCTGGTGGATCGTATTTTACTGTTGGATAACGGCAAAATCGTGCGTGACGGGACGAAGGAGCAGCTGCTGGTTAAACCGGCCGCGCCGCGCCGCAAAACGGAGGCGTCATCATGAGCGGACGCTTCAGAGGCCGCAAAAAAACGGCCGCGCGCGGCAGCGCGCTGATCGTCTGGTCGCTGCTGACGATGCTGCTGCTGTTTTTTCTCTGGGCCAGCCTGTTTGAACTGGATGAGGTCACGGTCGGCGTCGGCAAAGTCATCCCCAGCAGCCACGCGCAGATCGTGCAGTCGCTGGAAGGCGGCATTCTGCAAACGCTGAAAGTGCGTGAAGGCGACGTGGTGGAGGCGGGCCAGGTGTTGGCGTTGCTGGATCCCACGCAGCTGGATTCCGGGCTACAGGAGAGCACGGCAAGAATGCGGGCGGCGCTGGCGACGGCGGCCCGTTTACAGGCGGAAACGGCGGGCAGCGAGCTGAATTTTCCGCCCGAGGTGCTGGAGGACGGCGATCTGGTGGCGGCCGAGACGGCGCTGTATCGCTCGCGCAGGGAGAACCTGGACAAAACGCTGAGCGGCCTGCGTGAAGCGCTGACGTTGATCAACCGCGAGCTTAAGCTGACCGCTTCGCTGGTGGCGCAGGGCGCGGCCAGCGACGTGGAAGTGCTGCGGCTGAAAAGACAGGCTAACGATCTGCAAAGCAAGCTGAACGACGCGCAAAATCAGTACATCGTGCACGCGCGGGAGGACCTGGCGAAAGCCAATGCCGAGGCCGCTTCGCAGCGATCGGTCATCATCGGACGCGCCGATGCGCTGAAGCGAACGACGATAGTCGCGCCGGTCAGGGGTATCGTCAAAGCGATCGAGGTCAACACGGTGGGCGGCGTGATCCCGCAGCGCGGCAACCTGATGGAGCTGGTGCCGCTGGATGAACAGCTGCTGATTGAAGCGCAGATTTCGCCGCGCGACGTGGCTTTTATCACGCCGGGCCAGCGCGCCGTGGTCAAGCTGACCGCCTATGATTTTAATATCTATGGCGGCCTTGAGGGGAAAGTGGCTTCCATATCGCCGGATACCCTCCAGGACGAGGTGCATCGGGACAACTACTACTATCGCGTCTATGTGCGTACCGAAAAAGATTATCTGCTTAATAAAAAAGGGAAAAAATTCCCGGTGCATCCGGGGATGATCGCGATGGCGGAAATCCATACCGGCAGCAAAACCATTATGGCTTACCTGTTGAAACCGCTGAACCGGGCGAAAGAGGCGCTACGCGAAAGATAACGCTGGGCGAAAAGGGCAGACCACGCTTTTTCCTGCTTCCCTTGCCTGAAAAGAAACGATAATGTGCGCGTGACGAAGTGGCGCTTCCTCGCTGACCGGTGCCACCTGATAATTTCATTTTCAGCGGAGAAACTCATGAGTAAGTCGACGTCCATTCTCTTTTCTGCTTTTTTACTGGCTGCCACGCCGTTAGTGTCTACGGCTTTTGCAGAAGATGTTCAGACGCAGCAGGATCCTGCCGCCGCCGCGCCAGCTGCGGATGTCCCAGCTGCGAATACGCCAGCCACGGATGCGCCAGCTGCGGATGCCCCAGCTACGGATGCCCCGGCCGCCGCGCCGATCGCGCCGGAAGCACAAACGCCTTCTCAGGCGCAGACGCCTTCAGGCGAAACGGCCGCGCCGCAGCGCGATCCGGCCCATCCTTATGAAATCCAGTACTTTTTTGCCGATTTCCAGCGTTTCACTATCGGCAGCGTGGTGCCTGACCGCTACCGCACTAAAAAATATGAAATTGTGGACTGGAAAACCCGCAACCTGCCCGCGCCTGAGCAGGGCACCAGCTGGACCTATATGGGCGGCAACTACGTGCAGATTTCTAAAGAAGATGGCCGCATCCTGAAAGTGGAATCCGGCGACATTTTTTACAAGCAATAAGCTATAAAAAAGCCCGGCGTTAAACGTCGGGCTTTACGAGTATTGGCAAGGCGGCGTTTTTTATTCCGCCTTTGCCCGATCGCCATACAGATACCCCAGCGAAGCCAGCAGGCACAGGCTATAGCCCAGCAGTTCGCAGCCTTCCTCCGCCATGTTTTTCACCGTATGGTTATAGCCATCCAGCATCAGGTGCTGCCACAGGTCGCGCATACCGAACAGGCGAGCAAACACCAGAATGGTCAGCAAACCCGCGCACAACATGCCCCAGGCAGGATGACGCAGCAGATCGGCCAGGCCTTTCACGGCGCGCTTTGGCTGAAGCACGGCAATAACGACGCACGCGGCGGCAGTGGCCAGCGCGAACCACACCCAGCTGCCGTGTGACAGCTCGTCGAACAGGAAATCCAGCTCGCGGATCAGCATACAGGTGAAGAAGCCGCCGATTAATATCAGCGTCGGCCTGATGGCAGGCTGTCGATATGCGCCATGAAAATAGAGCAGCGCGATAGCCAGCAGCATCAGTTCCTGAGCGATTTCAGTAAATGAGGTTTCGTGTACGCCATCGTTCATCCAGCGAACATCGATAAAAACCATTCCCATCATGGCGGCCAGAAACAGCGCGCAGCCAATAAAAGCCAACGCCTTGCGGCGGATAAAAAGTAAATCAGATTGCATAACGCCCCTTATTTTTTCGAGGCGATTATAGGCACTGAGTTGACGCAGGCTTACCAATTAATGCCGCCGGCCTGCGGCAGCGGCGCCGATTTGAGTTAATTAATGCAGAAAAGCGCCGAAAATCCCGGTTAAGGATTAATTCGGCAGCTGATATCTTTGCTGCTGGCGGGTGAACCAGGCAAGCGGCACGTAATAGGGCGCCTGCGTCAGCTGCTCAATGCCGCTTTCGATAATAGTGGAAGCCTGCCGCCACAGCGCTTCATTTCCGTCTTTCAGCAAGGCGATCTGCACGCGTTTTTCTGTCAGATAAACGCGGGCAAAATGCGGATCGTAATGAATAATCGAGCGGGTGTTATCAATGATATCGGCCAGCTTGATGGTCTGGGCGTCGCCCGAGGCCTGTGCCGTATGGCGAAAATGGGCCACTTTACGCGCTGCGCGATTTTTTGCGTCGGGCTGCTTGCTGTCGGTCAGCATCGCCACCAGCGAGGCGACCTCCGCGCCAAAATGGCTCTCGATATCCGCCAGCGTGTTGGACGTATCTTCGACCGTGTCGTGTAGCCATGCGGCGGCCAGCATGATTTCGTTATCGGTTACGCTGCGCACCAGCTCCACTACCGCAGCCGGATGTACGATATAAGGCTCATCGGTATATTTGCGACGCTGACCCGTGTCAGCATGAGCCTTGCTGGCGTAGCGTCGGGCCTTTTCTTCCAGTGAATACATCGGTTTTCTCCCCTGAACATTAAGATTCGCTTGCAATTATATAGCGCACTATTTATATTTTTTGCCATGACCACAGATAAAGATGACAAAAAAGCGGAAGCCTCGCCACTGTTGCTTGATCAACAGCTTTGCTTCGCGCTCTATTCCACCAACCTGGCGCTGCACAAGCTTTACCGCCAGCTGCTGGCACCGCTTGATATCACCTATCCGCAATATCTGGTGATGCTGGTGCTGTGGGAGCGCGATGACGTGACGGTTTCCGAAATCGGCGAACGGCTGTTTCTGGACTCCGCCACGCTGACGCCGCTGCTGAAAAGGCTGGAGGCGGCGGGTCTGTTGGATCGTCAGCGCTCGCGCAAAGACGAGCGCCAGGTCGTGGTAACGCTGACCGAACAGGGTCGCGAGCTGCGCCATAAAGCGGTCGATTTACCTCAGGCCGTCAGCTGCGCCGCCGCCTGTGATGCGGAAAAAATGCGCGTGCTGAAAGCCGAACTGGAAAGCCTGCGCGACAGCCTCAACGGCTAGACCGTAGTCTCGCTCCGGAAAGTCTATACTGATTACAGACGCCTCATTAAGTCGCTCGCGATTTAATAGCGCATATAAAACCCAATGAAAGGAGTTGCCTGATGTCTTTAGAAAAAGTCGTTTACCGTGCCAAAGCAAAAGCCACCGGTGGTCGTGACGGTCGTGCTACCTCTTCAGACGGCGTGCTGGACGTAAAGCTGGGCGTACCGAAAGAAATGGGCGGCGCGGGCGGCGAAGCCACCAACCCTGAACAGCTGTTTGCCGCTGGCTACTCGGCCTGCTTCCTGGGCGCGATGAAGTTTGTCGCCAACCGCGACAAAATCACTATGCCAAAAGAAGCCTTTATCGAAGGGGAAGTGGGCATCGGGCCGCTGCCGACCGGTTTTGGTATCGAAGCTAAATTGAATATCCATCTGGAAGGAATGGACGCGGCGGAAGCGAAAAAGCTGGTGGACGCGGCCCATATCGTCTGCCCTTACTCTAACGCAACCCGCGACAATATCGACGTAACGCTGAATATCATCAACTGATAACGGCGCTGGCCGGAGCCGCTATGGCGCTCCGGCTGTCTGTAACCCTGCGACCCGCCGCGTTTCTCTGCTTATTCCCGCGATTGAACTGATAAATCCCCGATAATGTGGTTAACTACGCCGCTTGCGCGTGGAGGTGAATTTTTTCCCTTCAGAATCGTCCGGGAAAAGTTTCTCAGGGTGATAATCGACCCTATAACCGAACTCTGGCGAAACGGTATGGTCTGATTAGCGTTTACTCTAAAGCTACGCCGGGATAAAGGTTGCATGAATTACATTAAAACACTGACGCAGCAAAAGCTCTCGTTTTTGCTAGCGTTTTACATCGGTATCTTTCTGAATATTCCCGTTTTTTATCGTCGTTTCGATCCCTTTCTGGCCCACTTCAGCGTGGCGGAATGGCTTTCCGCCGTGGCGGAAGTCGTCGCCATCGTTCTGCTGACCTTTTTCCTGATGCGGCTGCTGTCGCTGGGCGGCAAAATTTTCTGGCGCGTGACCGCTACCGCGCTGGTGCTGATTTCGGTAGCCGCCAGCTACTACATGAGTTTCTTTAACGTGGTGATCGGCTACGGCATCGTCGCGTCGGTGATGACCACGGATACCGATTTGTCGAAAGAGGTGATTGGCTACCATTTTGTGCTGTGGATGGTGCTGGTCAGCGCGCTGCCGCTGCTGCTGATCTGGCGCAACTCGCTGCGCCTGACGCTGATTGAGCAGCTGAAAACGCCGGGACAGCGCCTGAAGCCGCTGGGCGTGCTGCTGCTGGCCGTGGCGCTGGTCTGGCTGCCTATCCGCTATTTCGACAAGCAGCAGAACATCAACGAGAAGCTGACCAATGTCGATCTGCCGAGCTATGGCGGCGTGGTGGCGCACTCTTATCTGCCTTCCAACTGGCTGTCGGCGCTGGGGCTGTTTGCCTACACCAGCTACGACGAGACGATGGACGGTAAAGACCTGTTCGATCCGGCAAAGCAGTTTACCTATAACGCACCGGCCGGGCTGGACGACACCTATGTGGTATTCGTGATTGGCGAAACCACCCGCTGGGATCATATGGGCCTGCTGGGCTATAACCGCGATACCACGCCAAAGCTTTCCCACGAGAAAAACCTGGTGGCGTTCCGGGGGGAATCCTGCGACACCGCAACCAAGCTTTCGCTGCGCTGTATGTTCGTGCGTGAAGGCGGCACCGATGAAGGGCCAGGCCGCACGCTGAAAGAACAGAACGTTTTTGCGGTGATGAAGTCGCTGGGCTTTAGCTCGGAGCTTTTCGCTATGCAAAGTGAAGTCTGGTTCTATAACAATACCGATGCGGATAACTTCGCGTTCCGCGAGCAGATTGGTTCGGAAAAGCAGAACCAGGGCAAGTCGGTGGACGATATGCTGCTGGTGCCGGAGTTGAAAAAGTCGCTCGATCGCCATCCTGAAGGCAAGCATCTGGTGGTGCTGCATACCAAAGGCTCGCACTACCTTTACTCGCAGCGCTATCCGCGCGAGTTTGCCCGTTATCAGCCTGAATGTATGGGCGTGGACGATAAATGCAGCAAAGCGATGCTGATCAACGCCTTTGATAACTCGGTACTTTATACGGATACGGTGCTGGAAAGCGTGTTCGATCAGCTGCGCGATAAGAAAGCGATTGTCTTCTACGCGGCCGACCACGGCGAATCGATCAGCGATAACATGCACCTGCACGGCACGCCGCGTCATATGGCGCCGCCGGAGCAGTTCCGCGTGCCGATGATCGTGTGGGCTTCCGATAAGTATCTGGCAGACCCGGCTAACCAGAGCCGCTTTGAACGCCTGCAGGCGCAGCAGCGCGTGGGCGCGACGCATCGTCACGTTGAGCTGTTCGACTCGGTGCTGGGCTGCCTGGGCTACACCTCTCCGGATGGCGGCATCAAAGAGACGAACGACTGGTGTGCGGATCCGACAAAGCGTAAAGCTTCTGGCGACAAAATCTGACGCGCCGCGTCACACCCCAGCCCCCGGAGCCGTAGCGGCCGGGGGTTTTTTATTGCCTGCCGTTAAGGCCGTATTAAGGTTGGCGCAGAGAGTCATGCGTGGGATCAAAAAAACCGGGGCAGATTCTTGCAAGATAAGCCGCGGAAGCGCTGTGCGCTTCTTCCTCTAACTGAACGGGTAACCCAGGAAAACGGTCATAATGATGTATCTCATTTTATTTATCGCCATTGTGGCGGAAGTGATTGGTACCACCTTGCTGAAAACGTCGGAAGGTTTTACGCGGCTGTGGCCAACTCTGGGTACCGTATTTTGCTACGGCATCGCTTTTTACTGTCTGTCCCTGACGCTGCAGCATCTGCCGACCGGCATCGCCTATGCCATTTGGTCGGGCGTGGGTATCGTGTTGATCTCGCTGGTCGCCTGGCTGTGGCACGGCCAGCGGCTGGATCTGCCCGCGCTAATCGGCATGGCATTTATCATCGTCGGCGTGGTTATTATCAACACGCTTTCCCGCGCCGTTTCGCACTGATTATCCGTTATCGGCGGCCCTGAAGCGCCGCCGACACCGGCAGCCGATCGTGCTGTGGTGTAAAAATACCCGTCTCGCTTTATGCCCTTACTATCCGTAAAAAAGCCTTTCCCGCCCGCTACCGCCGCGTTAATTCGCGCTGCGCTGTACATGACCAAAAAAACGCGTTATTGGCCGTTTTTTATCCTGCCGTTGCAGAATTTTTGCCTGGAATGGCAGGTATAAGCAAAGCGTATTGTTAAAAAAATGGGATACAGGCGACTATTTTCAAGGGTTTTTTTGCAACGCGTTTCACTGGCTGCTGATTTTCTGGCGCTATTTTAAGCGGCATTAAAAGTTAACGGCGCATTATATGCGCTGGAAAAGGTCGCTTTTGGTTATTTTTTATATTTGTCTGTCGCCTCTCATCCTCTGTGTAAATAGCCAACGGCCGTATTGACGTTTTCTGCAACTGTTGACAAATTGATCGCTCAGAAGAGAAAGGATAAGGATTTGTCTGATGGCATCAGCCTCGCCGCGTCTTCTACCCAAACCTTCTGATACGTACGGGCCACTATAAAAAAATACAGGCCTGACGAACTGCCTAATACAACATCACAACTGGAGCAGAAGCATGCGTAATTCCCTGGCTAAAAACAGGATGCTGAAGGTCGGTTTGAGCCTGGTCGCCCTGACCGTGGCCGCCAGCGTCCAGGCCAAAACCCTCGTTTATTGTTCCGAAGGATCGCCTGAAGGCTTTAACCCACAGCTTTTCACTTCCGGCACCACTTACGATGCCAGCTCCGTACCGATCTATAACCGCCTGGTGGAGTTCAAAGTCGGCACCACCGAGCTACAGCCCGGCCTGGCGGAAAAGTGGGACGTGAGCGAAGACGGCAAAACCTATACTTTCCACCTGCGCAAAGGCGTGAAGTGGCAAACCACTAAAGATTTCAAACCTACGCGTGACTTTAATGCCGACGACGTGGTGTTCTCCTTCGAGCGTCAGCTGGATAAAAACAACAAGTATCATGGCGTTTCCGGCGGCAGCTACGAATACTTTGAAGGCATGGACATGCCGAAGCTCATCAGCAAAATTGAGAAGGTGGACGACCACACGGTACGCTTTGTGCTGACCCGTGCGGAAGCGCCGTTCATGGCCGATCTGGGGATGGATTTCGCGTCTATTCTCTCTGCGGAATATGCCGACAAGATGCTGCAAGCGGGCACGCCGGAAAAAGTCGATTTGAATCCGGTCGGCACCGGCCCGTTCCAGCTGCTGCAATATCAGAAAGATTCCCGCATTCTCTATAAAGCCTTTGACCAGTTCTGGGGCACCAAACCGAAAATCGATCGCCTGGTCTTCTCCATCACGCCGGATGCCTCGGTGCGCTACGCCAAGTTGCAGAAGGGCGAGTGCCAGATCATGCCTTATCCGAATCCGGCCGATCTCGCGCGGATGAAGGAAGACAAGAATATCAACCTGATGCAGATGCCGGGCCTGAACGTCGGCTATCTCTCCTATAACACCGAGAAAAAGCCGCTGGATAACGTCAAGGTTCGCCAGGCGCTGACCATGGCGGTGAACAAGAAAGCGATTATCGACGCGGTTTACCAGGGCGCGGGCCAGGCGGCGAAAAACCTGATCCCGCCGACCATGTGGAGCTACAACGACGCGGTGCAGGATGACGCCTACGATCCGGCCAAAGCCAAAGCACTGCTGAAGGAAGCGGGCATGGCGGACGGCTTCGCTATCGATCTGTGGGCGATGCCGGTACAGCGTCCTTATAACCCGAACGCTCGCCGTATGGCAGAGATGATCCAGGCCGACTGGGCGAAAATTGGCGTGAAGGCCAAAATCGTCACCTACGAGTGGGGCGAATACCTGAAACGCGCGAAAGCTGGCGAGCACCAGACCGTGATGATGGGCTGGACGGGCGACAATGGCGACCCGGATAACTTCTTCGCCACGCTGTTCAGCTGCACCGCGGCGAAGGATGGCTCTAACTACTCTCGCTGGTGCTACAAGCCATTCGAGGATCTGATCCAGCCTGCGCGCGGTGAAGCCGACCACAACAAGCGTATCGAGTACTACAAGCAGGCTCAGGTCATGATGCACGACCAGGCGCCTGCGCTGATTATCGCTCACTCCACCGTGTTTGAGCCGGTCAGCAAAAAAGTCTCCGGCTACGTGGTCGATCCGTTAGGTAAGCATCACTTCGAAAACGTCGATATCCAGGAGTAAAGAGAGCGGCCGGTTCGCCGGCTGCTTTACCCATCCCTGTGGGTCGTGTTCGACGGCCCGTCGCAAGGCTTAAGTCAATCTGGTCAAGGCGCCGTTAACGGCGTCGCGGACGGGCTGCCCGACCGTAAGATGTGAGCAATTATAATCCCCCAGGCTACGGTCTGCGGGAACTTAAAGAGAATCCGGATTATGCTGCAGTTCATACTCCGACGTCTGGGGCTTGTTATCCCGACGTTTATTGGTATCACCCTGTTAACCTTTGCTTTTGTCCATATGATCCCAGGCGATCCGGTACTGATTATGGCGGGCGAGCGCGGCATGTCCGCCGAACGTCACGCCCAGCTGCTGGCGCAGATGGGGCTGGATAAGCCGCTGTGGCAACAGTATGCCTCCTACGTCTGGGGCGTGCTGCACGGCGATCTGGGCATCTCCCTGAAAAGCCGTATTCCTGTCTGGCAGGAGTTCGTGCCGCGCTTTAAGGCGACGCTGGAGCTGGGCATCTGCGCGATGATTTTTGCCGTCGCGGTAGGTATCCCGGTCGGCGTGCTGGCTGCGGTAAAGCGCGGTTCCATTTTCGATCACACCGCCGTCGGCATCTCGCTGACCGGCTACTCCATGCCGATTTTCTGGTGGGGCATGATGCTGATCATGCTGGTTTCAGTGCAGCTCAACCTGACGCCCGTCGCTGGACGTATCGGCGACACGGTGTTTCTGGACGACAGCCAGCCGCTGACCGGTTTTATGCTGATCGATACCCTGTTCTGGGGCGAAGAGGGCGACTTTAAAGACGCCGTGATGCATATGATCCTGCCCGCTATCGTGCTCGGTACTATCCCACTGGCGGTGATTGTGCGTATGACGCGCTCGGCCATGCTGGAAGTGTTGGGTGAGGACTATATCCGCACCGCGCGCGCTAAAGGGCTGACGCGGATGCGCGTGATCGTGGTGCACGCGCTGCGTAACGCGATGCTGCCGGTGGTCACGGTTATCGGTCTCCAGGTTGGCACCATGCTGGCCGGCGCGATCCTGACCGAAACGATTTTCTCCTGGCCCGGCCTGGGCCGCTGGCTGATCGATGCCCTCCAGCGTCGCGACTACCCGGTAGTGCAGGGCGGCGTGCTGATGGTGGCCATCCTGATCATTCTGGTCAACCTGCTGGTTGACGTGCTTTACGGCGTGGTTAACCCGCGCATTCGCCACAAGAAATAGGGGGCTTCGTATGTCTTTAGTCGATCCGGGCAGCGTGCCCGCCGCACCCAAGCCGATGACCCCTTTACAGGAGTTCTGGCACTACTTTAAGCGTAACAAAGGCGCCGTTGTCGGTCTGGCTTACGTGGTCATCGTGTTTTTTATCGCTATTTTCGCCAATTTTATCGCGCCGCATGCGCCGGCCGAGCAGTTCCGCGACGCGCTGCTGCATCCGCCGGTCTGGCAGGAAGGCGGCAGCTGGCACTATATCCTTGGTACCGACGATGTCGGTCGCGACGTGTTGTCGCGTCTGATGTACGGCGCGCGCCTGTCGCTGCTGGTCGGCTGCCTGGTGGTGGTGCTGTCGCTGATCCTGGGCGTGATTTTCGGGCTGATCGCCGGCTACGTCGGCGGCACCACCGACGCCGTCATTATGCGGCTGGTCGATATCATGCTGGCGCTGCCGAGCCTGCTGCTGGCGCTGGTGCTGGTGGCGATTTTCGGGCCGTCGATCGTCAACGCCTCTATCGCGCTGACCTTTGTGGCGCTGCCGCACTATATCCGCCTGACGCGCGCGGCGGTGCTGGTCGAGGTCAGCCGCGACTACGTCACCGCTTCCAACGTGGCGGGCGCGGGCGCTATTCGGCAGATGTTCGTCAATATCCTGCCCAACTGTCTGGCGCCGCTGATCGTGCAGGCTTCGCTGGGCTTCTCCAACGCCATCCTTGATATGGCCGCGCTGGGTTTTCTGGGAATGGGGGCGCAACCGCCGACGCCGGAGTGGGGCACCATGCTCTCCGACGTGTTGCAGTATGCGCAGAGCGCCTGGTGGGTCGTGACCTTCCCGGGGTTGGCGATCCTGCTGACCGTGCTGGCGTTTAACCTGATGGGCGATGGCTTACGCGATGCCCTTGACCCGAAACTCAAGCAGTAAGAGGCAGCGATGGCGTTATTAACTGTAGACAAACTGTCGGTGCATTTCGGCGACGAAAAAGCGCCGTTCCGTGCGGTAGACCGCATCAGCTATCAGGTTGAGCAGGGCCAGGTGGTCGGCATCGTCGGCGAATCCGGCTCCGGCAAATCGGTAAGTTCGCTGGCGATTATGGGGCTGATCGATTTCCCCGGCAAAGTGATGGCCGACAACCTGCTTTTTAACCAGCGCGATCTGAGGCGCATTTCTGAAAAAGAGCGCCGTCAGCTGGTGGGATCGGAAGTGGCGATGATTTTCCAGGATCCGATGACCAGCCTGAACCCCTGCTACACAGTGGGCTACCAGATTATGGAAGCGATCAAGGTGCATCAGGGCGGCAACAAAAGCACGCGTCGTCAGCGGGCTATCGATCTGCTGAACCAGGTCGGCATTCCCGATCCGGCCTCGCGGCTGGACGTGTATCCGCATCAGCTTTCCGGCGGGATGAGCCAGCGCGTGATGATCGCCATGGCTATCGCCTGTCGGCCAAAGCTGCTGATTGCCGATGAGCCGACCACGGCGCTGGACGTGACTATCCAGGCGCAGATCATCGAGCTGCTGCTGGATCTTCAGCGGCAGGAAAACATGGCGCTGATCCTGATCACGCACGATCTGGCGCTGGTAGCCGAAGCGGCCCAGCACATCATCGTGATGTATGCGGGCCAGGTGGTGGAAACCGGTAAGGCGGTCGATATCTTTAAGGCGCCGCGCCATCCGTACACCCAGGCGCTGCTGCGCGCGCTGCCGGAGTTTGCGGCCGACAAGGCGCGGCTGGCCTCGCTGCCGGGCGTGGTGCCGGGCAAGTACGATCGGCCAAACGGCTGTCTGCTGAACCCGCGCTGCCCGTACGCCACCGATCGCTGTCGGATTGAAGAACCTGAACTCCGTGATATTCCGGGACGCCAGTCCAAATGTCATTACCCTCTGGATGATGCCGGGAGACCAACCTATGAAGCCATCTGATTCCACCCTGCTGATGCAGGCGATCGACCTGAAAAAGCACTACCCGGTGAAGAAAGGACTGTTTGGTCAGGAGCGCCTGGTGAAGGCGCTGGACGGCGTCTCGTTTAACCTGGAGCGCGGCAAAACGCTGGCGGTGGTAGGCGAGTCGGGCTGCGGCAAATCGACGCTGGGCCGCCTGCTGACCATGATCGAAACGCCAACGGAAGGGCAGCTGTTTTATCAGGGCCAGGATCTGTTAAAGCATGACCCGGCGGCGCAAAAGCTGCGCCGGCAAAAGATCCAGATTGTGTTTCAGAACCCCTACGGCTCGCTGAACCCGCGCAAAAAGGTCAGTCAGATCCTGGAAGAACCGTTGCTGATTAACACCAGCCTGAGCAAGGCAGAGCGCCGCGAAAAAACGCTGGCGATGATGGCGAAAGTGGGGCTGAAAACGGAGCATTACGATCGCTATCCGCATATGTTTTCCGGCGGTCAGCGTCAGCGTATCGCCATCGCGCGCGGGCTGATGCTCGATCCCGACGTGCTGATCGCCGACGAGCCGGTTTCCGCGCTCGACGTGTCGGTACGCGCGCAGGTGCTGAACCTGATGATGGATTTGCAGCAGGAGCTGGGCCTCTCGTACGTTTTTATTTCGCACGATCTGTCGGTGGTCGAACATATCGCGGACGAGGTGATGGTGATGTATCTGGGACGCTGCGTGGAGCGGGGCAGCAAAGAGGCGATTTTTGCCAATCCGCGCCATCCGTACACCCAGGCGCTGCTTTCCGCCACGCCGCGCCTGAACCCGGACGAGCGCCGCGAGCGTATCAAGCTGACCGGCGAGCTGCCAAGCCCGCTGAATCCGCCGCCGGGCTGCGCGTTTAACGCGCGCTGCCGCCGTCGCTTTGCGCCCTGTCCGCAGATCCAGCCGCAGCTGAAACAGTATGGCGAGCAGCAGATCGCCTGCTTCGCTGTCGATCAGGATGAGGGACAGCCGGTGCCGGGCGGCCAGCACGCTCAGGCCCAGGCGCAGCCGTAAACGATGCTCGACCCGCCTGACTGTTTCAGCCTGGCGGGTTGTTCGCTTTTTAGCCGCGAGCGAGCCGCGGGATTGATCTGCGCTTTGCCTTTAAAGCTGGCGGCGCTTGTTAACCCTTTTATGCCAGGAGAAGTGGGCATAGTCTTGAAGTTTGGCTAAATTACCTTTCAGAAATCAGATTGATATAATCATCCACAAGCTCAATTAGCTTACTGTCATGGGTGATCAAAGGTATTTTTACCGTGTTTTGCCTGTGCCACGATGAGCCGGTCAAAAGGATCTACAGGTAAGGCCTCTCCGCGGTATATACAGCGTGAAGGTCAATCATGTAAAAAATCACGCTAAGGGGATGATTGATTGTTTATGTTAATTTTTAATTTTCGAAGATCTCCTTTCAGACTATCCACCGGCAGCGTTCATGTGACTAGCCGGGTTTTGTAAGAACTGGGCTTGCGAATAAGATCAATACTTACAAAGGCATCATTTCTTACAATAGTCATTTTTGAATATATTTATTCATGATAAAGTAAATTTATCTTTTAGAAATTTAAAGGAAATAACGGACCATTTTTAATGGCTGTTACCAAACAGGGAAGGATAAAAGATGAGTAAAAGAAGCGAAATCATTGATGGTAATATGGCAGATAAAAGCGCGTATGGATTAGTTTATACAGAAATATTAGGTTGGATAGATCTCGGACATGCGCAGGGCACCGATATCCGGAATTTATGGGCGCAAATGCTGCGTGGTGAATGTCAAAGCGGATCAACTTATAATGTTACATATAAACAATCTATGGTCAGCCCTGGACGTCGTCTGACGGTAGGTAAGTCAATAACCTGGCGTTTAAAAAAAGGCCTGCCATATTATAAAAAGAAAAGCATTGCTCTTGCCATGATGCTAACAGTTGCTCAAAGATTTGAGAGGCTTCAGGGGACGGTACCTTTCAGCTGGGCTACAGATAGTGGCTTTAGCGCTGAAGATCTGGTGTCTGATCTTCTCGGCTTTTATCGGGTAATTGCATGCATGAACAACGTCTTCGGCTATCTTAAGCCCGTAAGTAAAAAAGAAGCTTTAAGACGGTGGGATCATTACGGGAAATCAGGCTCCTGGAAAAATGAGAATTTTAAACCGTTACTTTTCCCTGACCCGGAACGCTTCCCCAACGGAAAGCCATACTTTGGGGAATTGCCTGATTTCATGAAAACAGTTACTCCTTATAATGGATTGAGTTCTGGAGATGTAGATTTAATTGACCCTAATCGAGGATTTGTCCATTTCCTGACAAGGGAATAACGAATATGAAAAAGTTAACAACAATTAACGCCCTCTTAATAACAGGTTTCATAGTTTGTCTGTTTGTTGCGTTTAAATATTTTACCCTTGAGTTTTCGGATAGTGCGGAGTATACGGAGAAAGATATCATAGAATATAAACTCTACACTCATGATTTATTAAAGAATGTGCCAAGGATAAGTGGGTTTCATAAATTTAGTTATAGTAATGTGTCCGGACCTAACCCTGCATTGATTTATCGGGCAAAGTTTTTCGGCACTACGGATACAAAACAAATTTCTACTTATCTAAAAAAAAAGGATACATAAAAGAAAGTATGTGTAACTTAGCAGGGAGTTGTTGGTCTGGGAAGAAATTGAATGAAAGCGTATTGGTGAGTGTTGAAAATAACCCAAACGCTGTCCAGATTGAAATTATCGAAAAAATTCAGTAGGATTACTCGAACCCTCTCATAATAAAAATTCCGATAAAGCGGCCATTTCAAATTTGACGGTATACACAGCACGACAGGTGCCGCCAATATCGTTCTCTACGACTTCCGGAACGCCAGCACCGCCAAAGCCTTTCAGAACTTTAACATCGTAAGGGTCTTTATGCAGATTGTCAGGCAGATCGGCTACGGTAAGGGCGCGTCCCCTTCCTTGTAGAAAACCCAACTTCCTTTTCGGTTTCTCTTCTCTGTACGTCACGACTTTTACCCGAGCATGGCCGTTCTTTGCGATAACTACGGGTTCGCTGGTTCGGGCTACTTCCTGGAGCAGCTTCGACAGATTGGTTTTTGCATCGTAGATGTTAATTTTTCCATGATGAGGACACTACCTAAATTGCACATAAAACCACCATAATCCATTGTAAGGGGCCTGTTCAATTTATTCAGACTAACAAATTTTAAGCCGTCAGAGCGGGCAGACTGCCGGGCTTTCTTCCGGCTACCGCTATCGCCACGCCTGGGGATAGTTGAGGCTGCTCTGTAGATAAACAGGGACAGCAAATTCCATTAGCCGTTACGCCCGTTTGGCTTAATTAGCTTATTTTATCACCGCTGTAGCGTTTGGCAGGCAAGCAATATAAAACCGTGTGGCAAAGCGCGTTAAAAGCGTTTTATGCCAAATTAACCCTGCCGCCAGTATACTATTTAATAAACCTGGCTTATCTGTCAGGCAGCAGGCGCGGCATTGATATTCCAAAAGACGACGGCACGCTATTAAAACAGGATATTATTGAATTAACGGCCCGTGATTATTTAATTAAGTCAAATAATAACTGACCTGATTGATAGCCTGCGTAATTATTATTGTGCCGCAAGCGGTTAATATAATTACAGGCCAACAGCTTTTTTTATCAGCGGTAAGAATAATCTGATGTAGTTAAAAATTGTATGATATATTGCCGCCAGTTTTCTTATTATCCCGCGATCGTTCCCATGAAAAGCTATGACGACCTGCAGCGTTTTAAAGAAAAAACGCTAACAAACCATATCGAATTCAAAGATATGTCTGAACAGACACGGAATGCCGATCAGACCAACTGGGCCATCATCAGGCAGCTGATGAACGAGGGCGCAGAGCCAGCGCTGGGGAACGGTCAGCGTACGGATGTTGCCGCACCGCAGCCTGCCGCCGCCGATCTCTTTAGCCAGCCCGCGCCGGTGAAAATCCCGGCGCAAGCTTCAGCGCCGCTTTCCTCCCGCGTGGCCGCGTTTGTGGCGGCTAAACCGGCGGCGCAGAGTGGATCGCTGCTGGAGAGCATTTCCGCTTCGCTGAAGCCTGCGGCCCAGCCTGGGTTGGCTTCGCTGCCGGAAGCCGCTCGCGTGCAGGAAACGGCTTCGCTGTCGGCAATCGCTTATCCGCAGGGATCTGCTTCGCCGTCGGAAACTGTCGGCACGCAAATAACAGCTTCCCCGCTGGAAACCGCTCGCGTGCAGGATACGGTTTCGCTGGCGGAAGCGGTTCGTCCGCAGGGATCCGCTTTGCCGTCGGAAACTATCCGCGCGCGGATGCCGGAAACCGCTCGCGCATCGTCGCCGATAGCCCCATGTCTGCCAGGCGCTTCGCTGCTGGATGCGGTGCGCGCCCAGCCTGTGCCGTCAGACATCGCCCGCCCGGCGTCCTCGTCCGTCCCGCCAGAAGCTGGTCAGGCAGCGCGTTTTAAGCCGCTGTTCAGCGTTTCCGGCGTCCGCGCGGCGGAAGAAAAAGCCTTACCGAAAGAGACTCTGCTACAACCCCTGCTGGAGAAAATCGCCCTATGCCGTTAGTTTGTGTTTGTTCTCCAAAGGGCGGCGTAGGGAAAACCACCCTGGCCGCCAACCTGGCCTATACGCTGGCACGCGGCGGCAGCAAGGTGCTGGCGATCGATTTCGACGTGCAGAACGCCCTGCGCCTGCACTTTGGCGTGCCGCTCTCCGACGGGCGCGGTTTCGTGGCCAGGTCGGCGGAATCGCCGGACTGGAGCCAGGCGATCCTGACCACCGGCGGCAATATTTTCGTGCTGCCGTACGGCGACGTGTCGGAAGCGCAGCGCATTGAATTTGAAAGCAATCTGGCCAACGATGCCCACTTTCTCGCCCGTGGACTGCAAACGGTGCTCAACTATCCCGGCCTGATTATCGTGGCGGATTTTCCGCCCGGCCCCGGCCCGGCCCTGAAGGCGATGACCGATCTGGCCGATTTACACCTGGTGGTGATGCTGGCGGATACCGCTTCGCTGTCGCTGCTGCCGCAAATCGAAAACGAAAAGATGATCGGCGGCGCGCTCAATCACAAAGCCGGCCATTTCTTCGTGCTTAACCAGAGCGACAGCCGCCGCAATATCAGCCGCGACGTGACGGCCTTTATGCAGCAGCGGCTGGGCGACAGGCTGCTTGGCGTGGTTAACCGCGACGAAAGCGTGGCGGAAGCGAACGCGTCACAGCAGTCGATATTCGATTTCAGCCAGGTTTCCGCAGCCGCTTTCGATATTGAGCTGGTCGGCAAAAGGGTTGCCGCGCTGCTGGATATTAAAGTCGGCGACGGCGAGCTGCAGGCGCCGCTGACCTCGCGCTAAACCGCCCGTAAAGATAGCTTCCATGCCGGGGCGCTGCTGCGCTCCGCAAGTTCTCGTTTTGTTTTCAGGATGACTTATGAAAAAAGTCCTGTATTACCTGCAGCTGCTGATATTATTTCCGCTGGCCGCAGTGATTGTTATCACGCCGATGGACAGCCAGAAACAATATATTTTCGGCCTGATCGCCATCGCCCTTCTTTTCGTGCTGGGCCTCAGCAAAAGCCGTAAAATTACCATGGTAATGGTGTTTCTTTCGGCCTTAATGTCAACGCGCTATATATACTGGCGCGCGACGGAGACCCTGGCTTTTAATTCCGAAATCGAAGCTATATTGGGCGTCGGCTTATTTATTGCCGAGGTATATGTCTGGGTAATTTTGCTTTTAGGCTATCTGCAAACGTCATGGCCGTTAAAAAGAACCATTGAGCCGATGCCGGATGATATCAGCCTGTGGCCGACCGTCGATATTTACGTGCCGAGCTATAACGAAAGCCTGGACGTGGTGCGTGATACCGTGCTGGCCGCGCAGTGCATCGATTACCCTCGCGACAAGCTCAAAATTTATCTGCTGGACGACGGCAAGCGCAGCGAGTTCGCGGTTTTCGCCGCCGATGTCGGCGTGGGCTACATCACGCGCGACGACAACCGCCACGCCAAGGCGGGCAACCTGAATCACGCGATGACCATCACCAAAGGCGAGCTGATTACCGTTTTTGACTGCGACCACGTGGCGACCCGAACGTTCCTGCAGGCCACCGTCGCGCCTTTCCTGAAAGATCCCGAGCTGGCGCTGCTGCAAACGCCGCACTATTTCTATTCGCCGGATCCCTTCGAGCGTAACCTGAAGGCCGCGCGTGAAATCCCGAACGAAGGCGCGCTGTTCTATGGCCCGGTTCAGCAGGGCAACGATAACTGGAACGCGACCTTCTTTTGCGGCTCCTGTGCGGTTATCCGCCGCAGCGCGCTGGAAGAGATCGGCGGCTTCGCCACCGAAACCGTGACCGAAGATGCGCATACCGCCCTGAAAATGCAGCGTCGCGGCTGGAAATCCGCTTTCCTGGCGCTGCCGCTGGCCGCCGGTCTGGCGACCGAACGTCTGGGCCTGCATATTATTCAGCGTACCCGCTGGGCGCGCGGCATGACGCAGATTTTCCGCGTCGATAATCCGCTGCTGGGGCGCGGTCTGAAGTGGCAGCAGCGTCTGTGCTACCTGAACGCCATGCTGCACTTCCAGTTTGGCCTGCCGCGCGTGATCTTTCTGACCGCGCCGCTGGCTTACCTGCTGTTTGACCTGAATATTATTCACTCTTCCGCCAGCCTGATTTTCGCCTACGTGCTGCCGCATCTGGTGATGTCGCTGTACGTCAACTCCAGGATGAACGGGCGTTTCCGCGCCACCTTCTGGGGCGAGATCTACGAAACGGTGATGGCTTTCCATCTGGTTATCCCCACGCTGCTGACCATGATTTCGCCGAAGCACGGCAAATTCAACGTCACCGACAAAGGCGGCCTGCTGAATACCGGCTTTTTCGACTTTAACATCGTGCGTCCGCACGTAATCTGCGCCGCCCTGCTGCTGGCGGGCGTGGTCAGCGGCGTCGTGCGCGCCGCAGCGCATAACTATTTTGGCGTCGATCCTTACGTTATCGCGCTTAACGTCGGCTGGGCGCTGTTCAGCCTGATTATTCTGATGGCCGCGATTGCCGTGGCGCGTGAAACCAAACAGACGCGCAAAACCATTCGTATCGACGTCGATATTCCGGTGATCATGCATTACGCCAGCGGCATTTCGTCGCGCTCCACCACGGTGAACCTTTCTATGGGCGGCGTGCAGGTCACGGCGCCGGACAGCCGTCATGAAACGGACGATATCGAGGCGATCGATTTGATGCTGCACTCTGGCGCGATCTCGCTTCCTGTCAGCACGATTGGCGCAGATGACGGCGTGATCCGCCTGCAATTTGCTGAAATCCCGCTGTCGCGCCGTCGTGAGCTGGTGCGCGTGGTGCTCGCTCGCGCCGATGCGTGGATCAAGCCGGAAGGGCCGAAGGACAAGCCGCTGCGTTCGCTGTTGACCATCGTCCGCACCGTCTTCGAACTGTTCTGGCTCACCTGGAAAGACCGGCGCGCCAAACGTCAGGCACTCAAGGCCAATGAGGATAGCGCGGCATGAAAAAGCTTTTAGCCATCCTTTGTCTTGGCGTAATGACGCTGGGACAGGCGTATGCCGCCGACAGCGTGACGCAGGACAGCAGCGCGCTGTCGCAGATCCCGCCGCCGGCTGGAACCGGAGCGGCAGAAGATCTGCCGCCGCTGCCGCCCATCGCCGATAACGCCGCGCCGGTGGCGTTGCTGAATCAGCCGCTGACCAGCACCATCTCCGTGGCGCAGATGGGCCAGGCCAACGGCATTCTGCTGACCGGCAGCCAGCTGCAGTCCGGCATCGTCTTTACGCTGCCCGCTGATGAGGTGATCACCAATGCGCGGCTGAATCTGTCGCTCAGGGTCTCCAAAGCGCTGGCGGCGCGCAACGCTTCCATGCAGCTGATGCTGAACGGTCAGCCGCTGGGCACGCTGCCGCTGAGCGCTTCCGACAGCGCCAGCGAAGAGTATCAGCTGGATATTCCGGCCGCGATGGTGGTGTCCAGCAACAACCTGAGCTTTAAGATCAACGACGCGGATCGGCTGCTGTGCGAGCGTGATAACGATCGCTATCAGGTGACTATTCTGCCTGCCACCACGCTGGCGCTTGAAGGACAGCAGCTGAATATCGGCAATAAACTGCGTAATTT
Organism: Erwinia wuhanensis; assembly: GCF_030484085.1. Lineage (NCBI taxonomy): Bacteria > Pseudomonadati > Pseudomonadota > Gammaproteobacteria > Enterobacterales > Erwiniaceae > Erwinia > Erwinia wuhanensis. The sequence continues at coordinate 190,696 of NZ_JAUJUH010000006.1, forward strand.
CCCGCGCCCGTTTATTGATGCGCAGCGCATGACGCCCGCCAGCATAGCGATGGTGTTTGGCGCGGCCGTCACGCCGGGCAAAGTCAGCGCGGCGGCGACCGTCTCCTCCTGGCTGGGGATCCAGACCGACTATCGCGGCGTCAACTTCCCGGTACTGCGTAACGATATGCCGGAGAAAAACGGCATTGTCTTCGCGAAGCCAGGCGAAACCATCGCAGGCTTAACCGTGCCGCAGGTGAACGGGCCGACGTTGCAGATGGTCGATAACCCGATTAACCCGGTTTACAAGCTGATGCTGGTGATCGGCAATAATGATGACGATCTGCGTCAGGCCGCGTGGCGACTTACCCAGCCGCTGAGCGTCGACAGCGACTCGCTGGCGGTCGGTCGCCAGGCTATTCCCGCGAGCAAGGCCTATGACGCGCCGCGCTGGATCAACACCGATCGGCCGGTGCGCCTGAGCGAGCTGTTGCGCAAGGATCAAAGCCTGACCACTACCGGCATCTGGCACGATGCCCTGAAGGTAAACTTCCGCGCCGCGCCTGATTTATTTCTGTGGGATGGCGAAACGGTGCCGGTGCAGCTGAACTATCGTTTCCCGTCGGAAAGCTGGATTGATGAAGATAACTCCTTCCTCAACGTCAGTCTGAACGGCACCTTCCTGCGCAATCTGACCGTAAATAAAGTCGGGCTGCTGGAAAACATCTGGCACCGGCTGGGCGGCGACGCGCGTCAGGAGAAATACACCCTGAAGTTCGACCCTTATCTGATTTACGGCGACAATCAGCTCCAGCTCTATTTCAACATCAAGCCGAAGGCCAGCGCGCCGTGCAGCGTACTGACCAATAACAACATCAAAAGCCGCATCGAGGATGACGCCTGGATCGATTTGAGCCATACGCGCCACTTCACTCTGCTGCCGAATCTTTCCTATTTTGTCGGCGCCGCTTTTCCGTTTACGCGCTTTGCTGACTATTCGCAAACCGTGCTGCTGCTGCCTGCCTCGCCCAGCGATGCGGAGATCGGCGCGCTGCTGGATATGGCGGGACGTGCCGGTAGCGCTACCGGCGTGGCGCTGAGCGGCAACCGCGTGCTGTTCGGCGTGCCCGCCGGCAAGCCTGACTGGCTGCGCAACAGCGACGTGCTGGCGTTCTCCACGCTGGCGCAAAGCGACTTCAACCAGGCGCTGCTGCGGCATTCGCCGTTTGAAGTAAACGGCCACACCCTGGGCGTGAAAGAGCCGACGCTGCTGGATAACCTGCGCGGCTGGCTGGCCGGCGACTGGAGTCGCCAGGCGGTGGATGCGGATCGCTATTTCTCTTCTAACGAAGACTGGCGCGGTTTTATCAGCTATCGCTCGCCGTGGAGCCCTTCACACGTGGTGGTGGCGACCGTAGCGACCGACGATGCGCAGCTGGCGAGCCTGCATAATGACCTGAAATTGCAGCGCATTAACGCCGGGATCCGGGGCGATACCGCGATAATCACCGGCGAAAACGGCATCCGCAGTTTCCGCGTCGGCGCGCAGTTCCCGAGCGGGGAAATGCCGTGGTACATGATGGTGGTGTGGTATGCCAGCCAGCACGCGGTCGTGCTGGCGCTGATAGCGCTGCTGCTCTCCACCATAGTGGGATTGAGCACCTTTATTTTGCTGAAGCGGCACGCCTGGAAACGGCTGAATCCGCAGCACGAGCGGCAGACGCCGGGCGAGAAAAAATGACTATGACGATCAAAACGCTTATCGCGCTGGGCCTGCCGTGCATTACGCTGGCGGCGGGCGCGGCTTCCACCGGCGCTAATCCGGCCCTGCAGGCGCTGTTCGACCAGGCTAACTACTGGCATCAGAAGGCGCATGACGAGCTGGCGCGTGACGCGCTGAATAAGGTGCTGATGGTGGACGGCAATAACGTCCAGGCTCTGTATCTGATGGCGCTGTGGGCACAGCAGAGCGGCGATAAAACAACGGCGTCCGCCTTCCGCGAGCGGCTCAGCAAAGCGTCGCCAGAGGATACACGGCTGAGCGAGCTGGATAACGCCCGTCAGCTTCAGTCCATCCCTGCGGCGCAGCTGGCGCTGGCGCGTCAGCAGGCCCGCAGCGGCAATATCGCCGCCTCGCTGCAAACCTGGCGCAACACCTTCAGCGGCAACGAGCCGCCGGCCAGCGTGGCCGCCGAATACTATCTGACGATGGCGGGCGACCGCACGCTGCTGCCGCAGGCGGTTGACGCGCTGCGCCAGTTCGCCGCTGCCCATCCGCAGGATACCGGTGCCAGGCTGGCGCTGGGCAAGGCGCTGACCTACGACGCCGCCACCCGACGCGAAGGCATGGAGACGTTAAGCGGCATGGCAGAGGGCAATGACGATGCCGATCGCTCGCTGCGCCAGGCGATGCTGTGGCTGGCCGCGAAGCCGGAAGATGCGCCGCTCTACCAGGCGTGGCAGCAACGCCATCCGCAGGACAGCGCGGTAATGGACTATTTCCGTAAAAACGCGGGCGGTGCGGAAAAAGGCGAAGGCTTTACTGCGCTGAACAGCGGCGACGTGTCCGGCGCACAGAACGCCTTCGATCATGTCTTGCAGGCCAATCCCGAAGACGCCGACGCGCTGGCGGGGCTGGGCTATGTGGCGCAGCGCAGCGGCAACTATGCGGCGGCCGCCGACTACCTCGAACGCGCGGCGAAGCAGGGCGGCGATAACGGCCAGCAGCGCCAGCAGCAGGCTGCCGATGCCCGTTTCTACGGCCAGCTGGCCGCCGCGCAGCAGGCGCTGAAGACGGGCGACGTCGCGCAGGCGCTGAGCCTGAGCGAGCCGCTGAGCCAGGCGGAAGGCGAAAAAGGCATGGCGGCGAAGCTGTTCCGCGCGGACGTGCAGCGCCGCAACAATCAGTTGGACGCCGCCGAACAAACCTATCGCGCCATTCTGCAAAGCGATGCGGATAACCGTCCGGCGAAGGAAGGCCTGTTTTACGTGCTGCGCCAGCAGAACCGGGGCAGCGAGGCCAACGCGCTGCTCGCCGCGCTGCCGGAAAGCGTGCGGGCCAGCGTCGCGCCGCGTCCCGGTGTTACCAGCGATCCGCTGCGCCGCGAAGCCAAACAGGCGGCGCAGTCCGGCCATCCTCAGCGGGCTATTGCGCTGCTGTCCGCCGGGATGCAGCGTTTTCCGAACGATGCCTGGCTGCGGCTTGACCTGGCTCGCCTTTATCAGCAGCAGGGCGACACCGCGCAGGCGGCTGGCGTGATGCAGCCCGCTTTCCGCGCCAGCGCCGGCAGCAGTGAAATCTATGCCGCCGCGCTGTTCGCCAGCGAAAGCGGTGCCTGGCAGCAGGCGCAGTCGCTGCTGGCGCGCGTTCATCAGCAGAACGGCGACATGCGTGAACTTTCTCGCCGCGTGAACTTCAATCTGCAAATGGCGGTCGCGCAGCAGTATCTGGCGCAGGGATCGACGGCCGCCGCGGCCAACACGCTGCGGGCGCTGACGGTGAATCCGCCAACCAACCCGGCGGATGCGGGCAGCCTGGCGAAAGGGCTGGCCGACGCGGGCGACCTTAACGCGGCCGTCGCCGTGGTGCGCGGCAATATGCAGCGCGGCGTGCAGGGCAACGCGGGCGATTACGCGCTTCAGGTCGCGGTGCTGAACCAGGCCGGACTGAGCGGCGAAGCGCAAAGCTTCCTGAGCAGCCCGACGCTTCAGGCTAACAGTACGCCAGACCAGCTGGCCGGTATCCAGAACGGCTATCTGATCAACGAAGCCGACCGTCTGCGCACTCAGGGCAAATATGCGGCGGCCTACGACAAGCTGATCGGCGCGCTGCAGCGCGATCCGCAGAACAGCGATCTGATGTTTGCGATGGGCCGCCTTTATCAGTCCGGCAAAATGAACAAAGAAGCGGGCGTGGTTTATGACTACCTGATGACCCGCGACACGCCAACGCAGGATGCGCGCGTGGGCGCTATCGACGTGGCGCTGGCGACGCACGACCTGGCGAAAGCCAAAGCGCTGATGGCGGGATTACAGGGCGAACAGACGCCGGAGCGCCTGCTGTTGATGGCGCGCGTGGCCGAAGCCGACGGCGACCACCAGCAGGCGCTGGCTTATCTGCGCAGCGCGCGCGGCGGGATGATTGGTTTGCAGGGCGGCCCGACGCCGGTGATTGGTGGCATGGCGCTGGCGGATAACCCGTTTGTGGATCGCACCACGCTGATAGCGCGCAAATCGCCTTCCGCCTACGGCGGCGTAATGCCGTGGCAGCAGGCGCCGACGGGTAATGGCGCCGACACCGAAGCAGCCTCGCAGCAGGCGCGAACGCTGCACCAGATCGATACCATGATAGACGGCTTACAGGAACGTACCGGCAGCTGGGCGCAGGGCGGTGTGCAGGTCAGAGGACGCGACGGCGAAACGGGCCTGAGCAAGCTGACCGAGGCTAAAGCGCCGCTGAGCTGGTCAAGCGTGCCTTACGGCGATACGCGCTTCAACTTTACGCTGACGCCGGTGACGCTGAACGCGGGCAGCGCGTCGGGCACGTCGCTCGCTCGCGTCGGCACCCAGGCGCTGGAGCAGGGCCGCATCGCCCAGGCGAATAACAGCGCGCCTTCGGCCGTGCTGCTCAACTCGCCAGGATCGCAGACCGCCTCCGGCGTAGAGGTCAACCTGGGCCTGACCAACGACAACTTTAAGATCGACCTGGGATCGACGCCGCTGGGTCAGGATCTCAGCACGCTGGTGGGTGGCATCCAGTGGTCGCCGAAGCTCACCGACTATCTGACGCTGATCCTGACCGGCGAACGGCGCGCCGTCACCGACAGCCTGCTCTCTTATGTCGGCACCGAAGACAAGCTGAGCGGTAAAAAATGGGGCGCCGTCACCAAAAACGGCGGCAACGCGCTGCTGAGCTATGACAACGGCGACGCCGGTTTTTATGTTGGCGCAGGCGGCTACAGCTATATCGGTGAGAACGTTGCCAGCAACCAGAGCCTGAACGGCACGGCCGGCGCCTACGTACGTCCTTATCACGACGGTAACAGCGAGCTGAAAACCGGCATCAGCATGAGCTGGATGGATTTCTCAAAGAACCTCAGCTACTACAGCTACGGCCAGGGCGGCTACTTCAGCCCGCAGGATTTCGTAGCCGTGTCGTTCCCGGTGGACTGGAGCAAAAACTACGACGATCTGAAGGTGAAAGTGGGCGGTTCCGTGGGCTATCAGTCTTACTCCCAGGATCGCAGCGCCTACTTCCCGACCGATCCGGTCAAACAGGCAGAGCTGCAAAGCTACTATGACGCCGGTTACGCCACCGAGGCTTACTACGCGGGCGGCAGTAAAAACGGCATTGGCTATAATCTTCATGCGGGCGCGGATTATAAGGTCAGCAAGGACGTCACCGTTGGCGGTCAGCTGGGTTACGACACCTTTGGTGACTACAACGAGAGCACGGCTCAACTTTACTTCCGCTACAGGCTCGGAGACAAATAATGAGTGAATTTCAGGAACGTACCCTGAACTACTACCGCCAGCAGCAGTATCAGCCCGGCTGGTTCGATCTGCTGAGCCTGATGATTAACGGCATGCTGAACAACGCGGGCGAGCAGGAAAGCCACGCGTTTTTACGGCAGATGGGCGACAGCCTGGCCGGTCGTTATCCGCTGGGCGCGGCGCGCACCGTTGGCGAGCTGGAACAGCAGATCAATCTGGCGCTGGCGCGCTTTAACTGGGGTTTTGTCGACGTGCAGCCGCATGAAACCGCGATGCTGATCCACCATATGGCCCTGCCGTCGGCAGGCGGTCAGATGGATGACCGACAGTGGCGGCAGGCGCTGGGCGCGGTGCTGAGCGGCCTCTACGCCCGCTGGCTGGGCGAGCAGGGCGGCAGCCCGACCGTTTCGCTGACCTGCCTCGATACCGGCAGCACGACTGCTACTTTTCGCTATCAGCTGTAAGGAATCTATCCATGACTCTGCTCAGGGCGAGCGTATTGATGATTGTAATGGTGCTGGGCTGTATGCAGGCCAGCGCCGCCGACGGCTGGAGCACCTTTAAAAGCCGCTTTTTAACCAGTGAAGGCCGTATTCAGGATACCGGCAACAAAAATATCAGCCACACCGAAGGCCAGGGCTACGGCATGCTGCTGGCGGTCGCCAATAACGATCGCGAAAGCTTCGCTAACCTGTGGAACTGGACGCAAAAGCACCTGAAAAACCCGCAAAATGGGCTGTTCTACTGGAAATACGTGCCTGACGCGACCGATCCCGTAGCGGATAAGAACAGCGCCTCCGACGGCGATGTGCTGATCGCCTGGGCGTTGCTGCAAGCGGGCCAGAAATGGCAGAACAACGCCTGGCTGCAGGCGTCCGATGCTATTCAGCGCGCCATTGTCGCCAAAGAAGTGATTACCTACGCGGGCCACACCGTGATGCTGCCGGGCGATCGGGGGTTTAATAAAACCAGCTACGTGGTGCTGAATCCTTCTTATTTCCTGTTCCCGGCCTGGCGGGATTTTGCCGCGCGCAGCCATCTTAAGGTGTGGACGAACCTGATCGACAGCGGGATGGATCTGCTGCCGAAAATGCGTTTCGGCGACGCCGCGCTGCCAACCGACTGGGTAGCGCTGAACGCTGACGGCAGCGTCGCGCCCGGCATTGGCTGGCCGCCGCGCTTCTCTTACGATGCTATCCGCGTGCCGCTTTATCTCTACTGGTACGATGCGCAGAGCCTGCAGCTGGTGCCTTTCCAGCATTTCTGGACGGGCTTCGCGCGTGATAAAACGCCCGCGTGGATCGACGTCAGCAACGGTAATAAGGCGCCTTACAATATGGCTGGCGGCCTGCTGGCGGTGCGTGATTTAACCCTGAATCAGACCGGCTACCTCAGCGACCAGCTGACGGAGGATCAGGATTATTACTCTGCCAGCCTGCAGCTGCTGGCCTGGCTGGCTTATAAGAGCCAGTAATATCCTTTCCGTGACGATAGACCTTCCGCAAAGGCCCGTCTGTTGCGGAAGGTTTCCCGTCTGCCGTCGTGCGCGTTCTCTTCGGCGATACCGCCCACCTCCTTCCCCGCCTGAAATAATTAACGATTTGAATACCCTACTAATTTTTACCGCGTGCCCGGCAAAATTGGCGACGGTAACCCCTTGTATTGATCCGGCTATAGCGGCTTACTGGCCGCCCCTGAAACTGACCGGATACCCAGATGAGCCTGCTACTGCGCGCCTCTGCGGACGACCAGAGCGCACAGCAGCAAGCCGTCGTCACTCTTACCCTCGGCATCTTTTTTGACGGCACGGGCAATAACGCGCTGAACGCCCGCAGCAGTCTGGAGACGGGCGGCCCTGCGCCGGAGGACAGCGAAGCGCTGGCGGCCTGGCGGCAGGCCGCAAAGCAGACGCTGGGCTTTCGCGATAGCGCCCTCGGCAGCCATATTGGTCACTACACCAACATCCATCGGCTGCATTCGCTGTACGCTACCGACCTTGCGGGTGGGCAGAGCCAGCAGCGTCTTTATATCGACGGCATCGGCACGGAAGCGGGCGCGGCGGACAGGGCGCTGAATATGGCGTTCGGCACGGGCAGCCGGGGCATCGTGGCGAAAACCAACAAAGCCGTTGCCGCGCTGGTTGAGGCGCTGCGCAATTACGCTATCCGCCAGCCGAACCTGGTTATCAACGAGCTGCAATTCGATCTTTTCGGCTTCAGCCGGGGCGCCGCCGCCGCGCGCCATTTTGCCAACCGCGTGTTTAATGGCGACAGCGCCCTTATTGAAGCGATCGAAAGAGGGCTGGAGGGCGTGGAATATCGCGGTTCGCCAGCCGGGAAAACCCGTTTTCTGGGCCTCTTTGATACGGTAGCCGCCGTGGCGACGCTGGCGAACGGTCTGAACCCTAACAGCGCGGACAGCGGCGACGTCAATCTGGCGCTGCGGCCCGGCGTGGCGGAGAAAGTCTTTCATCTTACCGCGCAGCACGAATGCCGCTTTAACTTCGCGCTGAACAGCGTGCGGCCTGCCTGGCCTGAGGTGGCGCTGCCGGGCGCCCATTCGGATATCGGCGGCGGCTATCACGCTGTCGAACAGGAAAGCTGTTTTCTGACCCGCCCGCAGTTTGAAACCGTGCCGCTCTCTACCCCGGACGAAGAGACCAGGGTCTACCGCGCCGCCAGCAAAGCGCTGGAGGCCCTGCGCGGCTATCCGGCGATTGCGCCTTACGTTGATAACGGCGAGGTAGAAATACGCAGCTGGTTTGACGACAGGATGCCCGCCGATCGCTACGGAATGCTGCAAAAACGCAGCGGCGCGGCGGCGGTACTGCGGCGCACCGTGCGCAACGACTGGGCGAAAGTGGCGCTGAGGGTGATGATGGAGGCGGCCCGGGCGGCGGGCGTGGTATTTACCGCTATTGATGAAGCCGACCAGGCGCTGGCGCTACCGGATAAGCTGCTGCCGCTGTGTGACAAAGCGCTGGCGCTGAGCCATGCCGCTCGCCACGGGCGGGAAGCGGTCGGCTTCAGCGAGGAGGAAATCGCTTTACTGGCGGCAGACTATCTGCACTGTTCGGCCAACTGGAACGAGGTGCAAACCAATGCTGACGGCAACATTATTCATGCCGTCAGGCCGGTTGATCAGGGGTCTTTCGTTAATCGTCCCGATAACCGCTGGCGGCGCACGGTGTACGATCTTAACGGCAAAAAAATGACCTGAGCAAAAAGGGGCATCGGCCGATGCCCCTTCCGCTATTGCGGATAGGCCACCCAGTCGCCGCCGTTCAGCCGGATCCACGGCTTGCCCTGATACATCATCACCACCGCGTTGTCGTTTTCCGACACCACCTGCGTTTGCGGCAGGTTTTCGGTCAGCACCGACATATTGACGTTGGCGGCGTTGAACACCTGGCCGTCCACCACGCGGGAAACCAGATCGGAGAGCGCCAGCAGGCTGGTCGGCGCCTCCACGGTCATCGGCTGCGCCTGGTGCGGCGCTTTCATCCCGGCAAACTTAATGCCGACGGGCACGTGCGTGATGTTCGGGCTGGGGATATCGCGCAGGCCGGACATCTGCATTTTATCGCCCTGTAGCGCCGCGCCGTGCTCCGGCACGATCATCACCATTACCCGACGACCCGATTTATCCAGATTGGTCAGGAAGGTATCAAGCTGATCGAACAGCAGCTTAGCGCGCGGCTGCCAGGCGGCGGTTTTGGTGCTGCCCAGCTCGCGGGTGCCGTCGTGCAGTGGGATCAGGTTATAGAAGGTGGCGGTGCGGGCGTCCGCGCTCTTCTGCCGTTCATCCAGCCAGCGCTGCATCAGTTCGCCGTCGTTAAAGACCGGCGTGCTGTCGAACGAGGTCCAGGACGCGCTGATACCGGCCTGCGACATCAGCGGCGCCTGTAGGTCGCCATCGTCGCGCAGCTCCTGCAAATAGTTACCGAACACGCCGGTATGATCCATCATCAGCTGCTCTTTAAAGCCCAGCTTTGCCAGGTTATCGAACAGATAGCAGCGGCGATCGGTCGGCTTATAAAGATCGCTGTGCGAGGTTTGGCCGCAGCTGGCGCGCAGCAGACGGATCCCCGCCGGGCCGCTGTAGCCGGTGGCGGAGTTATAGTTGTTCAGCACGATATCGAAATGCTTCCACAGCGGATGATCGCGTAGCTGGGCCACTTCCGCATCGGACCACGAGAGCGAGCAGATGTTGACGATTAGAATATCGAACGGCGCTGAATCGGCAGGCAACGTGTCGGGAAAAGTCGTTACGCGCTGTTTTTCGCTGGCGTAAAACTTATTCAGATAGGCGGTCAGGTTGGCGCTGGTCGGCGGCGCCGACTGATCCATCGCGTTGGCGTTGGCCGCGGCTTTGTTCGGCTGCGCCGCGGTATTCAGCGCCACCGGCGGCGTCGCCTCTTTGGTCGGCAACAGCGCGAAGGAAGGCCCGGCCATATTGACCACGTTGATCCACAGCAGCATCAGCGACACCAGCACCGACACGCGCACCCACTGGGAGACAAACAGATAGATCACCAGCATCACGAACCCGGCGCCAATCATCTGCCAGTTAACGAAACGGTTAACCAGATCCAGCAGATAGGCGCCGGAGAAACCGGCCAGCTGGCTGCCTTCGCTGAGAATACTTTGCGGGCCGGGCAGCCAGGTATCGTGCCAGAACAGGCCCAGGCCGATGGGAACGGAGATCCAGTTGCGCCAGCGGTGCAGCCGCTCGTTGGGCAGCGGCAGCAGCAGCCATGCCAGAAATACCAGGTTGGTCAGGGCGTGGAAATTCAGATAACCAAACCACAGCAGCGCGAATTTGATCAGGAAATAGAAATTCCAGCCGCCGAGACCGCGCCAGTGCAGCAGGAGCGTCGGCTTTCGGGTCTTTGGTTGACTCATGTCTTATCCGATTTTGAAGAGTTACGCCGCCAGAGGCCTTCGTACTTCAGCGCGCGAGGCGGCGTGACCCGCAGCACCAGTCCCCGCCACTGCCTGGGCAGCCAGCGGGCGTAAAAGGGTTTCAGTAACAGCAGCAGCAGCACCGCCAGGATCAGGATTTGCACTCCATCCATTAATGTCATGTCGTGGTGTCCTGGCCAAGGGTGATATTGTGCGGCTGACGGCGTGCCTGCGGAGCGGTTGCGGCCGACGCCGACGGCGCGGCGACAGGCGCGGGCGCATCCCGCCAGGCGGTCGGCACCTTGCTGGTCAGCTGGCGGACTTCCGACAGGATCTGCAAGTCTTCATGCCAGACCAGCCGGTTGGTAAAAATCTCGTCGTGCGGCAGATGAAAAATAAATTTCAGCGCGGTATTCAAATCGCTGAAGCGGCAGGAAGAGAGAAACAGATAGAGCCGGTCATCCAGCAGGGTAACCAGATCGCCGTAGCGACGCGGCTTGCACAGCGTCAGCGCCTGCTCCGGCTTCAGCTCCGGCACGGGACGCAGCGCCACCAGCAGCCCTTTGCCGTTTTCCGGCAGCAGCGTATTGTTCACCAGCAGCGTCACCGACTGGCAAAAGTCCGCCAGCGGCAGATAGCCGCGCGCCTGCAAAGGCTGCATCGACTTCATCAGCGCGCTGAGATCGCCCGGCACGTGGCGGTTATAGGATTGTCCCTGAATGCCTTCCAGCATGGTCAGAAAGCGCGACATGGTGGCGTTGATAGGCACGATGCTGTTGACGCCGCAGGCCAGCAGCAGCCGCTCGTCGCTGTAGCGCAGCGACGCCCGCATTTCCCGCACCACGATTTTCAACCCGCTGCCGCGCGTGCGGCGCAGGCTATGGATCTGTTCCGCCAGCGCCGGGATCTGGTCGTTGTGCTGTAGGCTGAAAATCACCGTTGCCGCGCTGGCCTGCTGCGCGCGGTTGTGCAGTTCCGCATTGCTGTCAAACAGCGTCCACTGGCTCGACAGCGGCGGCGCGCCTTCCAGTACTGTTTTCTCCGCCAGATAGAGCGCTTCGTCGTTCAGCGTCAGCGGCGTGCTTTGCTCTGCCTCCAACAGCCTGAACTGGTCCAGATTCAGATCCAGACGTAATGCGCGATCGGCCAGCATTCCGCCGCTGTTAGCCCACCAGTTGATGCGGTAATCCCAGCAGTCCTGCTGCCAGTCCAGCTGCGCCAGGCCATCGACATGACGATAAAGACTTTGCAGCCGGGTGCGCAGCGCGTTGATTACTGAACCAAAGCTAATGATTAGCAGCGTGATGGGTTTAGCATTAAGAAAGTGTTGTATCTTTTTTGTCCACAGCCGCAGCTCGTCCTGACTTAACTTTTCCCACAGGGAAGCGGGGGCAAAAAACAGGACCAGACGAGGTTTTTCTGACAACACGCGAGCCAGATCGTCGGTAAAAGCGTGCAGCGCCCGACGGGTCTCCGGCAGAGAGAAAAGCGGGATGGCCGCAGGCCCGCCGACGGGCGCGGGCGAAAGCAGCGTATCCGGCGCCAGGCCTGACGCTATCAGCGTAACGGTATGCTGCGCGGCGATACACTGACGGGCCAGACAACGGGCGTCTTCCTGACGGTTGGCCGTCAGCCAGTAACATCCCGACGGCTGCATCAGCATCAACTCATCTCTGACCTGTTCAAATCCTAACGTAAATGGAGGTGTCATAAGATATTTCGCAACCCGGCTTGTTCTACGGCTAGAGTGTAGTCCAGTTAAAAAATGAAGTAGCATCATTGTATTCTGGCTAATATACATTACAACTTATAGCAAACCGACCTGCACCCGACCTAAGAATTTTCTTGCTCGGGGGGAATTTTTTGCTGCCTTCTGGGGCTATCTCTATGAGTCAACAGTCTGACAAAACGCGGCCGCTGGCGCGTGGAACCCAGGACGATATTGCGCAACTGGAACGCGCTTTTTCGCTACAGAACTGGCGCTATATCGATATCGATCGCCAGGAAAGGCTGGCCGGGATCCTGGACCGCTGGCCGCTGCTGGCCGAGCTGGCCGATCCTACGCCGTCCGGAGAGCAGTAATGGCGGTGATTGCGCTGCAGAGCGTCAGAGGCGGCGCCGGGGCGACATCGTTGACCGCTGCTTTTGCCTGGGCGCTCAATCAGCTGGGCGAACAGGTCATTACCGTCGATTTGTCGGCCGATAATCTGCTGCGGATGCACTTTAATATGCCGGTGGGGCAGTCGCGCGGCTGGCTGCGGGCGGCTATTGACGGGCAGCCGTGGCAGCAGAGCGCGCTGCGCTACGCGCCGGGGCTGGATTTTGTGCCTGCGGGGCGGCTTAACGACGATGAACGCATGGATTTTATTCGCCATCCGGAAAAATACGCCCACCCCTGGCTGGCGCAAATCGACGCGTTAAGAAAGCTCTACCCCTGGATCCTGCTTGACGTGCCCTCTGGCGATACGCCCTGGACGCGAGCCATGGTGGCGCTGGCCGACCATATCCTTAGCGTGGTGACGCCGGACGCTAACTGTCATATTCGTTTGTTTCAGCAAACTTTCCCCACCAACACGCTGTTTCTGCTCAATCAGTTTTCTCCGGTCAGCAAGGCGCAGCAGGATCTGCATCAGCTTTGGGTCAACAGCCTGAACAACTTTATTCCTTTAACCCTGCATCGTGATGAAGCGGTGGCGGAAGCGCTGATGAGCAAGCAGCCGCTGGGCGAATACCGGCCGCACAGCCTTGCAGCGGAAGGCATGATGACCTTCGCCAGCTGGGCGCTGATTAATCTGCAGGCGCGCGCATGAGGCCGCTGCACTGGCTGTTGATGCCCGCCGCAACGGCGGCGCTGCACGAACGCTATGCGGGCTATCGCCAACACGGCGCGTCGGCGGCAACCGCCGCGCTCCAGTGCTTCTGGGTCACGCTCGGCTGGGCCTTCCTCCGCTTTGAAACGCCAGCCTGGCAGCGGGTTCAGGCGCAGCGTCGCCGCCTTTATCCGCATATTTCGCCGGAAAGGCCGCATCCTGCGGATATTTTACGCTATCTGCTGCAAACGCTGTGGCTGCTGCTGGTGGTTCCTTTTAACGGCGTCTCGCTCAGCGAGCGTGCAGGCCGCTATACCCTGAGAACGCCGCGCCAGCGCTTCTATAACTGGCTGGACAAGCTGCCGGAAAAAGCGGCCGCGCGCGACATGGAAAAGCGGGTTGAACGCCAGCTGCGTCGCGTGCCGCCAACGCTGCGTAAAGCGCTGTTCGGCGTGGCGATTGCGATCGCTACGGCGCTGGCGCTGCTTTGCATCTCGCAGCCGTTCGATCTCTTTACGCAGTTTATCTTTGTCGCGTTGCTGTGGGGCGTGGCGATGGTGGTACGGCGCATCCCTGGCCGCCTGTCGACCATGATGCTGATCGTGCTGTCGCTGACGATTTCCTGCCGCTATCTGTGGTGGCGCTACACCTCGACGCTGAACTGGGACGATCCGCTGAGCCTGACTTTCGGCGTGCTGCTGATCGCGGCGGAAACCTATGCCTGGGTGGTGCTGATCCTCGGCTATTTTCAGACCCTGTGGCCGCTTAATCGTCCGCCGGTGTCCATGCCGGAAGATATCAGCAGCTGGCCGACGGTGGATCTGCTGGTGCCGACCTATAACGAGCCGCTGAGCGTGGTGAAGCCCACGCTGTACGCCGCGCTGGGTATCGACTGGCCTAAAGACAAGCTCAATATTTACGTGCTGGATGACGGCAATCGCGAGGAGTTCCGCGCCTTTGCGGAGAAAATCGGCGTGCACTACGTGGCGCGTCCAACGCATGAACATGCCAAAGCGGGCAATATCAACCACGCACTGCGTACCCATTGCCGCAGCGAGTTCGTGTCGATTTTTGATTGCGACCACGTGCCAACGCGCTCGTTCCTGCAAATGACGCTGGGCTGGTTTGTGAAAGACCCCAAACTGGCGATGCTGCAAACACCGCACCACTTTTTCTCGCCCGATCCTTTTGAACGCAATCTGGGCCGCTTCCGCCGGACGCCGAACGAAGGCACGCTGTTCTACGGGCTGGTGCAGGACGGCAACGACGTGTGGGACGCCGCGTTTTTCTGCGGTTCCTGCGCGGTGATCCGACGTACCGCGCTGGATGAAATCGGCGGCATCGCGGTGGATACCGTGACCGAGGATGCGCATACCTCGCTGCGCCTGCACCGCAAAGGCTACACCTCCGCCTATATTCGTATTCCGCAGGCGGCCGGGCTGGCGACAGAAAGCCTGTCTGCCCATATCGGGCAGCGCATCCGCTGGGCGCGCGGCATGGTGCAGATTTTCCGGCTGGATAATCCGCTGACGGGCAAAGGGCTGAAGCTGGTGCAGCGGCTCTGCTACGCCAACGCCATGCTGCACTTCCTTTCCGGCATTCCCCGGCTGATCTTCCTGCTCGCGCCGCTGGCTTTTCTGCTTTTTCACGCCTACATCATTTTTGCCCCCGCGCTGGCTATCGCCATTTTCGTGCTGCCGCATATGCTGCACACCAGCCTGACCAACTCGCGTATTCAGGGCCGCTGGCGACACTCGTTCTGGAGCGAGGTCTACGAAACGGTGCTGGCCTGGTATATCGCGCGGCCGACCACGGTGGCGCTGTTCAATCCGCATAAGGGCAAATTCAACGTGACGGCCAAGGGCGGCCTGGTGGAAGAGCAGCATCTCGACTGGGTGATCACCCGACCCTATATGCTGCTGGTGCTGATTAACGTCGCCGGTCTGATAGCTGCCGGCTGGCGGCTGAACTATGGCCCGCCCACGGAAATCCTGACGGTGCTCGTCAGCGTGGTCTGGGTGATTTACAACATGATTATCCTGGGCGGCGCGGTGGCGGTTTCCGTCGAGGCGCGCCAGCTGCGTGAAGCGCACAGGGTAGAGATCGCCATGCCGGCGGCGCTGGCTCGTGAAGATGGCCATATGCTGCCGTGCACGCTGCGCGACTACTCCGACGGCGGCGTCGGCCTGGAGCTGCGCGAGGAAAACCAGCTGAAGGAACATGAAAAGGTCTGGCTGCTGCTGCGGCGAGGCCAGCAGGAATTCAGTTTTCCCTGTGTGGTGCAGCGTACCTTTGGCCGCCGTGCCGGGATCCGCCTGCATGAGCTGACTACCGGACAGCACGTGGAATTTATCCAGTGCACCTTCGCCCGCGCCGATACCTGGGCGCTGTGGCAGGACAGTTTTCCTGAAGACAAACCGATGCAGAGCTTCGCTGACATTATGGTGCTGGGCTTTAAAGGCTATCTGCGCCTGGCGGAGTACGGCCCGCAGCCGCTGCGCGGGCTGTTTGCCGGGCTGACGCGTCTGACCAGCTGGCTGGCTTCCTTTTTCCCGAGGGGCCCAGGGCGACCCGATCCCACGATCCACTGACGCAAAGTTGATGATGAAACGATGACGAGAAAACTACGCTGGTTCACTGCTGTTCTGATGGGCGTTATGCCGCTGACCTGGGCGGCGCCCGACTCTGCGCCGCTGCCGATGACCGCTACGGACGCGCCTGCCGCGGCCGATCCTGCCGCGCCGGTCGCTGTCGATCCCGCCGCGCCGGTACGCGACGTGACGCGCACTTTTGCCCAGATCGCGCCGCCGCCGGGCGTTTTCACGCTGACCGGCACCCGAACCCAGGGGCAGATTGAATTCGGCGTGCGCAGCGACGAGCTGGTGACCAAAGCGCTGCTGACGCTCAGCTATCGCCCTTCGCCTGCGCTGCTGCCTGTGGTTTCGCATCTTAAGGTCTATCTGAACGATGAAATGGTCGGACTGGTGCCGATCGCGCAGGATCAGGCAGGCAAAACCAGCCAGATCCAGCTGCCGCTGGATCCGCGTTTTATCAGCGACTTTAACCGCGTCCGGCTGGAGCTGGTCGGCCACTACGCCAATATGTGCGAAAACCCCGCTAACAGCGCCGTCTGGCTGGATATCGGCAAGGAAAGCTCGCTGGCGCTGACACTGCAAAAGCTGCCGCTGCAGGACGATCTTTCGCATTTCCCGGAGCCGTTTTTTGATTCGCGCGATAACCGTCCGCTGATCCTGCCAATGGTCTTTGCCGGCGCGCCGGGCCTGGGGCAGCAAAAAGCCGCCGCCGTGCTGGCTTCCTGGTTCGGCACCAAAGCGGACTGGCGCGGGCAGTCGTTTCCGGTGCTCTATAACCAGCTGCCGGAGCAGCAGCACGCGGTGGTGTTTGCCACCAACGACCAGCGGCCGGACTTTTTAAAAACGCTGCCGCCGGTGGATAAGCCGACCATCGCCATCGTCAATCAGCCGCAAAACCCCTGGGAGAAAATGCTGCTGGTGATGGGACGCGACGATAACGATCTGCTGAAGGCGGTGCAGGGGATTGCGCAGGGCGAGGTGCTGCTGCGCGGGCAAAGCGCAACGGTGGACGAGGTGAAAGAGCTGATGCCCCGCAAGCCGTATGACGCGCCGAACTGGGTGCGCACCGACAGGCCGACCACCTTTGGCGAGCTGCAACAGTATGCCAACCAGCTACAAAGCGACGGCCTACAGCCGAACCCCATTGCGCTGACGCTGAAACTGCCGCCGGATCTCTTCCTGGTGCGCGCGCGCGGCATCGATATGAATATCACCTATCGCTACACCACGCCGATGCAGGAAGACGGCTCCCGGCTGGCGGTTAACCTTAACAACCAGTTCGTGCAGGATTATCCGCTGTCGGGCAAGCACGACAACGGCAGACAGCTGCTGCGCATCCCGCTGGTGCAGGGTCTGACCGACAGCAGCACCCAGTTGACCATTCCGGCGCTGCGCCTGGGCGTGGTAAACCAGCTGCGCTTCGACTTCGATTACGCCAGCCTCTTTTACGGCGGCACCTATAACAGCGCCACGAAAGAGAGCCGCTGCGCCACCGTTACCCCGGTGTCCAATCACGTGGTGATTGATGATAACTCCACTATCGATTTCTCCGGCTACCGCCACTATATACAGATGCCGTCGCTGCGTGCCTTCGCCAACGCGGGTTTCCCTTTCAGCCGCAATGCCGACCTGGCGCAAACGCTGGTGCTGGTTAACGCGCGGCCAGAGGCGGACAAGGTCAGCGCGCTGCTGAACGCGCTGGGCAATATTTCTGCGCAGACCGGCTATCCGGCGCTGAAAGTGAAAATGACCGACGACTGGAGCAAGGCGCAAGAGCAGGATGACGATCTGCTGATGATTGGCGAAATCCCGCAGACGTTGAAGGATGACAGCAAAATCAACCTGCTGGTGGATGTGGCGAAAAGCTGGGTCAACAAGCCTAATCGCCAGAACGACTTTTCCACGCGGCCTCTGTCGACTGACGACATGTACGCGGAAAGCCAGACCACCATCAGCTCCAGCGGGCCGATGGCGGCGATCGTCAGCTTTAAATCGCCTTTCCACGACCAGCGAAGCGTGGTGGCGCTGCTGGCGGACAGTCCTCGCGCCTGGCAGCTGCTGAACGGCGCGCTGATCGACAGCGATAAACGCGCGGCGATTTTCGGTTCGGCTTCGGTGATCCGGGAATCCGGCGTGAACAGCCTGCGCGTGGGCGACATCTGGTATGTCGGCCATCTGCCGTGGTGGGAGCGCGTCTGGAACGCGCTGGCCACGCACCCGATTATGCTGGCCGCGTTTGCCGCCGTGGTGGTGATCCTGTTCGCGCTGCTGCTGTGGCGTTTAATGCGCAGCATCAGCCGCCGTCGCTTAGGCGATGAGGACGATCTGTAATGAACCCGCACTGGCTGGCACCCGCGCTGCTGCTGCCGCTGAGCGGCATGGCGGCCGAGACGGCGCAAGTTTCGCCCGTTGACTGGCTGCTACAGCAGGTGCGCGTCGGCGAAGCGACCAACAAGTTCGATCTGGTCAGCCAGTCGCTTTATCGGCTGGAAAAGATTGCGCCGGACAATCCGCAGGTGCTGGCGGCGCAGATCCGTCAGGATTTGCGCTCGGGCCAGCAGGATCGGGCGCGGGAAAGGCTGACGCGACTGAAAACAATCGCCCCCGACGCGGTAGCCACTCGCCAGGCCGAAGCGAGCCTGTTGCTGGTTGCCGAAGAAGGACGGCAGCAGCTGCAGCAGGCCAGACTGCTGGCGGCTTCCGGCCATCTTCCCGAGGCGCGAGCGGCCTGGGACAAGCTGTTCCACGGCGTGTTTCCTTCCAGCGATCTCGCGCTGGAATACTGGCGGCTGGTGGCTCGCCTGCCCGAGCAGCAGCCGCTGGCCTTAACGCAGCTGGAGGCGCTGGATCGGGACGCGCCGGGCAACGTCAATGTCAAAATGGCGATTGCGCAGATGCAGCTTGGCGACAACCGCGCGGCCGCGATTAAGCAGCTACAGGAGGTCGCCAACGAACCGGCGGGAAGGACGCAGGCCGCCGAGCTGTGGCTGAACGATATCAGGTCGCAGCCGGTTACCTCGCAGACCGTGGCGCAGCTGCAAACCTATCTGCGCACCTTCAACAGCGATAAACCGCAGGCGGACGGCCAGCTTGAGCTGGCGCGGCAGGAGCAAATGCTGGCGGATCCCGCCTATCAACAGCGGCTGCGCGGACTGGCCCTGATCGATAAAGGCGAGAGCACGGCGGCGATCCCGGCGCTGCGGGCGGCGCTACAGGCCAGCCCCAACGATCCCGATCTGCTGGGCGCGATGGGTCAGGCGCTGTCGCGCGCTAACAAACGTGAAGAAGCGGACGGCTATTTTCAGCGCGCCGTGGCGGCAGATGCGCAGGGCACGGACATCGGTAAGTGGCAAAGCCTGCTGCAATCCAACCGCTACTGGCTGGCGATTGCCGCAGGCGACAAAGCGCTGGCGGCAGGCGACGTTCGCGGCGCGACGCGGAGCTATCAGCAGGCGCAAGCTCTGGACAACACCGACGGCTACGCGCTGATTGGCCTGGGCGATGTGGCGGTGGCGCAGAAAAATGCCGACGCCGCCGAGGCGCTTTTCCGCCGCGCGCGCCAGCTTGATCCGGACAACGCCACGGCGACGCAGCGGCTGGTCACGCTCTATCAACAGCAGTCGCCGGAAAAGGCGCTGGCCTTTATCAACGGCCTGCCTGCGGCGCAGAAGCGCTCGCTTGGCGCGACGCTCGCCAGCCTGCGCAGCAGCACGCTGAGTGCGGAAGGCGATAAACAGGCGGCGGCCGGGCGCTGGGCAGAGGCGGCGGAACAGTATCGCCAGGCGCAGCAGGGCGCACCGGATGATATCTGGCTGAACTATCGGCTGGCGGGCGCGCTGCGTCAGGCGGGCCAGCCTCAGGCGGCGGATCGGCAGATGGCGGCAATGGCGCAGCGCCAGCCCGGCGTGCCGACGCAGGCCTATGCTTACGCGCTCTATCTTTCCGGCAGCGATCGCGCAGAGGAGGCGATGCGGCAGCTTCAGGCTTTGCCCGCCGCAAAATGGGACGCGAACATTAAGGCGCTGAACGATCGGCTGGAAACGGACAGGGTTATTGCCCGCGCCGAAGAGCTGCGCGCCAACGGCCAGGAAAGCCAGGCCGTTGCCCTGCTGGGCCAGCTGCCGCCTTCCAGCCGCATTGCGCTGACCGAGGCGGACTGGGCGCTGGCGCGCGGCGATGCGCAGCAGGCGCTGACGCGCTATCGCGACGTTGGCGAGAAAGAGCCGCAGAATAACGACGCGCGGCTGGGCGAAATCGAAGCGCTGGTGGCGTTAGGGGATCTGCCCGCCGCCAAACAGCAGTTGCAGGCTTTACCGTCGGCCGTAGCGGAAGCCAGCGTCAATACCGGACGGCGGGTGGCGAACGCGGCGCAAAGCGTCGGCGATACCGCCCGCGCCGCCACGCTGTATGGCCTGCTCAAGCCAAAGGCGGCGCAGGAGATGCCTTCGCAAAGCAGCGCGCTGGTGTTTCGCGATGCGGCAAGGCTGGAAGCGGCGCAGAACGATCCTGCCGCCGCGCAGTATGATTATCGTCAGGCGATGGTCGCCAGCGGCATCGCTACGACGGCGCCGCAAAGCACCGAAGACTATACGCGGCTGACGCGCAATAACGAGCAGGATGACTGGCTGAAGCGCGGCATCCGCAGCGAAGCGGCCGATCTGGCGCGCCAGCAGGACACCACGCTGACGCTGGCGGAGGATTACGCCAGAAATAAAGGCACCGGCGGTGTTTCCGATTTCACCGCGCACACTACTATGGCGCAGGCGGAAACGCCGTTCGGCCAGGGCAAAGGCTGGCTGCGGCTGGATAACGTGGATATTTCAGCGGGCACCTTCTCGCCCAACAGCCTCGGCAATATTGATGAAAATTTCGGCACCTGCGCCAATGCTGACGCAACCTGCAACCGGGATTTCCGCCAGCATCAGAACGGCACCAGCGTTGGCGTCGGCTACAACAGCGACAAATGGTCGGCGGATATCGGCACCACGCCGCTGGGCTTTGAGGTAACCAACTGGGTTGGCGGCTTCACCTGGAACACCAGCCTGAGCGATCTTGGCGTGTCGCTCACCGCCTCCCGCCGTCCCATTTCCAGCTCGCTGCTGGCCTACGCGGGCGCGCGCGATCCCAATACCGCCAGCGGCAAAACCTGGGGCGGCGTGGTCGCCACCGGCGGCGCGGTGGGCCTGAGCTACGACAAAGGCGGCGCGCACGGCGTCTGGGCCGATATCAGCGCCCATCAGATCACCGGTGAAAACGTCAAGGACAACGCCCGTGAACGACTGATGGTCGGCTACTACTATAAGCTGCTCAACGAAGACAACCGACGGGCAACTATTGGCCTGAACGGCATGTTATGGCACTACACCCGCGACTTAAGCGACTATTCGCTCGGCCAGGGCGGCTACTACAGCCCGCAAACCTATAACTCGCTGTCGGTGCCGCTCAATTACCGTCAGCGCACGGAAAACTGGTCGTTCGACGTGGGCGGTTCGGTTTCCTGGTCCCACTCCCGCACCCACGCGCAGTCGCGCTATCCGTTAAGTTTCGGCGCGCTGACCAGCGATAATCCGCAGGGCACCAGCAGCAGTAGCAGCGGCTTTGGCTATACGCTGCAGGCGGCGGTAGAGCGTCGGTTAAGCGCGCACTGGACGCTGGGCCTGGGAATGGATATTCAGCAGGCGGAGGACTATACGCCCAGCCACGGCATGATTTATCTGCGCTATTCCATGGCGGGTTGGGAAGGCGATCTCGATATGCCGTCGCAGCCGCTGACGCCTTATGCGGACTTTAAATAGCGATCTGTGTTGTCCGAGCGCCGATTTCCTGTCGGAAAACACCTAATCGACCCCTGGCTGCAAGGGATAACTTAACAAGCGCCTGTCATAGGATATACTCAGGGCTGTTTTTGCCGCCCGCTTTGGCGGCAGTCAGCTTTGCGGAGAACAGGCTTGCGCGTTAGTCGTTCGTTAACGATAAAACAGATGGCGACGGTATCCGGCGTCGCGGTGGTCACCATCCTGATTTTTATCGTCATTCAACTTTTCCATTTTGTGCAGCAGCGCAGGATTGACTATGCCCAGCAGATGGAAAACGTCGCGCATACCGTGCGCCAGCCGCTGTCGCAGTCGGTGCTGAAGGCGGATATCGGCCAGGCTGAACGTATTCTTAATTCCCTTAAGCCCGCCGGTATTCTGGCGCGCGCCGAAGTCGTGTTGCCCAACGGGCTACAGACGCTGCACACCGATTTTGAACCGACGAAGCCGGTGCCGAAGCTTATCGCCACTATTTTTGAACTGCCGGTGCAAATCACGGTGCCGCTCTATTCGGTGGGGCCTTCCAACCCCAAGCCGCTGGCGCTGCTGGTGTTGCAGGCGGACTCCTGGCGCGTTTATCAGTTTATCCTCAGCGCGCTCTCCACCATGGTGACGACCTACCTGCTGCTGGCGCTGATCCTGTCGGTCGCTATCAGCTGGTGCATTAATAAACTGATCGTCAGGCCGCTGCGCAGGATCGCCGCCGAGCTGCACGATCTGCCGCCGCAGGAGGCGATCGGCCATCAGCTGGCGCTGCCCGCCCGCCATCGCGACGACGAGCTGGGCATGCTGATCCGCAGTTATAACCACAATCAGCAAGTTATCGAGACGGTGCACGATGAGATGCGTCGTTTGACTACGCGCGTTGCGCTGACCAATCTGCCCAATCAGACGCTGTTCCTGGCGCTGCTTGAGCAGCACATCAACGCAATAGCGGATAAAGACGGCTTCACGCTGATGGTGCTGCGCATCGAGACGCTACAGGAAGCGAACGGCGTGGTGGCGGACGAGCAGCGCGACGCGCTGACGCTGACGCTGCTGGATAAAATTCGCAACTGCATCGACGGGCAGACGCTGACCGGCCAGCTGTCGGACAGCGATTTTGTGCTGCTGATGAAACGCGCTACGCCTGTCCGCGCCATGCGCATGGCCCGGCTGCTGCTGCTGCGCCTGACCCAGCCTGTTATGCTGCATGAGATGCAGATCCGGCCCAGCCTCAGCATCGGTATGGCGACGCGGGAAGACGCTCATCTGAGCGCGACGGAGCTGCTGAGCCGGGCGGCGTCGGCCATGATGTCGGCTCGCCTTGAAGGGAAAAATCAGATCCTCTTTTTCGATGCCACCATGACCGAACGGGCGCATAAGCGGCTGACGCAGGAGCACGATATTTTGCAGGGGCTGAGCGACGGGCAGTTCGCGCTGTTCCTGCAGCCGCAGATTGATATGCGCAGCGGCCAGCCGGTCGGCGCAGAGGTGCTGCTGCGTATGCGTCAGCCGGACGGCAGCTGGAGCCTGCCGGAAGACCTGATCGTCAGCGCGGAAGAATCCGGCGTGATCCACGCGCTGGGCCGCTGGGTATTTGAAGAGGCTTGTCGCGTGCTGGCTGGCTGGCAAAAACGCGGTATCACGCTGCCGCTCAGCGTGAATATTTCCGCCGTGCAGCTGCGCGAACCGGACAGGGTGGCGCATCTGCAAACGCTGATCCAACAGTATCAGATTGCGCCAGGCAGCCTGATGCTGGAGCTTACCGAAACGGCACAGGTCGGTGAACCAGCGTTGGCGCTGCGGCTGCTGAACGATTTGCAGCAGGCGGGCGTCGCTGTCGCGCTGGACGATTTTGGCATGGGCTACGCCAATTTAAACTGGCTGAGCCAGTTTAAGTCGCTGCCGGTCAGCAAGCTGAAGATGGATCGCAGCTTCGTCAGCCCGCTGCCGGAAGAGAACGCCATGGTGCGTATCGTGGCGGCTATCGCAGAGATCATGCAGCTGGAAGTGATTGCCGAAGGCGTGGAAACCGTTGAGCAGCGCGACTGGCTGCTGGCGCGCGGCATTCATATCGGGCAGGGCTATCTCTACGCTGGCGCGTTACCCATCGCGGAGTTCGAGCGCCTCTATTTTTAAGGGCGGGCTTTTGTGACTGAAAGAAACAACCGGCACGCCTTTGATCCCGGCCTGGCGGAAGCAAAAGTCGATGGTTGAAATATTGCACGCCAGGCGTAAAATGTAGTTACGTTTCTACATCATCCGCCGATGGGAGGCAATATGTCTGTCACCACAATGTCCAGCCGGGCGTTCAATCAGGCCGTTTCGGCCGCCAGACGGGCCGCAGAAGCCGGGCCGGTTTACATTACGGATCGCGGTAAGCCTGCCCACGTACTGCTGACTTTTGAAGACTATAAAAGATTGACCGGCTCAAGCCGTAATATTCAGGATGCGCTTGCCATGCCTGAGGCGGCGGAGATGGACTTCGAGCCAGAACGTGAAAATATCGTATTCAGGGACGTGGATTTCTCATGAGATATTTGCTTGATACCAATGTGGTTTCTGAGCTTCGTAAGGCACGGACGCCAAAAATAGATCCTGCGGTGGCGTGTTGGACTGACACTGTCGATGCAGGAGATATGTTTATCTCGGCTATTACCGTGATGGAAATTGAAAAGGGCATTCTTAATCTTGCCCGTAAAGATCCTCGCCAGGAAAAGATATTGCGCGGCTGGTTTACACGCCTGGTGATGCCGGAATTTAAAGATCGTATTTTGCCTTTTGACACGGCAGCCGCCGTTTATTGCGCGGGGCTACATATACCCGACCGACGTCCTGCCAATGATGCCATGATTGCCGCTATCGCTTACTGCCACAATATGACGCTCGTCACCCGTAACGTTAAAGACTTTGCCGGGCTGGGCGTGATGCTGCTTAACCCCTGGTGCTGGCAAAAATAGTCACTCAGGTTTTAACAAAGCCCTCACGTACTTTTATGCCGGTATTCACTGCTGAATGATCTCGGCATAGGCTGAGTCAGTTTAAATCGTTACCGATCGCGGAGTTCGAGCGCCTCTATTTTTAAGGGCCGCAGGTTGCTCAATCTGTTGCGGGACTAGCTGAGCCTGACGCCCGCAGCGCGGGTGATTGCTGTCAGCGTGGTCAGGGTCGGGTTTCCGGTTGCCGACAGCGTTTTGTAAAGCTGCTGGCGAGAAAGCCCTGATCTTTTCGCGATCTCGCTAATCCCTCCGCGAGCTTCTACCACGCGGCGTAACGCCGTTAAAAAGGCAGCGATACCGCCATCCTCATAAATATTTCCCAGCGCAATTTGCAGGTAGGTTTCGGCGTAAGTCGGATCGGCTTTCAGCTCTGCAATCGTTGCGGCATCATGATCGACCGTAGGCGGAAAGTTTTTAGCTGTTTTATGAATGGTTGTCACAATCTTTCCTCGCATTGTAATCGTGTAAATAAGAAATGGCTTTAGCGATATCAGCAGGTTGGCTGTTTTTATCGCCACCGTAAAAAAGAAGAATGACGGTTTTTCCTTCTATAGCGTAATAAACACGATAACCCGGCCCGTGGTTAATGCGCATTTCCCAAACCCCATCGCGCACGAATTTATGGTCACCAAAATTCCCGGCAGCGGCGCGATCGATCTGATTATCGATCCTGGCGGCCGCTTCCCGCTGTTTTTTACGTAGCGTCGTCATCCATGTTGCAAAAGGAACATTGCCTTTCCTGTCCTGATAACGACTAATCTTGTATGCCATCTCCCGGCATCCTCCACGCTTTCCCTTGTGTGTTAATTGTCTTTTATATAAGACAGGTGAGCAAGGTGTTTAATAAAATTTCTTGCCCTGAATGGCGTATCCGTAGGGTTCACTATCTTCGTTGCAGCAGCGTTAAGGAACGACTGAATGGATACATTATTATTACATGCACAGTGTTTTTTTGAGAAAACCGCCTGGCTGAAACCCCATTTCACCGCAGCTGAAGTGATTCAGCTCTTAAAATCACGCCTCCGTTCGCGCAATGTTTATCAGATTATATCAATCCAGTTAACGCAGTGTTATTTTTGGCCTGTTGTCAAAATAACCATAGCCACGTCACCCGCCATCCAGGCCGTTAACGGATATTTTATGAAAACTTCCCTGTTTAAAAGCCTTTATTTTCAAGTGCTAACCGCCATCGCCGTCGGCGTACTGCTGGGGCATTTTTATCCGGAGCTGGGCGCGCAGATGAAGCCGCTGGGCGACGCTTTCGTTAAGCTGATCAAGATGATTATCGCGCCGGTGATTTTCTGTACCGTGGTGACAGGGATCGCCGGGATGGAAAGCATGAAAGCCGTCGGCCGTACGGGTGCGGTCGCGCTGCTTTATTTTGAAGTGGTCAGCACCATCGCGCTGATTATCGGCCTGATCGTGGTGAACGTGCTGCAACCGGGCGCAGGGATGAACGTCGATCCCGCCACGCTGGATGCCAAAGCCGTCGCCGTTTATGCGCAGCAGGCGGAACAGCAGGGCATCGTGGCCTTTTTACTGGATATTATCCCCGGCAGCGTTATCGGCGCTTTCGCCAGCGGCAATATTCTGCAGGTGCTGCTGTTCGCCATTCTGTTTGGTTTTGCGCTGCACCGCATGGGCGACAAAGGCACGCTGGTCTTTAACTTTATCGACAGCTTCTCGAAGGTTATTTTTGGCATTATCAATATGATTATGCGCCTTGCGCCGATCGGTGCCTTCGGGGCAATGGCCTTTACTATCGGTAAATATGGCGTGGGATCGCTGGTGCAGCTCGGCCAGCTGATTATCTGTTTCTATATTACCTGCGTGCTGTTTGTGGTGATCGTGCTGGGCCTGATCGCACGGGTGACCGGCTTCAACATCTTTAAGTTTATCGCCTATATCAAAGAAGAACTGCTGATCGTGCTGGGTACCTCCTCTTCCGAATCTGCGCTGCCGCGGATGCTGGATAAGATGGAAAAGCTGGGCTGCAAAAAATCGGTGGTGGGCCTGGTGATCCCAACGGGCTACTCCTTTAACCTGGACGGCACCTCAATTTACCTGACGATGGCCGCCGTGTTTATCGCTCAGGCGACCAACGCGCATATGGATATTGTCCACCAAATCACGCTGCTGGTGGTGCTGCTGCTCTCTTCAAAAGGCGCGGCTGGCGTGACGGGCAGCGGCTTTATCGTGCTGGCCGCCACGCTTTCCGCCGTCGGTCATCTGCCGGTCGCGGGCCTGGCGCTGATTCTGGGCATCGACCGCTTTATGTCTGAAGCGCGCGCGCTGACCAACCTTATCGGCAACGGCGTGGCAACGGTGGTGGTCGCGAAGTGGGTTGACCAGCTGGATGAAAAACAGCTGAAAGCGACGCTTAACGCACCGAAAAAGTCGAAAAAACTGTCGGAAACCCGCCTGTAAGCAGTTAATAACATAAATATCCCGCCGAAATGCCCGACGTGACTTGCCCTCACGTCGGGCATTTGCATAATAACCCCCATTGTTTGACTATTTTTCACTTTGCGGTGGGACATCCCCGCCGTCGCGTGGTCTAAGAAGCTATTCGTCGGCTTCCCTGAGTTATCCTTTCCACCGATAGCCGTAGGCCACCAGCGATTTTATTGGTTTGTGATTGAGTAGGGGTTCACATGCAGGGCACCACAATTCGTCTTTTAGTGGGTGGGATAGCGCTGGCCTTCGCCAGCAGTTCGGTGCAGGCTGAAACTCTTCAACCCGATCCCGCCTGGCAGCAGGGAAAACTGGAGAACGGTTTTCGTTGGCAGGTGCTGACCACGCCGCAGCGTCCCAGCGACCGCGTGGAAGTCCGCCTGATGGTTGATGCCGGGTCGCTGGTGGAAAGCACCCAGCAGGCAGGCTACAGTCATCTGCTGCCGCGCCTGGCGCTGGTGCATAACGCCAGGCTGGACACCGCGCAGCAGCGCTCGCTGTGGCAGCAAAGCATGAATCCGGATCGCCCTCAGCCGCCTGCAGTGACCTCGTATGACTTCACGCTTTATTCGCTTAGCCTGCCTAACAACCGCCCTGAAGTGCTGAAAGAAGCGATGAACTGGCTGGCGGCTACGGTCAGCGATATGACGGTCAACGAGCAGACCGTTAATACCGCGCTGAACGCCGACGATCCTATCGCTACCTGGCCTGCCGACCCGCAGGATCCCTGGTGGCGCTACCGGCTGAAAGGCTCCGCGCTGTTAGGCCACGATCCCGCTTCGCCGGTCAGCACGCCGGTGGATATGGCAAAGCTGAACGCTTTCTACAAACAATGGTATACGCCGGACGCCATGACGCTGTTCGTGGTCGGCAACGTGGAAAGCCGTGGCCTGGTGGAACAGATTAACCGCACTTTTGCGCCGCTACAGGGCAAACGTGAGACGCCCGCGCCGGTGCCGACGCTCTCTTCCCTGCCGCAGGAGCCTGTCAATCTGGTCAACGCTAAACTGAACCAGGATCGCCTGTCGCTGGTGTGGGATAACCCATGGCAGCCGATCCGCGATTCGCAAAATCTGCAGCGCTACTGGCAGAGCGATCTGGCGCGCGAGGCGCTTTTCTGGCACGTACAGCGCGTACTGAGCGACAATAAAGCGCAGAAAGTGCAGGTCGGCTTTGACTGTCGGGTACTTTATCAGCGCGCTCAGTGCGGGATTAATCTGGACGCGGACAACAACACGCTGGCCCCTAATCTGAACCTGATCGCGCATGAGATGGCGAATATTCGCGATAACGGTCTGCCGCAGGAAGAGTTCGACGCGCTGATGGCGCAGAAAACCGTCGAGCTGAACAAGCTGTTTGCGACCTACGCGCGCACCAATACGGACGTGCTGATGAGCCAGCGCCTGCGCTCGCAGCAGAATGCGGTGGTGGATATCGCCCCTGAGCAGTACCAGAAGCTGCGGCAGAAGTTCCTGTCAGAGCTGACGCTGCAGATGATGAACCAGGAGCTGCGCCAACAGCTTTCGCAGCCGCTGACCATGCTGCTGATGCAGCCGCAGGGCGAGGCGGAAACCAACGTGCAGGCGCTTTACGACGGCTGGCAGAAAATTATGCAGCCTGCGCCTGCCGCTGAAGCCGCTCCGTCAGCGGTGGACGAGACCCGGCCTGAAGTGTCGGATATCCCCGCCACGCAGAATTAATCGACCCGGGGCGCCGTTCTTTTTTCGTCCTGCGGCTCAGCTCAATCGGCCGCAGGCGATTTCAGTCAGGCTGCGGCCAGATTAGAACTCGTCGCAGGCGCTTTCATCCAGGCTGCGGCCAGATTAGCACTCGTCGCAGGCGCTTTCAGTCAGGCTGCATAAGCCTGATTGGCAATCCCGGCGCAGTCGCTTAATTAAGGCTGCGTAGCGTAGACCAGATTCGCTCTTATCCGCGGTCGCGCGCTACCACTTGCGCGCGCGCAGCCACTCATTCACCAGCATCGGCCAGCTGGCAAGCGGCAGATCCGCCACGTTGCGGATGCCGAAGCCGTGACCGCCTTTCTCATAGAAATGCAGTTCGCTGGGCACGCCGTGCTCACGCAGCGCGCTGAACATCACCATACTGTTATTAATCGGCACCGATTCGTCATTAACGGCATGGATCAGCAGCGTTTGCGGCGTTTGCGCCGTTACGCGGGTTTCCAGAGAGTAGGCTTCGATTTCGCGCTGGGTCGGGCAGTCGCCCAGCAATTGCTGCCGTGAACCGGCGTGCGCCAGTCCTTCACGCATACTGATCACCGGATAGAGCAGCACCAGCGCATCGGGCCTGGCGGCCAGTGAATCGGCGATATCCTGCACAGGATAAAGCTTTTCGTCAAAGCGCGTGCCGACGCTGGCCGCGACATAGCCTCCGGCTGAAAAACCCATCATCACTATCCGTTTGCCGTTCAGGCCGCGCGCTGCGCGATGGCGCAAGACGCGCACGGCGCGCTGGGCGTCTGCTAACGGCGCTTCGGCCGCTTCATGGTGGCCGTCCTGCGGAAAACGGTAGGTCATCACCGCCAGCGTATAGCCCATAGAGGTAAAGAACATCGCCAGCGCGCTGCCCTCTCTGTCGATCATAATGCGCTCGAAACCACCGCCTGGCGCAACCAGCAGCGTTACGCCGTTGGAGGTTTCGGGATACCAGAACGCCAGCTCCGGGCAACGCACGCCCGAAGCAGCACGATCGAAAGGCTCATATTCTTTAGCCATATCCACAATCTGTGGGCTAACGCGTGAATCGCTGGCGCCTGGCGCATCGCCGTGGGGCCAGATAGTGATAATGTCGGCTTTCATAAACGCTCCCGCTCCGCCTTATTGGTCATACAGGCGAAGCTAAAAATTCAAATACCTTATGGTAATAAATTCAGCATCACCGATTTTGGGCTAAGCCGTCCACTATTCAGCGCTTAATTTCATCTATTTCAGAATTTATCCAGGAAGTTTAGCAGGTATTCTGGTCGCGATAAGACAGCAGAAATAAGTAGTATTAAATGCTGGAAGTTTGTTTTTTATTGAGAGGAAATAATTACCGTTAAGTTTTTAAAAGCTACCTGGCATCGCTTTCTGGATAATCCACTTTTTATTTGGCTTAGGTAAGATGGAAAATTTAGGGTAAATATCATTAAATTTGCCCGTTAGGCGCAAACAGCTGCTGTGTAATCTGTTGATTTGGTGCTTACTGCCTGTTACCTGTTACCTGTTACCTGTTACCTGTTACCTGTTACCTGTTACCTGTTACCTGTTACCTGTTACCTGTTACCTGTTACCTGTTACCTGTTACCTGTTACCTGTTACCCGTTTGCTTCTTTGCTGCCTGTTGCCTCAGCGCGTTAAAGGGAGCTACAGCACCCGATCCCTAGAGGTTAATTTCGTTCTTATGCAGGCGTGAATATAACGCTAAAGTTTAGCGAGCGAAATTGAAATAATAGGGTGTAGCTTTTTCCCCGGCGGATGCTGGCTGTGATCGGTTAAAGCTCACGTTTTACTATAATATAGCCGTTAAACTTCACGGAGCATTCGTCGTCATCGATCAGAAGTGACGCTAAAGTGATGTTGTGTTTATTGTTATGATTAATATAATCATACTGGACAATAATATTCTGAGCATTGCTCTGCAGAAAAATTTCCTTGTATTTTTCAATCGGGGTAAAGTGCTCGCTTGCTGAATTATAGCTTTTTCTGGCCAGAAGCTCTGTCAGCTCAGGCGTCATTTTATTGGCACTGACGAGGGTCAGTTTAGTTTGCTGCAAAAGAATATCGCTCTCCTTGATACCTGAATCTTCAATCAGGGCATCGGTCATACTGATCCCAATGCTCCTGTTTATATCAAGGCAGGCTGGCGCCCGCAAACCCATGTGTACAGATAAATAACGCTGTTAGAGACTATTTCTCATTGTACGATTAGCTCCTGATCCCTGCTGTCCGCAATTTTTTGCCGATTATAAGTGAGACAATACAGCCTGTGGATGCAGTTCCTTTGCCATTATCACCCTGAATAAGAAACCCATCCCTGTTACACATGCTGTTCCCCGGCAAGGGGGTGAGGCGTAAAACATATTTTCCTGCAGAACGATGTACGGCTTCAGGACGTTCAATGTGATATCTGCCGTGTGGCAGCGGGCCTTTATACTTAAGGCATTCAAGCGCGATATCGTTCCTGCATCCGGCCTGTTAAATCCGCCGCGCCGCGTTTTGCGGCGCGAGGGAACAGGCGTCAGGCAGGTACATCAGGCATGGCGGAGAGCGGGATAATCGCGCCGCGATGCTGGATCACCGTGCTGGCCGTCAAATGGCCTCTTCTTGCTGCCTCTGCCGCGTCGCCGCCGTTCAGGCGTACCGCCAGATAGCCGGCGCTAAACGAGTCACCGGCTGCGGTGGTGTCCACAATACGGCTGGCGGGAAGCGCCTGCGCAGGCACTTCCACAATCGGTTCGCCGGCTACGGAAACCAGACAAGCTTCTGCCCCGCGCTTGATAACGACCTCTGACACCCCGGCTTCATGCGTTCTGGCAATGACGCCTTCCACGCCGGTTTCGCCCCACAGCAAATGCTCGTCGTCCAGCGTCAGGAAGGCGATGTCGGTCACGGCCAGCATTGACCGGTAAGCGGCCTGCGCCTCTGCAACGGAAGCCCACAGCCGGGGACGATAATTGTTGTCGAAAATAACCTTGCCGCCGTTGCTGCGGCAGCGCGCCAGCAGCGTTATCAGCTTTTCGCGACCCGCTGGCGTCAGGATGGCCAGGCTGATGCCGCTCAGATAGAGATAGTCGAACTGCGCCAGCTGCTGACAAATTTCCTCGGCGCGCGGGCCTTCCAGCCAGAAGCGCGCGGCCGCATCATTGCGCCAGTAATAGAAAGTCCGCTCGCCGTGGGCGTCGGTTTCTATCACGTAAAGGCCGGGCAGTTTGTTCTCCATGCGCTGGACAAGCCCGGTCTGCACTTTTTCCTGTTGCCAGGCCGCCAGCATATCGCTACTGAACGTATCCGTGCCCAGCGCGGTGACGTAATGGACGGCCAGCTGGCTGGTCTGACGGGCAAGATAGACCGCCGTATTCAGCGTATCGCCGCCAAAACCGCGGCTCAGGCCCTGTTCTTTTTGGGACAGCTCAATCATACATTCGCCGATAACGGCGATATTTTTCCTGGTCATGATATTCCGCTCGCTACGTTTTTTTGCCCCAGTTTCGCCGTGCTGACCGCCGCAGTCAATATTTTAAAACGCTGTTTTATTTTTTTAGCGCAGGCCTCACGAGCCCCTTTAGCCGCAAAGAACGCGATAAAGTTATCCAGGCGAATGCCGATACTGATTGCAGAAGCCCCACCCATTACGGCCTCAAAAATAACAAGGATCTTAATATGGTGCTGAAGAACATCAGACACCGGCTTCCTCCCTCAACTGTCGTGAAACAGCAGCAGCAGGAGCGTCTTTACTGGCGAGAATGCCAGCGCACCTACACGTTTCAGCCGATCTACCGGGTAACCGGCAGCCTGATGGCAATTGAGCTGCTCACTGCGGTGTTTCATCCTTCCGCGCCGGGCCAGAGAGTATCGCCGGAGTCCTATTTTGCCGCGCTTGACGCTACGGAGCGGATGCTGATTGTTCGCGAGCAGCTGGAACTGCTGGAGAAGTGGAAAACAAAATTTATCGAAGGCGGCATGGTGGCCTCGGTCAATATTGATGGCCCGACGCTACAGGCCGTCCAGCACAATCCGCTGGTTCGCCAGCTTATCGCGCGCTGTCCGTGGGTGCGTTTTGAACTGGTGGAACATCAGGTGCTGCCGCAGGAAGCGCTGGTCGCACAGATCCCGGAGCTGGGGCCGCTGTGGCTGGACGATTTCGGCTCGGGCATGGCGAATTTTTCTGCGCTATCGGAGCTGAAATATGACTATATCAAGCTGGCACGTGAGCTGTTTATCCTGCTGAGAAAATCGGAAGAGGGCCGCAGCCTGTTCAATATGCTGCTGGCGCTGATCAACCGCTACTGCAAAGGCGTGATTGTAGAAGGCGTCGAGACGCTGGAGGAGTGGCATCAGGTAAAGAACTCGTTCGCCTGCGCGGCGCAGGGCTATTATTTCGCGCACCCTATGCCATTTGATCGGCTGGAAACGCTGCCGCTAAAGCTGGCGTAATACCGTTTTCTCTCTGCTCGTCTATCTTTACAGGAGACGAAGCGAACAAGGAGATAAACAGTGTCGCGCACAGGAAAAGTAATTAGCTGGATTGTCGGGATTTTTTTGTTGCTGGTTGTGGTGGTAGTGGTAGTTATCGCGACATTTAACTGGAACCGCCTGAAGCCAACTATCAACCAGAAAGTCTCCACAGAGCTGAATCGTCCTTTCGCCATCCGCGGCGATCTGGGCGTTGCCTGGGAGCGTAATCGCGACGAGCCGGGCTGGCGCAGCTGGGTGCCGTGGCCGCACGTGCACGCGCAGGATATCCTGCTGGGCAACCCGCCTGCTATTGACGATATTACGATGGTGCATTTGCAGCGCGTGGACGCAACGCTCTCTCCGCTGGCGCTGCTGCATAAAGAAATCTTTATCCCGTGGATCAAGCTGGAGCAGCCCGATGCGCGTCTGATCCAGACGGCGAAGGGCAAAAATAACTGGACGTTTGACCTGGCCGCCAGCGACAGCGCCTCGTCCGATGCGCAGCCTTCCGCGTGGACTTTCCGCATGGACAACATCCTGTTCGATCAGGCAAAAATCGCTTACCGTGACGCCATCAACAAGGCGGACGTGCAGGTGACGGTTAATCCGTTGGGCAAGCCCGTTCCCTACGCCCAGATTGCAGGCGGCAAGGATGAAGCGGGTCAGAAGGGCGCATCAGACTTTGTTTTCGGCTGGAAAGCGGCCGGGACCTATAACGATGAGAAGCTAACCGGCGACGGTAAACTCGGCGGCATGCTCTCGCTGCGCAGCAAAACCAATCCGTTCCCCATTCAGGCCGATGTGCGTAACGGCACCACGCGCGTGCAGGTGGCGGGCAGCCTGCAGGATCCAATGAACCTGGGCGGGCTGAATATCCGCCTGCGCTTCTCCGGCGATACGCTGGCGAACCTGTATGGCCTGACCGGCGTGCTGCTGCCGGATACGCCTCCTTATGAAACCGACGGCCATCTGATTGCCCGTTTTCAACAGAAAGGCGGCCCGGTCTTTCATTACAACGATTTTAACGGCCATATCGGCGACAGCGATATTCACGGCTCGCTGACCTACAGCCAGGTGAAGCCGCGCCCTAAACTGGAAGGCTCGCTGGAATCACGCCAGCTGCGCATGGCCGATCTGGGGCCGCTGATCGGCGTTAAATCCGGTAAGGGCAGTGATAAAACCGAGCAGGCGAAGGCGAAAAGAGGCGAGGCACCTAATCAGCCTGCGGATCGGGTGCTGCCGCACGACAGATTCGATACCAAAAACTGGGACGTAATGGACGCCGACGTGAAGTTTAGCGGCAAGCGTATCGAACACAGCGATTCTCTGCCCATCAGCGATCTCTATACGCATCTGGTGCTGAAAAACGGCAATCTGCTGCTGGATCCGCTGCGTTTCGGCGTGGCGGGCGGCAGCCTTAATTCAACCATCCGCATGGAAGGCGACCGTTCGCCGATGCGGGCGCGCGCCGATCTTCACGCGCGTAATCTGAAGCTGAAGCAGCTGTTTTCCAGCGTAGAGTCGATGCAAAGCAGCATGGGACAGATCAACGGTGACGCCACGCTGAGCGGTACGGGCAACTCCGTTGCCGATATTCTGGCGACCAGCGACGGCAGCGTAAAACTGTTGATGAATGACGGCGTGATCAGCCGTGGCCTGATGGAAATCGTCGGTCTTAACGTAGGTAACTATGTGGTTGGCAAGCTGTTCGGCGATGACGAAGTGCGTATCAATTGCGCGGCGGCCGATCTGAACGTGGCGAACGGGGTGGCCTCGACCAAACTCTTTGTCTTCGATACGGAGAACGCGGTGATCAACATCACCGGCACCACGAACTTTGCTAACGAACGGCTGGATCTCTCGATTAATCCAGAGAGTAAAGGAATGCGTATCGTCACGCTGCGTTCACCGCTTTACGTCAAGGGCACCTTTAAAAATCCCGACGCAGGCGTAAAAGCCGGGCCGCTGATTGCCCGTGGCGCTGCGGCCGTGGCTTTGGGGGCGGTAGTGGCGCCTGCCGCCGCGCTGCTGGCGCTGATTTCGCCCAGCGATAACGAGCAGAACCAGTGCGTTAACGTCCTGCAGCAGATGAAAAAGAAATAAAAAAAGCCCGGCGATTGCGCCGGGCTTTTTTTTGCCAAACTGCCGAGGGCCGGTTCAGCATCACGAGCCGGATTAGTCGAACAGCGACTCGTGGCGGGTTTCCCGGCTGGCGAGCAGCGCGAACAGCGTCAGACAGGCCATCGCCGCCAGGTAGAGTCCCACGTAGAACAGGCCGTAGTTGTGTGCCAGCCAGGTCGCGATATAAGGCGCGACCGAAGCGCCCAGAATCGACGACAGGTTGTAAGAGAACGACGCGCCCGTGTAACGCACCTCGGTCGGAAACAGCTCCGGCAGCAGCGCGCCCATCGGGCCGAAGGTCAGCCCCATCACGCTTAAGCCGCACAGCAGAAAAGCCATCACCATCCACTGGCTGCCGGAACCCAGCATCGAAGGGAAAATCAGCGCAAAGGCGATAATCATCAGCGTAATCACAATCATCGTCTTGCGGCGACCAAAACGGTCGGCCAGCAGGCCCGCAATCGGCACCATTACGCCAAAGCCGATCACCGCCAGCATCAGCATCCACAGCATGGTATTACGCGGGAAGCCTAAGCCGTTTGGCGCCGGCGTGGTGCCATAGGTCATGGAATAGACGGTCATGATATAGAACAGCGTATAGGTCGCCAGCATGATAAAGGTGCCCAGAATGGTCGCCTTCATATGCTTCGACAGCAGCGTGCCGATAGGGATTTTGACCTGCTTTTTCTCTTTTTTAACTTTAGCGAAAACCGGCGACTCATTGAGCGAAACGCGCACGTACAGCCCGATCAGCACCAGCACCGCAGAGAGAATAAAAGGCACGCGCCAGCCCCACTGCATAAACTGCTCATCGGTTAACAGCCACGAGAGCAGCAGGAAAGTGCCGTTAGCGAAAAAGAAACCGATGGGCGCGCCAAGCTGCGGAAAGGAGCCGTACAGCGCACGTTTTTTCGCCGGGGCGTTTTCGGTCGCCAGCAGCGCCGCGCCGCCCCATTCGCCGCCCAGCCCCAGGCCCTGTCCAAAACGCGCCAGCGCCAGCAGCAGCGGCGCGAAGACGCCGATAGTTTCGTAGCCCGGCAGCAGGCCGATAACCACGGTGGAAATGCCCATCGTCAGCAGCGACGCGACCAGCGTGACTTTACGGCCCGCGCGGTCGCCGAAGTGACCAAAAAGCGCGGAGCCGATGGGGCGCGCAATAAAGGCGATGGCGAACGTTGCCAGCGACTGTAGCGTTGCGACGGTGGCATCGCCCTGCGGGAAGAAAATATGCGGGAAAACGATTACCGCCGCGGTGGCGTAAATATAGAAATCGAAAAATTCGATAGCGGTGCCGACCAGCGAAGCGATCACCACTTTGCCGCGTGAATTGACGGGCTGGGTGTCCTGTTCGGCGTCGAGCGATGGTGCGATGGAGGCTTGCATAATTGTTTCTTATTTTTAATACGTGAAAAGGAATCTTACGCACTGGATCCCGTTCGTTCAATGGTGGCCAGCCGGGGTGCAGGCGCGGAAAAGAGGATCGTGCGTAAGATAGCGTCGGCGCTGGCTGATAGCCGGGCGAAACGCCCTTTTCATGGCAAGATCCACCAGCAAAGATGCGATAAAAAGTATCTCTTCAGGCAAAAATGCCTGCGCCAGCCCGCTTTTTGCGCACCCGGCGGCATTTTCGGCTGAGGGCGGCATTCAGGGTACGCGCCGTCGGGCGGTTACGAAGCATGTCGGCGCCGGTTAAATCAACCTTAAATCAACCCCGCTTTTCTGCCGTCATTCGGCTTTTTCCTGATCGAAAACAGCTCGTCAGACGGCCTGGTCAATAAACTTCCTGACACTTTTCCCCGCTGAATTTCTGGAAGGTTTTGCCCGGATGCCACTGACTCCCACCCGCGCGCTGACGCGCCTTTTACCGCTGCTGCTGTTTACCTTTACGGTCACCGCTGCGCCGCCGCCTGCCGTGACTGTGACCACGCTTACCCGCGAAAAAATTGCCCATCCTCGCCGCTACCTGGGGCGCGTTGAGGCGCTCCGGCAGGTTGACGTGATGGCGAGAACCGAAGGCGTTATCGTCAAACGCTATTTCAAAAACGGTGAAAATATCCGCGAAGGGCAGCCGCTGTTTGATCTCGATCCGGCAGAGCATCACGCCGCGCTGGCGCGCAGCCAGGCACAGGTCAATCAGGCGGCGGCGCAGGCCCGGCAAGCACAGCTACACCTTGCGCGCCTGCAGCGGCTGGGCGTGGGGACGGCGGTCAGTCAGTCCGAGCTGGATAACGCCCTGGCCGAGCGCGACAGGGCGCGCGCCGCGCGGAAAGAGGCCGAAGCGCTTTTACAGACCCAGCGGCTGAACGTGGCTTTCACCCGCATCGCCGCGCCGATTAGCGGACGCGCAGGCCACAGCGCTATTCACGAAGGCGCATTGGTTAATCCTGCCCGCGGCGCGCTGGTCAGGCTGAAGCAGCTCGATCCCGTGCACGTGGTGATAGCCATCAACGAGCGCGACTATCTGGCCGACTGGCAGAAAACGCTGAAGGGCGATATGCAGCAGGCGAACGAGGCGATAACGGCCCGCATTCAGCTGGCCAATGGCGCTGCTTACCCTTACAGCGGCCGTTTCTTTGCGCTGGATAATCATATTGATAACCAAACCGGCACCGTGGCCGTAAGCCTGGCCTTCGCCAATCCGCAGCACCTGCTGCTGCCGGGCGGCATGGTGGAGGTGCAGCTTCAGCCGCCGGCGCAGGAACGGCTGTTGCTGCCCGCGCCGGCGCTACAGCAGGACAGCGGCGGCTACTTCGTGTTTCGGGTGGATCGGCAGCAGCACGTAGAGCAAGTCCCTGTTGAAGTCGGCGCGCAGATTGGACAGCGCTATATCATCACCGCCGGCCTTGCCGCAGGCGATCGGGTTATCGTTGCGGGCACGCAGCGCGTCAGGCCGGGTATGCAGGTCGCCGCCAGCGAAGCGTTATAAGGAAGCCTATGCTGAACTTTTTTATCAGGCGGCCTAAATTCGCCATGGTGATTGCGCTGATTATCACGCTGACCGGCGCGATGGCATTGCAAGCGATCCCGGTTGAACAGTTTCCGCAGATCACGCCGCCTGTGATTAGCGTGTCGGCGATCTATCCCGGCGCCAGCGCCCGCGACGTGGCCGAAGCGGTGGGCGGGCCGGTCGAGGCGCAGCTCAACGGCGTCAGCAATATGCTTTACATGGAGTCCACCAGCAGCAATAACGGCAGCTATCAGCTGAGCATTACCTTCGCCAGCGGCACCGACCCCGATATGGCGGCGGTGGAAGTGCAGAATCGGCTGTCGCAAATCAGCACCCGCCTGCCCGCTGAGGTCAATCAAAACGGCATCGCCGTGCGGAAACGGGCCAGCAATATTCTGATGAGCATCAGCGTGCTGTCGCCGGGCAACAGGCTTGATGCGCTCTCTCTCAGCAACTACGCCTCGGTGCGTCTGCGCGACGCGCTGGCGCGTATCCATGGCGTAGGCGACGTGCAGGTCTTTGGCGCGCGCGATTACAGTATGCGTATCTGGCTCGATCCGCACCGCATGGAGGCGTTAAACATCACGACCGATGACGTGATGCAGGCACTAAGGCAGCAAAACGTGCAGGCCGCCGCCGGGCAAATTGGCGCCGCGCCAACGCCTGCGACCCAGCAAACCGTACTGACCGTCAGCGGCCAGGGCAGGCTGCTGACGCCAGAAGCCTTTGCGCAGATTGTACTGCGCAGCAACGCACGCGGCGGCATGGTACGTATTGGCGATATCGCCAGCACCGAGCTGGGCGCGCAGAATTATCAGATTAACGCCGCGCTGAACAATACGCCGGGCGTTTTTCTGATGGTCTATCCCGCTCCGGCCGCCAATGCGCTTAGCGTGGCGAAAGCGGTGCGGGCCGAAATGGCGGAGCAGGCGCGGGTTTTCCCACAGGATATGGCGTATCAGATC
This sequence comes from Erwinia wuhanensis, assembly GCF_030484085.1. Lineage (NCBI taxonomy): Bacteria > Pseudomonadati > Pseudomonadota > Gammaproteobacteria > Enterobacterales > Erwiniaceae > Erwinia > Erwinia wuhanensis. The sequence goes on from NZ_JAUJUH010000006.1 coordinate 229,933, forward strand.
AAGTTTGACGCCACTACGCCCGTGACCGCCACGCTGCATGAGATCGCGTTTTCGCTGCTTGTCACGCTGGTGGTGGTGCTGGCGGTGGTCTGGCTGTTTTTACAAAGCCTGCGCGCGACATTTATCGTGGCGTTGACCATTCCCGTTTCGCTGCTGGGCACCTTTGCCGTGCTGCTGGCGGCAGGCTACTCGGCCAACACGCTGAGCCTGTTCGCCATTATCCTGGCGCTGACTATCGTGGTGGACGACGCCATCGTCGTGGTGGAAAACGTCGAGCGCCTGATGATGGAGGAGCCGCTGCTGTCGCCCGCTGAGGCGACGCGCAAGGCGCTTGGGCAGATTGCCGGGCCGGTTATCGCCACTACGCTGGTGCTGCTGGCGGTGTTTGTGCCGACTGCCGTGCTGCCCGGCATCGTGGGCGAACTTTATCGGCAGTTCGCCGTCACGCTGTCGGCGTCGATGGTGCTGTCCAGCGTTTGCGCGCTGACGCTGACGCCCGCGCTTTGCGCCTGTCTGCTGCGGCGGCGCGTCGTGCCGACGACAGGGCCGCTGGCGAGCCTCAACCGTTTTATCAACCGGACGCGTGACGGCTATGTCGCGCTGACGCAAAAAATTAATCGCTACTCCATCACCACGGCTGCGGTGATCCTGGCGGCAGGCGTCGTGACCTGGATGAGCTATCAGCAGCTGCCCGATGGCTTTCTGCCGCAGGAAGATGAGGGCTACCTTTTTATCAACGTTCAGCTGCCGGAAGGCGCGGCGCTGCCCAGAACGCAGCAGGTGATGGAGCAGATGTACCAGGTCGTGAAGAAAAATCCGGCGGTGGCGGACGTGATCAAAATCACCGGTTTCAGCCTGCTGGGCGGCGGTAATTCGCCCGACAGCGGCTTCGGCATTGTGCTGCTGAAAGCGTGGCACGAGCGTCCATCCATCGCGCAGCTTTTGCCGCCGCTTCAGCAGCAGCTGGCCGCCATTCCTGCCGCCACCATTATGGCTTTCGTGCCGCCGCCGGTCAGCGGTCTGGGCAACGCTGCCGGTTTCGATCTGCGTATTCAGGCGCTGGAAGGACAGTCGCCGCAGGCGCTGGCGCAGGCTGCCCACGCCGTGATTACGGCGGCGAACCAGCATCCTCAGCTTAGCCGGGTATTTACCACGTTCAGCGCGACGGTGCCGGAAATGAGCCTGACCATCGACCGCGAGCGGGCCGCGCTGATGCAGGTGCCGGTCAGTCGAATTGTTGCCGTATTGCAAACCGCGTTCGGCGGCAGCGAGGCGGGCGACTTTACCCGGAACGGCCGCCAGTTTCGGGTACAGGTGCAAAATGAGATGCGCTTTCGTCAGCACAGCGAGCAGCTGCTGGCGCTGACCGTGCGTAGCGACACGGGCGCGCAGGTCAGGCTGAACCAGCTGGTTACGCTGAAGCCGTCGCTCGGCGCACCTTACATCATGCAGTACAACCAGTTTCCGGCGCTGGCGATCGGCGGCGGCGGCGCGCAGGGCGTCAGCTCAGGGCAGGCGATGCAGGCGATGACCGAGGTGCTGGCGCAGCATCTGCCGGAAGGCTACGACTACAGCTGGAGCGGCATGTCGTATCAGGAGCAGCAAACCGGCAATCAGGCCGTGCTGATCTATCTGGCGGCGGTGCTGTTCGCCTGGCTGTTTATGGTGGCGCAGTATGAAAGCTGGAGCGTGCCGCTGGCGGTAATGCTGTCGGTGGTTTTCGCCGCCGCAGGCGCCGTAGCCGGCCTGCATCTGATGGGCTTTACCAACGATGTCTATGCGCAGATTGGGCTGGTGTTGCTGATGGGCCTGGCCGCCAAAAACGCCATTCTGCTGGTCGAGTTTGCCCGCGATCGCCGCGCCAGCGGCGTGCCGATCGGTCAGGCCGCGAAGCAGGCCGCCAGCCAGCGTTTTCGTGCGGTCATGATGACCGCCATTTCCTTTATCGTCGGCGTGCTGCCGCTGGTGATGGCCAGCGGCGCCGGCGCGGCCAGCCGCCGGATTATCGGCATCACGGTCTTTAGCGGCATGCTGGCGGCCACGCTATTTGGCATTTTATTTATTCCCGCGCTCTGGCTGCATATTCAGCGCCTGCGGGAGTGGCGCAAACGGCCCCGGGGAACGCGTTAATGGCCCACCATGACAGGGCATTGAAAGCCGTTGTGATGCTGGGCATGTTGGTCATTATTTTTGCGGGCATCCGGGCGGGGGCCGATATCGTGGTGCCCTTTATTCTGGCGCTGTTCGTGGCGGTCATCCTCAATCCGCTGGTGATGTTGTTGCAGCGGATTGGCCTGCCGAGGCTGCTGGCCGTTGCGCTGATTATCGGCATTATCGTGCTGGCAAGCGTTCTGCTGCTGACCACGCTGGCGGCAATGCTCAACGACTTTGCCCGCACGCTGCCGCAATACCGGCTGGTGATGCTTGCCTGTCTGGAAGAGACGCGGCAGCTGATGGCGCGTTTTGGCGTGCCGTTCTCTTTTGGCGAAGCGATGGCGCTGGCCGATCCTAACGCGGCCATCAACCTGGTCAGTCGCCTGGTATCGCAGCTTTCCGGCGCCATCAGCGGCATCTTTCTGCTGCTGATGACGGTGGTGTTTATGCTGTTCGAAGCGCCGCTGCTGCCGGGAAAGCTACGGCGGATCCTCAGCCGACCCGGCGATGGCATGGCGGCTATCCAGCAGGCGCTCGACAGCGTAAGCCGCTACCTGATCCTGAAAACCGCTATCAGCCTGCTGACCGGCGTGGTGGTCTGGCTGCTGCTGTGGCTGATGGGCGTGCGCTTTGCGCTGCTGTGGAGCGTGCTGGCCTTTGCGCTGAACTACATCCCCAATATCGGCTCGGTTATCGCCGCCGTTCCGCCTGTGATCCAGGCCTTAATCTTTAATGGCAGTTGGGAAAGTGTGGTGGTGGCCGTCGGCTATCTGCTGATTAATCTGGTGATTGGCAATATGCTGGAGCCGCGCTGGATGGGGCGCGGGCTGGGCCTGTCCACGCTGGTGGTTTTTCTGTCGCTGATTTTTTGGGGCTGGCTGCTGGGGCTGGTCGGGATGCTGCTCTCCGTGCCGCTGACCATCGTGGTGAAGATAGCGCTGGAGCAGACGCCGGGCGGCGAACGGCAGGCCTCCTGGCGACGGCAGGCCTCACAGCGTCTGATTAACGCGCTGCTGCATCCAGAACCAGAACGGATTGGAGGCCTGGCGCATCAGCATATCCAGGCTGACCATCAGCACGCTGCGCTCGCCGCGCGGCGTCAGGACGCCAAAGCTGACGCCAAACTCGTTCGGCCGGTCGGGCTGACGGCCATACAGCGAATCGCTGAACGGAAAGGGCAGCGCCACGTGCGAGAGGGAATAGACGTCCGCCGGATAGCGGACGCCCAGCGGCACGCTGGTGGTCACCTTGCTGCCCGCGGGCGTGGTGCGGGCAACGGCATCGTTGCTGGTCGGCGCCGCGTTGGTCACCAGCGTAACGGCGTAATTGCGCGGCGTCGCCGGCAGCAGATTATCCGCCGCGTGCAGCGCCGTGGGACGCATCAGCGGAGAAAGCGCCACCGAACGATTAACGTCGAAAAGCACCAGCTCGCTGCCGTTAGCGGGCAACAGATTATAGAGGCCGCGCACCACGGCGGGCGTGCTGACCGTCGCATCGGCCACCGACTGGAAGGTCAGCACCGGCGGCAGCTTGTCCAGCAAACGGCTGGCGCGATCGCGGTGCAGCTGACTTTGCAGCGCGCTGGTCAGCAGCCACGACTGCCGTGCCGCTTTTACTGGAAAGGAGTTGTATTTAAAGGGATTGAACTCCGGCAGGATGCTCAGCCAGGCCGAACGGGCAAACGCGGGCAGCAGAGAAGGCAATCCGGCCAGGCCCGCGTAGCGCGCATAGCTGCTGACGCCAATCATCGGCGAAATCAAAATTAGCCGGTTCGGCACGGGCAGCGAGGGATCCTCCAGCGCGTCCAGCGTATATTTCATCGCCAGCGCGCCGCCGTTGGAAAAGCCCATTATTTGCAGCGGCGCGCCCGCCGGAATGCGCCGATGGGCTTCCCGCACCGCCAGCCTGGTGGCCGCCAGCCAGTCTTCCCATTCGGTTTGGGTCAGCGCCGCCGGGACGGTGCCGTGACCCGGTAGCCGGATGGCGACCACCACATAACCATGCTGCTGATAATCTGCGGCGAAATGTCGCAGGCTATAGGGCGAATCCGTCAGCCCGTGCAAAAGCACCACCGCGCCGCGAGGCTTTCCCTGCGGCAATAGCTGATAAGAACGGTTCCAGTCCGTGGCGAAACGCGCCGGATAAACCGGGCTTTTCTCCGCATAACGGTTATAGCTATCCGCGCTGTCTTCCGACGGTCTGACGTCGATTTTCATCCGGGCAAAGATCTGCTGCTCATTGCGCAAATAGGCGGACCAGTCGCTGCGGTCCATCTGACGGTCGCTCATTTCGGCAGGCAGCCAGGTATGCCACGGCTCCAGGGCTGGCCCGCGCTCGGTAACGGCAACACGCAGCGCCAGCAGCAGGAAGGCCAGCAGGACAACCAGTAACACCAGGCGTCTTATCCAGAATCGTGTGCGTTGTAGCATGGCTGTTCCCGTTGGCAAATTTGCGCAGGAAGTATAGAGGAAATCAGGACGATAGCGTTGATCGTCATCATTCGCGCTGGTGTGCCGTACCCACCAAGTGACCCATTAAATCGCACTCGTTGAGTCAGGGTTTAGATTAACTCAGCGGTTAGTTACGGTTATAAATTAGTTTAATCTATTGATTATAAATGAAAAATAATTGTTTACGCTGAAAAATTCGCTCGCCGCCGTCTGGGTTTACTTCCCCGGTAAGCGGGATTATAGTGGCGGCGATTTCCTTAACGGAGCCAATAATTGGACAGTCATCCTTTACGTTTTAACTCATAAGGCAGGCTACGCCGTTTGCTTGCCGATAACCGGTGGGCACTGTTTTTCTCTCTCCTGAGCATTACGTCCCCGTCATAACTTTTTTCTCCCGCGCAGCCGCCGGGCAAGGATTAACGATGAAAGAACCTCCGACCAGCGACGGGCGATGGCAAACAGGCAGAGTTAAGCGTACACGCTTCCCGTAACGTCCTCTTTTCCTCTTCCCCGCCTCGCCCAATCCTGACCCCAAAAATCAAATCCTCATGCGCAGGGTCGCTTCTCTGCGCCTGAATAAAAATAAAGGATTAGGCACATGAAAAAATCCCGCTCCCGCGATCTGGCTATCGCACAAGAAATAAAACTGAGCCTGGACAGCACGCTGGCTCGTCTGCACACCCAACGCAATGGTTTGACCGCCGCTGATGCCAGCGAGCGCCTGTTGGAATATGGCAAAAATGAGGTCGCCACGGCTCAGGCGCCGCACGCGCTGATCCAGCTGATCCAGGCCTTTAATAACCCCTTTATCTGGATCCTGATCGTGCTGGCCGCCATCAGCTTTTTCACGGATTACCTGCTGCCGCTGCGGCAGGGCGAAGAGACCGATCTTACCGGCATTATCATCATGCTGACCATGGTGGCGCTCAGCGGCCTGCTGCGTTTCTGGCAGGAGTACCGCACCAATAAAGCGGCGGAAGCGCTGAAATCGCTGGTACGCACGACGGCAACCGCTATTCGCCGCAGTAGCGAAAACGCCGCGCCGGTCAGAATGGAAGTTGCGCTACAGGACGTGGTGCCCGGCGACGTGATCTTTCTGTCGGCTGGCGACATGGTGCCGGCAGATGTGCGCCTGCTGACCGCTAAAGATTTGTTTATCAGCCAGGCTTCGCTAAGCGGCGAAGCGGTGCCGGTAGAAAAACATGCCGCGTCAGATCGGTGCCAGCCAGATGACGATCTGCTGAACAGGCCCGATATCTGCCTGATGGGCACCAGCGTCGCCAGCGGTACGGCTACCGCCGTCGTAGTCACGACAGGCAACCGTACCTGGTTTGGCTCGCTGGCAAAATCCGTGACCGGCAGCCGGCCACAAACCGCTTTCGATCGCGGCGTAAACAGCGTCAGCTGGCTGCTGGTGCGCTTTATGCTGGCGATGGTGCCCGTGGTGTTGTTTATCAACGGCTTTACCAAAGGCGACTGGGCAGACGCCACGCTGTTCGCGCTGGCCGTGGCGGTTGGCCTGACGCCGGAGATGCTGCCGATGATTGTCAGCTCTAATCTGGCGAAAGGCGCCATTGCCCTGTCGCGGCGCAAAGTGGTGGTGAAGCGGCTTAACGCTATTCAGAATTTTAGCGCGATGGACGTGCTGTGTACTGATAAAACCGGCACGCTGACCCAGGATCGCATTATCCTGGCGCAGCATCTTGACGCGCACGGGCACAGCAGCGATCGGGTTTTGCAGCTGGCCTGGCTGAACAGCCGCCATCAGACCGGCGTAAAAAACCTGATGGACAGGGCGATCCTGAGCTTCAGCCAGGGAAAATGGGTGGTTAGCGGGCTGCATCGCTATCGCAAAATCGACGAGCTGCCGTTTGATTTTGAACGCCGCCGTTTGTCCATTGTGGTGGCGGACGAACACGATCGGCAGAAACTGATCTGCAAGGGCGCGGCGGGCGAAATGCTGTCTGTCGCCACGCACTGGCAGGACGGACGCGAACGGCGTCCGCTGGATGAGGCCGCGCGTCAGCAGTGGAGCCAACAGGCGGCGCGCTGGAATCAGCAGGGTTTTCGCGTACTGCTTATCGGCGAGCGCGATCTGAGCGATATGCCGCTAACGCTGCCGCTGCACAAGGATGATGAGCGGGATTTGACGCTTTGCGGCCTGCTGACCTTCCTTGATCCGCCCAAAGAGAGCGCCAGAGAAGCGATTGCCGCCCTGCACGAGCACGGCGTAACGGTAAAAGTGCTGACCGGCGATAACGCCATTATCACCAGTAAGATTTGCCGCGATGTCGGGCTGGAGCCAGGAGAGCCGCTGTGTGGCAGCGAAATCGAGCGGCTGGATGACCGCGAACTGGCGACGCTGGCGGACTCACGCACCATTTTTTGCCGCCTGACGCCGCTGCAAAAATCCCGCGTGCTGAATATGCTGCAACAAAACGGCCATACGGTCGGCTTCCTGGGCGACGGCATCAACGATGCGCCAGCGTTACGGGAGGCGGATGTCGGGATTTCCGTCGACAGCGCTACGGATATTGCGAAAGAGTCTGCCGATATTATTCTGCTGGAAAAAAACCTGATGGTGCTGGAGCAGGGTGTTATCAAAGGCCGCGAGACTTTCGGCAACATTATTAAGTACCTGAATATGACCGCCAGCTCCAACTTCGGCAACGTTTTTTCCGTGCTGATCGCCAGCGCATTCCTGCCTTTTTTGCCCATGCTGGCTATCCAATTGCTGATCCAGAACCTGATGTATGACCTTTCCCAGCTGGCGCTGCCCTGGGACAAAATGGATAAGGCGTTCCTGCGCAAGCCGCGTAAGTGGGACGCAAGGAATATCGGCCGCTTTATGCTGTGGATGGGCCCGACGTCTTCGCTGTTTGACGTCACCACCTTTCTGCTGATGTGGAACGTTTTTGCCGCCAACAGCGTGGAGCATCAGGCGCTGTTCCAGTCAGGCTGGTTTGTCGAAGGTCTGCTGTCGCAAACGCTGGTGGTGCATATGCTGCGCACGCAGAAGATCCCTTTTATCCAGAGCCGCGCGGCGCTGCCGGTGATGCTGATGACGGGGCTGGTGATGGCGCTGGGGATCGCCATCCCCTTTTCACCGCTGGGCGAAGCGGTTGGGCTGACGCCGCTGCCCTGGACTTACTTCCCGTGGCTGGTGGCGACGCTGCTGGGTTATTGCCTGGTGACGCAGGGAATGAAGCGCCTTTATATCCGCCGTTTCGGCCAGTGGTTCTGAGGAGGAAAGATGAAATATAACAACGCCATCACTGCTATCGTGCTGTTCTTTGTTGCGTTAGTTATCCTGTCCAGCGGCCTGCTGATGATCTTCGGCCACTGAAAAGGAGCAGGTATAGAGCCGGGCGCGGTTGGCAGAAGCTGTAAACGAAGCCCGCCGCGCCGTCGTTAACCTGATCCGGAACCCGCGTGGAGGGCCGGCAAAAGTTTGTTTATACCTTGATAAACCGCAGATAAATAAAGCGAATCACATAGTATTCCAGCGCGCCTAATAGTAAAAACCACAGGCAGAACACCAGCGTATAGAGCTGGCCGACATCGCTGAGATGAAACAGCGTGGTCAGGCGGCGCGTCAGCTCCACGCCAAACCAGGGCGCGGGCAGCAGCAGCGCGGAGAGAAAGCCCAGCATCAGCGTGCTCATCGGCATTAAAAAGGTCAGAAAAGGATTGTTCATAGCGGTTCCGTCTCGGTCAGTGACGGCCATTTTCCGGTAAACGGCTGGCGGGTTCAACCTTGCACGCGCAGGGAATTTTTTCGGCGCTTTTTGGCGATTTTTATCGCGCGTAATTCCCCACCGGCTGAAAGGTCGCTCATCATAACCCGGTAATTCCTTTAGTGTTTTTGCGCCTCTTTTTTGCGTGAAATTAGCATTCGTTAAAAAGTATAGCCAAGGCTATACTTAAACAACTGATTTTATTGTCTTTTTATACGCGCAATCGCGTGGTAGGATGCACGCACATTAAGCCTGAGGGGCTTGTTTCTTCAACAAGAACCGTTCTTTTGATGTCTGGGCGAGAAGATAACCGCCAGACCGGTATAACCACAATGAACCTATATGCAACCCTTATTCTGGCCTTCGGCATGTCGATGGATGCTTTTGCCGCCGCGATTGGCAAAGGCGCAAGCCTGCAGCGTCCGGGTCTGAGAGAAGCGCTGCGCATCGGCCTGATTTTCGGCGCGATTGAAGCGCTGACGCCACTGATTGGTTGGGGCGTAGGCATTGCAGCCAGCCGCTACGTAATGGCATGGGATCACTGGGTCGCTTTTACGCTGCTGCTGGTGCTTGGCGGCCGCATGATTCTGGAAGGTTTCCGTAAAAAGGATGAAGAGTGCGAAGCGCCCCAGCGTCACGGATTCTGGCTGCTGGCGATGACCGCCGTTGCGACCAGTCTGGATGCCATGGCCGTCGGCGTCGGCCTGGCTTTCCTGCAGGTGAATATTGTGACGACCGCGCTGGCGATTGGCGCTTCGACGCTGGTAATGGCTTCGGCGGGCATCCTGTTAGGCCGTTTTCTTGGCCCGGTGATGGGCAAGTGGGCGGAGATTTTCGGCGGCGTGGTGCTGATTGGCATTGGCACCAGTATCCTGGTTGAGCACCTGGGCATCCTGTAAAGGTGCAGACAAAAGACCGGGTTTACCCGTCTCGTTTAGCTTTTGTTTAGGTTCGCTTTCGCATAATCTTGCGAATTATGTGATCTGCTTCAAATTTATTTGCCTGGAAAGTGCGCTTCTTGTATACTTTTTTTGCGTTCTATCAATAAAAGTTGAATTTCAGGTGCAAAAAATGAAAAAAGTTATCAATTACGTGTTCCGTAGCTATGTTGAAACATTTAAACACGTACCGCCAGGCGCTATGTATTAATGGCTCCGGCCCGAAACCCTCGATAGCCGCGGTCAGGGAAAGACCGATGGTTATCACCTGTTACCCCGCTAAAATTTTCTTCGCTTATCCCGTTTTCGACTCGCTAAAACCTTCTTCGCTTATCCCGTTTTTGACTCGCTAAAAGCTTCTTCACTTATCCCGCTTTCGACTCGCTAAACCCGTCTTCGCTTATCCCACGTTTCAATCGTTTTCAGCTCGCTAACACGCTCTTCGCTTTTCAATCGCTTCCGGTCTGCTGATGACAATGACCGCTTTGGCTTGCTACGCCTGCGTTCTCTGCCGCCCGCCGGTTTTGATGACGCCACGCAGTCAAAAAGAAGCCGCCGCTGCTGACTGCGTCACAGCCAGCAGGGCGAAAGGCCATTAATCCTGGCTCTGGTACTCGTCCAGCGTAGCGCTCTGACAGGCTTCCATATTCTGGCTGGCCTGCTTCTTCTGGTCTTCGCTCAGATTCATCCAGGCAGCAACCACGGTTCGGGCTTCGTCTTCGTCAAAGTCCGGTTTTTCCTGCGCGGAAGGCGACTGGCCGCGCATGTGCAGCGCTTTCAGCTTGGTGATATAGCCATCCGCCGAGTCGGCTGCTTTATCCTGCGTCACCAGCGTACAAAGGTTAGCGATATAGCCCTGGGCCGGATCGTCTGAGTCTGCAGCCTGCGCTGCGCCAGTTACCGCCAGAGCGGCAAGCAGCAGCATTATTTTTTTCATATTTGCTCCTTAACAAGGATTTACGTTCGGCCGGTTCGGCATGGCCCGTTAAGGATAGCGCTTCCGTAGCGGGCCGGCACCGTACGCCTGAAGAGTAAATACTTTAATTCAGAGCCAGGCTCTGTACCAGTCGATCTGCTGCGCGATGAGGTGATCGAAGCGCGGGCCGCTGTAGCGAGCGTAACGTTTTGCCTCCGCTTCTACATGCAGCTTTTTCTCTGCCGCCGCCACGATATCAAACAGCGCAATGCCCTGCGGCGGCGGATTGACGCGATCGTCGCCCGCTATCACCAGTCCCGGGCAGGAAAGCTGGCTGGTAGTGCAGCGTCTTCTACATGGTCAGAAAGGCGATTTTAGTAACCATCACCGGGAACGGTGTTTTATGGCGCCTGAATAGTTTTAGCGGGAGGAATAAGAAGGAGGTGCAAAAGTCTCCACGATCTCAACCGTGGAGACGGCAATCTTAACCTTCGGGCATGGCGGAGGAGTGATGGCTTGAAATAAGCCATTTCTGTCCGTCCCAGGCATAGGTAAAGGTATAACGCGCGGCGGCTTTAGAACCATCGCCAAAGGTAAAGGTATAGGTGCCGGTATCGATAGCTTTATTACAGCCGATGCGAACGGTGCGGCTGTCGATATGGCCAACCGGCTTCTTCGCCAGGAATTTTTTAAAATAATCAACGCGCTCTTCGTCCGTCAGGCGAGCTTTGTTCGACAGCGTTGGCAGCAGAACGGCATCTGACAGATAGTTCTGCGAAACGGTGTTGGCATCGCCTGTTTTTAGCGAATCGTTCCAGCGATCGAACATAGAGGCAACTTCCTGCTCGGTCATTTTAACGCAGGAAGTACTTTCCTGAGCAAAAGCCGCCGAGCTGGTAAGCACGCCGGCAATCATCAAACCAATTAATCCAGCCTTCATTAATTATCTCCGTAGTATCTGTGTTTTTAATAAAGCTAAAATACCAGAAGCTAATAAACGCATATTAAACGTTCGCAGCGATGGAAAAAGGCTATGCCAGAGGGTTGATATAGATCACGTCAATAAGCATTCTTTATTGTAAGCACTGCGTTAATTATTTATTTATTTATTATTAACGGCATTAATAAAGATGAATAACATGATTTATATTATCCGGGTGTTTTTTTAATAAGATGAGATAAAGGCAGGGTTTTTATAGCGAAAATGCGCCGTGTGGATAAGCAGAGCATTGCAAACGACAGGAGCCGGGCGGGTAAAAAAAGATGGTCAGCCGAAGCCGACCACCAACGTTTTTATTTCTGTAATAGCTGCTTAACCCAGGCAATGATTTCTGCATCTTTGCCCTGTTCAAACAGGCATTTCTGGAAGCGTTCGCCGCCGACGGCGGTTTTCACCAGTTCCGGGTCAATTGCGCGCAGCGTATCCAGATAGTTATCTTTGATTACCGCGCTTTTTACCTGATTGAGGATACCGGCGTTGCGTACCTGCGGCTCTTTACGCTCGACGGGATAGCCTTCGCCCCGGCGGCCGGCAAAGGCCTTTTCAAACATATAGCGCACGTTCAGCTCGGCGCCCCAGCCAAAGCCTTTGGCAAAGGCCAGCGACAGCGCGTTGCCGTTATTGATTTGCGCAAACAGAAACGCATCCGCCGGATCGAGGCAGTAGCCGCAAACCACGCCAGGATGGATATTTAACGACATCAGCGCGCCCTGACCGGTGCCGCAGCCGGTGACCACGAAATCTACCGCCTTTGCGTTCAGCAGAATGCTGGCCATAATGCCTAAGTGGATATAGGTCAGATGATGATCGTTCTCGTCGCTCATGCCGACGTTAAACACCGCGTCTTTATTCTGCGCCGCTACGGCCTGTAACTGCTCCAGCACCACGGCGTTTTTCGCCGCCTGGCTGTTTTCCATCATCAGTGCAATATTCATCTTTGTTCTCCAGTATTCAGTCATTGAGAGGCCGATGGCGCATCAGCGCGCCAGCCAGCCGCCATCTACCGCAAGGGTATAGCCGTTGATGTAGTCAGCGGCTTTTGATGCCAGAAAAATCACCGGACCCATTAAATCCTGCGGCGTACCCCAGCGGCCTGCCGGGATACGCGCCAGAATTTCCGCACTGCGCTCTTCATCGCTGCGTAGCTGCTCCGTGTTGTTAGTGACCATATAACCCGGCGCCAGCGCGTTAACGTTGATGCCGTATTTCGCCCACTCGTTGGCCAGCTGACGCGTCAGCCCCATCACCGCGCTTTTCGACGCGGTATAGGAAGGCACGCGCACGCCACCCTGGAAAGAGAGCATCGAGGCAATATTGATAATCTTGCCGCCGCTCCCTTGCTTAATGAACTGACGGGCGGCCAGCTGCGATAAAAAGAACAGCGTCTTGATATTGACGTTCATCACGTCATCCCAATCCTGTTCGCTGAAGTTCAGCGCGTCTTCGCGGCGGATCAAACCCGCGTTGTTGACCAGGATATCGATATGCCCCATCTCTTCTACCGCACGTTCCAACAGTGATGACAGCCGATCCTGACGGCCGAGATCGGCTTGCAAGCTGAGAAAGCGTCTTCCCGTTGCGCCGACTTCCGCCGCGGTATCGGCGGGATCGCGGCGATTAATCGCCACGATGTCACAGCCCGCCTGTGCCAGAGCCACTGCCATACTTTTCCCTAAGCCGGTATTACAACCGGTGACCACAGCCACCTTTCTCTGTAGAGAAAAATCGTCAAGAATCATGCAGTTTCCTTATTTATAGATAGACGTGCAGGTATTCCACCAGACACAGGATCGCCATCGCCTGGCCATAAGGCATGGAGGTCAGCGGTATCTGGCGGTAGAAATCGAGGTCTTTACCCATGCCGGTGCCAAAGGAAACCTGTGTCAGCTCTCCGTCCTTATTGATGCGGGAGATCAATCCTTTAATCGCCTTTTCCGCCACCGCTATATAGCGAGGATCGGCACAGCGGCGACGCGCGGCTTTTAACATGCCGAAGGCGAAGCCAGCCGTTGCGGAGGCTTCAAGATAGGAGTTGGGATCGTCCAGCAGCGTATGCCACAGGCCGCTTTCGTCCTGACATTTTTCCAGCGCCTCCAGCTGGCGGGAAAGCACCTGTTGCAGATAGCGCCGGGTCGCATCACCTTCCGGCAGCTCAAGCAGCTCAACGAATTCCGGAATAACGATGGTCAGCCAGCTGTTGCCGCGCGCCCAGCGAGCGTTAGCAAAATTATGGTGACCATCGAACGTCCAGCCGTGGAACCACAGCCCGGTTTCCTTATCCATCAGATGCTGGATATGCAACATAAACTGATACTTGGCTTCTTCGATATAGTCCGCGCGGTTCAGCAGCTTGCCGATTTTTGCCAGCGGCAGCACGGTCATCATCAGCGTGTCATCCCACAGCTGCTGATGGTTCTCTTCCGCCAGCGTGATGTGCTGCAAACCCCTCATATCGGTACGCGGCATATCATGCATAATCCAGTCTGCCCAGCTTTCCAGGTAGGGCAGCCAGCGTGGATCGCGGGTTTCCTCATAGCGGTATGCCAGCGTCAGAAACGGGCAAACCGTGTTCACGTTACGGGTGGTGGAACCTTCAGCAAAACGGTCGTTGAACCAGTTATCAATGATGGCTCGCAGCCGATCGTCCCCGGTTTGGCGGTAATACTGATGAATGCCGTACAGGCCGATGCCGTGCGTCCATTCCCATCCTGCCCAGCCTTTGGTGTCAATCACCCGGCCATCGTCAAGCCTCAGTAAAAACTCGCCGGTTTCGTCGGTAATATTCACCAAATTGTCCACCAGTTTGTTGATCAGCTGATGCAGCTCCTGGCTGGAGATAAACCTTTCCGGCTGGCGCAGGAGTGGGCTGTGTTTTACTGGGTATACGACCATAATTGCTCTGTCCTCGTGGATCTTAAGTTGACTATGAATGCGTTAAATTGTCGCCGGGCGCCGCTTTTGTGGTCTGAGCGGGCAGAGTGCCGGCCGCTGGCTTGTGCCGATTCAGGTAACCAATGTTGTTATTGCCCCACAGCGATTCGTAAGGCATTCCGGCCAGCATCTCGACGGTAGCGCGAGCCTGCGGCGTGATGCTGTCAGGGACGACGCCGCCCGCTATGCGCATTTTCTCGGTTTCGTCACGCAGGATTTTGTGCGTGGTCAAATTCAGCTTGAAGCGCAGGGAGATCAGGAAGCCCATGCACAGGACCAGGATCGTGCCGCCGCACATGATCATCAGGATCGCATGACTGACGTTTTCGGCCTGCTCGGTGCTGCCCGCCACAAAACCGGAAAGCTGCATCAGGATGCCGACCAGCATGACGGCACCAGCCTGCGAAGCCTTACGCGTCAGGGTCATGATCCCGGCGAAAATGCCTTCGCGACGCTGACCGGTAATCACCTCGTCCACGTCCGCAATGTAGGTATAGATATTCCACGGCACGTAGTTAATGCCGCCGCGGCCCAGGCCAGCGATAGCGGAGATCAGCAGCAGCAGCGAGAAGACATCGCTCATGCCGCTGTAATAAAGCACGCCGTAGGAAAGCGTACTGAGCGCAAACAGCGCCACCACGATGCGGTAGGCGGGCGCCGGCCCAATACGGATACAGAGCGGGATCATGCCGATCACGGCAACAAACTGGAGGATCGCCATCGTGCCCATCAGGTTGGAAGCCACGGTGGCCTGCTGCATCAGCACAAATACCACGTAGTAGGTAAACACGGCGTTAAAAACGTCCTGCGCGATATAGCCGCCCAGATACATGCCCAGATGCTGACGGAAGATACGGATGCGCAGCGTAGATAACAGCTCGGTTTTCAGGCGGCCAAGGCTTTGCCCCAGCGTCAGCTTCTGTTGCTCGGCTGCCAGCGCGGCGGCGGATTTTTTCTCGGCCGGGCGCTCCCAGGTATAGCGATAAACCAGCGTCAGCACGATGGCGCACAGCACGGAAAAGACCAGGCTGGAATAGAAGAAAGAGAGCGGATTATCCTTGCCGAAATAAGCCAGCAGGATACCCGGCAGGAAAGCGGCCAGAATAGCGGAAAGCTGCGCCAGCGCGATGCGTGCGCCGGAGAATTTGGTTTTCTCTTTAAAGTCGTCGGTCATCTCCGGCACCAGGGTTTCATAAGGCACCAGAATCGAGGTGTAGACCACTTCAAAAAAGAGGTAGGTCAGCAGGTAGTAGACGTAGGTCATGTCGCCGACCCACATCAGGCTGTAGCTGAACACAAGGGGAATGCCCAGAAGGATAAAGAATTTACGGCGGCCGAAGCGTTTGCCGAGTCGGGTAGAGCCGAAGTGGTCGGTTAAGTAGCCCATTAGCGGGCTGACCACGCCATCCACAATGCGCGCCATGGCGAAAATAGAGGTGGCTTCAATAGGGCTGAGGCCGCAGAAGGTGGTGTAAAAGTAAAGCAGCCAGGCAGATGTTAATGCCATCGTACCGGCACCCAGAAAATCCCCTGATCCATAGGCGAGATAATTAAGCGTTCCTGGTTTACGTATTGTCATAATGTTCATCCTGAGTAACCAACATGCACAGCCCGGCTGTATGTCGGGAGAGGAAGTACGTTAGAGTTATGACGTCCAGAAAACCTTTGCGATTTTGCCAGCCGATATAAGGCGGTGGCGAAGAAAAGAAGATAGCGGCGGGCGGCTTCACTAATTTAATAAAATGGCGTTTCAATTTTATTGAATTAGCCATTCAGGCTTTGCCAGGCAAGATTTGTTGCGATCTGTGGTTGATTTTATGGCGTTAAATCAAAGTCAGCGGTGAAAATGTTTATATAGTTAAAAACCCAACCGAAGAGGAAAGCACAATGAAAGCTGCCGTGGTCAACAAGAATCATACTGTCGATATCGTTGAGAAAAAGCTGCGCGCGCTGGCGCATGGCGAAGCGCTGTTAAAAATGGAATGCTGCGGTGTCTGCCACACGGATCTGCACGTTAAAAATGGGGATTTTGGCGATCGTACCGGCGTGGTGCTCGGCCATGAAGGCGTCGGCGTCGTCAGCGAGGTCGGGCCTGGCGTGACCTCATTGAAGGTGGGCGACAGGGCCAGCGTGGCGTGGTTTTATAAAGGCTGCGGCCACTGCGAATACTGCACGACGGGCAATGAAACCCTGTGCCGCAACGTATTAAATGCCGGTTTTACCGCCGACGGCGGCATGGCGGAAGAGTGTATCGTGGTAGCGGACTACGCGGTGAAAGTGCCGGACGGGCTGGATCCGGCAGCGGCCAGCAGCGTAACCTGCGCGGGCGTCACCACCTATAAAGCGGTAAAGGTTTCTGGCATTCAGCCAGGCAAGTGGCTGGCAATTTACGGCCTGGGCGGACTGGGCAATCTGGCGCTGCAATATGCCAAAAATGTTTTTAATGCCAAAGTCATCGCCGTGGACGTAAACGATGCGCAGCTGGCTTTCGCCAAAGAAATGGGCGCCGACTTAGTTATCAACTCGCTGAAGGAGGATGCGGCGAAGATCATTCAGGAAAAAACGGGCGGCGCGCATGCGGCAGTGGTAACGGCAGTAGCCAAAGCGGCATTTAATTCGGCGGTAGACGCCATGCGTGCCGGTGGCCGTATCGTGGCCGTTGGCCTGCCGCCGGAGTCGATGAGTCTGAATATCCCACGTCTCGTTCTGGACGGTATTCAGGTGGTCGGCTCGCTGGTGGGCACGCGTGAAGATCTGGCTGAGGCTTTTCAGTTCGCGGCCGAGGGAAAAGTGGTGCCGAAAGTCACCAAACGTTCTCTTGAGGAGATTAATGAAATTTTCGACGAAATGCTGGAAGGGAAAATCAAAGGCCGTATGGTGATTGATTTTACTGCTGACACCCACGCTGGCTAAAGCTGACTTGCCTGTGGAAACGGCTTAACCGCTTATTTCCACAGGCAAATATTTAAAAAACCTGTCACGCGCTCATAAAGAAGCTCGACCGTGCTGGCGCTTCCGGCTCCAGTCGGCAACAGAGGCTTAGCCACAGCAGTGACACCAGCCAACCCGCATTGTTTAACATTTGTTTTCCCTTTGAACACATGGTAACAAATTAACTTTACTCACCCGTGGAGAATTCGCCACAGGCGTAGCTCTTTTTGCTAAGCGCTGTGGCGTTGTACAGCAAGGGCTGCACGCCTTATCGGGACGATTAACCGCTAAGCTCAGAAGTCATCGTTTCGCTTTGAACGTTAATGAGGAGAGTTAAGGTGTTAAAAAAGGCTAAAACAGGGCTGCTCGCAGCCGCGCTGCTGACCTTTAGCGCAGTGGCTGCCAACAATACGCCGCAGTATGGCGTAGAGCTACAGGGCTTCGATTTCCCTTATCCAATTGAAAAGTTTAATTTTTCATCACAACAGCAGCCGCTTTCTATGGGCTACATTGACGCGCGACCGGCAGGGAAAGCGAACGGGCGGACGGTAGTGCTGATGCACGGCAAAAACTTCTGCGGCGTGACCTGGCAGGATGCCATAGAGGCGCTGCGTCATGCGGGCTATCGGGTAATTGCGCCGGATCAGATCGGCTTTT
This sequence comes from Erwinia wuhanensis, assembly GCF_030484085.1. NCBI lineage: Bacteria > Pseudomonadati > Pseudomonadota > Gammaproteobacteria > Enterobacterales > Erwiniaceae > Erwinia > Erwinia wuhanensis. The sequence continues at coordinate 247,647 of NZ_JAUJUH010000006.1, forward strand.
GCACCTCAACCAAGCCTGCTTACTATCAATACAGTTTCCAGCAGCTGGCGTTAAACACGCATCAGCTGCTCGCCAGCCTGCATATTGATAAGATCACGCTGGTCGGCCATTCAACCGGCGGGATGCTGGCTACACGCTATGCGTTAATGTACCCACAGCAGGTAGAAAAGCTGGCGCTGGTTAACCCGATCGGGCTGGAGGACTGGAAGGCGAAGGGCGTGCCCTGGCGCAGCGTGGACGACTGGTATCAGCGAGAGCTGAAAACCAGCGCGGAAAGCATCAAGGCGTATGAGCAGAAAACCTATTACAGCGGCCAGTGGAAGCCGGAATACGATCGCTGGGTCACTATGCTGGCGGGGCTGAATAACGGGCCGGGCCACAAGCTGGTTGCCTGGAATTCCGCGCTGCTCTACGACATGATATTTACCCAGCCGGTTTATTATGAATTTGGCAACCTGACGGTGCCGACGACGCTGCTGATTGGCACGGCAGACACCACCGCTATCGGCAGCGATATCGCGCCGCCGGAGGTAAAAGCGAAAATAGGGCACTATAACGAGCTGGGCAAAGAGGCGGCGAAACTGATCCCCCATGCCAGGCTGATTGAATTCACAGGAATGGGACATGCGCCGCAGATGGAAGATCCCGCTATGTTTAACCGTACGCTGATTGACGATCTGAACAAGCTCTGATGACAGCACAGCGCAGGCTTCCAGCCTGCGCTGTGCACGCGTCCGCATGACGCCGGGTGCCTCCCGGTGAGTCAGAAAAGCCATAACCTGACCCGCTATTTGCCACATGGTTAGCTGACTGGCTTAGCCCCGCCGCTCAGGGGGATCCGCCATACGGAAAAAAGCATAAATTTATCGGCATCAACCAAACCGAAACGATAGCGTGTTGCTTGCGAAATAAATAATAATTAACGGGAAGGTTTCAGGTATTAATAGTGGATTAAATTAATAGCTATTCGCGTCATATTAATAATATTATTTCCTTCAAAGTTGTAAGTTTACTATTAATTTTTGGCTATTATTCGGCGCGTTATCATTACGTTGACGCTATCGTTTTTATTCTTTCTTCAGGCAATTTTCTCTGAAGATAATATGAAAAAATATAGCGTTCTGGTCTGTTTTTTACTGCTGTGTGGCTGCATGGGGCACCGTCATGCTCAGCAACATAATCCGGTTGCAGACTGTTCCAGCCACGACGATGAAATCGACTGTAGCTGGAACGTGCCCGACAGGCCGTAACGGCCGCGCTTATGCCGGCCCCTGCGCGTGCAATATGCGCTGCGCCTGGCCCACCGTTAGCGCGTAATCGAAAAAGCGGCGGTAAAAATCCTGCGTCGCCTTGACCATATCAAGCTGCGGGAAAAGCTCGGGATGCAGAAGCTTTGCCGCCCACTGAATTTGCAGCCCGGCTTCCGTGCCGTAGCGATCCCAGGGAAACACGCCCGCCGGATTTTGCCAGACCTGATGGCATTTTACCGCCTGCAGATTGGCAAACAGCGCCGCATAGTCTGAATCGGCCAGCTTTCCGGCTCCCGCGCCGATAATGATGATAGCCGGCTGCCAGAAAAGCACGTTTTCCGGCGAGGTTTCTTTCATATTGCCGTTTACTTCCGCCGCCACATTGCGGCCGCCAGCCAGACGGATCCAGGTATCGATCAGCGTGTTGCGTCCGTCAACCTTCAGCGGATGCAGGGACTGAATATGTAAAACGCCAGGCCGCTGGCTATTGCTTAGCCCTGCGGTTTTCGCCTGTATAGCGGCAATCCGGGCATCGAGCCAGGCGTTATAGGCTTGTGCTCGCCGTCGCGCCTGCGCCGTGCCGACCACCCCGGCCGTCGTCAGCAGCGAGCGCTGCATAGAGGGAAAATCGTCAAAGTGCATGACCAGCGTCGGCAGCCCGGCCCGCCGGTAAGCGTCAGCATCCGCATCTTCTGCCGCTACAAATACTGTATCGACCTTTGCGGCCAGCAGCGCCTCGCTGTTAAACGTGCGGCCATGAACCGACAGCGCCTGATGCAGCGACGGCGCTACTTTAAACATCCAGGGGCGATCGCTGGCGTGATTAACGGTCGCCACGATGCGGTCGCCCGCGCCCAGCGTCATCAGCAGCGAATGATGCGCATACCAGCCGTCGGCGATCCGTCGGGCCTGCTGCGGTACCTCGACCTTGTTGCCGGCGTCGTCAATAACGCTCCGGGCAAAGCCAGGTGTAGCAAAAAGCAGGAAGAGAGCCGCCAGCAGCGGCGTAATCAGGGGTTTTATCATCAGAACCTCAGCTGTAGAGAAAGCTGCGCCATGCGCGGTTCGCCCAGCTGGGCGCTGGCATAGCCCGCGCCGCTGTAGCCGTTCAGGCCGCCGGGCACGATATTCGTCCAGTAATGGCGATTAGTCAGGTTGGTGACATCCAGGCGAAAAATGGTTTCCGTATTGAAGAGCCGCGTTGTGTAGCTGCTGCCGATATCGAAAGTCGTATAGCTTCCTGTCCAGCTGTCGTTGGCGTTATCGGTACTGCGGCGTCCTACGTAGTGCATGCCGCCATGAATATCCGTACCGCGTAAAAAAGGTAAATCGTAAGCGGCGAACAGGCTGGCCGTATAGCGAGCCAGGCCCACTATCTGCCTGCCGCTCGTGGCGGGACTGGCAGTATCGCGCAGGCGTGGATCGAGCCATGTCATGCCGCCATACAGATGCAGCCTGTCGGTAACGTCGCCGTCGGCCATCAGCTCCAGCCCCCGGTTGCGCTGGCTGCCGTCCACGGCATAGTCGCCGCTGGCGGTGGCATAAGCGAAAGGGCGGTCAATCCGGAACAGCGCGGCGGTCAGCAACAGCTTATCAATCGCCAGCTTGCTGCCCACTTCCAGCTGTTTGCTGCGATAAGGCGCCAGGATGCTGCCCGCGTTCGTGGAGCCGCTCGGCGCGGTATCGCCCTGTTGCAGGCTGTCTGCCCAGCTCATATAGAGCGTCAGCGGTTCGACAGGCTTGAACATCAGGCTGGCCGAACCGCTAAAGCCGCTGTTATCTGAATGGCTGCTGCGGCTGCCGGTTTTTGCATAGTTAGCGGAAGTCAGGAAGCTTTCGCTACCGGCCAGCAGCAGGCTCCACTGCGGTGAGAAGGTCAGCGTATCGCTAAGCAAAAAGGCCTGCTGCGTGGCGGTAGCCGAGTGGTAGCGATGGGTGAAATCCGGGTAGTCCGGTTCGGCAAAGGATTGCGGCTCGTCGAGCGAGGCGCTACCCAGCGTGCTGGTGGTGCCGTTCAGCGGATTATAATTTTTCCAGACAAAGCCGCGCAGGCCGGTGGAAAGCTGATGATGCAGCCAGCCCGTTTCCAGCTCGCCGTTCAGGTTCGCCATATAGCTGTTAATGGTAAAGCGGCTGGCTGTAGAAGAGGAGGTGGTGGTTGTATAATGACCGGCGCGGTCGGTAAAAGTATTCGTGACCGCCGTGGATTCACGATCGGCAATCTGCCGCAGCACGCCCAGTTCGCCCTGCCAGTTCCCGTCAAAATCGTGCTTCAGATGTACGCTGGCGGTCAGCGTATGGTTATCGCTACCGGCATAGTATTGTCCGAGATACGTCTTTTTGGGATCCGGCGCGGCGGGGAAAGAGAGGCCATTGCCCAGCGCAAATTTGCCCGGCAGCCCTTTTTCATAATAGTGGTAATAACTGAAATTGCTTTCTAACGTCGTGCGATCGGTTAGCGTTGCGTCCAGCCCCAGGCTGAACAGCTGACGGCGCTTTTTACTGCCGTGTGCAAAGCCGTCACCCTCATCATCCAGAAAATTAGCGCGATAGCGCAGGCGGTCATTGTCGTCCAGCGGGCCGCTGAAGTCGCCGGAAACCAGGCGGCTGAGGCCGGTGCCAGCGCCAAAAGTAAGGCTGTGCTGTGCGATATCGGTGGGGCGCTTCGCCACAAAGTTAAACAGCCCGGCCGGATTTGCCGGCCCGTAAAGCGATCCACCCAAACCGTTCAGCACTTCCAGATGGTCAAACTGCTCGGCAGCGTAATCGGTAGTCGAGACGACATTCAGGCCGTCAATCATAGAGTTCTGTACCACGCTGCCCTGCATTCCACGCGTTTGCGGGCGGGCGCCGTCACCCTGCACGGAAGGCATATAGCGATAGATATCCGTGATGCTTTTTAACTGCTGGTGCTTCATCAGCGTTGGGGAGACTTGCTGCACGGACCAGGGCGTATTGCGGATTTCCTGCTTGCCCAGGTTACCCAGCGTGACCTGCCTGTCGGGCGCAGCCGCTTCGCTATCCGGCGCGGCGGCTACAGTGAGGGTTTCTTCCTGGGTAGCGGCCTGAGCCTGAATACCTGTCAAAATCAGTACGTAAAGCGCGCGCTTCATCATGCGCGGCGGTGAGGCTATTGTCATTTTATACCTTGCCGATCGAAAAGCAGCCTTCGGGCTGCCTGAATGCAGATGCCTGTAAAGTTCACGCGAAAGATAGCATATCGTTATATGATAAATTATATAGCGAGTGCTATCCGCAGGAGCCTGGAATATGCTGCTGGATAACGGCCCATCAACAATAATTAATGATGCCTACAGATTTTCTGCATCATATTATTTTGCGTAAAGCGGGAACATTATCAGATGGGTAGAAAATTTTTGTGATAAGCGGCAGGCCTGTAAGGACGGTTTTTTCGCCTGTATTTGATGCCAATATGCCATCAGGTATTTTACCGCCAGGCAAATGCCGTCCGTATTTGTTGTGCCTGATCTGAATTTTGATAAAATAGCGACTTGTTGGTAACCTTCAGTAATACGGCATAAAAGGCACACAGAAAGGTTGAGCCTGTTCCTTGAGGAATATTTGTTATTCACGGTATCGGATTATTTTTGTATAAAATACTGCTATATCTGTTTATTATGGGATCAATAAGATAACGTAATCCATGCAGGTCTGTCGGAATAGAAAAGGATGTGTTTCGGCAAGTTATTTCTTCCCGGTTTTACCGCCGGAGTGGAAAGTATCAGGATCTTATAGGCTATTTTAGCCATTGCTATCGATTATTATTTTAGGGTTGTTCATATTTCACTCACTTTTTAAGGTGGAAAAAGCTTGCGTAAGGATGGGCGCACGGCATCGGCGGGTAAATCGTCTTTTACTTTTCCTGTGCCTTTAAAATCGATACCGGCGTTTATCTCCGCCGTCACAGCATATTAATGTTGTGAAAAACCTGCGCGACTGCATAAAACAGAAACTCATTGCGTAATTTATATTCAGGATGAAATATTATGCTAAAGATAATCGTTTCCAGCGATAACGTATATTACCGGAAAGGCGTTGAATCGCTGATTACAAGTGCAGGGAAAACCCTCAGGGATGGGTTATTTGAAGTGGTTTCAGAAACAAGTAGCCCGGTAACGAAAGAAGCCGATATTGTGTTCAGAGACATTATGATCAGCGTTTTTTTCTATAAGCGCGAAACGATTGCCGGCAAGGGCCAGGCGGAACCTCACCTGTCAGCGCTACACATTCCCTTTATCTGTCGTGGAGATAATATACCGCAAATTACCGGAAAGATTAGAAAAATCATGCTGATAGCCACTACTAACGCGGCCAGCTTTGCCAGCCGTGAAAATTATAAGTTAACCGGGCTAAAAGACTTTATGCAGCTCTCTTCTACAGAAAGCAAGGTTATGCTGATGGTTGGCCAGGGCTACGATACGGAAAATATATCCAGGATGTTAGGGCGTTCAAAAAAAACCGTCAGTACGCATTGCCGCAACGCCATCAGAAAAATGGGGATGCTTAACCGGGTCGAATTTTACAAATATGCCTCTTTTGTAGCGAAATATGGTAATAAAAAAGGTAATACGCTCTGCCTGTAACATTATCTTACGGCCCGCCTTTAAGCGGGCCATATAAAGCGGTAGCTTAACTGTCGACTATCGACACGGTTTCAGGATTAAAGCTGTTGATGATTTGCACATAATGCTTACGCTGGAAGTCATTAAATTCCGCTGAGGAAGCCAGCGTAAATACAATCAGATTTAGCCTGGCAGGATTGATTACCGGATGCCAGGGAAGCTCGACGGTAGACTGCACCTGCTTAACCGGCTGTCCATTCTCCAGAAAAGAGTTGGCCGTCTGGATCACCGGCAACTTAGCCGGGCCGATTTCATTCTTCAGCATTTTGCCCTCGCTTTTATAGCCGGGCAGGCTGTTGGCCATAAAATTAGTTTGCGTTTCGCAAAATTCTTCCAGCGTTTGCCCCTCATTTTTAAATGATCGATTAATCAGGATGGTATATTCGTTCGCTTCCGGATCGCGAAAACGCAGGACGTTAATGCTCTGATCATAAAAGGGCGCCTCGGTCAGAAAAGTGCCTTCGTACATGATGTAGCTCTTTTTTTTACTCATGGTTCACCTGTTTTATTTGTTGCATCCGCCAATGGGATGATTTCCACACGCCTGTTTCTTTCCCGGCCTTCTCCGGTCTGATTACTGGCAACGGGCAGGCTGTCGCCCATCCCTTTAATCACAAGTTTGTCCGGCGGGACGTTGGCATGGCTGACCAGCCAGTCACGAACCGCCTTCGCCCTGCGTATCGAGAGCTGGTAGTTGGCTTCCGGGCTGCCGGTATTGTCGGAATGCCCAACGATGGCAAAAGTTGTTTGGGCATTGTTTTGCATTAACGGCAGCAGCCAGGCCAGATTTTTACTGCTGTCAGGCCCGAGCGTGGCGCTTCCTCTGGCAAACAGCGCGACGGAGCCTGACGCCATAAAAACCGGCGACGGATTGTAATTTTGCAGGGCGTCACTGACGCGCGCCGCCATTTCCCCACAGCGCGAAAATCGCCATAGCCGACTAAACCAGGCGTCGCGGCAGTACAGCAGCTGCTGTTTCTGGTCGCGCAGTCGTTGATAAACCGCTCTTTTTTTCTGCAGCTGTGTCTCTTCCGTTTGCCGGAAATCGGCCAGCGTACGGGTCGCCGCAGCGATATTTTTAGCCTCAAACCAGGTGGAGCCGATCAGCAGCATCGCCAGCAGCAGCGCAGCGCAAACCGGCAGCCAGCGCCATGAAAACCCCGAGCGTTGCCTGTCGGGCTGATAAGGCACGCCCGGGTCGATGACGTCAGGTAAGCTGGGCAGCATAACGCCCGGAGAAAGACCCGGACAGAGCCCGAATTTCTGCTGTAGCCACTGCGCCCAGGCGCCATGACGGGTAAAGCCGTTGCCATTATCGGCCAGCAGAACGGCGCTTAACCGTAGCGAAGAACCGGAGAACAGCGCCTGTAGCGCTTTGGCTATCCCCGAACTTTCCAACCACAGGCGCAGCGCGTCCGTCATGGCGTAACGGTAGATTGAGTGGCAGCTGAGCGGCTCAGAGACGGCGAGTAGTTTTGCCAGCTCGCGCGCGAGGGTGGTTTCACCGACCTTGCGGAGGTCAAACTTACCGGACCATTTTGCCTGTCCGGCCTGGCTTTCATGGCTCAGACGGGCATAGAGACCCAGCACGCACGGCAGCGCCTCCTGCTCATATAAGCGCCATGCTGCGATTTTCGCCAGCGCCTGAGCGTCGGTTTCCTCGCCGTCCGGGAAAAAGGGGAAAAAAGCATAGAGGCGATGCTTCTTCTTTCTCATCCGCTTTACTATTTCCGGCAGCGCTTCCGCTTCCGGTACCACGATCCAACTTATCGGCTCGTCTTCCTGTTCCGGCTGCCGTTCAGAAAACCATTTTGCGGCATAGGGGCCGATAATAAGGATGGCGGGCGCGGCGGCAGCGGGCTGATTTTTTAACAACGAAGCTGGCATGGTTAAAGCGCCTCCAGCCAGGCAGAACAAAACAGCCAGAGCACGATCAGCAGCAGGCTCAGCAGAATGAGTTGCAACGGCAGCATAAAATATGCCGGCCATCGTGGCGGCATGGTGTCCGGAGCCGCCTCCTCTGTTTCTGTCTGGCAGGCGGCGGCTGGCTGAGTGACAGACAGTGACAGCAGGGGAGCACTGTTCCTGCCGGTAAAGGCCGAAACAAGAAACAATTTCTGGGCGTAGGTGAAGATCTGGCCCTGGCCGTCGGCCAGCAGCGGTTCAAGCCTGTCGCCCAACGTCATTGGGCCGTCCGTATAGCCGTAAAAATAGTGCGTCAGCGCATAGCGGTCCCAGGCAATATTGTCGGCGCGAAGGCGTAACGCGACTCGCCGATCCAGATAGCAGCAGAGCGCGTGGCACAGCTCATCGCTAAGTTGTTCGCATTCACCTTCAGCAATCAGCGCTTTGCTGAACCGCTCAATAAGCGCGATCAGCATTAACTGCAATTCCGGCAGGGAAGGAATAATGCCGTCAAAAGAGAGCAGGGCATCAATGCAGATCAGGCGATGGTAGAGCGTTGTGCTTTTCACCAGGCTTTCTCCACAACCTTACTCCACCCGTCGCTATCGTCATAAGCGCTAAAACGTATCGCGGCGGGCGTGAACATGATCGGAAATGTCACGTCCAGATCGATTGCGATTTCTCCGCCGTCATGCCCGGCCAGGCATTCATTTATTTCCTCTCCCGACAGGATTTTTTTATAAAGCAGATCGTTGGCGTTGCTATAAACACCAATATGCAGGCAGGTGATATCAGCCAGCGGCGAGGTAAACTCTTCCTGCGTCAACCCAATAGTTTTTTGCTGATGGCTGCTTAATCTTTCCCGCCAGTTGCCATAGGGCGGTGGAAACCAGGCGACACGTTCCGTTCCCAGCACTTCTGGCAGCACGGCAAATTTGGTAAAGGAGATGCCCAGCGCGGCCTCGAACTCAGCCAGCGTGCGCCTGCTGCCCAGCCCATAGCGACCCATGTCGGCCGGTTCAGCCTGCTCCATACCCAGCAGGGTTCTGACTCTTTTTTTCGACAGGCTGTCTCTTTCGTGCCAGGCACGGTCTACGGAACCGGATTTTTTCGCCTCGTCATCATGATCGCCCCAAATTCGACTGGCCTCTTCCCTGCCGTAAAAATGCCACAGCACTATTTTATGCGGATGCCAGACGTCATAACCGTGGGTAAAGGCCCGGGCCGCCATCGCTATCTCTTCGCCCTCGAAGAAGATTTGCGGATCGTTCGGCACCTCCTTTACGAAACGGCCTTCGGCGAAAATAAAGCCGCCCGCCAGATAACTCCCTCTGACTGGCGCCGCTTGTTGAAAATCAACCGAAGTGAGCTGCACTATTTTTTCACTGGAAAAGCCTCTGAAAACCAGGCGAAATATCGCCTGGGTTTTTTCCTCTTCTTTGCCGGGTACATAGCCCGGCGGATAAGAGGAGAGCACCGGCTTTTCACTTTGCACCTTCAGCGCTTCCAGCATGGCAACCATTTCTCTGTCCCAGCCCTCTACAAAGCGGCAGTGGGAATCGATTTGCAGCACATACTCTTCCTCGCGGTAAAGCGTTTCACACTGGTTTCTGGCCCAGCAGGCGCCTTTACTGAAGAAATAGTGCAGGGAAATCATCCGGATTTCCGTCTCCAGATAACGCCAGGTCAGGAGGTCATACTCTGCTGTTGATTCTGCCGCGCAGAGCGTCATGCCGGCCTGCTGAAAGCGCTGGCGGTCGCCCTCATCCTGCCAGCAGACGGCCACGGCAAGCCTGTAGCATCCGGAGGCCTTCTCAATTAAATCCCGGAGCGTCGGGATCAGTTCCGGATCGCGATAGCTGGCGATGCTGATAAAAATGGCTGGTTTCCTTTCCATAGAGCCGCCTTGTGATTTGACGTTGATAAATCCCTTGATCGAACAGTGCTGCCAGAGTTGCCGGGCGCGGCTGGCTGCCGCAATCGGCAGGCTACGCTATTCTTTGTCGCTATCGAGCCTGTCGATAATTTCCGGCGGCAGCATTTTTACCAGCTGAGAAAAGCTTTTTCCCACCGTCTTCTCCGCATACTGAAGCAGCAGGATAGCCGGGCTGCCGGGTTCCATTCGGGTAAACCATAGCCGCAGCTCCTGTAGCCTGAGCAGCGCATCGGCGCGGCTGGCAATACCGGTCTGGCGGGGCGTAATCAGGGGGACGCTGACGGCTTCGTTTTCTGCCGCCGTTTCTGCCTGAACCGGCTGTTCTACCGTTTCTTCTGCGACAAAAGAAACGGCTGGCAACAGCGGCGAAACCGTAGCTTCCTGACTGATAAATAGCCGCAGAATGGCGCCTAACCGCGCAAAATCCGGCGCTTCATCGCCCAGCGAGGTTGTCAGGATGGCGCGGAGTTCCATCAGGCAGGCGTGCGCTTTTTGCAGTGAGAGGAGGGTTTGATCCTGACGGGCTTCCCATTCGAGTAGCAAAGCCGCCGCCGTCGCTTCGGGCAGCGCGCCCTCTTCACGCGGCGTGGCGTGCGCTTTTTCAAAATCTTTTATGGCAATTTGCAGACCTGCCGCTTTCGGCAGAGGCAGCTGACGAAAATCGGCAAGCAGCCCGTTGATATCATCCAGCTCGGACAGGGCGTTAGCCCGCATAACCGGATCGAACTCGCCTTCTTCCGTCAGCTGCGGATAAAGATCCGTGGGGAAAGTGGTCAGTAAGTCACGTAATATCAGTAGCCCTTCATGCAGCGCCGCCATGCCGATTTGCCTGATACGGCAGCGCATCAGCGCCACCACCAGCCGGATATCGCGGCTTCGTTGCAGCAGCGCCTGACAGTCGCGCTCAATCTCCGCCCAGTTCACCGGTTCGGCAGCCTCGACGAAGCTGCCGTACTCCGCGTCCAGCCTTGGCTGAAGCCTGGCCTGCAGCATAATAAAAGCGGCGTCATATTCCAGGTTTTCACCACAGGGCCGATCGCCGGGCACCGGCTGTAACAGATCCTGATAGTAATGATGCTTGTTGCTTTCCGTCACGATGTTGTCCTTTATATCGCGTCCAGGCGCTACGGGTGATAGCGCTCCGGCTCAAAGCTCATGCCGTAAACCGGCGTAACGTCCTCTTTTCTCTCCAGCCAGACGGCGTAGCCAAGCTGATGACTGCCGTCCAGCGTCGCCTGCGGCACCTCGCTGGCAGCCAGCACCAGCTGGACATCCCAGGCATATTCGAACCCCGTAAAATTGCGCACCCACTCCCGCAGTACGGGTAGATCCGATCCCCACGGGCTGAAGCGCATATAGTTATCCAGCGTTAAGGGGCCGAGCAGCAGCTTGAATTTGTGCTGCCTGTCCCGCACGTTATTGCCTAATATTGCGCCATCGCCCAGCAGCATGGCCGCATCGTTGCCCAGCACGGAGCAATCAGCGGGATCCAGAAAGATCCACTGGGTCACAAACTCTTCCAGCCGGGCTTTTATCTGGAAGTAATATTCGATGGCGCCCGCCAGTCCTTCCGGATTGCGCGCCTCGCGGATCAAATGGGCAGAAGAAGCCAGTCGGGCGTGGGTCGGCAGCGGTTTATCGTGTAGCTCGGCCAGATCCATGCCTGCCAGACTGGCAATATAAAAAGAGAACTGTTCCTCATTCGGTCTGTCCAGCGAGGCGGTATCCTGCGCGACAAACCAGGCGCGATAAAACAGCGACAGGGCGCGATGATGAAAAACATCGAGAAAGTCGGTCAGCGTATTGTCCTGGGCCTCCGTTCGCGAGTACGCCAGTTCGGAAAAATGCAGCGGCATCGCGCCCTGCGGGCCCCATACGCCGGGGCCGAAGAGTTTTATCCCGATGCGGCCATTCTCCAGGCCGAGAGAAGCGATTTCGCGCGGCGCAAAAATCAGAGAGGCTTTTTGGCCTATGCGGAACGTCTCCTGGCCAGGCAGCACCGCTGTACCGGGCACCGGCAGCGTCGGCGTTTTAGCCGTAATTGCGCGCATGATACTGATAAAACCGGCTTCCCAGGGCCGCTCGTTATTAAACCAGGCGGCCAGCATATCGACGGAGGAAGCGCGCATCAGAACGAGCCTCGTTTGCCGGGGCGGGCCTGCCAGCTGGCGATGACGCCCCTCTGCATCGAGTGCAGCTCCGTTTCGGTAAACACGTTGATAGCGGCGTGGCGAGAAAGGTAATTCTCCATCACCAGACCGAACAGGTAAGGACTGACGCCGGAAAAGCCTTCTTCATCTACCGTCAGCACGCAGCGCACGCCTCTGCCGTAAATCAACAGGCCGTCACCGGGAAGACGCCGGGTGACCGGAAACGTTTTACAGCCGATCAGGCTATCTACCTGAGTATTGGACTCGCGATCGGCATTGTGTAAAAACAGGCGCAGCATATTGCGCAGCGATTCCCCGCCCGGCCCGTGCTCCAGATCGGAGAGCGGCAGATAATTAAAGCTAAGCTGGCGGATCAAACGCCAGGCCGACTCCCCCAGCGCAAAAGGCTCGCGTGGCGCGCTGGGCTGGCAAACAAAGGCCGCGCCCAGAACAGGAACCGCGTCGGACAGGGTTAAATCAAAGCTGCCGCTTCTGGCAATCAGGCGTGGCAGATCCCGGTTGGTGACCATCGCTTCGACCGTAAGATAGCGAATATGGTCGGCATAGGGCGCTTCCTGCTGATCGACCAGCGAGACGAAGACCTCTGTTCCGGGATAAGGCGTGCGGGTGTCATATTTTCTCTTGCTCTCGCTTTTTACTCTGGCTTCGCGATTGAGCGAGAAGTAACGGCCAAAATTGCCATAGTCGCAGTGACGCGTTTGATAAAGCGGTTGAAACACCACTTCCTCGCTGCTTTCCGCCTGCTGGCCGCGCACCTTATGCACGGAAAAAACCTCGTAATCAAGGGGACGGCTGCGATCGGGAACCACATGGAAAGCGTTTAGCGCCCGGTTGACTTCGATCCTGTCCACCACTTTGGGAAACAGGTTAATCACCGGCGTACAAAACGGTAAAAACTTTGACGCGTTAACATGGCCAATCAGCTGCTGGGGAAGCCGATCCAGCAGCACTATCAGCTCGGCCTCGTTGCTGTGGTTGCGGGACAAACCGGCGGCCAGCTGGGTCAGCGTAAAAAAATAAAAGCGCTGACGACAGGCGAAATATTCATGGATCAGGTTATGTCCATGAAACATGTTCCAGGAGAGCGGCAGCAGCGTCTGATCGGGATGCAGCCCTTCAAAAGTCAGCGGGCGCTGGGCGATGACCACGTCTTCCGCTTTGCTGTTGCCGGCCCGTACCAGCATAGCCACATTGCTGGTATGCAAAAGTTCAAAAAGATGGGAAACAATGCGCTCATCGCCGTCGATATAGAGCGGCAGCCGATCGAAGCCGGTCAGCTGCGAGAATACCCGTTCCCCCTGCGCACGCAATTTGATCCGCAGAGCGCCTTTCAGCCTGGCGTAAGGAATACGGTACTTTTCCAGATTGGGAATATCCGGCGGAACGGAAGTCAGGCGAGCCTCAACGATTTCTATTGGCCACAGCGTAACATCCTGACCGTTGCGAAACTCGCAGCGTGTATTTTCGCCTGGCAATATGCGGGTATAAAACGCACTGTTTTTGGGAACAAGATAGCCGTGGCCTAGCTCTCCTTCTTTCAGGTCAGGCGCAAGTTGAACCACGCCAATGGAGGGCGTGGGCGAATTATAATTAGGGTAGACGATGTCCAGAAGCCGCTGCGTAAACTTTGGGAACTCCGCATCCAGTTTTAAATGCGTACGTGCAGATAAAAAGCAAAATGCTTCAATCAGTCTTTCAACATAAGGATCGGCCGTTTCGATGCCTCTCATCCCCAGACGCCCGGCAATTTTGGGATGTTTTTCAGCAAACTCACGCGCTGACTCTTTCATAAAAGTGAGTTCCTGATTGTAATAATCGAGGAATTTATGATTCACAATTGCTCCCGTTATCCTTGTTTTTAAACGTAGGCTTTGTCTTTTATTAATTTGGCCGTCTGAACAGGGTTTTTTAGTAAGCTAACTGTTATTTTTTGAAAAACAACAGGGTGTTATTAATTAATAAGCGCGTTAAATACACGCAGCGGTTTTTATGCTTTTTTCAGATTTTATAACATGTGAAAAAAACAGTCTCAATGCCATTGTGAGGAAATGCCAGGGATTTCACCGGGTCACCAGGTTATTTGACAGGAAAGATCTTTTTAAATAAGGGGTTATAATCGTAGCGGGTCTGTTATTCAGGAATAGCGTTCGGGCGGTATTCTTAATTTATTTTTACGGCGTGGACAAGGGTATTATATTTTGTTTTCCTTCCCCGGAAGACTCTGGTCTGTGTGATTTTATGCCTGTGAAAAATGTACCCGGAGGAATGATACGTGGCGATTACAAGGCAAAATTTATTCGGCAAGCTGGATGAGACATTATTCAGAACGATTGAAAGTGCAACCACGCTTTGTAAGCTGCGCGGCAACCCCTATGTTGAACTGGTGCATTGGCTAAATCAGATCTGGCAGCAGGAGCAAAATGATTTACGTCTGATAGCCCGCCATTTTGAGGTCGACGCGCAGGCGCTGGAACAGGGCTTCGCTCAGGCGCTGGCCCGATTGCCGGCAGGCGCCAGCACTATTTCGGACTTTTCATATCATATTGAACTCGCTATCGAACGCGCCTGGATTTATGCCAGCCTGGAATGTTTCGAAAGCCGTATTCGCAGCGGACATTTGCTGATCGCCATGTTGACCACCATGGAGCTGCGGCGTGCCCTGTTTGCTATCTCTTCCGCTTTTGAACGGATCTCTCTGGAACATTTGACCGCCGATTTCGGCTATATCACTCAGGCTTCCCCGGAAGTCAGCGAGGCGACGACGGAGGCCGGCGTCATGCCCGGCGAAATTAACGCGGCTATCGGCGGCCAGACAAAAAGCGGCGGGCTGGCGCAGTATGCCACCGATCTGACCGCGTTAGCGCGCGAAGGCAAAATCGATCCGGTAACGGGACGCGAGCATGAAATCAGCACCATGACCGATATCCTGCTGCGTCGCCGTCAGAACAACCCGCTGCTGACCGGCGAAGCTGGCGTCGGGAAAACGGCCGTCGTGGAGGGGCTGGCGCAGGCCATCGTGGCGGGTAATGTGCCGCCAGCGCTGGCAAAAGTCAGGCTGCTGGCGCTGGATGTCGTCGCCCTGGCCGCCGGCGCCAGCATGAAAGGCGAGTTTGAGGCGCGGCTTAAAGCCGTGCTGGATGAGGCTATCGCTTCGCCCCAGCCCGTTATCCTGTTTATCGATGAAGTTCATACGCTGATTGGCGCCGGGGGCAATGCCGGGACGGGCGACGCGGCTAACTTGTTGAAGCCTGCGCTGGCGCGGGGCCAGCTGCGCACTATTGGCGCCACGACCTGGAGCGAATTTAAACGCCATATTGAGAAGGATCCGGCGCTGACTCGGCGTTTTCAGGTGCTGCAAATTGCAGAGCCGGATGAGGAAGCCGCCGTCGCTATGCTGCGGGGGCTGCTGCCGGTGCTGGAAAAGCATCACGGCGTCTGGATTATGGAAGAGGCTTTGCAGGCCGCCGTGCGGCTGTCGCACCGTTACATTCCGGCCCGGCAGCTGCCAGATAAGGCGATAGGCCTTCTTGATACGGCCTGCGCGCGCGTGGCCGTCGCGCAACATGCGGCGCCGGTCATGCTGCAACGTCTCCACTGTCGGACGGACGCCGCCCGCGCAGAGCTGGGCCTGGTTGAAAAGGCCAGCCGATTTGGCAAACTGCAGCCCAACAGCGGCGAACGCCTGAGACAGGAGATCGCCGAGCGGACCGAGGCCTCCCTTCAGCTGGAGCAGCGCTGGACGCGGGAAAAAGAGCTGGTCGCCGCCATCGTCGCGGTACGTGAAAAACTACAGGACGAGGCCTCTACGGCTGAGGAAGAGATGGTGCCGCTGCAAAATGAGCTGGCGGAGCTGGAAGCGCGCCTGCAGGCGGCCCGGAACGAGCAGCCGCTGGTGCAGGCGGAGGTCAATGCGGATGTCATCGGCGCGATAGTGGCCGACTGGACGGGGATCCCGGTCGGACAGATGTTAAAAGACGATCTTCGCGCCGTGCTGGAACTGCCGCAGCGGCTGGCCGGGCGCGTCATCGGCCAGGACTATGCGCTGCGTCAGGTCAGCGAAAGCATCCAGACGGCTCGCGCGGGGCTGGCGGATCCGCGTAAGCCGGTCGGCGTCTTTATGCTGGTTGGCCCGTCCGGCGTGGGGAAAACGGAAACCGCGCTGGCGATCGCCGGGCAGCTTTACGGCGGCGAGCAGAATCTGATCACCATCAATATGAGCGAGTATCAGGAGGCCCATACCGTTTCCTCGCTGAAGGGATCGCCACCGGGCTACGTGGGCTATGGCGAAGGCGGCGTGCTGACGGAAGCGGTACGTCGCAAGCCCTACAGCGTAGTGCTGCTGGATGAGATTGAGAAAGCGCATCCCGACGTGCATGAACTGTTTTTTCAGGTCTTCGACAAGGGCAGTATGGAAGATGGCGAAGGGCGGCAAATCGACTTTAAAAATACGGTGCTGCTGCTGACCAGCAACGTCGGCAGCGAAACGATCGCCAGCCTGTTTGCCGATGCAGAGACGGCGCCCGATGCCGAAAGCGTCAGAAAAATGGTGCAGCCTGAACTACTGAAAGTTTTCCCGGCAGCCTTTTTAGGGCGCCTGGCCGTGGTGCCTTATCTGCCGCTTCAGGAAGCATCACTACAACGTATTGTCCGGCAGCAGCTTGACAGACTGGCTTTGCGTTTACGCGAACAGCATGGCGCTTCGCTGCATTATGGCGAAGATTTGGTGAAGCATATTATCGGGCAGTGTCCCGTGGCTGAAACGGGCGCACGAATGTTGATCCGATTTATCGAGCAAAATATCGCGCCGGAAATAGCACGCCAGATATTAAACAGCCAGGCATCACTAAGCGAACAATGTCTCTACATAACGGCAGGAGATAATATCGTTATCCGTTTTCAGCCGAAAGGGGAAGAAGAAAACGCGATAAATGATAAAACAGGCGAGAAGCGAGAAAATCCGGCAAGGCAGGACGGATTTTTAACGGGTAATAGCGCTGCATAACAGGCCGCTATTAATGTGAATAAAGGTTATTTTTAATAAAGCACGATGAAAGGGATATCATGATTTCAAGAAATGGCAGTGCTCAAAAATTTATCGCCAGAAACAGGGCGCCGCGCGTACAAATTGAATATGACGTGGAGATCTATGGCAGCGAGAAAAAAATAGAATTGCCCTTTGTTATGGGCGTATTAGCCGATCTGTCCGGGAAGGCGATTGAGCCTTTGCCGCCGGTTGCCGATCGCAAATTTCTCAGCATTGATATCGATAATTTCGACGAGCGGATGAAAGCCATGAAACCGCGCGTGGCTTTCGCCGTACCCAATACCCTGACCGGGGAAGGGCAGCTGATGATCGATATGACGTTTGAAAGCATTCATGACTTTTCACCGGACGAAATCGCCAAAAAAGTGGATTCGCTTTCTCAGCTGCTGGATGCCCGCACCCAGCTGGCTAATCTGCAAACCTATATGGACGGCAAAGCCGGCGCGGAAAGTCTGCTGATGAAAGTGCTACAGGATAAATCGCTGCTGACCGCGCTGGCTTCCGCACCGAAACCAGTGAAAACAGACGGCAACCCATTAGGGAACGAATAAGGCGAGAGAGGGATATCATGTCGATGCAAGCTGAGAAAAAGAACCAGGCGACCAACGCAGGCTACAGCGATTTTAATACGCTGTTAAGCAAGGAGTTCAAACCGAAATCGGAGCAGGCGAAAACCGCCGTAGAGAGCGCGGTCAAAACGCTGGCCGAGCAGGCGCTGAGCAGCTCGGTCACCATGGCCGACGACGCCTATAAAAATATTGCCGCTTTTATTGCCGAGATCGATCGCAAGTTGTCCGAACAGATCAATTTGATCCTGCATCATCCACAGTTCCAGTCCCTGGAAAGCGCCTGGCGCGGACTGCATTATTTAGTCTACAACACCGAAACCGACGAAAAGCTGAAGCTGCGGTTTATGGATATTTCCAAAGATGAGCTGAGGCGCAATATGCGGCGCTTTAAAGGGATCGCCTGGGATCAAAGCCCGCTCTTTAAGCAGGTATATGAAGAGGAATATGGCCAGCTGGGGGGAGAACCTTACGGCTGCCTGGTCGCCGACTATTATTTCGATCACACCGCGCCAGACGTGGATCTGCTGGCCTCCATTGGCAAAATCGCCGCGTCTGCGCACGTGCCGTTTATTACCGGTGCGGCACCGTCCGTGCTGCAGATGGACTCCTGGCAGGAGCTGGCTAATCCGCGCGATCTGACCAAGATCTTTACCCAGAATCTGGAATATGCGGCGTGGAACTCGCTGCGGCAGTCGGAAGATTCACGCTATATCGGCCTGGCAATGCCGCGTTTTCTGTCGCGTTTGCCGTATGGCATTCATACCAATCCCGTCGACGACTTCAATTTTGAAGAAACCACCGACGGCGCCGATCACAGCAAGTACGCCTGGTCCAACGCGGCCTATGCGATGGCGGTCAATATCAACCGCTCGTTCAAACACTATGGCTGGTGCACGCTGATCCGAGGCGTGGAAAGCGGCGGCGTGGTCGAAGGCCTGCCGTGCCATACCTTTCCGACCGACGATGGCGGCATTGATATGAAATGCCCAACGGAGATCGCTATCTCCGATCGTCGCGAAGCGGAACTGGCTAAAAACGGCTTTATCCCGCTTATTCATCGTAAAAACACCGATTATGCCGCCTTTATCGGCGCGCAGTCGTTACAAAAACCGGCGGAATATTACGATCCGGACGCCACGGCAAACGCCAACCTTTCCGCGCGGCTGCCTTACATGTTTGCCTGTTCTCGCTTTGCCCACTATCTGAAGTGCATCGTGCGCGACAAAATCGGTACATTTAAAGAACGCGATGAAATGCAGAAATGGCTGAACGACTGGATAATGAATTATGTCGACGGCGACCCGGTTAATTCCACTTTTGAAACCAAAGCGCGTCGTCCGCTGGCCGCAGCGGAAGTGGTGGTTGAGGATGTGGAAGGCAATCCAGGCTATTACCAGGCGAAATTTTTCCTGCGTCCGCATTTCCAGCTGGAAGGCCTGACTGTTTCGCTGCGTATGGTAGCGAAATTACCGTCGTTGAAAGGCGCAGCATAACGATCGCAGATTTTAATATTGTTAACAGCAGCATTGTTCGCAAGGCTGCTTTAACTACATACGCTGCGCGCAGGCGTAGCGATTTTAATAGTGCTGAATAAGGGAATGATCATGGCACAAGATATGTTTATTAAGATCGACGGCATTGAAGGTGAATCGCTGGATGCCGCACATACCAATGAAATTGAGGTACTGGAATGGCATTGGGATGTTTCACAGCATTCCAATATGCACAGCGGATCCGGCGGCGGCTCAGGCAAGGCAAGCGTGGCCGATTTCTGCTTTACCCATTACACCGATAAGGCCAGCCCTAATTTATTAAGCCACTGTCTGACGGGCAAGCATATTAAAAACATTGTCTTCGTGGTGCGTAAAGCGGGCGGCAATCCGCTGGAATATTTAACCATTAACTTTACCGACACCATTATTACCCGTGTCGATATGTCAGGATCTTCAGAGGATGAAACCCGTCCTCGTGAGCTGGTTAAATTCTCCTTCACTAAAGTGACGCAGGATTACGTCATGCAGAACTCTGAAGGCAGCAAATCTGGCGTTATCTCCGCAAGCTATGACGTCAAAGCGAACCTGAGCAGCTAATACGTTAAGCGATACAAAAGCTTGTCATCCCTGGGTGACAAGCTTTTCGGCCTGGCTTCGGGATTTTAAGGTGATATTTACCATGCAGTTAATCAACATAGCCCGATTCATTAGTCGTTTGCTTATTATTCTGGCGGTTTTAACGTCAGCGGGCTGCCGTTCTCCTTTCAGCGACTCTCCCAGGCCGGAGTTAACTATCAGGCTGGAAGCGTCAAAAGAAATTAATCCCAATGAAAAGGGAGAGCCTGCGCCGCTGGATATTACTTTTTATCTTTTAAAATCGTTGGATAACTTTGAAAACAGCGATTTCTTTACGCTTACCGATGGCGCGGACCCGGCTTTACAGGCGGAGGCGAAAAAAGTCTATGAAGGCATATTACAGCCTGGCGAAAACAGAATAATCAGCCTGACGCCGGAAAAGGATACCGTTGCATTAGGTATCGTCGCCGCCTATCGGGATATCGACCGCGCGGGATGGAGTGAAACGTGGGAGCTTTATAAAAAAAATAAAAAACGATCCTGGTGGCGAAAAGTGTTGCCCGGAGAAGCGGTCGTGCTGACGGTACATTTTGATGCCTTAGCCATCGCGCTTGATAAAAGGGAATAGCCAGTGAGAACAAATAAAGTTATCTGGAGCGAAGGACTGTTTTTACGTCCGCAGCTGTTTCAGCAGCAAGAACGCTATTTTGAATATTACGCCCACAAGCGAGCGGCAACGATATCGCCTTTTTTTTGGGGGTTTGCGCAATACGATATCGATCTGGAGGCGCTCTCTTACGGCAAACTGGTGCTGCGCGCCGGGCGCGGCGTGCTGCCGGACGGCACGCCTTTTGATATACCAGGCCATGCCGAACTGCCTGAACCGCTGACCATTACGCCGGATCATCTGGGGCAGCTGATTTTCCTGGCCGTGCCGCTGCGGCTGGATAACAGCGACGAAACCATCTTCGATCTCAGCGACAGCGGTTCGCTGGCGCGCTTCGCCGCTTTTGAAACGGAGCTGAGCGATACCAATGCGATCCGTCAGGGGCCAAAACCTGTCCAGCTGGCAAGGCTGCGCCTGAATCTGGTTTCTGAAAAAGAAATGACGGAATCCTGGATTGGTCTGCCGCTGACCCGCATCAGGGCCATTCAGCCCGATGGCAGCGTGCTGCTGCATACCGAAGACTATATTCCGCCGGTCACCGGCTATGCGGCCAGCACACTGTTAGCCGAATGGCTGACGCATCTTAACGGTCTGGTCAGGATGCGCGCCGATATGTTGGCGGGCCGACTGGCTAATAGCGACGGCAAAGCCAGCGCCAGCGCCGAAGTGGTCGACTATCTGCTGCTGCAAATTTTCAATAAATATGAGCCGGTGTTGGATCATCTGCGGCACGTGCCCGAGCTGCCGCCAATTGTGCTTTATCAGGAGCTGGCGAAATTCTCGGGCGAGCTGTCGACCTTTATCCGTACGCAGACGCGACGGCCGGTGAGCGCGCCGGGCTACGATCACGCCAGGCTTTATCCTTCTGTTCGTCCGCTGGTTGAAGAGCTGCATTATTTGCTGAATCAGATTTTGATCCGTGCCGGTCAAATGATCGACCTCCATGCGAAAGGCAATGGCGTCTGGACGGCCGCCATGCTGCCGGGCGAGCTGCGCGAGTTTTCTAATCTGGTGCTGGCCGTACACGCTCAGCTGCCGATGGACGTACTGCAACAGCAGTTTTCGGCGCAGGCGAAAATCAGCGCGCCGCAGCAGCTGCATGAGCTGGTTCGTTCACACCTGCCGGGGCTGGTGTTACAGGCGCTGCCGGTGCCGCCGCGTCAGATCCCTTATCACGCCGGCTATGTCTATTTCGACCTGCTGCAAAGCGGGCCGTTCTGGGACAAAATTGCCGCAACCGGCGCGCTGGCGTTACATATTGCAGGTGATTTCCCTGACCTGAATATGGAGCTTTGGGGAGTCAGAAGCTGATGCGCGACGAGAGCCAATCTGCCGCGCCGGATGCCGCGCCCGAAGAAACGTTGACGCCGCAGGCGCTGGGCAAGTTTCTGCTGGATGACGATCCGGGAAACCCAGGAACGCCGGAACGAGGCGATCCTGATGCGTTTATCCAGGGCTGGTCCAGCCAGAAAAGTGAGGTTTTGCTGCAAAGCGAAGGCGTACAGCTGCGGGTGCAAAAGGTAAGGGCGGCTGAAAATCCGCTGCTCGAAGCCGCCCAGCCACTGCTGCGCGCGCTTAGCGAGATGCCGGAAACCATCCCGTATCCCGAACATGTCGAGCTGCTGAAACAAAGCCTGAAACACGACATCAATCTGTTTAGCGTGGTATGTGACGAGGTCAATATCGCCTGGAAAAAGATGGCTATCGTTCGCTATTGCCTTTGTACCGCGCTGGATGAAGCGGCACATACCACAACGTGGGGAATGCAGACCGGCTGGT
This sequence comes from Erwinia wuhanensis, assembly GCF_030484085.1. Lineage (NCBI taxonomy): Bacteria > Pseudomonadati > Pseudomonadota > Gammaproteobacteria > Enterobacterales > Erwiniaceae > Erwinia > Erwinia wuhanensis. The sequence goes on from NZ_JAUJUH010000006.1 coordinate 269,680, forward strand.
CGCAAAGCAACATCCTTAACCATTTCGAAGGCGACAACGACGGCGGCAACAAATTTTTCCTGCTGGTTGGCCGTCTTTCTATAGATCCCCACGAGTACGGAGACGTGCTTGAAGTGCTGCTGCGTATCCTCGGGCTGGGTTTTGAGGGCCGCTACAGCATTCTGGAAGATGGCGACCGACAGCTGATGAAAATCCGTCAGCGGCTTCTGACCCTTATTCAAAGCACGCGCGACTCGCTCTCGCCAGCGCTGTCGCCGCATGGCGCGGCCATACGCGGCCAGAAAAAATCTAAAAGGCGCATTGTGCCCGTGCGCGTCACGCTGCTGCTGAGCTGTCTGCTGGTCGGTAGCCTGTGGATTTGGTGCAAATACTGGCTGGGTACGCATCAGATAGCGCTTCAGCAGCGGATCCACGCAATGCAGCAGCTGAAGATAAGCCGCCCCGTAGCGGCAATGAAGCTACGGCTGGCTATTTTGCTGAAAGAAGAGATCAGGCAGGGGCTGGTCAGCGTTGACGAAACGCAAAGTCAGAGCAAGGTCGTTTTTCGTGGCGATTCCGTGTTCCTTTCAGGATCGGACAAAGTCATCGCCGATATGGAGCCTATTATCAAACGCGTCGCGAAGGAAGTTCATCGCGTGAATGGCAGGGTAGTGATCGTAGGGCATACGGACGCCACGCCCATCAGGACAAAAGCTTTTCCCAATAATCAGGTGCTGTCGGAAAAACGAGCGACGGACGTGGCGCGCTATTTTCTTACCGAAGGGATAGCGCCTGACAAAATCCGCATTCAGGGCGCCGGAGAGAGTCAGCCCGTCAGCAGTAATAACCATGCACAAGGACGTGCGCAGAACCGGCGCGTGGAATTTTTTGTGACCTATTAATGAGTTAGCCATGTTTAATCTGAACAGGATGTTCTCGCTTCGCGTTTTTAAAGTAGTGATGGTCATAGCCTTTTTTATGCTGATTATCGCTGCGGTTTGGTTTCTCGGCCCTTTACTGGGCTTTGGCGACACGCGTCCGCTGGCAGGCGTTGAGGCGCGCGTGATTTATGTTGTTCTGGCGCTGCTTTGTCTGATTGGGCTGTGGTTTAACGTACCGTCGTTTCTTCTGCTGGCCGCAACGGCCTGCGTTGTCGTCTGGACGATTGGGCCTTACCTGCTGATCGGTGAAAGCTATCCGCTAAGCGGTATCGCCACCAGGGCCAGCCTGATTGGCGCTATCCTGCTGGTCACGCTGCTGTATGGCGGCTGGAAGCTGCTGCTGGCGCTGAAAAACAATCCTAAGCTGCTTGACGCTTTTTTCGGCAGCAAAGAGGTTAAAAGCGATGGCGACGTCAGCGAGGTTAATGCGGCTATCCGTGATGCAGCGGCATATATAAGACAGCTGCGTAAAAACGGTACCTGGCTTAAGCGGTTTTTTTCATTTGGAAAAATGCACGGCGAGCTTCCCTGGTACATGACTATCGGGACGCAGGGCGCGGGAAAAACCACGGCGATCTTATCGTCGGGCCAGCATTTCCCGCTGCCGGAACAGCTGAGCAGGGTCTGCAAAGAGAGCGCGCCTACCCGTAACTGTGAGTGCTGGTTTGCGAATGACGCGCTGTTTATCGACACGGCCGGAAAATATCTTGATTCGTCGGACGAGCAGCCGGAGTGGGACGGTATTATCAAGGCCATTAAAAAATATCGTCCGATAGAGGCGATTAACGGCGTGATTGTGGCGATCGGCGTGACCGACGTAATGGGTAAAAATAAAACGGAGCTCTACGATCTGGCCGCGAAAGTTCGCGCCAGGCTGGAGGCGATGCGCAGCAGACTGGGGGTACGCTTTCCGGTTTATATGCTGATTACCAAACTGGATCGGCTGATGGGGTTCGCCGAATATTTCCGCAGCCTGACCGAGCAGGAGCGCGAGCAGGTATGGGGCGTGACTTTCCCCTGGGGGGAAGAGGTGAAAACCGGCATTGGCGATCTGCGCGAACGGGTCGGAGCGGAATTTGCGCTGCTGGAAAATCGTCTGGAAAAGGCAATGACGGTGCGCCAACAGGAGGAATACAGCAATACGGACAGAAAGCGCATGTACGTGCTGCCGCAGGATTTCCGCATGCTGCTGGACAGCGTAACGGAAGTGGCGCAGACGATTTTCTTCGCCTCACGCTATGATGAAAATCAGGGCTATACCTCGCTGCGCGGTATCTACTTTGTCAGCAGCCACCAGCCTGAGGATACCGTTATGGTCAATAACGGGACGCTGATGCAGAAGTGGCGCAACTATATTGCTAACCGACAGACGGTGCCGTTGGCTTATCCAGCTTCGCTGACTGGTGAGAGCGAGGCTCTGGTCAGGGATGTTGCCTGGGGCAGGCACTATTTTCTGAAATCCCTGTTTTCCGACATCATCCTGAAAGATGGCGATCTGGTGCGGCGCAATTTACGGGTAGAGTCAAAATATCGCTTCCAGAACTTCTTTGGTCATATGCTTTGCATCGCGGCCTGCTGCTGGTTACTTAGCGGGATCTACCACAGCTATCATCATAACGGCGGCTACCTTGTCGCGGCCGGGGAAAAAGCGACCAGGCTGGAAGCAGAGGTCAAAAGCTATCAACAGGCGGCGGATCCCGGCAAGCTGCCGCTGCTGCTGAATCTGGCGCACTATCTGCCTGAATTTAACGGCCTTGACGTGTTGCATCCCGATCTTCCTTTCCGCTATGGCCTTTATGTCGGCAAGCGTTTAACCCACGATGCCGACGGCCTTTACCACTATTTTCTGCAGCGGCTGCTGTTTCCGCAAATCGAACAACAGGCGCATGAGGCTTTGCAGAGCGCCGTTTATGAACGCGATCCTGCGACACTTTACAACGCGCTTAAACGTTATCTGATGCTGGCAGGACAGGGCCAGTTCGATCGGGCATGGCTGGTCAGCGAGATTGCCCGGCAGTGGGACAATGCCGGAAAGCTCCAGCCTTATGAAGAAAGGAGCCTGTTTATCGCCCATCTTGAGGCGTTATTCAGCCGCCCGGACTGGCGGCAGTATGGCCAGCAACCGGATAAAAACCTGGTGGCGGAAGCGCGCGAAATACTTAATCGCAACACGCCGGTTAATCGACTTTATGCACGCGTGATAGCGCAGATGCAGGCGGAAGCGCCGGAGAATCTGACCTTAAGCAAAATGACCGATGAGGACGCCGGTCAGATTTTTACCCTTACCGATGAGGCGCTGGCGGAAAAAGGGATGCCTGGACTGTTTACCTGGGAAGGCTATCACCACGTATTTAAAAAAAAGCTGGGCGACAGCGTGCGGGCGTTACAGGCTGAAGATAGCTGGGTAATGGGCAATAGCGAGGCGCAAAGCGCCCTGAAAGCGCTGAAGGTGGACAGAGGATCGGGCATTGTCGATCCGACGCGCGAAGCCCTGATGACGCTTTATCTGAAGGAGTATACGCGGCGATGGCAGGCTTTTTTGCAAAGCATCCGGCTGAAAAGCGAGGATGCAGACCAGAACAATACCGGGCTTTCTTTTGATATCTACATGCTGCGCACGCTGGTTTCTACCCACTCGCCGCTGGTAAATCTGGCGAGGCGCGCCGTCAGGGAAACCACGCTTGCCGTGGATCAGCAGGATAACCTGCTAAAAAACCAGCGTGTCAGCAGCTCAGGATTATCCAACAGTCGACTGGTGGATGCCGCCTCAAAGCTTAATCTGGCGCTGGCCGCTCAGGAGAAAAAAGCGCTGCGTCAGGGAGTGGATAACTATTTTGTGCCGCTGCGTGAATTCGTGGGCGGCGGCGAAAAAGGCATGGGCGCGGCTTCCGGCACTAAGCTGCACCAGATTATGGGCGTGCTGAACGATCAGTACACGCTGCTGGTCATCTCCGACAGCGCGATCAAAAACGGCAATCTGCCGTCGGTGTCCGACGCAGGACAGCGGCTGAGCGCGGAGTCCGCCGTCTGGCCCGACCCTTTTAAATATATTATCGCGCCGCTGCTGAACGGCGCTTACCGACGGGTCAATCATCAGATCGTCTACAGCAGCAATAAAACCATCGCCTCAGGGCCGGGCGAAGTGTGCCGCAACACTTTGCAGGGCCGCTATCCTTTTGCGGATAACAGTGAGGAAGTCAGCCTGCGTGACTTTGAGCGCTTTTTCGCCACGGGCGGCGTGCTGGATGACTATTTTCAAAAAAAACTGGCCGACAAAGTTGATACGGCAGCAAGGCCCTGGCGCTATCGCGGCGATATTAATAGCCAGGATTCAGACGCGCTGGATGTTTTTGAGCAGGCCGCTGCGATCCGCAGCGCTTTCTTCCAGAACGGCGGCCGCACGCCGGGTATCGATTTCTCCGTTTCCATTCCCTACCTGGATCCTTCGGTTACCCAGCTTAACCTCAACTTTGACGGCAGCGTAATGGGGTATTCGCACGGCCCGGTTACGCCAAAACTTTTTCACTGGCCGGGTGCGCGTGCGGAATCCGTCGTCAATATGAGCACCAAGCCGCGCATTCTGGGGCAGGAAAACGGCCTGACCTTCACCGGTCCCTGGGCGCTGATGCGCTGGCTGGATACCGTCAACGATATTGCGACTTCGCCTGGCGGCCAGCCAGTGCTGCTGTTTAATCTGCATCAGCGGCCCGTCAAAATCGAGGTCACCGGCCTGACCTGGAACGATGAGCTTATCGTCGATTTACTGAAAAATTTTAACTGTCCCGGCGCATTTTAAGCCGTGGGGCACGGAGCGGCATATGGCCATTCGTACCGGTATTATTGGCAAAGAGGCGCGAACGTTATTGCCAGGCAGAGAGCGGAAAAAAGTCGCCGCCGTACTGGCCGAAAAAGTGGTGCCGGCGATGCAGATGACGCTGCCAGGACAGCTTTTACCGGCGCATTACCCGTGGTGCTTTATTCTGCCGCCGTTGCGGAAAAAAGGCCGCTGTTACGTGGGGGCATTGGTCAACAGCCGCGCGGCGGGGCTTTCGGCCATTTACGCCGCCGTCAGCGTGCAATGGCTGCAAAAGGAACTGGCGTCTGACTTTCATATCGCCTTCTGGCTGGCGAGAATTATGATGGCGCAGCAAAATCAGGATGGCGTGGTTAATCAAGATATCTATTTGAAAAACTGGGTTAATTTATTACGGTCTCGCTACTCCCCGTTTCGCGAACGGCTGCTTAATGAGCGCTATCGCTTCAGTTACCATGCGGATTTGCTGTTGGCGGAGCTGAGCGAGTACGACAGAAGCATCACGGAGGAAAAAGGCGTTGGCAGCATGCCCTGGCCGGACTGGCCGGAAATTATCCAGACGGATCGCAAAGCGTGGCTCTGGCGGCAAAGCCGCTACGGCAAAATTATCGATTCGCAGCACATTATCTGCTGAAAAGGAGAGGGAGAGGCGCTCCCTTAGGGTGCAATATAAACCAAGGATTAGGTGTTGATATGGCAAGAACCATAACGTTAAGCAGCTCAGCAATGCCGCTTTTGCTGGGTGAAACCGCGCTGGTATTAACGAAGCTGGAAGGCAAGGAGTCGTTCTCTTCTTTATATACCTACAAGCTAACTGCCAAAACGCCAGCCAGCGATCTTATTCCCTGGCAGTCAGCGGCGAACGTGGATATTAAAGCGCTGATTGGTAAAGAGATGACCGTGTCGATAGAGCTGGACGGCAACGGGCTGGATGAATTGACGGGCATCGGCGCGGGCAGCCGGGAAATCTCCGGCCTGGTGCAGCGTGCCAGGTTTCTGGGGCGGGATGCGAATCAGGCCATCTTTGAAATTATCCTTCGCCCCTGGCTTTACCTGACGGAACTGACCTCTGACTTCAAGATCTTCCAGCAAAAAACGGTGGTGGAGATTATTGACGAGGTGCTGGAGGAATATAATTTTCCGCTGGAAAAACGGCTAACCGGTTCTTATCCCCAGCTGGATTTTCAGGTGCAATACGGTGAAACGGATTTTAATTTTATCGAGCGCCTGATGGAGGAGTGGGGGATTTATTGGTTTTTTGAGCATGAAGACCAGAAGCATAAGCTGGTGCTGGTGGATCACGTTGGCGCGCACAAGCGTTTTTCCAGCGAGGCCTGGCATGTGCTGCAATATATGCCGAGCGAACCCAAAGCCGGGCAGGAATATATTACCCGTTTTAAATTTCAGGAAACCATTACCTCCGGCCGGTGGTATACCAACGATTACGACTTTACAAAATCCCGAGCGGATATATCGGCTGCCGACAGCAAGCCTCGTCAAACCACCTTTAACGACATGGAGCTTTACCACTGGCCCGGCGATTACGATCGGCCAGATATCGGCGAACAGCTGGCGAAAGTCCGTATGGAAGAGCGGGGCGCGATCGGATCAAGAGCATCCGGCTCCGGCGAACTGCGGGGCGTGGTATGCGGCACCAACTTCGAGCTGCAAAATTACCCGCTGGAGAAAGCGAACCGGGAATATATGGTCATCTCCAGCGAGCTGATCGTTAGCGATGTCAGCCAGGTGACGGGGATGGGGGATTTCAGTTATCAAAGCCATTTCACCGTTCAGCCTACCACCAAGATTTATCGCCATCCTCAGCTGGCGCTGCGCCCAAAAACCAGCGGGCCGCAGACGGCTGTAGTGGTAGGGCCACCGGGCGAAGATATCTGGACCGATACCTGGGGCCGCATAAAAGTGCGCTTTTTATGGGATCGCTACGGGCACAACCGCGAAACGGATTCCTGCTGGATCCGCGTCAGCCAGGCGTGGGCCGGCAACAATTTTGGCGGGATCTATATCCCACGCGTCGGCCATGAAGTGATCGTGGACTTCATTAACGGCGATCCGGATCGTCCGCTGGTGATCGGCAGCCTTTATAACAACGTCACCATGCCGCCGTGGGATCTGCCTGCCAACGCCACGCAAAGCGGATTAGTGAGCCGCACGGTAGGTGGCGGACGCACCAACTTTAACGGCATCCAGTTTGAGGATAAACCAGGGCTGGAGCAGTACTGGGAACAGGCCGAGCGCGATATGTCCCGCCTGACCAAGCGTAATGAAACGCAAACCATCGGGCTGAACTCCGATCTTGCCGTCGGCGCGACGCGCTCTGTCAGCATCGGTGTTAACAGCAACAGAGTGGTTGGCGTTAATGAATCCACCACGGTAAATGGCAGCAGCTCGTTAATGGTCGGCGGCGCGCTGGGCTTTACGGTTGGCGGCGCGCAGTCCGAGTCGATAGGCGGTGCGAAAGGGATTAACGTCGGCGGCGCTTTTATGAATAACGTGGGCGGGTATTACTCGCTTGCCGTCGGTGGCTACATCGGCATGGTTGCAGGTGGCGCTATGTCATTAACGGCAGGCGGCGTGCTTTCACTTTGCGCGGGTAAAATTATCCTGTGCGCTAACCATATCGTGCTTCAGGGAGGACAGGTCGATTTAAATCCTGGCGATTGCTGTAGCTGCTGTAGCTGTGGCGGCGGCGGCGGCGGCGGCGGCTTTGTCGCGGGCGTGCCCAGCCTGAGCGTTTTTGGGTTTGCCGCTCTTCCCTTCCCGCTGCCCCCACTGCCTGTACCAACGCCGACTTCCCCGGCACCGTCGCCGACTATACCCACGCCAGCCCCGACTATACCCACGCCGGTGCCTACCGTTCCCCCGGGCGGCAGGACCACGCCTGTGCCGACCGTGCCCTGAGCCAGTGGTTTAACCGCGCATGGGATAGCAGCCGGCGGCGTTATAGCCAGCCCGTCGTTGTTCCAGGCGTTTTATCAGTAACCGGGCTGGCATCAGCCCAACAGCAAGATGAGGTGAAAAATGGGAAGCTGCGCAGCCAGACTTGGCGATGCAATCGCACATGGCGGAGCAATAGTAAGCGGATCGGGAAATGTACACACTAACGGCTGTTGTGCTGCAGCAGCAGGCATCAGCGCCGCAGTGTGCGCTTTTCATGGCGGCGCGCCCGTCGCGTCAGGATCGGGCAGCGTATTTATCAACAACTGCAATGCAGCACGGCTGGGTGACGTCACCGGCTGCGGCGCAGCCGTTGTCTCCGGTTCCGGCAACGTGACTATCGGCGGTTAACTCGTGCAGCTGCTAATGACCTGGCCCGATAATCAGCCCGCTTTTCCGCTTGGCGAAAGTTATACCGTCGAACGCCCGGTCTGCTTCAATCCGCAAAACGGGCAATTTAGCGAGGCCGGTTCGTCGGATGCCCTGTGGTTTTACCGCTCGCCTGGCGGGCCAGTCATCTTCAATACCTGTAAGGATCTGCTTTGTCTGGTTGATAACGGCAGAGTGGCAGAGGGCGAGCGCCGCGTGCTCCGCCTTAATGCGGCGATCCAGCTGGGTCACTATGGCTTTACCGTAGTGGATGATGAAGACGTGCCGGGAGAGGCGCTGTGCCATATGCTGCTTGACGGCGATCCCCTGCAGAAAAGGCCGCTACCCGAAGTGGACGATATTTTGCCCAGCGGCGGGCACTATATGGGCGATTATCGCTACCTTAACGAGGCCGCGGCGGCGGAGACAGAAGCCGCCGCGGACATTCTTGAAGCGCTGGAGGAAGAATACAAAAAGTTTCTTATCTGGGGCGAGCAGCACCGCCACGTAGCCCAGGAACGCCCTACGCTGACCCGGCTTCCCGACTGCGATGATTACTTTGAGGCCGTCCGGGAGGAGATGAAGGCGAAAACGTTGACGGAATGCCTGATCCAGACGCCTTCGCTGATTGATAAGGTCTGGACGGAGCTGAACGTTGAAGGGACAACCGGCCCGCTGATTTTCGATGATGAAAAAACGGATATTTTAAAACTGCTGGCTCCGGAGAATATCGCTTCAAAAGAGAAGCAGACCATACCGGAACTGGTTTTTCACGATCTTTATAAGCCCGGGCTGGACAGCCCTTATTAACCCAGGATGGACCCATTATGCATGATGCAAAATCTTTAACCGCACTGCTGAAAACCACCTCGTTAAGCGATCTGATTGCGGAGGCGGCCGCGAACGTCAAAGCGCGTCCTGACGATAGCGCGTGCCGCAACGCGCTGTTCGGCCTGTACTGCCTTGATGGACGATGGGAAAAAGCGCTGATGCAGCTGCAAACGCTGGCCCTGCTGGATGACGTCGAGCCAAAGCAGTGCGAGCTGGGCAAGAACCTGATCCTCAGCGAGCTGATGCGGGAAGACGTGCTGGCGGGTAAACGCAGCCCTGGCCTGTTTACCGCCGCCGCACCGGAATGGATGACGCTGCTGCATCAGGCGAACAAAGCCCAGGCGGAAAACGAGCCGGAACGGGCCGAGACGCTTCGTCAGCAGGCCTTTTCTCTGGCCCCGGAAAGCGCCGGCAGCGGGGAGATAACGGGAAGGTTCGCCTGGATAGCGGACAGCGACGGGCGTATCGGGCCAGCCTGCGAATTTATCAGCGCTGGCGGCTATCGTCAGGTGCCTTTTTCCTCGCTGCAGCTGCTGCACGTTCGTCGACCTGAAGATCTGCTCGATCTGATTTGGACGCCCGCCCATATCAAAACAGACGGCGAGTTTCACTATGGCTACGTGCCTGCCCGCTATCCGCTTACCGCTGAAGCGGAACAGAGCGAGAAGCTGGGGCTGCTTAGCGAATGGCAGCAGGTTTCCGCTATGCTGGCGACGGGAGCAGGCAGAAAGGTGCTGATTACCGACAGTGGGGAATTTTCCCTGCTGGAAGTGGCCGAAATCCGCTTTGGCCAGGTGTAGGCAATGGAAAGAAAACAGAGTTTTTCGCCTACGCTGCTGGAAAGGCTGCTGGACGACGAGCCGAAAAAACAGCGTGAAAGCTACGATGCCTGCTATGTGAGCGCTAAAGAGTTGCGCGCCATCGTGCAAAAAGATATCTCCTGCCTGCTTAACAGCACGAACCTTGAAGAACAGCTGGATGAAGCCCGGCACGGCGCGTTAATGGTCTCCGTGTTTAACTATGGCGTAGCGCCGCTGACGGGCAAATATGCCAGCCACCATAGCTGGCACATTATTGAGAAAAACATCCGCAACGCGCTGCTGCGCTTCGAGCCAAGAATTATTCCGGAAACGCTGCTGGTACGGCCGGTGACAGAGAGGGCGCCGGGACAAAACGGTCAGGTGCTGTTTGAGATAGGCGGCTTGATTAACTGGCAGCCGCAGCCTGTCGATCTCAGCCTGAAAGGCGCTTATGATGCGGAAACGGCGAAGGTAGCGTTAAAATCTTTTTAAGGGCGGGCCGCCGCCCCTTTTCATCCTTACCTGCCGATGGTTAAATCCCCTGACGATAAAAATTCAGGAGGCCCTATGCTGCCATCGCAAACCATCAGTCTGACCATCCCCCGTAACTGGGTTGATCTTTACGAGACCATCTGGAAACCCGACTATTTTCCGAAATGGATCGGCGCCCTTAGCGAAACGACGCTGGAGCAGGACGGCACCTGGTGGAAAATCGTCGGGGCGGAAAGCGCGAAAAAAATCCGTTTCACCGATCACAACCCTTATGGCGTAATGGATCGCTACGTGGATACCGGTTTTGGCAAGGAGACAGTGGTGCCGATGCGGGTGGTTGGCAACGAAGAGGGATCGGAAGTGCTGATGACGATCTTCCGGCAGCCCTTTACCTCCGAGGAAAAATTTGCCGAAGAGATCGCGACGGTCCAGCAAGATTTACAGAGGCTGCATACGCTGCTGACCACCTGAGCCGCCGCGCCGATCTGTTTTGCCCGAAGCGGCCCATCTGCCGCCGTTGTTTATGCGCATCGCCACTCATTAAGGACGTCAGCCAGCAATGAAGATCGTTACCTGCACCGAAGACCGCCACAGCGCCGCTATTCTGGCCATTTTCAACGACGCTATTGTTAATTCTACCGCGCTCTATGACTACGAGCCGCGCCAGCCGGAAAGTATGCAGAGCTGGTTCGCCGTTAAAAGGCAGCATGATTTCCCGGTTATCGGCGTTGAGGATGAGGCGGGCAGGCTAATGGGCTTTGCCAGCTACGGCACTTTTCGCGTGCACGCCGCCTGCCAGTTTACCGTTGAGCATTCAATTTATATCCACCCCGATTTTCGCGGGCAGGGACTGGGTAAAACGCTGCTGGACGCGATCGTTGAGCAGGGGCGGGAAAAAGGGATGCATCTGATGATCGGCAGTATTGACGCGGATAACCGCGCCAGCATTGTTCTGCATGAGAAAAAAGGCTTTACGCTGGCCGGAACGCTGAACGAGGTCGCCTGGAAGTTCGACCGCTGGCTGAACCTGGCGTTTTATCAGAAACGGCTGAACGACGGCGCGGCTACGCCAGGCACGTCGCGATAAATTCGCTGGCGCTGCGTGCGCCCTGGGCGGAAATAGTATGGCCAACCGACGCGTCAAATTGGGTGCTGACGACCGCGCCCAGCTCGCGTAGCTGCCTGGCTGCCGCTTCGCTTTCCGCACAGGGAATAACGCTGTCTGCCATGCCGTGGATCAGCATGACCGGCGTTTTCGCCGGCATGTCATAAGGCAGCGGCGACGCCAGCCTGCCTGAAAACGCCACCACGCCCGCTACCGGCCAGCGCCCGGAAACTACGGCGTCCAGCGCCATAATGCTGCCCTGGGAAAAGCCGACCAGCATCACGTTCTCCAGACGATCCTGCATCTGGTGGATTGCCAGAATAGCGCTAAGTTGGCGATCGAAAGCCTCCCGCGCGTGATAAACCCGCTCCGCCCGATTAGCAGACGTGACGCCGCTCAGGCTAAACCACTGATAGCCGGCGCCGTGTTCAAAAGGAAAGGGCGCATTGGGACTGGTGAAAGCCACCCGAGGCAAACCTTCTGCCCAATGCGCGCCCAGTCCGGCCAGATCCTTACCGTTGCTGCCGACGCCGTGCAGTAAAATAATCAATCCTTTCGTCACGGGACTTCTCCTGTTGAGCCGCTCTCCACTGTGGAAACGGTTTCACTCAAGGCTACACGGATCCCATGAGGATGATAATCCCTTGCTCAGCGCGGATATTCCTTCCGAAATGGAAAGAATTACCAGCCGCGATCCCACTCGGCCTCGCCTGCGTAATGCGCTTCAAGGAATTCCGTTAATGCACGCACCTTGTGCGCCAGATGGCGCGCTGGTGGATAGACAGCGTAAAGGCCGAGCGGCGGCATCTCATACTGGCGAAACAGCGGCACGATCGCGCCGCTGCGCAGCTGGTTTCCGGCGATAAACGTCGGCATCCGCGCAATGCCCAGCCCCGCGGCGGCGGCGCTCAGGCAGGCTTCAGCATTGGAAAAGCGCAGCCTGCCTTTTACCGCCACCGACAGAATACGTTCGCTGCCGTCGCGAAACTGCCAGTTCAGCGGCTCGCGAAAATTGGTATCGATGATGCAGTCATGCTGCGCCAGCTGACGCAAATCCTCTGGCGTGCCGTGCGCGCGCAGGTAGCTTTCGCTTGCCGCCACGATAATACGGATATCGCTCAGCCTTCGTGCAATCAGGCTGCTGTCGCTGAGCCTGCCAATACGCAGCGCAAGGTCGAAACCCTCATCCACGATATTGACCATGCGGTCGGCGAAGCTGACGTCCAGCTCAATTTCCGGGTACTCTTTGGCAAAGGCTATCAGCACCGGCGCCAGGCTGCTGGTGCCGAAAGTCAGCGGCGCGGTCAGCTTCAGGCGGCCTGAAGGTTTGCCGGAAGCGTGACGTACCGAGGCGTCCAGCGCGTCGAAGTCGTCCAGAATGCTTTTGATGCGGTCAAAATAGGCCTGGCCTATCTCTGTCGGAAAAAGCGCACGGGTGCTGCGTTTCAGCAGCTGGACGCCCAGCTCGCTCTCCAGGCGGGAAACCAGTTTCGACGCCTGCCCGCTGCTGGTGCCCATGCGTTCCGCGGCAGCGGCGAAGCTTCCCAGCTCCATTACCGCCACCAGCATACGATCACAATCAAGCCGTTCCATCTCCGCCCCTCTGCCTCGGTCGTTATTGTCCTTATGCGCGCGTCGCCTGCCGCTTCCTGTGCGGGCCTGCTACCGACCGTCTGTCGGGCTACCAGAGGGTATAAAAAAATCGGCCAGCAGGCCAGCCAGCGTTGCGGGCGCCTCTTCCGGAATGTAATGACCCACGCCGGCGATAACGCCGCCTTTTACCTCAACCGCCAGCTGTTGCAGCGTCGTCAGCAGGGTATCGCCCACGCTGCCTTCCGCCCCAACGGCCAAAACCGGCATCAATAATTTTTTCTCCGCCCGCTGCCGTGCGGCCGCCAGCGAGGCCGGTGAAAAGCCGGTGCGGTAGTAGCTCAGCGCCGAACGCAGCGCGCCGGGAAGCTGGTTAACGCGGACATACTCTTCCAGATCGGCTGGCGTGATACTCCAGCTCTTCAGGGATTTGGCCGCAAACAGCCAGCTAATCAGCTCGCGTTCGCGGCCCGTAAACAGGATTTCCGGCAAATCGTTCAGTCGATTGAAAGCAAAGTGCCAGCTCTTCACATTGGCTTCGTCAGTGGGAATGCCGGACGGCGGCGGCGGCGAGATGCCCGGCAGCGCGGCGTCGAACAGCGCCAGCCGTTTCACATCTTCCGGCCAGTCGGCCGCCAGCGCATAGCCTATCCAGCTGCCGATATCGTGGCAGACTACATCTATCGGGCCAGACTCGTTCAGCTTCAGCGTGGCGATCAGCTGATGAATATCGTTAGCGGTGGTGGTCATATCATAGCCGTCGGCGGGATGGGCCGAGTCGCCCAGACCACGCGGATCGACCGCAATCACGCGGCGGCCCGCAGCGACCAGCAGCGGCATCACGTAGCGCCAGGCGTACCAGCTTTGCGGCCAGCCGGGCAGCAGCAGCACGGGTTCGCCGCAGCCGCCCGTGACGTAATGAAGACGAATACCGTTGACCTCAACGTACTCCTGGCGGAACTGCTGCCAGAAAGTTGCGGTTTGAAAGGCGGCAATGGCCTGACGGTCGGCCTCAGTGTTGGTAGAGATAAGCATGGTTGCCTCTGCGGTTTGGGTATGATCGTTTCCAAATTGAATGTAATTTGGTCTGTTGGGCGCGCGGCGCCAGGCCGCGCGCAAAAGCGAAATATCAGCCGAGCAGCGTCAGGGCGTTATCGACCAGCTGCGCCATCTCTTCTGTGGTACGGCCGGTTTTTCCCAGCACGCGCATTCCCTGCGTCAGGCACAGCAGCATGGCTGCCGTAGCCGGTACGTTAAGATCGGGAGAAACAGAGCCATCCTGCTGACCCTGGCGCAGAAACACCTCAAAGCGCGCCTCGTTGGCCCCCAGCGATTGCGTGATACGGCGCGCCAGCTCGTCGTTGCGCGTCGCCAGCTCGACGGCGCAGCTCACCACCAGACAGCCGCGCCGCCCGGTTTCGCCCACGCTGCTTTCGCTGTAGTGGCGCAACAGCGCCTCCACTCTGGCCCGCCCGTTGGGCGCGTCCGCAAGGCGACGGTTCAGCGCCTCGCCGCGCAGCTGCTGGTAGCGGGTCAGCGCGGCCAGGAAAATCGCCTGCTTGTCGGCGAAAGCTTTATACAGGCTGCCGGGCGTGACCTGCATCGCACGGGCCAGCTCGCTGATGGAAGTCCCGGCGTAGCCCTGCTCGCTGAACAGCGCTATAGCGCCGTCCAGAGCAAGATCGGCATCGAATTCGCGCGGGCGTCCCGGCTGACGTAAAGAAGAGGTTTTCATCACTTCATAATAGAGAACGATCGTTTCCTAATCAAGCCGCAACCTGCGCCGCGTTCGTCATAACAGAAGAAAATGCACTACTATCAGTTTTTTGGCTGTAAAAGTGAGCTAGCTATGCTGTATCGCCGCTTTGAGAAACTGATCGATATTTTTCAGGACGCCCCCAGCGACACGCCGCCCAACCGCGTCTGGGCTTTTTACGTCTACTATCTGCGCCAGGTGTGGCAGAGCTTTGCCTTACTGCTGGCGATCGGGCTGATCGCTTCGCTGATTGAGGTCGCGCTGTTCCGCTTTTTGAGCACCATTATTGATATGGTGAACACGACGCCCGCCGCCAGCTTCTTTAGCGAACACGCCAGCGAGCTGATCTGGATGGCGGCGGTGGCGCTGGTTTTCAGACCTATCTTTATCGGCCTGCACGATCTGCTGGTGCACCAGACGATCAACCCCGGCATGACCAGCATGATCCGCTGGCAAAACCACAACTACGTGCTGCGCCAGAGCCTGAATTTTTTCCAGAGCGACTTTTCCGGGCGCATCGCCCAGCGCATTATGCAAACCGGCAACGCGCTGCGCGATTCGGCAGTCCAGGCCGTGGATGCGCTCTGGCACGTGCTGATTTACGCCATTACCTCGCTGGTGCTGTTCGCCGAGGCGGACTGGCGGCTGATGATCCCGCTGCTGGTGTGGATTGTGGGCTATGTCGTCAGCATGAGGTATTTCGTGCCGCGCGTGAAATCCCGCTCCGTTGCCTCATCCGACGCGCGTTCGAAGCTGATGGGCACCATTGTGGACGGCTACACCAATATCACCACGCTAAAGCTCTTTGCGCACAGCGATTTGGAAAGAGCCTACGCGCGTGAGGCTATCGGCGATCAAACGGCTAAAACGCGTCAGCAGGGCCGGATGGTCACTAATATGGATGTGGTGGTGACCACGCTCAATGGCCTGCTGATAGTCAGTACCACGGGCCTGGCGCTGTGGCTGTGGACCCAGTCGCTGATTAGCGTGGGTGCTATCGCGCTGGCTACCGGGCTGGTGATCCGTATCGTCAATATGTCCGGCTGGATCATGTGGGTAGTCAACGGCATTTTTGAAAACATCGGTATGGTGCAGGATGGCCTGCAAACTATTGCGCAGCCGGTCAGCGTGGCCGACAAGCCGCAGGCGCCGAGGCTGAAGGTCGATCGGGGTGAAATCCGCTATGAGAACGTCGATTTCAACTATGGCAGCGCGCGCCGGGTGATCGACAAGCTACAGCTGACTATTCGTCCGGGCGAAAAGATTGGCCTGATCGGCCCGTCGGGCGCGGGGAAATCGACGCTGGTGAACCTGCTGCTGCGTCTGTATGACCTGGACGGCGGCCGCATTGTGATTGACGGCCAGGATATCGCGCACGTCAGCCAGGAAAGCCTGCGGGCGCAGATCGGCATGATTACGCAGGATACCTCGCTGCTGCACCGTTCAATTCGCGATAACTTGCTGTACGGCCGACCCGATGCGACAGAAGAACAGTTGCAGCAGGCGATCCATCGTGCGAAGGCCGACGAGTTTATCCCGCTGCTCTCCGATCCGCAGGGCCGCGTCGGACTGGATGCGCAGGTCGGCGAGCGCGGCGTGAAGCTTTCCGGTGGCCAGCGCCAGCGTATCGCTATCGCCAGGGTCTTGCTGAAGGACGCGCCGATCCTGATTATGGATGAGGCGACCTCCGCGCTGGATTCCGAAGTGGAAGCGGCGATCCAGGAGAGTCTGGAGACGCTGATGGGCGGCAAAACGGTGATTGCAATCGCGCACCGTCTTTCCACTATCGCCAAAATGGACAGGCTGGTGGTATTGCAGGAAGGGCGCATCGCCGAGATGGGCAGCCACAGCGAGCTGCTGGCGCTGGATGGGCTGTATGCCCGCCTGTGGCGACATCAGACGGGCGGCTTCGTCGGCGAGGATTAATCAATCAGCGGGCAGCGTCCAGGCTGCCCGTTATTCTCCGTCGCGGCGATAAGGCAGCGATGCGCGGGCTTCCAACGCCCACGCCTGCACGCCGGGCCTTTCCTGATTCAGGTAGTCCGCTACCGCCTCGAATAAGCCTTCATGCCGTAGATAGTGCCAGGATTCGGTGATCACCGGCTCAAAACCCCGCACCAGCTTGTGTTCGCCCTGCGCGCCCGCGTCAAAGCGCTTCAGCCCGTGCGCGATGGCGTAATCCATCCCCTGATAAAAACAGGTTTCAAAATGCAGCCGGTTAAACTCTTCCAGGCAGCCCCAGTAGCGACCGTAAAGCGTTTCGCCGTCCATCAGGCTGAAAGCCATCGCGACGGCCAGGCCGTTTTGCGTTGCCAGCACCACGCGAATGGCCTGCGGCATTTTCTCCGCCAGCATGCTGAAGAAAAGGCGGGTGAGATAGGGTCGCTGGCCGCGCACCGCGTAGGTGTTGGCGTAGCAGGCGTAGACAAAGTCCCAGTGCGCTTCGCTGAGCTGATGACCGGCCAGCCACTCGAACGTAAACCCCTGGCTGGCGACCAGCTCGCGCTCTTTGCGTATCTGCTTGCGCTTGCGCGACATCAGCGTATCCAGAAAGTCCTGGAAATCGCGGTAGCCGGGGTTGCGCCAGTGATACTGGCAGCCAAGACGCGGCAGCCAGCGTGCTTCCGCCGCCACCAGCTCGCGGGTTTGCGCATCGCCAAAGTTGATATGGGCGCTGTGCAACTGGCGCTGATGCAGGAAATCGGGCACGTGATGCAGCAGCTTTGCGGCAAAGGCGCTGTCGCCTAACAGTCTTGCGCCGGTCACGGGGCTGAACGGCACGGCGGCCAGCCACTTAGGGTAGTAGGGCAGACCGGCGCGCTGGCAGGCGTCCGCCCAGGCGTGATCGAAAACGTATTCGCCCATTGAATGGCTTTTGCGGTAGCCCGGCAGCGCGGCGCGGATTACGCCCTGTTCTTCCCACACCAGGTGCTCCGGCTGCCAGCCGGTGCCTTTTCCCAGGCTGCCGCTCTCTTCCAGCGTGCTGAGAAAGGCGTGACGGAGAAAAGGCTGATCGTCCGGCAGTAAGGCATCCCACTGACTGGCGGGAAGATCGGCCAACTGCGTCAGAAGGGTTAGCGACATAGGGGCACTCCGTCTTGATGCGGGCAGGTGCGCTGCCCGATTAACCATGACGCTAAAGTGAAGGTTTTGCGTGCGAAGATCAACGTCTTCCCGCACGGGCCGCTAAAGCCTGCGCACCACGGGAGCAGCGCCGGTCGGATAAGTGTTGTCTTCCGGCGTTTCGCCACCGACGCGTTCAATCGGCCCCATCACAAACAGGAAGCAGCAGGCGGCAACGATACAGTGCGCGCCGACAAACACCAGGCCCAGGCTGTAGCTGCCGGTCAGCGCAACCAGGTAACCGAACATGATCGGCGTGATAATGCCGGCGATATTACCGACGCAGTTAAAAATAGCGCCCGCCAGGCCAACCGCTTCCTTCGGCGCGGTGTCGCTGATCACCGCCCAGGTACCCGCTCCGGCCGCCACGCCCTTGCCGTAAAAAGCAAAGGACATAATGGCGATGACCCAAAAGTTGCTGTTGGCGACGGCGGCGGCCATCAGCGTCGCGGCCATCAGCATCCCGACAATGTAAGGCGTTTTGCGCGCCCAGGAGACCGACCAGCCGATGCGGATCAGGTAATCGGAAATAATGCCGCCGGAAATCCCGCCCGCAAAGCCGAACAGCGCTGGCGCCACGGTGGCGAAACCGGCGTGCAGAATATCCATGCCGCGCGCCTGCACCAGATAGACAGGGAACCAGGTAATAAAGAAATAGCTCAGCGCGATGATGCAGTACTGACCGATATAGGCGCACCACAGCATCCGGTTAGTCAGCAGCCTGCGGAAGGTCTCGCGGGAAACGGGGGTTTTCTCCTTACGCTCCTGTACCGAGTCGATATCGATCAGGCCGCCGCCCGCGACAATATGGTCCAGCTCCTGCGGCGACACGCTGCGGTGCGCGCGCGGCTCCTGCATATACCAAAGCCAGACGAAGAAGGCCCCGATGCCGATAACCCCCAGCACAAAGAAGGGCCACGGCCAGCCGAATTCGGACACCAGCCAGCCGGAAAGGGGCGAAAAGATGCCGACCGCAAAATACTGCGAGGAGGCGAACAGCGAGGAGGCGCGGCCGCGTTCGGCTTTTGGAAACCACATAATGGCGACGCGGGCGTTGGCCGGAAAGCTGGGTGCCTCGATCAGCCCCAGCGCGAAACGCAGCGTGAACATGATCACCAGCGCGCTGGTCAGGCCCGTAGAGAATTCGCCGACAAAGCCCATCGCCAGCGTGGAGATCGACCAGAGCACCAGCGTCACGCCGTACACTCTTTTGGTGCCGAAGCGATCCTGAAACAGGCCGCCGGGGATCTGTCCTATTACATAGGCCCAGCTGAACGCCGACAGGATAAAGCCAAGCTGGATGGGCGAGAGGCCAAACTCATCTTTAATCGCGCCGCCCGCAATCGACAAAATAGAGCGATCCGCATAGGCGATAACGGAAAGAAACAGTATCAGCATTAATATCCACACGCGCACGTGCGATCCGTTTTTAGCAGTCATAGTGCTTACCCTTATTTATTGTCGCTCTGAATACAGGCGCAGAGATGACGAAGCTTGCCGCAGCGGCAGGAGAGAAAGGAAAACGGCCCGCGGGCGTTTTAATCAACTATAGGAGGCGCTTTTCAGGCGGGTCATTGTGCTGTTGTCGGGATTAACGGGAAATTTTTGCGATACATTCAGAAAGATGCACAAGGTGGCTTGAAGCGCTTCACATTCCGCACGTTATCCGCCGCGCTTGCCGCACGGCTTTCCTGGAACGTGCACTGGGTCTGGTTTTCTTTGCGCGCTCTCTTCTATAGGACGCGGTATCTCAGGGATCGATCATGGTCGGCCCGGCGATGCGCAGCACGTTGTAGAACCAGGTTTTTGCCGTGATATCGCCGATTTCGGTGTGCGCATAGAGGAAAACTTCCTGATTCGGCACGTGGAATGGCAGCTCCAGCATCCGGCCGTTGCCGCGACGTGCGTAGATCCTGGCGGCGCTGGAAGGCAGCGTTACCAGCAAATCGCTGGAGGCAATCAGCTCGCCCAGCGCGGCGAAGTGCGGCACTTCCAGCGCGATTTCGCGTTCCAGCTCAAACTCTTTCAGCCGATCTTCCACAATGTGGTGACCGCTGGTGGCAGCGACCACGACATGGCGTTCCTGCATATACTCATCCAGCGACAGGCTCTCTTTAATTCGCGGATGGTCAACGTTGAGCAGACAGACATAGCGTTCATAGGCCATCAGCTCGCGCTGCGCGGAGGAAACCGACTCATTGCGGCTGCACAGCGCCGCGTCGATACGGCCCGTCAGCAGCCATTCATCCAGCTTGTGCACGTCGACCGGGATCACCTCCAGCTGGATATGCGGCGCCACGCTGCGGAAAAGCGTAATTAGCTTGGGCAGCAGCAGCAGCTCGCCCAGGTCCGTCAGCGCCAGGCGGAACTTATAGCGCGAGGTTTCCGGCGAAAAGATGCGGGTTTCCGCCACGGCTTTTTCTATGCCGGTCAGCGACTTTTTAAACACCTTATAGAGCTGCATCGCGGTCGGCGTCGGCTCCATGCCTTTCCGGCTGCGCTTGAACAGCTCGTCGTTGGTTTCGCTGCGCAGACGGGCGAGCGCGTAGCTGGCGGAAGGCTGCGTAATAAACAGGCGATCGGCGGCGCCGCTGACGCTGCGGGTTTCATAGATAGCGGTAAAAACGCGTACCAGGTTGAGATCCAGCATGGCTACCTCTATAGAGAGTATCTATTAACGAACATTAAAATTATCTATTTGAACTATTTTACACTTCTTTATATCCTTCCGCCAAATTTTGATAAGTTATTCCTTTTGTTGCATATCAAAATTTAACTAATAAAAACATATAGATATAATATTACATCGTGGAATGGCGGCGTCATATGCAGGATGCCGCTGCAGGAGAAAGTCAGTGAAAGGTGAAATCGTAGACGTGATTATCGACTGGATTGAAGCGCATCTGGACGATGGACTGAATATTGAGGCCGTAGCCGCGCGCTCCGGTTATTCTAAATGGCACTTACAACGCGCTTTTAAAGAGAAAAAAGGCATGACGCTGGGCAGTTTTATTCGCTATCGTCGCCTGGACGAGGCGGCAAAAAGCCTGGTGACCTCCCATAAAACCATCATGACCATCTCTATGGATTTGGGATTCTCGTCCCAGCAGTGTTTTCAGCGCGTCTTTAAAAAACACTTTAACGTGACGCCGAGAGATTATCGTAATCAGCATCGCGAGCTGCACTAACTTCGCGCATCTCTGAATAAATACCCTATGAAAAAATATGCTTTTCTTATCGCGTTGGCGATAAGCGGGACCGGTTTTGCTGCCGTTCCCGCTCGGCCAGCGGGCGTTCAGACGACCACGGCGTGCGAGCCGGGTTTTTGCTTACCGCTTGTCCGGGCCGGCGATGAACTGGCGCTGGGCATCGGCAGTATTGACCGGCAGGCGCGCCGGGTACTTGAACCCGCCTCGGCAGGCATGCTGACCGAGCCAACGGAGTAAATCCGTAAAATTCCCCCGGTGCAGGCCTGTGCCGTGAAAAATTTAACATTCCATCAGGTATACTACCGCTCGTGTTAACCTGCTTATGGAATGCTATGGAACGTCTTACTGAAAATCTTATTTACGCCTCACGCTGGCTGCTGGCACCTATTTATCTCGGGCTGTCGCTGGGCCTGCTGGCGCTGGCGATCAAGTTCTTCCAGGAAGTTTTTCATCTGCTGCCCAACGTGCTGGCTATGGCGGAAAACGATCTGGTGCTGGTGCTGCTATCGATGATTGACCTGACGCTGGTTGGCGGCCTGCTGGTGATGGTGATGCTCTCCGGCTATGAAAACTTCGTTTCCAGGCTGGATATCTCCGAGCACAAAGAAAAGCTGAGCTGGCTGGGGAAAATGGATTCCGGCTCGCTGAAGAATAAAGTGGCGGCCTCTATTGTGGCGATCTCTTCTATTCATCTGCTGCGCGTGTTTATGGATGCGCGCAATATTCCTGATAACAAGCTGATGTGGTACGTCATTATTCATCTGACGTTTGTGCTGTCCGCCTTTGTGATGGGCTATCTGGACGCGATGTCCCGTAAAGATAAAAATGCCCTGCACTGATTGCGCTTTGCCCGGAGCGGCTCCGGGCAATCCTGCCGTTATTTAGCGCCCGCCGCGAATTTCACTTGCCTCCCGACCGGCAAATCGCATAAAAAAGCGGTTCTTCTTGCCGATAAAGAATTATTCGTCCGCTTCGCCTCCTTCTGCCTGCCCGTTTCTGGCCTCCGCTTTGCATGTCTTAGCGAAGAGCGCTGCGTCGGCACGGAGCGCGGCGCGTTTATGTTACCAAGGAAAACCATGTCAGATGATTAGTCGACGCCGGTTAATAATGGGCACCGGTGCAGCCATGTTGGCGATGACCGCCGGAAAACTATTTGCCAGAGAAGACATTATTCCCCTGTGGCCTGACGAGCCGCCGGGCGGGGGCGGGCCGGGCGGCAATCTGCATGTGTCCGCCAGCAGCGCCTGGTCGAATATCGTCAGTCCCGCTATTCAGCGCTTTCAGCCGCAGGAGCCTAACGGCTCGGCGGTACTGATCGCGGCGGGCGGCGGCTATCGCTGGATCGGCATGGGCGGCGAAGCCTGGCCGGTGGCGCGCTGGCTGAATGCCCGTGGCTATACGGCCTACGTGCTGAGCTATCGGCTGCCGCACGAAAAATGGCACGCGGGACGGCTCGCGCCCTTTCAGGATGCACAGCGCGCAATCAGGCTGGTGCGCTCGATGGAGCGGAAAGTACATCTGCTGGGCTTTTCCGCTGGCGGCCACCTGATGGGCATGTCGGCGGCGCGGCCTGGTTTCGTGACCTATGCGCCGCAGGATACGCTGGATCAGATTGCGCCGGTCGCGGACAGCGTTGCCCTGATTTATCCGGTGATCACGCTGGAAGCGCCTTACACCCATACGCGTACTCACAGCGAAATCGTCGGAAAAAACGCTTCGCCAGCGGATGAGGCGGGCTGGTCGGTGGAAAATTACGTTACGCGTAGCTTCCCACCTACCTTTCTGGCCCAGGCGGACGACGATCGCACCTCAAATCCGCACAACACGCAGATCATGCACGACGCCTGTCGGCGCATGGGCGTGCCGGTCGAACAGATCAAAATTACGCGAGGCGGACATGGTTTTGGTCTGGGAAGGGCGGGGACGCCTGCGGCTATCTGGGATGAGGCTTACGCTATCTGGCTGGCGGGACGTCGGTAAATGCTTTGGCGCCTTCCGTGGCGCCGTCTGGCAGGCTATTTTCTGAGCCGTACCAGATCGACCGCATGGTCGGTGCTTTTGGTCATGATCAGGCTGGCTCTTTCGCGAGTCGGCAGGATATTCTCTTTCAGATTCATCAGATTAATCTCCTCCCACAGCTGCGTGGCGATGCCTACGGCCTCGTCTTCAGGCAGCTTTGCGTAGTGATGGAAGTAGGAATCCGGATCGGTAAACGCGCCCTGACGGAACTTCAGGAAGCGATTAATGTACCAGTGGCGCAGCAGATCTTCCGGCGCGTCCACATAGATAGAGAAGTCGACGAAATCGGAAACAAAAACGTGATGCGGATCGTGCGGGTAATCCATACCGCTTTGCAGCACGTTCAGCCCTTCCAAAATCAATATATCCGGCTGCTGCACGACCTTGTCGCCGTCAGGAATAACATCGTAGATCAAATGCGAATAGACCGGTGCGGTGACCTGAGCGGCACCAGACTTGAGCGCGGAGACGAAATTCACCAGGCGATGCATATCGTAAGATTGCGGAAAGCCCTTTTTCTTCATCAGGCCGCGCTCTTTTAACACCTGGTTGGGGTGCAAAAACCCGTCCGTGGTAATCAGCTCGACGCGACGATGCTCCGGCCAGCGGCTCAGCAGCGCCTGCAACACGCGCGCCGTGGTGCTTTTCCCTACGGCCACGCTGCCGGCGATACTGATGATATAGGGGATCTTCTGGCCATTGGTGCCCAGAAACTGCTCCAGCACCGCCTGACGGCGTAAATCGGAATTGATATAGAAGTTAAGCAGACGCGATAACGGCAGATAGATCTCCGCGACCTCATTAAGAGAAAGATCTTCGTTTATCCCCTCGAGCCGGGCAATTTCTTCTTTGCTCAGGGTCATCGGCACGGAATCACGCAGCGCGGCCCATTGCGAACGGTTAAATTGCAGATAGGGTGTGGTCAACAAGGATTCTTTTTTACTCATATACATGCTTCTGCCAGCAAGAACTTGCCTGTTGTGGCGTGCGCAGAGAAGACGCTGTCCGCTGCTGCCGCTCGCGTAACTAAGGTAAATTTCAGAAAACAATGGGCAGGAGGTTAACACCAGACGGGGCGGAATCAGAAGGAAAAATAAAAACGACCAACGCAAACGTAACGGCGGCCGCATTTATTGAAAAATAAACGCGCGCTTTATGAAAACGACAGCGAAAACAGCAGCCGATTCGCTTTGCACAGGCGGCAGGGGAATGCTGCTGGACAAACAGAGAAAGAAATCGCCGCTTTTGCGCTGGCTAAAAAATAGCAATATCGTCGCTTCTTTGTACGGTTCCGTTGACGGGCAGCAAGATTTTGCGAAGAATTGCACAAATAACAGCCATAAGAACTTTTATCGCAATTTTTTTGTTGCATCCCGCCGCCACACTTCCTAGAATGCGCACCACTTGATGCCGGCTTAGCTCAGTTGGTAGAGCAACTGACTTGTAATCAGTAGGTCACCAGTTCGATTCCGGTAGCCGGCACCATCAAGTACCCCAGGTGGGGTTCCCGAGCGGCCAAAGGGAGCAGACTGTAAATCTGCCGTCATCGACTTCGAAGGTTCGAATCCTTCCCCCACCACCATTAATACTGCTTGCAGTGTTAATGAGAGGCAGAAACTTCCAGATTCCCAATGGGGAAGGATGAGAAGCTTCGACCTCGAAGGTTTGACCCGGCAGGGCAAGGAACAGTGTGACTTAATCCTTCCCCCACCACCATTAATATCGTTCGCGATGTTAATGAGAGGCAGAGTTTTTCAGCTTCCCCACGGGGAAGGACGAGAAGCTTCCACCTCGAAGGTTTGAACCGAAGGGCACGGAACGCAGTGACGTGAATCCTTCCTGTAAAGAAGCACCTATTCAGTCCTGACGTTTAACGGCTGAAGCCAGATGAAAGCAACAGCGTTCATCAACAGATTTTAGACTGAGCTCAAGCACAGTCGGAGTCATCAAGCAAATGCGGGTTGACTCGAAGAGCAGAAAAGCGTTTCTGTTGTTCACAAGCTACAGACAGAACAGGTAGCCGAGTTCCAGGATGCGGGCATCGTATAATGGCTATTACCTCAGCCTTCCAAGCTGATGATGCGGGTTCGATTCCCGCTGCCCGCTCCAAGCCGTGCTGATATGGCTCAGTTGGTAGAGCGCACCCTTGGTAAGGGTGAGGTCCCCAGTTCGACTCTGGGTATCAGCACCACTTCTAAATCTCCCTCCCTGATTCTTCTCTGTGCGTTAAAATTCAACAGTTCAGGCAATGCCTGGTTGATGTGGTGATATCACCGATTTATCCGTGTCTTAGAGGGACAAGCGATGTCTAAAGAAAAATTTGAACGTTCCAAACCGCACGTCAACGTTGGTACTATCGGCCACGTTGACCACGGTAAAACTACCCTGACTGCTGCTATCACCACCGTTCTGGCTAAAACCTACGGCGGTTCTGCTCGTGCATTCGACCAGATCGATAACGCGCCAGAAGAAAAAGCTCGTGGTATCACCATCAACACTTCTCACGTTGAATATGACACCCCGTCTCGCCACTACGCGCACGTTGACTGCCCAGGCCACGCCGACTATGTGAAAAACATGATCACCGGTGCTGCGCAGATGGACGGCGCTATCCTGGTTGTTGCTGCGACTGACGGCCCAATGCCGCAGACCCGTGAGCACATCCTGCTGGGCCGTCAGGTTGGCGTTCCTTACATCATCGTGTTCCTGAACAAGTGTGACATGGTTGATGACGAAGAGCTGCTGGAGCTGGTTGAGATGGAAGTACGTGACCTGCTGTCACAGTACGACTTCCCTGGCGACGACACCCCAATCGTTCACGGTTCCGCGCTGAAAGCGCTGGAAGGCGACGCCGAGTGGGAAGCGAAAATCATCGAGCTGGCCGGTCACCTGGATAACTACATCCCGGAACCAGAGCGCGCAATCGACAAGCCGTTCCTGCTGCCAATCGAAGACGTATTCTCCATCTCCGGTCGTGGTACCGTTGTTACCGGTCGTGTAGAGCGCGGTATCGTTAAAGTCGGCGAAGAAGTTGAAATCGTTGGTATCAAAGATACCGTGAAATCAACCTGTACCGGCGTTGAGATGTTCCGTAAGCTGCTGGACGAAGGCCGTGCGGGCGAGAACTGTGGTATCCTGCTGCGCGGTATCAAGCGCGAAGATATCCAGCGTGGCCAGGTTCTGGCTAAGCCAGGCACCATCAAGCCACACACTCAGTTCGAGTCTGAGGTTTACATCCTGTCCAAAGACGAAGGCGGCCGTCATACTCCGTTCTTCAAAGGCTACCGTCCACAGTTCTACTTCCGTACAACTGACGTGACCGGTACCATCGAACTGCCGGAAGGCGTTGAGATGGTTATGCCAGGCGACAACATCAAAATGGTTGTTACCCTGATCCACCCAATCGCAATGGACGACGGTCTGCGTTTCGCAATCCGCGAAGGTGGTCGTACCGTTGGCGCGGGTGTTGTTGCTAAAGTTATCGCTTAATCGCTGATAATATTTGACGCAACGCACAAGAAGAGGGCATCATTTGATGCCCTTTTTGCACGCTGTAACATAGAACCTGGCTCATCAGTGATTTTCAACCATAATCATTGCTGAGGCAGGCTCTGTAGCACGGCGTTATATGCCGAGTTTCGCCTGAGCGCATTATTCGGTTCGGTTGCCGCGTATTACGGGGCAAAATAGTTTCTGATCTATTGTGGCAGGTTGGTTTATGAGTGCTAATACCGAAGCTCAAGGGAGCGGGCGTGGACTGGAAACGGTAAAGTGGTTAGTGGTGGCGCTGCTGCTGCTCGTGGCCGTGGTTGGCAACTACTACTATCGTGAAGTCACCCTCCCGCTGCGCGCGCTGGCCGTTGTAATCCTGATCGCAGCAGCAGGTGGCATTGCGCTGCTGACGACGAAGGGCAAAGCAACCCTGGCTTTTGCCCGCGAAGCGCGCACAGAAGTTCGCAAGGTTATTTGGCCGACTCGTCAGGAAACGTTGCATACCACGTTAATCGTTGCCGCGGTTACTGCCGTGATGTCACTGATTTTGTGGGGACTGGATGGTATTCTGGTCCGTCTGGTATCGTTTATCACTGGCCTGAGGTTCTGAGATGTCTGAAGCTCCAAAAAAGCGCTGGTACGTCGTTCAGGCGTTTTCCGGCTTTGAAGGCCGTGTAGCCCAGTCGCTGCGCGAGCATATCAAATTACATAACATGGAAGAGCTTTTTGGCGACGTCATGGTGCCAACCGAAGAAGTGGTTGAAATCCGTGGCGGTCAGCGTCGCAAAAGCGAACGCAAGTTCTTCCCGGGCTATGTTCTGGTACAAATGGTCATGAACGATGCAAGCTGGCACTTAGTGCGCAGCGTGCCGCGCGTCATGGGTTTCATTGGTGGTACATCCGATCGTCCGGCACCTATTAGCGATAAAGAAGTCGACGCGATCATGAACCGCCTGCAGTCTGCTGGCGATAAGCCACGTCCGAAAACCCTGTTTGAACCAGGTGAAATGGTCCGCGTTAACGACGGTCCGTTTGCCGACTTCAACGGTGTGGTGGAAGAAGTGGATTATGAAAAAAGCCGCCTGAAAGTTTCCGTTTCCATCTTTGGCCGCGCTACGCCGGTTGAGCTGGACTTTGGACAGGTTGAGAAAGGCTGATCGGCCTGCATAAAATGTAAGCCGATAACCAGAATAACGGTTGCGGAAGGCGCGAAATTGCCCTACAATTTCGCGCCTTTTGTTTTTATGCGCTGCTACAGCGCGTGAATATTAATTACGGGGAGCTCTTTGCCGAGCGATTGAACCCAATAGAGGAATTATCATGGCTAAGAAAGTACAAGCCTACGTCAAGCTGCAGGTTGCAGCCGGTATGGCAAACCCAAGTCCGCCAGTAGGTCCGGCACTGGGTCAGCAGGGCGTTAACATCATGGAATTCTGTAAAGCGTTTAACGCCAAAACAGAATCCGTTGAGAAAGGTCTGCCGATCCCGGTTGTTATTACCGTTTATTCTGACCGTTCTTTCACCTTCGTTACCAAAACGCCTCCGGCAGCTGTACTGCTGAAGAAAGCGGCGGGTATCAAGTCTGGTTCCGGCAAGCCGAACAAAGACAAAGTAGGTAAAGTATCACGCGCTCAGGTACGTGAAATCGCAGAAACCAAAGCTGCGGACATGACTGGTGCTGACGTTGAAGCGATGACTCGCTCAATCGAAGGTACTGCTCGTTCCATGGGCCTGGTGGTAGAGGACTAAGAAATGGCTAAGCTGACCAAGCGCATGCGCGTGATCCGTGACAAAGTTGATGCAACTAAACAGTATGACATCAACGAAGCTGTCGCTCTGCTGAAGGAACTGGCAACGGCCAAGTTCGTAGAAAGCGTTGACGTAGCAGTAAACCTGGGCATTGATGCTCGTAAATCTGACCAGAACGTGCGCGGTGCAACCGTACTGCCACACGGTACCGGTCGTTCAGTACGCGTTGCCGTATTTACCCAGGGCGCAAACGCTGAAGCTGCTAAAGCAGCTGGCGCAGAGCTGGTAGGTATGGAAGATCTGGCTGACCAGATCAAAAAAGGCGAAATGAACTTTGACGTGGTTATCGCCTCTCCGGATGCGATGCGCGTTGTTGGCCAGCTGGGCCAGGTTCTGGGCCCACGCGGTCTGATGCCAAACCCGAAAGTTGGCACCGTAACGCCAAACGTTGCTGAAGCGGTTAAAAACGCTAAAGCGGGCCAGGTTCGCTATCGTAACGACAAAAACGGCATCATCCATACCACTATCGGTAAGGTTGATTTCGAGTCCGATAAGCTGAAAGAAAACCTGGAAGCCCTGCTGGTTGCGCTGAAAAAAGCGAAACCTTCTCAGGCGAAAGGCGTTTTCATCAAGAAAGTTAGCATCTCCACCACTATGGGTGCGGGTGTGGCAGTTGATCAGGCTGGCCTGAACGCTGTAGCTAACTAATCTGCTTTACGCGGGCGAAATTTTCGACTAGAATCTTTGGCCCGTTGTTCTGTAAATATACAGAACCTCTATTTAAGTCAATCGGACTGAGACAAGGCGGCAAAGCAGTGAATCGCCGGGAGCATAGCCCGCTATGTAACTGGTGTGAACGAGAGCGGCCAACGCAGTATCCGAATGACGCAGATAGACAGAATTTTCGGTTGGAGCCTGGCCTTATCCAGGCCTCCGTCCAAGACCGCAGGTGTTTCGAAAGGAACTTAATTTCCTGCGTAGACGGTGACAGAACCTGAAGAATATTTTTATAGTCTTTGCTGGATTCTGCTCACCGTGTTTGAGCGCCTGCTGACTTCGGTCGCAGGTGATGTGAGTTCCGGGGGAATCCTTCCCCGGTCAAAATCCAGGAGCAAAAGCTAATGGCATTAAATCTTCAAGACAAACAAGCGATTGTTGCTGAAGTCACCGAAGTAGCCAAAGGCGCGCTGTCTGCGGTAGTTGCGGATTCCCGCGGCGTGACCGTAGACAAAATGACTGAACTGCGTAAAGCAGGTCGTGAAGCTGGCGTTTACATGCGTGTTGTTCGCAACACCCTGCTGCGCCGCGTCGTTGAAGGAACTCAGTTTGAGATCCTGAAAGACACGTTTGTTGGTCCGACCCTGATTGCATACTCTATGGAACACCCGGGCGCTGCTGCTCGTCTGTTCAAAGAGTTCGCGAAAGCGAATGCAAAATTTGAGGTCAAAGCTGCGGCCTTTGAAGGTGAGCTGATCACGGCGGCGAATATCGACCGTCTGGCAACTCTGCCAACTTACGAAGAAGCGCTGGCACGTCTGATGTCGACCATGAAAGAAGCCGCTGCAGGCAAACTGGTCCGCACCCTGGCTGCCGTACGCGACGCGAAAGAAGCTGCTTAAGCTTTTTGCCCGTTGCACTTTAACGTATAAACTATTTCTGATTCACAGGAACAATTGTCATGTCTATCACTAAAGATCAAATTCTGGAAGCAGTAGCGGCTATGTCTGTAATGGACGTTGTTGAGCTGGTTTCCGCTATGGAAGAAAAATTCGGCGTTTCTGCTGCTGCTGCTGTAGCTGTTGCTGCAGGCCCGGCTGAAGCTGCTGAAGAAAAAACTGAGTTCGACGTTGTACTGAAAGCTATCGGCGCTAACAAAGTTGCCGTAATCAAAGCCGTACGTGGCGCAACTGGTCTGGGCCTGAAAGAAGCTAAAGACCTGGTTGAGTCTGCACCTGCTGCCCTGAAAGAAGGCATCAGCAAAGACGACGCAGAAGCTCTGAAGAAATCTCTGGAAGAAGCTGGCGCAGAAGTTGAAGTTAAATAAGCCAACCTTTCAGGTTGCAGCCTGAGTTAATCAGGCTGACGGCTGGTGACTTTTTGGTCACCAGCCTTTTTGCGCTGTAGAGCGTCAGTGGCGTTTCACACCGTTTAGTCACTGATTTGCTTAATGTCTTTTTCTATCGACGCCTTAATATATTGCTTCCCCGCAGGGTTCCCTGCCTTGCACGGCAACGAAATGATTTAAGAGTGATAGAAAGAGGTATTACGGAAGATGTTCATTCCGGCCCAACAAAATAGTGTTGCATGAACTGTCCCCCCTGGACGGACAGAGAGGTTCTACTTTTCAGCGAGCTGAGGAACCCTATGGTTTACTCCTATACCGAGAAAAAACGCATTCGTAAGGATTTTGGAAAACGTCCGCAGGTTCTGGACATTCCTTATCTCCTTTCTATCCAGCTTGACTCGTTCCAGAAGTTCATCGAGCAAGATCCGGAAGGTCAATATGGTCTGGAAGCGGCATTCCGTTCCGTATTCCCTATCCAAAGCTATAGCGGTAACTCTGAGCTGCAGTACGTCAGCTACCGTTTAGGCGAACCCGTCTTTGATGTTAAAGAGTGTCAGATCCGTGGCGTCACGTATTCTGCCCCTTTGCGCGTAAAACTGCGCCTGGTGATCTACGAGCGTGAAGCGCCGGAAGGCACCGTTAAAGACATCAAAGAGCAGGAAGTGTACATGGGCGAAATTCCGCTCATGACCGATAACGGTACCTTTGTGATCAACGGTACAGAACGCGTTATCGTTTCTCAGCTGCATCGTAGTCCTGGTGTCTTCTTTGACAGCGATAAGGGTAAAACCCACTCGTCGGGCAAAGTGCTGTATAACGCACGCATCATCCCTTACCGTGGTTCCTGGTTAGACTTCGAGTTTGACCCGAAAGACAACCTGTTCGTTCGTATTGACCGTCGCCGTAAGCTGCCAGCGACCATCATTCTGCGCGCGCTGAACTACACCACTGAGCAGATCCTTGACCTGTTCTTCGATAAAGTGGTGTATGAGATCCGCAACAACAAGCTGCAGATGGAACTGGTGCCTGAGCGCCTGCGCGGTGAGACTGCCTCCTTCGATATCGAAGCCAACGGTACTATTTACGTTGAGAAAGGCCGTCGCATTACAGCACGCCACATTCGTCAGCTGGAAAAAGATGGCGTTGAGCACATCGAAGTTCCGGTTGAATATATCGCGGGTAAAGTCGTCGCTAAAGATTACATCGACGAAAGCACCGGCGAACTGATCGTTGCCGCGAACATGGAGCTGTCGCTGGATCTGCTGGCCAAGCTGAGCCAGTCCGGCCACAAGCGCATTGAAACGCTGTTTACCAACGATCTGGATCACGGCCCGTACATCTCTGAGACCGTACGCGTCGACCCAACCACCGATCGCCTGAGCGCGCTGGTTGAGATCTACCGCATGATGCGTCCTGGCGAACCGCCAACGCGTGAAGCGGCTGAAAACCTGTTCGAGAACCTGTTCTTCTCGGAAGACCGCTACGATCTGTCAGCGGTTGGCCGTATGAAGTTCAACCGTTCTCTGCTGCGTGACGAGATCGAAGGTTCCGGTATCCTGAGCAAAGACGACATCATTGAAGTGATGAAGAAGCTCATCGGTATCCGTAACGGTATTGGCGAAGTGGATGATATCGACCACCTCGGCAACCGTCGTATCCGTTCCGTCGGCGAAATGGCTGAAAACCAGTTCCGTGTAGGTCTGGTTCGTGTTGAGCGTGCGGTGAAAGAACGTCTTTCCCTGGGCGATCTCGATACCCTGATGCCTCAGGATATGATCAACGCCAAGCCGATTTCTGCGGCAGTGAAAGAGTTCTTTGGTTCCAGCCAGCTGTCACAGTTTATGGACCAGAACAACCCGCTGTCTGAGATTACGCACAAGCGTCGTATCTCTGCACTTGGCCCGGGCGGTCTGACGCGTGAGCGTGCAGGCTTTGAAGTTCGAGACGTTCACCCGACTCACTACGGTCGCGTGTGCCCAATCGAAACGCCTGAAGGTCCAAACATCGGTCTGATCAACTCCCTGTCTGTTTATGCGCAGACCAACGAGTACGGTTTCCTGGAAACCCCATACCGTCGCGTTCGCGAAGGCGTGGTGACCGACGAAATTCATTACCTCTCTGCAATTGAAGAGGGTAACTACGTTATCGCTCAGGCAAACACCAACCTCGACGACGAAGGTCACTTCGTAGACGACCTGGTGACCTGCCGTAGCAAAGGCGAATCGAGCCTGTTCAGCCGCGACCAGGTTGACTACATGGACGTTTCCACCCAGCAGGTGGTTTCCGTCGGTGCGTCCCTGATCCCGTTCCTGGAGCACGATGACGCCAACCGCGCATTGATGGGTGCAAACATGCAACGTCAGGCGGTTCCGACTCTGCGCGCTGACAAGCCGCTGGTTGGTACCGGTATGGAACGCGCGGTAGCGGTTGACTCCGGTGTAACAGCCGTAGCGAAACGTGGTGGTACCGTTCAGTACGTGGATGCGTCCCGTATCGTTATTAAAGTTAACGAAGACGAGATGTACCCGGGCGAAGCCGGTATCGACATTTACAACCTGACCAAGTACACCCGTTCTAACCAGAACACCTGCATCAACCAGATGCCGTGTGTCAACCTGGGCGAGCCAATCGAGCGCGGTGACGTGCTGGCCGATGGTCCTTCAACGGATCTGGGCGAGCTGGCGCTGGGTCAGAACATGCGCGTCGCGTTCATGCCTTGGAACGGCTACAACTTCGAAGACTCCATTCTGGTCTCCGAGCGTGTGGTACAGGAAGATCGCTTCACCACTATCCATATTCAGGAACTCGCCTGTGTGTCTCGCGACACCAAGCTGGGGCCGGAAGAGATCACTGCTGATATCCCTAACGTGGGTGAAGCTGCGCTCTCCAAACTGGATGAATCCGGTATCGTTTATATCGGTGCGGAAGTGACCGGCGGCGACATTCTGGTTGGTAAGGTGACGCCTAAAGGCGAAACCCAGCTGACGCCAGAAGAGAAACTGCTGCGTGCCATCTTCGGTGAGAAAGCGTCTGACGTTAAAGACTCTTCTCTGCGCGTACCAAACGGCGTGTCCGGTACCGTTATCGACGTGCAGGTCTTTACCCGCGATGGCGTGGAAAAAGACAAGCGCGCGCTGGAAATCGAAGAGATGCAGCTGAAGCAGGCGAAGAAAGACCTGTCTGAAGAACTGCAGATCCTCGAAGCCGGCCTGTTCAGCCGTATCAACTACCTGCTGGTTTCCGGCGGCGTGGAAGCGGAAAAACTGGACAAGCTGCCGCGCGAGCGCTGGCTGGAACTCGGCCTGACCGACGAAGAAAAACAGAGTCAGCTGGAGCAGCTGGCGGAGCAGTACGACGAGCTGAAGCACGAGTTTGAGAAGAAACTCGAAGCGAAACGCCGCAAAATCACTCAGGGCGATGACCTGGCACCTGGCGTGCTGAAAATCGTTAAAGTGTATCTGGCCGTTAAACGTCAGATCCAGCCTGGTGACAAAATGGCAGGTCGTCACGGGAACAAAGGTGTTATCTCCAAGATCAACCCGATCGAAGATATGCCATACGATGAGAACGGCACGCCGGTCGATATCGTACTGAACCCGCTGGGCGTACCGTCACGTATGAACATTGGTCAGATTCTTGAAACCCACCTGGGTATGGCTGCTAAAGGCATCGGCGAGAAAATCAACGCCATGCTGAAAAAGCAGGAAGAAGTCTCCAAACTGCGTGAGTTTATTCAGCGCGCTTACGATCTGGGCACCGACGTGCGTCAGAAAGTAGACCTGAATACCTTCAGCGATGACGAAGTACTGCGTCTGGCAGAGAACCTGAAAAAAGGTATGCCAATCGCCACGCCAGTGTTTGACGGCGCGAAAGAGAGCGAGATCAAAGAGCTGCTGCAGCTCGGCGGCCTGCCTTCTTCCGGTCAGATTACCCTGTTTGATGGCCGTACCGGCGAGCAGTTTGAGCGTCAGGTTACCGTTGGCTACATGTACATGCTGAAACTCAACCACTTAGTGGATGACAAGATGCACGCGCGTTCTACCGGTTCTTACAGCCTCGTTACTCAGCAGCCGCTGGGTGGTAAGGCGCAGTTCGGTGGACAGCGCTTCGGTGAGATGGAAGTGTGGGCGCTGGAAGCATACGGCGCCGCCTATACCCTGCAGGAAATGCTGACCGTGAAGTCTGATGACGTCAACGGCCGTACCAAGATGTATAAAAACATCGTTGACGGCAACCATCAGATGGAACCGGGCATGCCGGAATCCTTCAACGTACTGTTGAAAGAGATCCGCTCGCTGGGTATTAACATCGAGCTGGAAGACGAGTAAGCACTCGAATTTGTACTGGTTACAGGACGCCCGGCCCCGGGCGTCCTGAGAAGTCTCACTCCGACGGGAGCTAATCCGTGAAAGACTTACTTAAGTTTCTGAAAGCGCAAACTAAGACCGAAGAGTTTGATGCGATCAAAATTGCGCTGGCTTCGCCAGACATGATCCGTTCCTGGTCTTTTGGTGAAGTTAAAAAGCCAGAAACCATTAACTACCGTACGTTCAAACCAGAACGTGACGGGCTTTTCTGTGCGCGTATTTTCGGGCCGGTAAAAGATTACGAATGCCTGTGCGGTAAGTACAAGCGTTTAAAACATCGCGGCGTGATCTGTGAGAAGTGTGGCGTTGAAGTTACACAGACCAAAGTTCGCCGTGAGCGTATGGGCCACATCGAGCTGGCTTCGCCGACTGCGCACATCTGGTTCCTGAAATCGCTGCCTTCGCGCATCGGTTTGCTGCTGGATATGCCGCTGCGTGACATCGAACGCGTGCTGTACTTCGAATCTTATGTGGTGGTTGAAGGCGGCATGACCAACCTTGAGCGCCGTCAGATCCTGACCGAAGAGCAGTATCTGGACGCGCTGGAAGAGTTTGGTGACGAATTCGACGCGAAAATGGGTGCGGAAGCGGTTCAGGCCCTGTTGAAAAACATGGATCTGGAGCAGGAATGCGAGCAGCTGCGTGAAGAGCTGAACGAAACCAATTCCGAAACCAAGCGTAAAAAGCTGACCAAGCGTATCAAGCTGCTGGAAGCGTTCGTGCAGTCTGGCAACAAGCCAGAGTGGATGATCCTGACCGTGCTGCCTGTACTGCCGCCGGATCTGCGTCCGCTGGTGCCGCTGGACGGCGGTCGTTTCGCTACTTCAGATCTGAACGATCTGTATCGTCGCGTTATCAACCGTAACAACCGTCTGAAGCGCCTGCTGGATCTGGCCGCACCTGACATCATCGTACGTAACGAAAAACGTATGCTGCAGGAAGCGGTCGATGCGCTGCTGGATAACGGCCGTCGCGGTCGTGCCATCACCGGCTCCAACAAGCGTCCTCTGAAATCTTTGGCCGATATGATCAAAGGTAAACAGGGTCGTTTCCGTCAGAACCTGCTGGGTAAACGCGTCGACTACTCTGGTCGTTCCGTTATCACCGTAGGGCCATACCTGCGTCTGCACCAGTGTGGTCTGCCGAAGAAAATGGCGCTGGAGCTGTTCAAACCGTTTATCTACGGCAAGCTGGAGCTGCGTGGTCTTGCTACCACCATCAAAGCCGCCAAGAAAATGGTTGAGCGTGAAGAAGCCGTCGTCTGGGATATCCTGGATGAAGTGATCCGCGAACACCCGGTCCTGCTGAACCGTGCGCCAACGCTGCACCGTCTGGGCATCCAGGCATTTGAGCCAGTGCTGATCGAAGGTAAAGCTATCCAGCTGCACCCGCTGGTCTGTGCGGCTTATAACGCCGACTTCGATGGTGACCAGATGGCTGTTCACGTGCCGCTGACGCTGGAAGCCCAGCTGGAAGCGCGTGCGCTGATGATGTCTACCAACAACATCCTGTCACCTGCGAACGGCGAGCCAATCATCGTTCCTTCACAGGACGTTGTACTGGGTCTGTACTACATGACCCGCGACTGTGTTAACGCCAAAGGCGAAGGCATGGTGCTGACCGGTCCAAAAGAAGCCGAGCGTATTTACCGCGCTGGCCTGGCGTCTCTGCACGCTCGCGTTAAGGTGCGTATCACCGAGCACGAGAAAAACGAGCAGGGCGAATGGACCTCAAAAACCAGCCTGATCGATACCACGGTTGGTCGTGCCATCCTGTGGATGATCGTGCCGAAAGGCCTGCCTTACTCCATCGTCAACCAGGCGCTGGGTAAGAAAGCGATCTCCAAGATGCTGAACACCTGTTACCGCATCCTGGGCCTGAAGCCAACGGTTATCTTTGCTGACCAGACCATGTACACCGGTTTTGCCTACGCGGCACGCTCTGGTGCGTCTGTAGGTATCGACGACATGGTGATCCCAGAGAAAAAAGTTGAGATCATCAGCGAAGCGGAAACCGAAGTGGCCGAGATCCAGGAGCAGTTCCAGTCTGGTCTGGTTACCGCGGGCGAACGCTACAACAAAGTGATCGATATCTGGGCTGCGGCCAACGAACGCGTTGCGAAAGCGATGATGGAAAACCTCTCTACCGAAGTCGTCATTAACCGTGACGGTGAGGAAGAGCGCCAGGTTTCCTTCAACAGCATCTTTATGATGGCCGACTCCGGTGCTCGTGGTTCTGCTGCGCAGATCCGTCAGCTGGCCGGTATGCGTGGCCTGATGGCTAAGCCAGATGGCTCCATCATCGAGACGCCAATTACCGCGAACTTCCGTGAAGGTCTGAACGTACTCCAGTACTTCATCTCGACCCACGGTGCTCGTAAAGGTCTTGCGGATACCGCACTGAAAACCGCGAACTCCGGTTACCTGACTCGTCGTCTGGTAGACGTAGCGCAGGATCTGGTGGTGACCGAGGACGACTGTGGCACGCACGAAGGCATCATGATGACTCCGGTTATCGAAGGTGGCGACGTGAAAGAACCGCTGCGCGAACGCGTACTGGGTCGTGTTACCGCAGAAGACGTGCTGAAGCCGGGTACGGCCGACATCCTGCTGCCACGCAACACCCTGCTGCACGAACAGCAGTGTGACCTGTTGGAAGAGCATTCTGTCGACAGCCTGAAAGTCCGCTCCGTAGTAAGTTGTGAAACTGACTTCGGCGTGTGCGCCCACTGTTATGGACGCGATCTGGCGCGTGGTCACATCATCAACAAAGGTGAGGCCATCGGCGTTATCGCAGCACAGTCCATCGGTGAGCCGGGTACTCAGCTGACCATGCGTACGTTCCACATCGGTGGTGCGGCATCGCGTGCGGCTGCTGAATCCAGCATTCAGGTGAAGAACAAAGGTACCATTAAACTCTCTAACGCCAAGTCGGTTACCAACTCCGCTGGCAAACTGGTTATCACCTCGCGTAACACCGAGCTGAAAATGATCGATGAATTCGGTCGTACCAAAGAGAGCTATAAGGTTCCTTACGGTTCTACCATGGCGAAAGGCGACGGCGAGCAGGTTGCAGCGGGCGAGACCGTAGCAAACTGGGATCCGCACACCATGCCGGTTATCACCGAAGTGAGCGGTTTCGTCCGCTTTACCGACATGATCGACGGCCAGACCATTACCCGCCAGACGGATGACCTGACCGGTCTGTCTTCTCTGGTGATCCTGGACAGCGCAGAGCGTACGTCCGGCGGTAAAGATCTGCGTCCTGCGCTGAAAATCGTTGATGCCAACGGCAATGATGTGATGATCCCAGGCTCCGATATGCCTGCTCAGTACTTCCTGCCGGGTAAAGCGATTGTGCAGCTGGAAGACGGCGTGAAAATCAGCTCGGGTGATACCCTGGCTCGTGTTCCGCAGGAATCCGGCGGTACCAAGGACATCACCGGTGGTCTGCCACGCGTTGCTGACCTGTTCGAAGCGCGTCGTCCGAAAGAGCCAGCAATCCTGGCGGAGATCAGCGGTATTATCTCCTTCGGTAAAGAGACCAAAGGCAAGCGTCGTCTGGTGATTACGCCGGTTGACGGTAGCGATCCGTACGAAGAGATGATCCCGAAATGGCGTCAGCTGAACGTGTTCGAAGGTGAACGCGTAGAGCGCGGTGACGTGGTTTCCGATGGCCCAGAGTCTCCACATGACATTCTGCGTCTGCGTGGCGTGCATGCGGTGACCCGTTACATCACTAACGAAGTGCAGGAAGTTTACCGCCTGCAGGGCGTTAAGATTAACGATAAGCACATCGAAGTCATCGTTCGTCAGATGCTGCGTAAAGCAACCATTGCAAGCGCGGGCAGCTCCGACTTCCTGGACGGCGAGCAGGTTGAAGTTTCACGCGTTAAGATTTCTAACCGTGAGCTGGAAGCCAACGGCAAAATCGCAGCGACCTATATGCGCGATCTGCTGGGTATCACCAAAGCGTCACTGGCGACCGAGTCCTTCATCTCCGCCGCTTCCTTCCAGGAAACGACGCGCGTACTGACCGAAGCAGCCGTTGCGGGCAAACGCGACGAACTGCGCGGCCTGAAAGAGAACGTAATCGTGGGTCGTCTGATCCCAGCCGGTACCGGTTACGCTTATCACCAGGATCGTATGCGCCGTAAAGCGGCAGGCGAAGCGCCTGTAGTTCCTCAGGTCACGGCCGACGAAGCGTCTGCCAGCCTGGCAGAACTGCTGAACGCGGGTCTGGGCGGCAACGACGATTAATCGTCTTTCCTGCTGACCGTAAAAACCCCACTTCGGTGGGGTTTTTTTATGCCTGAAATTTGAGGATGGGTCAGTCAGCGTCGGGATGTGGCCGTAAAAAAGCCGCCCCGGAGAGCGGCTTGCGGCCTGACTGCTCTGATTTACGTTAAACAGGATATGGATATTCGACAGGTGAATTTGCCAGGCTCCTTTTCCGCTTAACATCAGCGCCATGAATAACGTGACTAAAAAAAGTCCGTGGCGTTTTTTCATGGAAGATTCCCTTCTCAGGGGCCGCACTGCCCACCGGAACGCTGCAAACGAAACAAGCAGTGTGATTGACTTGTTTTTCGCGGTATCACAGAACCCGTTCCCTGAGTCCGGTGCCCTGCGGCAACAGGTGAAACGGCCCCGACGCAACGATAACAGCTACGACAATGAACAACATTTTATTATTGAAGAGATGCGAGTTATCACGCAGTAAGAAAGAAGTTGTTCCAGGTTATTACATGCGATAAGTGACGAAGCATGCAGAATCATCAAGTACTAAAAATTGGATAAAAATACGCTGGTTTTTTATACTTTATGACGATATATTGACCGGGTGGTTGACTTGTATTCGCATACCATCAGTACCTTTCAGAGCAGGACGGCAATCCTCTTCTGAAATAAAGAACCCCGCGCTGGCGGGGTTTTTTATTACTGAATACCCTGCATCCGTGGTTCGGCTGACCCGTTTTACCTGTATCGCTTAATGTCATCGCCGGTTAACCCGATATCTTTCAGCTGCGCATCGCTTAATCGCGCTAATATTTTACGGCTGTATACCTCCTGTCGCCAGGCCAGCCAGAGCCGCCGCGCCAGGCTGAACATCAGTACAAAGGGCGATGCTTTAAAAGGCTGCTCGCCGCCGTCTTACAATATTTTCCTGTGGCATCTGCTTTACCCGTCCGCAGGGCGGCTATCGAAGCGGCGCTACCTGATTTGTTGGTGAAGTAGCAAGAGGCGGGCCCGCGAGGGAAAACTGACGGGCCCGGACGCTTTTTCTCCAGCGTCGGCAGCGATTCTGGCAGCTTTAACAGGGCCAGTCATAACAAGAGTGGATTTATGGAAGTCGTGCCGCATATTTATCAGGCGCATTCATTTTTACGTTAAAAAATAAAAAGTAAGCGAAAACTAATTTTTTATTTATAAGATTTTTCACAGGTGGCTATTTTAAATCTTCATTGATTTATATTTTTGCTTCTCATTTCTTCCCTGAGCTTTCTCTTAAATCTATTAAGGGCAATGTCTTAATATTGAGATGTTTATCTCATCTTGCTAAATTAATACAAATTCCCGCTGCCGGATACGCCGCGCTTTCCATTTGTCGCTCAGCACTGTCAGCCAGCTGCTGTGAGGTATTATGAATAAAAATAAGATAAAGGCCATGGTGCGCCCGGCGCTGAAAAATGCGGTTTCGCTACGCCTGCGTATAGAAAAAGCCTTATTAAAAAGGAAAAAATTAGCGGAATACAATCCTGCTCTGGAACAGGATATGGATATCGTTATTCATAACAGAACGCCCGGCGAAATTCCTGAACGGGTCTGGATGTTCTGGGCCGGCTCGACGCTGCCAAAGGAAATTCAGAGCTTTGTTGATAAGGTTGCGCGAGAGAACCCGGACTGGTCAGTAACGGTAGTGAATGACAGTAATCTGTCGCACTATCTGCCGGAGCTGGTCTTTACGCGGCAGGACATGCTGGTTGCCCACAGAAGCGACGTTATTCGCCTGGAGCTGCTGTATAAATATGGCGGCGTTTGGATGGATGCAAGCGTAATACTAAACCGCACGCTGGATGAATTTCTGGCGGTCAACGGCAACAGCCGTTATGACATGGTCGCCTTTTATCGCGATGTCTCCACTGTCGATCGGCGCTATCCGGTGATTGAAACCTGGTTTATGGCCGCCCCGAAAAAGAACCCGTTTATTGCAAGCTGGCTGCGCTATTTCCGCCCGATTATTACGCTGGGCGCGGCAGACATGTTTAAGCAGCTTCAACAGCTGCCCAATTATCAGGAACTGGTACAGAAAATTACCGATCCGCAATACCTTATTCTGAATATTACGCAGCAGCAGGCGCTGCGTGAATATAATGAGTACAACCTTTATTTAAGAAAGTGCGAGGCCAACGCGCTTTATTATCAGCGTCTGGTAAGCTGGGACGCCGTACAGCTTAGCCGGATGCTGATGATCGATCGCCTGCCGGATGTTCTGCCGCCTATCGTTAAGCTGACCGGGCTGGATCGGAAATACCTGAGCACTAATTTACGCTATGGCGCGGTAAATAAAGACAGCCTGTTGGGACAGGTGCTGTTTGCGGATGCGCCGGACAGAATGCCGGACATGCCGGATATGCCGATGCCCGGCATATCCGGTAGCGCAGGCGCTTAGGCTCCTCTGAACCAGGCAGGAGACGCAGGTCTTCTCGGTCCCGGTAGCGCAGGCGCTCAGGCTCTTCCCAGCCAGCTGTCCCAGTCTTTCCAGACCGGCTGCATGCCGGCGCGGATCAGCGCTTCGGCTACCTGCCGCGGATGGCGATTATCGTGCGGCGAGAACTGTTCCAGCTCGCTTTGCGTCTCGGCGTAGCCGCCAGGCTGCGTTTTTGAGAAAGCGCTGATCGTATTGA
This sequence comes from Erwinia wuhanensis, assembly GCF_030484085.1. Classification (NCBI taxonomy): domain Bacteria; kingdom Pseudomonadati; phylum Pseudomonadota; class Gammaproteobacteria; order Enterobacterales; family Erwiniaceae; genus Erwinia; species Erwinia wuhanensis. The sequence continues at coordinate 311,243 of NZ_JAUJUH010000006.1, forward strand.
TCGCCAGCGGCACCACCTTGTCACGGAACTGCGGCGATTCGCGCGTTGACAGCGACTGCTCCACTTCCGGCGCAAACAGACGAAACGCGCAGATAACCTGTACCAGCTGGGCCTCATCCATGACTGAAGCAGGCTGAATGCCGCCAGCGCAGGGGCGCAAGCGAGGGAAAGCCACTGAATAGCGGCTTTGCCAGTACGTTTTCTGTAGCCACAGCAGATGTTCCGCCATCATATAACAGTCGGCGCGCCAGCTGTCAGAAAGGCCGATCAGCGCGCCCAGCCCGATCTTATCGATCCCCGCGCGTCCCAGCCTGTCCGGCGTTTCCAGCCGAAAGAAAAAGTCCTGCTTGTTTCCTTTCAGATGGTGCTGACCATACACCGTTGGATGATAGGTTTCCTGATAGACCAGCACGCCATCCAGCCCCAGCGTTTTCAGTTCCGTATACTCCTGCTGGCCCAGCGGCTGCACTTCCATCATCAGCGAGCTGAAATGCGCGCGGATGGCGGGAAGATGACGGCGAAAATAATCCATCCCAACTTTCGCCTGATGCTCACCGGTGACCAGCAGCAGCTGATCGAAGCCCATCGCCCGGATCGCCAGGCACTCGCGCTCGATCTCCTGCGCATCCAGCGTTTTACGCTTGATCCGGTTGCTCATAGAGAAGCCGCAATAGGTGCAGTCGTTGGCGCACAGGTTGGAGAGATAAAGCGGAACGAAGAGGTTTACGGCATGGCCGAAGCGCTGGCGCGTCAACAATTGCGCCTTACGGGCCATCGGTTCCAGCCAGGCCTGCGCGGCAGGCGAAAGCAGCGCCATCAGCTCCTCGCGGCCAACGACAGACGCATTCAGCGCCCGCTCCACGTCAGCCGAAGTTTTGCTGTTGATGCGCAGGCGGATATCGTCCCAGTCCAGCTGTTCCCACTGCGAGACAAAGCTTTTCATGGCGTCACTCCGCTTTGCAAAAAGCTGGTCAGCGGGCTGGTGGCGACGGCCTGCTGCTGCTGACTGCCCAGGCCGCTTTGCCGCGCCAGTTCGCCCGCTTCTACAGCGAGGCGGAAAGCGCGCGCCATTTGCACAGGATCGCGGGCAGAGGCCATGGCGGTATTCACCAGCACCGCATCGGCGCCCATTTCCAGCGCTTCACTGGCGTGGCTGGGCGCGCCAATGCCTGCGTCAATCACCACCGGGACGCTGGCCTGCTCGATAATAATCGTCAGCAAATCCCGGGTTTTCAGCCCCTGATTGCTGCCAATCGGCGCGCCAAGCGGCATCACGGCGGCACAGCCCGCTTCTTCAAGCCTTCTGCACAGTACCGGATCGGCATGGCAGTAGGGCAGCACGGTGAAGCCTTCCCGCACCAGGGTTTCCGCCGCCTTCAGCGTTTCGACGGCATCGGGCAGCAGATAACGCACGTCGGGATGGATTTCCAGCTTCACCCAGCTCGTGCCCAGCGCTTCCCGCGCCAGGCGCGCGGCAAAAATGGCTTCCTCGGCGGTTTTCGCGCCGGAAGTATTGGGAAGAAGCTGCACGCCCAGCTGACGTAAAGGCGCCAGAATGCCGTCGTCGCCGCCGCGTAAATCCACGCGTTTCATCGCCATTGTCACCAGCTGCGTGCCGGATTCCCGAAGTGCATTGAGCATCACGGCAGGGCTGGAGAACTTACCTGTGCCGGTAAACAGCCGGGAAAAAAAGGTTTTATCAGCAATCTGTAGCATATTAACCTCCGGCGATAGCCTGGAAAATCACCAGGTTGTCGCCTTCCTGTAAAAGATGAGTGTCCCAGCGATCCCGCGGCACAATCTGCTGATTGACAGCCAGCGCGGTGCCAGAGTGGCTATGGGCAAGCTGCGCCAGCAGCGCGGTCAGCGTCAGCGGCGCGACAAAAACGTGCGGCTCATCATTAATGATGATGTTCACGATGGCCTCCGCATACCGGGCAGCCGGGGCTGCGCTCAAGGTCAAGCGTGCGCCAGGCCTGCGTTTTGCCGTCAAACAGCCGCAGCTTGCCGTCCAGCGCCGACGGCTGGCCGGCCAGCATCTTCAACGCTTCCAGCGCCTGCAGCGTGCCCATCACGCCGACCACCGGGCCGAGTACGCCTGCGGTGCGGCAGTTGCGCTGCGGCTCCGCTTTATCGGGCCACAGGCAGCAGTAGCAGCCACGCCGGAAAGGCGGGGTGATCGCCAGCAGCTGGCCGCCGAAACCGACCGCGCTGGCGCTGATCAGCGGCGTGCTGGCTGCGACGCAGGCGGCATTCACGGCGTGACGCGTCTGCATGTTGTCGCTGCAGTCCAGCACCAGATCGACCCGCTGCGCCGTTTCCTGCAGCGTGGCGGCATCCATACGCTGCTCAAGCGCTACAAACTCGACCTGAGGATTCAGCGCCTGCAAACGATCTTTCGCCAGCGTGGCCTTTGGCTGGCCGATATCGCTGCTGCGGTAGAGGATTTGACGCTGCAAATTGCTGATATGCACCCTGTCGTCATCGGCCAGCAGCAGCTTGCCCACGCCCGCTGCGGCAAGATACGTCGCAGCCGGTGAGCCTAAGCCGCCCAGGCCGACAATCAGCACGCTGGCCGCCAGCAGCTTTTCCTGCGCCTGCGGGCCAAACTCCTCCAGCAGCAGCTGGCGGCTGTAACGCATAAAATCGCCGTCGCTAAGCATCAAGCGGCCCTCCGCTTCCTGCCAGCGCCAGCAGCTGCGCGGTGGCGGCCTGCCAGTCTGCCGCCTGGGTAATGGCACTGACCACGGCGATACTGCCGACGCCGGTTGCCAGCACGTCTGGCGCCCGCGCCAGCGAGATACCGCCGATAGCCACGGTTGAGACGTTCTGCAGGCGCCCGACATGCCGCTTCAGCTCCTGAAGCCCCTGAGGTGAAGAGGGCATAGCTTTAGTTTGCGTAGGAAAGACGTGTCCCAGCGCGATGTAGGATGGGCGCTCGGCCAGCGCGCGATCCAGTTCCGCGTCATCATGCGTGGATAACCCCAGCCGCAGCCCGGCGCGGTGGATCGCATCCAGATCGGCAATAGCCAGATCTTCCTGGCCCAGGTGTACGCCATAGGCGCCATGCTGAATCGCCAGCCGCCAGTAATCGTTGATAAACAGACGGGCCTGATAGCGTTTACCCAACTCGATGGCCGCGGCGATATCCTGTTCCACCGCCGCTTCCGGCAGATCTTTAATGCGCAGCTGGATAGTGCGCACGCCAGCCGCCAGCAAACGCTCGATCCAGATGACGCTGTCCACCACCGGATAAAGCCCCAGCCTGGCTGCCGTCAGGGGAAAAGCGCTACGGCTCATTATTTTTCCTCCTGCGTTAAGGCATCCATGGCATGGTAAAGCTCGCCGCCACGACGGCGGAACGTCTCTGACATCTCCGCCATCCTGATCGCTATCGGCTCTGCTTCCGCTTCCTGTTTTGCTGCGTATTCGCGGACTTCCTGGGTGATTTTCATCGAGCAGAATTTCGGGCCGCACATGGAGCAGAAGTGGGCAACCTTACCGGACTCCTGCGGCAGCGTTTCATCGTGGAAAGCGCGTGCGGTATGCGGATCCAGCGCCAGGTTGAACTGATCTTCCCAGCGGAATTCAAAACGCGCTTTCGACATGGCGTTGTCACGGATCTGCGCGCCGGGATGGCCTTTGGCAAGATCCGCCGCGTGGGCCGCGATCTTGTAGGTAATCAAACCTTGTTTGACATCTTCTTTATTCGGCAGGCCCAGATGTTCTTTCGGCGTAACGTAGCAGAGCATGGCGCAGCCGAACCAGCCAATCATCGCCGCGCCGATGCCGGAGGTAAAATGGTCGTAGCCAGGCGCGATATCGGTAGTCAGCGGGCCAAGCGTATAGAAAGGCGCCTCGTGGCAGTGTTCGAGCTGCTCGGTCATATTGCGTCTGATCATTTGCATCGGCACGTGTCCCGGCCCTTCAATCATCACCTGCACGTCATATTCCCAGGCGATTTTCGTCAGCTCGCCCAGCGTGCGCAGCTCGGCAAACTGCGCCTCGTCGTTGGCATCCTGTATTGAGCCAGGACGCAGGCCGTCACCCAGCGACAGCGAGACGTCGTAAGCGGCGCAGATCTCGCAAATATCACGGAAGCGTTCGTAGAGAAAGCTTTCACGATGATGCGACAGGCACCACTTCGCCATAATGGAGCCGCCGCGCGAAACGATGCCGGTCAGGCGTTTTGCCGTCATCGGCACATAGCGCAGCAGCACGCCCGCATGAATAGTGAAGTAATCCACGCCCTGCTCAGCCTGCTCCAGCAGTGTGTCGCGGAATATTTCCCAGTTGAGGTCTTCCGCCACGCCGTTGACTTTTTCCAGCGCCTGATAGATCGGCACCGTACCAATCGGCAGCGGGCTGTTGCGCAGGATCCACTCGCGGGTTTCATGGATATTTCGCCCGGTGGAGAGGTCCATCACCGTATCCGCTCCCCAACGTGCCGACCAGACCAGCTTTTCGACCTCTTCTTCAATCGAAGAACTGACCGCAGAGTTGCCGATATTGGCGTTGATCTTCACCAGGAAATTGCGGCCGATAATCATCGGCTCCGATTCAGAATGGTTGATATTGGCCGGGATAATCGCGCGTCCGGCAGCCACTTCCTGACGAACAAACTCGGCGGTGATATTTTCCGGCAGCCGCGCGCCAAAATCCTGTCCCGGATGCTGCTGCAACAGCACCTCGCTGCGAACGCGCTCGCGGCCCATGTTTTCGCGCAGCGCGATAAATTCCATTTCCGGCGTGATAATGCCCTGGCGCGCGTAGTGCAGCTGCGTGACGCGGCGACCAGCCTGGGCGCGGCGCGGCCGCGGCAGATTCTCAAAGCGCAGATGATCAAGCCCTTCGTCCGCCAGACGCTGCTGCGTATAAACGGAGCTTAATTGCTCAATCGGTTGCGTATCGGCGCGCTCTGCAATCCAGCTTTCCCGCAGCCTGGCGATACCGGCGCGCACGTCAATAGCGGCGTCGGGATCGCCATAAGGGCCGGCGGTATCGTAAACCGGCACCGGTTCGTTTTCTTCAAACTGTGGATTGTCTTTGCCGCCGCCGGTCAGGGTGGGCGAGAGCTGAATTTCACGCATGGGAACGCGCAGATCGGCTCGCGAACCGGTCAGATAAATGCGTCTGGAATTGGGGAAAGCAGTGCCCTGTAAAGCAGCGATAAACTGCTGCGCTTCAGCGCGCTGTTCGCGGCGGTTGGATTTCTTAACCTGGGTAGACATAGCAAGTTCCTGACTTAAGGGAAATTTGCTTGTCCGGAGTTCGGAGGAGTAAGCGCAGAGCCGATGGCCCTGACCTGGATCTTTACTCTTGTTCCCTTCGCAGGTTCTAACCTGATCAGGTTCCGCGGATCCCGAATTAACGGTCTCAGCCCCGAGGGGCACTCCGACAAGAAGAAGTCTGGCTTTCGCCAGAGGCAATCATGCGATTGCCTTTTCAGCATAAAGGGGCGTTATGGAAAGCTCAAGGGATTAAACAGTTAACTTTTCAGGCAGGACGAGCCATCGCAGAGTCATTAGCGGCGGACTTATCCGCATACTTCTCCAGCGCCAGCTGAATAAATTTATCTTCCAGGGTGAAGCGGGCTTCCAGCGCTTCGCCGACGATCGACAGCGCCTGCTGGAACTCCAGATAGTTATCGTGATCGATGGCGTTTTCCAGATGGGCGTCGTAAATCGCCATAATCTGTTCGGTATTCGCCTGTAGCGAAGGATAAATCAGCGCCGCTTTGGCCAGCTGGTCGGTGCCTTCCATTTCCTGAATAAACCGTTCGTACGCCGTGAAGTGGCCGGTTGAGAGATAATCAACCAGGCTTTGACAGAAGTTATCCAGCGCCTCTTCGTCGAGCGTAGTCAGCGATTCTTTGTTAGGCTTCATGCCAACCATTTGATAATAAGCAACTAACAACTGCTTGCGTGAGTGAAGGCAAAAGTCTACCAGTTCGCTGCATCCGCCTACGCGTGAGGCCAAAACTTCCAGCTGGTCAAGCATGAGTGACTCCAAAAGTGTTATTTTAACTGTCTATCCCAATCCGGTAAGTGCGTGAAGTGAGGATGAGCAATTTATGGAACTTGAGATTTCAAGCGTAGACGCTGGCTGGTGGATTGTCAGCCATGAACAGAAACTTTGGCTGCCAAAAGGTCAATTACCGTACGGAAACGCACAAGATTTAGGCCTGGCCGGCTCGAAAGGCGCGCTGATTGGCGAATGGCAGGGCGAACCTGTACGGCTGATTAGCGAAAATCGTCCGGAAGGGATGGCATCGCTGCGGCAGCTGCTCGATCAGGATCCCGCCCTGTTTCAGCTGGCGGGACGCGGCATCCAGCTGGCCGAATTTTATCGCTCGCATCAGTGGTGCGGCTACTGTGGACACGCGATGCATCGCAGCAAAACGGAATGGGCCTGCCTGTGTGGCCACTGCCGCCAGCGCTATTATCCGCAAATTGCGCCCTGCATCATCGTGGCCATTCGTCGCGGCGATGAAATCCTGCTGGCTCAGCATACCCGACACCGCAACGGCATCTACACGGTGCTGGCGGGTTTTGTGGAGGTAGGCGAAACGCTGGAGCAAACCGTAGCGCGCGAGGTGATGGAGGAGAGCGGCATCAAGGTGAAAAACCTGCGCTATGTTTCCTCGCAGCCCTGGCCTTTCCCGCAGTCATTGATGATGGCGTTTATGGCCGACTACGACAGCGGCGAGATCAACATCGATCCCAAAGAGCTGCTGGATGCCAACTGGTATCGCTACGACGCCTTGCCACAGCTGCCGCCGGCGGGAACGGTGGCCCGTCGGCTGATAGAAGACACCGTCGCGCTCTGCCGCGCCGCTGCGGAATAACTGATATACTGTGCGTCTGAATGAAAAAGAGTCCTGAAGATGAGTGAACTGAAGAACGATCGTTATTTGCGTGCTCTGCTGCGTCAGCCGGTAGACGTTACGCCCGTATGGATGATGCGTCAGGCCGGACGGTATTTGCCGGAGTACAAGGCGACGCGCGCCCAGGCCGGCGACTTTATGTCGCTGTGTAAAAATGCTGAGCTGGCCTGTGAAGTCACGCTGCAACCGCTGCGTCGCTACGCGCTGGATGCGGCGATCCTCTTCTCTGATATCCTGACCATCCCTGATGCGATGGGGCTGGGACTCTATTTTGAAGCTGGCGAAGGCCCGCGCTTCTCCTCGCCTGTGACCTGCCGTGCGGACGTCGAAAAACTGCCCGTGTTCGATCCCGAACAGGAGCTGGGCTACGTGATGAATGCGGTGCGCACCATTCGTAAAAATTTACAGGGCGCGGTGCCGCTGATCGGTTTTTCCGGCAGTCCGTGGACGCTGGCGACCTACATGGTGGAAGGTGGCAGCAGTAAGGCCTTCACTAAACTGAAAAAAATGATGTATGCCGAGCCGGAAACCCTGCATCTGATGCTGGATAAGCTGGCCGACAGCGTTACGCTCTATCTGAACGCACAGATCCGCGCGGGCGCGCAGTCGGTGATGATTTTCGACACCTGGGGCGGCGTGCTGACCGGGCGCGACTATTTGCAGTTCTCCCTGCACTACATGCATAAAATCGTCGATGGCCTGCAGCGTGAAAACGACGGTCGCCGCGTGCCCGTGACGCTGTTTACCAAGGGCGGCGGCCAGTGGCTGGAAGCGATGGCGGAAACCGGCTGCGACGCGCTTGGTCTGGACTGGACCACCGATATTGGCGAGGCGCGTCGACGCGTTGGCCATAAAGTGGCGCTGCAGGGCAACATGGATCCTTCTATGCTTTATGCCACGCCTGCCCGTATTGAGCAGGAAGTGGCGGGCATTCTTCAGGGCTTCGGCAACGGCACGGGCCACGTGTTCAACCTGGGTCACGGCATTCATCAGGATGTCCCGCCGGAACACGCGGGTGCTTTTGTGGAGGCTGTCCACAAACTGTCAGGACAGTATCACCAGGATTAATTATGGATATACAGGCATTAAAGCAGGAACAGACGACGCGTGCGGCGGAAGTGGTACGCGCTGATGATTTTGACGTAATGCCACCGCGCTATATCGCCGGGGCGGACGTGGGGTTTGAGCAGGGCGGCGAGGTCACGCGCGCCGCGCTGGTGCTGTTGGAGTATCCGTCGCTGAAGCTTATTGAGCATCGCGTCGCGCGGATAGCCACCACCATGCCTTATATCCCCGGCTTTCTCTCGTTTCGCGAATATCCCGCTCTGCTGGCCGCCTGGGAGCAGCTGGAGCAAAAACCCGATCTGCTGTTTGTCGACGGTCAGGGCATCGCGCATCCGCGCCGTCTTGGCGTCGCCAGCCACTTTGGCCTGCTGGTGGATGTGCCGACTATTGGCGTGGCGAAACGCCGGCTATGCGGCAAGTTCGAGCCGTTAGGCGACGAGCCGGGCTCCCGACAGCCGCTGATCGACAAAGGCGAGCAGATTGGCTGGGTGCTGCGCAGCAAAAAACGCTGCAATCCGCTGTTTATTTCGCCGGGCCACCGCGTCAGTAACGATACGGCGCTGCACTGGGTGGAGACCTGCCTGCAGGGCTACCGTTTGCCGGAACCGACGCGCTGGGCCGATGCCGTGGCGTCCAACCGGCCCGCTTTCGCCCGTCTCGGCATCCCGCTATAACGGTGTGAGGCGCCGGCTTTTCGGTTACACTGCGGCCCGCGCACTTTTGTTTAAGAGATCCCAACATGTTACGTAATCCGATTCACCTGCGGCTGGAAAAACTGGAAAGCTGGCAGCACGTTACTTTTATGGCCTGCCTGTGCGAGCGCATGTATCCCAATTACTGGGCTTTTTGCCGCCAGACCGAGTTTGGCGACGGCCAGCTTTATCGTCGTATTCTCGATTTGGTCTGGGAAACGCTGCTGGTGAAAGATGCCAAAGTGAATTTTGACTCGCAGCTGGAAAAGCTGGAAGAAGCCATTCCGGCGGCGGAGGATTACGATCTGTACGGCGTTTATCCAGCCATCGACGCCTGCGTCGCGCTGAGCGAACTGCTGCATTCCCGTTTGAGCGGTGAAACCCTGGCGCACGCTATTGCCGTCAGCGAAGCTTCAATCACCTCTGTAGCGATGCTGGAAATGACCCAGGCCGAACGTGAAATGACCGAGGAAGAGCTAAAAGCCAATCCTGCCGTTGAAGAGGAATGGGACATCCAGTGGGAGATTTTTCGCCTGCTCAGCGCCTGTGAGGAAAGGGATCCAGAACTGATAAAAGGACTGCGTTCTGACCTGCGGGAATCAGGGATTAGCAATATCGGTATAAATTTTCAGCAGTAAGGCGATAAAACGTGACTTCAGGCCTGATTTGTAGCGCCTTAAGGCTTCACATTCGCCCCCAGTCTGGTCTACATTTGTGGGGCTGAAAAAAGTGGCTATCGGTGCGTGTATGCAGGAGAGTGCCAGAAACTGGTTTTTCCCTCGCACTCGATGCTTAGCAAGCGATAAATACACTGTAAGGATAACTTATGAACAAGACTCAACTGATTGATGTAATTGCGGACAAAGCGGACCTGTCTAAGACCCAGGCTAAAGCTGCACTGGAATCCACTCTGGCTGCGATTACTGAGTCTCTGAAAGAAGGTGATGCTGTACAACTGGTTGGTTTTGGTACTTTTAAAGTTAACCACCGTGCTGAGCGTACTGGCCGCAACCCGCAGACCGGCAACGAAATCAAAATTGCAGCTGCAAACGTACCGGCATTCGTTTCTGGTAAAGCTCTGAAAGACGCTGTTAAATAATCGACAGTGAAAAGTTTTAAACAGGGGGGCGTTAAGCCCCTTTTGTTAAGGCTTTTTAGCTGTTTCTGCCAGGACAGCTTGTGACGCTTTTCTCTCGTTCCCTTTTGCCGTTCCTGCTGCTGTTAGCAGGCTGTAGTTCACGGCAGATGCCTGATTTTACCGCCAGCGGCTATCTTGCCGATCGCGGCGCCGTGCGTATCTGGCGCAAAACGCCTTCCCCACAGTCAACCCATCTGCAAACGGTCTATACCCCTTTTACCGAGCCGGTAACGGAAACCACGGACTACCAGTGGCAAGAGGGCAAACTGATTTCTGTTGAACGCAAAATCGTGGGCGCAAATCCTGAAAGCGTGACGCTACGCTTTGACCAATCCGGTCGCCTGAGCTTTATGCAGCGCCAGCTGGCGAATCGACGGGAAGCGCTGACGGCTGATGCTATCGCGCTCTACCAGTTTGATGCCGGACGTATGCTGACTATCAGCGACGATTTGCTACGCGGACGCGTAAGGCTATTACAGGGAGAGTGGATGCCTTCGGGCGCGGTCAGGTTATGCGGAGGCGGTAAGGCTTCGCCTGGCTTCGACAGCAACGCAGTGCGTTATATCACCCAGCATCAGCAGGGATCGGGTGAACCGCTCAGCATTGCCTGGCTGGAAGCGCCGGGCGGCACGCAGCTGCTGCTGGCGACGCCGGAAGACCTTTGTCAGCAACAGCCGCAGGCCGACAGCTTTTAATCGGCTGCCAGCTTGAGAGAGAAGGGGACAGTGCTGCCCCCTGAATCACTCTTATTTACGCCCGATAGCGCGGTAGCCGATATCCGTGCGGCAGAAGCTGCCATGCCAGGAGATGTGCTTAGCCAGCTCGTAGGCATGTTTTTGCGCCGCCGCGACATCTTCGCCCAGCGCGGTCACGCATAATACGCGTCCGCCGTTTGTCACCACCAAATCGTCCTGCATTTTGGTTCCGGCGTGGAAAACCTTACCGTCCGGCGTCGCTTCCAGCGGCAAGCCGTGGATCTGGTCGCCAGTGGCGTAATCGCCAGGATAGCCGCCCGCCGCCAGCACCACGCCCAGCGAAGGACGCGGATCCCAGACGGAGTCTTTGCTATCCAGCTTGCCGTCAACGGCGGCAAGGCAAAGATCGACCAGGTCGGACTGCAGGCGCAGCATGATCGGCTGCGTTTCGGGGTCGCCAAAGCGGCAGTTAAATTCAATGACTTTCGGCTGGCCGCTGTTATCGATCATCAGGCCGGCATAAAGGAAGCCGGTATAGACGTTGCCTTCGGCCGCCATGCCGCGGACGGTCGGCCAGATAACCTCGTCCATAACGCGCTGGTGGATTTCATCGGTCACGACGGGGGCCGGCGAATAGGCGCCCATGCCGCCGGTATTAGGGCCGGTATCGCCATCGCCTACGCGTTTATGATCCTGACTGGTCGCCATCGGCAGCACGTTCTCGCCGTCAACCATCACGATAAAGCTGGCTTCCTCGCCGTCCAGAAACTCCTCCACCACGATACGGTGCCCGGCATCGCCAAAGGCGTTTCCGGCCAGCATGTCTTTAATGGCGGCTTCCGCTTCTTCCAGCGTCATTGCGACAATCACGCCTTTGCCCGCCGCCAGGCCGTCCGCCTTGATCACAATCGGCGCGCCCTTACTGCGCGTATAGGCCAGCGCGGCCTCGACGTCGGTGAAGTTCTGGTATTCCGCCGTCGGGATTTTATGGCGGGCCAGGAAATCCTTGGTGAACGCTTTAGAACCTTCCAGCTGCGCGGCAGCCTGGGTCGGGCCAAAGATCTTCAGCCCGGCCGCGCGAAAAGCATCGACTATGCCAATGACCAGCGGCGCTTCCGGCCCAACGATAGTCAGATCGATGTGCTCACGCTGTGCAAAATCCAGCAGTGCAGGGATATCGGTCGCGCCGATAGCGACGTTTTGCAACGCCGGCTCCAGCGCGGTGCCGGCATTGCCCGGCGCGACAAAAACGGTTTCCGCCAGCGGCGACTGCGAAGCTTTCCACGCCAGCGCGTGCTCACGGCCGCCATTGCCAATCACTAAAATTTTCATTGTCGGTTCCTTATTAATGGCGGAAGTGGCGCATATTGGTGAAAATCATGGCAATGCCGTGTTCATCAGCGGCGGCAATTACTTCTTCATCGCGAATCGATCCGCCAGGCTGGATAACGCAGCTCACGCCCGCCGTCGCCGCCGCATCAACACCGTCACGGAACGGGAAGAAGGCGTCAGAGGCCAGCGCGCAGCCTTCCACGACCAGACCTTCATCTTTTGCTTTGATACCGGCAATTTTGGCGGAGTAAACGCGGCTCATCTGGCCTGCGCCAATCCCGACGGTCATATTGTCGCGCGCATAAACAATGGCGTTGGATTTTACAAACTTGGCGACTTTCCAGCAGAACAGCGCATCGCGTAGCTCCTGCTCTGTTGGCTGACGTTTGGTCACGACGCGCAGCTGGCTTGCTTCCACCATGCCCAGATCGCGATCCTGTACCAGCAAACCGCCGTTCACGCGCTTGAAGTCCAGCCCGGCCTGACGCTGCTGCCACTGGCCGCAAATCAGCACGCGCACGTTCTGCTTAGCCGACGTCACCTTCAGCGCGGCTTCGCTGGCGGAGGGCGCAATAATCACTTCAACGAACTGGCGGCTGATAATTGCCTGAGCGGTCGCTTCGTCCAGCTCACGGTTAAAGGCGATAATGCCGCCGAAGGCAGAGGTAGGATCGGTTTTGTAAGCCAGCTCGTAAGCGCCCAAAGCCGAATCGCTAACCGCCACGCCGCAAGGGTTAGCGTGTTTGACAATCACGCAGGCCGGTTCGCTGAACTCTTTTACGCATTCCAGCGCCGCATCGGTATCGGCAATGTTGTTATAAGAAAGCGCTTTGCCCTGAACCTGCTGCGCCGTGGCGACCGAAGCCTCAGTCACATTCTCTTCTATATAGAAGGCGGCATCCTGATGGCTGTTTTCGCCGTAGCGCATATCCTGCTTCTTAATGAAGTTCAAATTCAGCGTACGCGGGAAGCGTCCGGCAGGCTCGCGGGTTTCGCCATGATAGGCCGGAACCAGGCTGCCGAAGTAGTTGGCGATCATGCTGTCGTAGGCAGCGGTATGCTCGAAAGCTTTAATAGCCAGATCGAAGCGGGTAGCCAGCTGTAGTGAGTTATCGTTGGCGTCCATCTCGGCAATCACCGCGTCGTAGTCGCTGCTCTTTACAACGATAGCTACGTCTTTATGGTTCTTGGCCGCGGAGCGCACCATCGTCGGGCCGCCGATATCGATATTCTCTACCGCATCTTCCAGCGAGCAGCCTTCGCGCGCCACCGTCTGTGCAAAGGGATAAAGGTTAACGACCACCATGTCGATAGGGGCGATGCTGTGCGCCTGCATGATGGCATCGTCCTGGCCGCGACGTCCCAGAATGCCGCCGTGAACTTTCGGATGCAGGGTTTTGACGCGTCCATCCATCATTTCCGGGAAACCGGTATAGTCAGACACTTCGGTAACGGGCAGGCCGGCCTCGGCCAACAGACGAGCAGTGCCGCCCGTGGAGAGCAGCTCCACACCACGCGCGGAAAGCGCCTGTGCAAATTCGAGGATACCGGCTTTGTCGGACACGCTGAGCAGAGCGCGGCGTACAGGACGAGGTTGTTGCATGAGGTTTTATCCCTTGGCTTTGGTTCGCATAGATAAGAGCGTTACATCAATCTTAGCTTTTCCCCTCCTTTATAAAGAAAGAAGCAGCGAAGATTCAGGTAACGCCCCCAAATGGGGGCCGGGATTTTTCCGGGGCATTGTAGCGAAAACGTTTGCGTGATGCTCGTCTAAATTTGTTCTTACCGCCGGATGTGGATAACTTTGTGGGTAAATGCGTATAAATAGCCCTTTTGCTGTGGAATGCAGCGAACGCGCTATTTTTCTAAAATTAGGGGTTGTCAGCCGTCGAGAACTCCCTATAATGCGCAACCACTGAGACGGCACAACGGCTTACAGGCCAGCGGCTCAGGAGGTTCAGGAAGCTGAATCGCCGGAGAAAAACTTCTGAAAAAGAGGTTGACTCTGAAGGAGGAAAGCGTAAGATACGCCACCTCGCAGTAAGTCGCCAAGGCGCTTACCGCAACGCTCTTTAACAATTTATCAGACAATCTGTGTGGGCACTCGCAGGATTGATATCAAGCGTCTCCGGACGCAAAAAAATATCAAGTCTTAAGAGTGAACACATAATGAAATTCATTATGACG
>NZ_JAUJUH010000007.1:0-291922 GCF_030484085.1 Erwinia wuhanensis
TTTCAGACAGACGCGCGTCAACTTCTTTCTGGATTGAGTCGATGTCGTCGGCGCTGTTGGTGCCGTTTTTCGCCTGAACAGTCAGTTCACGGATACGCTGTAAGTTGGTGTTCATCTCGTTCAGAGAACCTTCAGCCGTCTGAGTCAGAGAGATACCGTCGTTGGCGTTACGTGCCGCCTGAGTCAGACCTTTGATCTGAGAGTTCATGCGGTTAGCAATCGCTTCGCCTGCTGCGTCGTCTTTTGCGCTGTTGATACGCAGACCAGAAGAAAGACGCTCGATAGCGGTGCTCAGAGAAGCCTGTGATTTGTTCAGGTTGTTCTGAGTGGTCAGGGACATAATGTTAGTATTGATAACGGACATAGTCGTTTCCTTAAAATTTTTACCAGAGTTCGGATACGGCGCCAGGATGCCCGTCACCGTCTGTATTCTTTATCGTCACGCCCTGGCAAAACTTTAAAGCGACTTGCATAAAAATCTGCAAAAACTGCCGTTTAGGATAAGTCTTAACTTGTGCGAACCAACAAAAGAACCAGCCCTGAAATAGTCGACCGCCGCCGCTAAAACTTTATCCTTTTTCATTAATTAATTTCCCTCACAACAGCATTGCGGAATCAAAGGCTATCCCCCGGCCAGTAGCGTCTATGCTTAATGCTCTAAAAACAGAAATAGTCCCTACCTACTTTGTCGTTCCTTTCTCTTTGCATACCGGAGGCCTGGCATGAGCAACCAAGGCAATAACAGTAAGAACCAGCCGTTTCGCCGCACCACGGGCGAAGCCAGTAACCAATATGAAAATATCCCTTTTCACCTGACGCGCCGCACGCTGCTGAAAGTAAGCGCGGCAACAGCGGCTACGGCGGCAGTTGCGCCCGGCGCGGCGCTGGGCGACAGCGAACGTCCAACCGCCCGCGCGCCGGAAATGCTGCCCCTGACGCTAAAAGTGAATGGTGAGAGCAAACAGCTTAACGTTGACACTCGTACCACGCTGCTGGATGCGCTGCGCGAGCACCTGCACCTTACCGGCACGAAAAAAGGCTGCGATCACGGTCAGTGCGGCGCCTGTACCGTGCTTGTGGATGGCCGCAGGCTGAACGCCTGCCTGACGCTGGCCGTGATGCACCAGGACGCCGAGGTCACCACGATCGAAGGTCTGGGCACGCCCGACAACCTGCATCCGATGCAGGCCGCCTTTGTGAAACATGACGGCTACCAGTGCGGCTACTGCACGCCAGGCCAGATTTGCTCGTCCGTGGCGGTGCTGAAAGAGATCGAAGCGGGCATTCCCAGCCACGTCACGCTCGATCTGGTGTCATCCCCGGAAGCGACGGCGGATGAGCTGCGGGAGCGAATGAGCGGCAATATCTGCCGCTGCGGCGCTTACTCCAATATTCTTGCCGCGATCGAAGATGTCGCCGGGAGCCAGAAAGCATGAAGGCCTTTACCTATGAGCGTGTGAAAACGCCCGCCGAGGCGGCAGCCAGCGCGCAGCGCACCCCCGGCGCTAAATTTATTGCGGGCGGCACCAACCTGCTCGACCTGATGAAACTGGAAATTGAAACGCCTTCCCATCTGATAGATGTCAATCATCTGGCGCTGGATAAAATTGAACCCACGACCGACGGCGGTTTGCGTATCGGCGCGCTGGTGCGCAATACCGATTTGGCCGCCGACGAGCGCGTCCGCCGCGATTACGCCGTGCTTTCCAGGGCGCTACTTGCCGGCGCGTCGGGCCAGCTGCGTAATCAGGCCACCACGGCCGGCAATCTTCTTCAGCGCACGCGCTGCCCCTATTTTTACGACACCAACCAGCCCTGCAATAAGCGTCTGCCTGGCAGCGGCTGCGCCGCACTGGAAGGCTTCAGCCGTCAACACGCGGTGATTGGCGCCAGCAAAGCCTGTATCGCCACCCATCCCAGCGATATGGCCGTTGCCATGCGGCTGCTGGATGCGGTGGTGGAAACGGTCAGCCCGGACGGTAGCGAACGCCGTATTCCCCTCAGCGATTTCTATCTGGCGCCGGGCGACACGCCTCACCGTGAAACCGCGCTGAAGCCGGGCGAGCTGATTGTCGCCGTTACCCTGCCCCGCCCGCTCGGCGGCACGCATATCTATCGCAAGGTGCGCGATCGCGCTTCTTACGCTTTTGCGCTGGTGTCGATTGCTGCTGTCGTGCAGCCTGATGGCACGGGGCGCGTTGCGGCTGGCGGTGTGGCGCATAAGCCCTGGCGGCAGGAAGAGGCGGATGCACAGCTGCCGCATGGCGTGCAGGCGGTTTACGATCGGCTGTTCGCCGACGCGCACCCCACCCATGAAAATGAATACAAGCTGCTCCTGGCGAAGCGCACGCTCGCCTCGGTACTGACGGAAGCGAGGGCATAAAATATGAAATTCGATAAGCCCGCAGGCGATAACCCTATCGATCAGCTGAAAGTTGTAGGGCGTCCTCACGATCGTATCGACGGCCCGATGAAAACCACGGGAACCGCGACTTACGCCTATGAATGGCACGATAAAGCGTCCAACGTGGCCTATGGCTATGTTGTCGGTGCCGCCATCGCTAAGGGGCGTATCACCTCGATGGACCTTCAGGCCGCGCAGAGCGCGCCGGGCGTGCTGGCCGTGGTCACGGCGAAAAACGCCGGCAGCCTCGGCAAGGGCGAAAAAAATACCGCCACGCTGCTGGGCGGGCCGGAGGTTGAGCACTATCACCAGGCCGTGGCGCTGGTGGTGGCGGAAACCTTTGAGCAGGCGCGCGCGGCCGCCCAGCTGGTTGACGTGCAGTATCGCCGTGAACGAGGTAGCTGGGATCTCGCTGCGGAAAAACCTGGCGTCACCGAAGCGCCGGAAGATCAGCCGGATACCCACGTCGGTGATTTCAACCAGGCCTTTTCCTCGGCGGCGCTGAAGCTTGACGCTTCCTACACCACGCCGGATCAAAGCCATATGGCGATGGAGCCGCACGCTTCTATGGCGGTCTGGGAGGGCGAAAAGCTGACCGTCTGGACCTCTAACCAGATGATTAACTGGTGCCGAACAGACTTAGCGAAAACGCTGAAGCTGCCGGAAGAGAACGTGCGCGTGATCTCGCCCTATATCGGCGGCGGCTTCGGCGGCAAACTGTTCTTACGCAGCGATGCGGTGCTGGCCGCGCTGGGCGCTCGCGCCGCAAAAAGGCCGGTAAAGGTGATGCTGCCGAGGCCGGTTATCCCTAATAACACCACGCACCGCCCGGCCACCATCCAGCATATTCGTATTGGCACCGACCAGTCTGGTCATATCACCGCTATCGCCCATGAAAGCTGGTCGGGCAACCTGCCCGGCGGCACGCCGGAGACAGCGGTGCAGCAGACCGAACTGCTTTATGCCGGCGCGAACCGTTTCACCGGCCTGCGGCTGGCGAAGCTCGATCTGCCCGAAGGCAACGCCATGCGCGCGCCGGGCGAAGCGCCAGGTCTGATGGCGCTGGAGATCGCCATTGATGAGATGGCGGAGAAAGCGGGTATCGATCCGGTGGCCTTCCGCATCCTTAACGATACCCAGGTCGATCCTGCCAATCCTGACCGCCCTTTCTCGCGTCGTCAGCTGGTTGAATGCTTGCGCACCGGCGCGGAGCGCTTCGGCTGGGACCGCCGCAACGCTACGCCCGCACAGGTAAAAGAAGGTCGCTGGCTGGTTGGAATGGGCATGGCGGCAGGCTTTCGTAATAACATGGTGATGACGTCCGGCGCGCGAGTGCATCTGGATGCCAACGGCATCGTTACCGTGGAAACGGATATGACCGATATCGGCACCGGCAGCTATACCATTATTGCCCAGACGGCGGCCGAGATGGCGGGCGTGCCGCTGGAAAAAGTGGTGGTGCGGCTGGGCGACTCCAGCTTCCCGGTTTCCGCCGGTTCCGGCGGCCAGTGGGGCGCAAACAGTTCTACCGCGGGTGTTTATGCCGCCTGCGTCAAGCTGCGCGAGGCGATAGCCAACAAGCTTGGCTTCGATCCGAACACAGCGACCTTTGCCGATGAACAGGTACGCGACGGAGAGCGCAGCGCTCGTCTTGCCGATGCGGCAGCGGACGGTACGCTAACGGCGGAAGACAGCATCGAGTTTGGCGATCTGGAAAAGCAGTATCAGCAATCCACCTTCGCCGGCCACTTTGTCGAAGTGGGCGTGGACAGGGCGACCGGTGAAGTCCGGGTGCGTCGAATGCTGGCCGTGTGTGCTGCGGGCCGTATCCTTAACCCTAAAACCGCCCGTAGCCAGGTAATTGGCGCGATGACGATGGGCCTGGGCGGCGCGCTGATGGAAGAGCTGGCAGTCGATAAGCGGCTGGGCTACTTCGTCAATCACGATCTGGCGGGCTACGAAGTGCCGGTTCACGCCGACGTGCCGGAACAGGAAGTCATTTTCCTGGATGACACCGACCCCGTTTCCTCACCGATGAAGGCGAAAGGCGTGGGCGAGCTGGGCCTGTGCGGCGTCAGCGCGGCTATCGTCAACGCGGTGTATAACGCGACCGGCGTGCGGGTGCGGGATTATCCCGTTACGCTCGATAAGCTGCTCGCTTCGCTGCCAGATGTCGTTTAAGGAGGCGCTATGCTGCAACAGGCTTTCCTTAGCGACCAGGCTGCGCCAGCGAACCCGGTGCCGCAGCAGGCGCTGCTGACCGACGACAGCGCCGCTATCCTGCGCTTCGCGGTAGAAGCGTTAAAAGCGGGCGTCGCGGCGGCGCTGGTCACGCTGGTGGCGATCCGCGGCGGCGCGGCGCGTGCGCTGGGCGCGCAGATGGTGGTGCGCGAAGACGGTTTGTACTGCGGTTTTGTCTCCGGCGGCTGCGTGGAGGCCGCCGTCGCTCACGAAGCGATGGCGGTTATCGCCTGCGGTCGCGACCGTCAGGTGATGTATGGCGAAGGCTCGCCCTGGTTCGATATTGTGCTTCCCTGCGGCGGCGGCATTACGCTCAGCATCCATAAACTGCGCGGCGCGCGGCCGCTGCTGGAGGTGCTGAACCTGCTGGAACAGCGCCAGCCTGCGGGGCTGCGCTACTTTCCGCAAAGCCAGCGGTTACAGAGCGACGCCTCGCTTATCCGGACGGGCTGGCACAACGATTTTTTCGCCACCGGCTATCGCCCCTGTACGCGCACCATTGTGTTTGGCCGTTCGATAGAGGCGCAGGTCACGGCCAGCCTCGCTCAGGCGGCGGGCTATGATGTGCACCTCTGCGAAGCGCTCGATCCCCAGGCTGCCGGACAGATAGATGCGCATACCGCCGTGCTGCTGCTCTGGCACGATCTGAACCGCGAGCTGCCGGTATTGCAGGCCGCCCTGACGGCCAGACCGTTTTACATTGGCGCGCTGGGCAGCCAGCGCACCCATGCCAGACGCGTGCAAAAACTCAGCGAGCTGGGCTGGCGCGATACGGATATCGCCCGCATCAAAGCGCCCATTGGGCTGTTCCCCAAAGCTCGCGATGCCAGCTCGCTGGCGCTTTCCGTTCTGGCTGATGTCGCGGCGGCCCGCCTTAGCCTGGCGGAGGATGGCTAGCCGGATTGGGCGGCTTTAAGGTACCGACAGGGCAGCCCTGTTCGGCTGCCTTAAAGTTGTTGCCAGGGTAATCCTGCCCGGCTGCCTTAAAGTGCCGATACAGTTGTTTCACCGATCCTGAAGCCCCTCGCGTTCCCCGGCGAGAAAGTCCACAAACGCGCGTAGCGGCGCGGACATAAAGCGGCTGGGGAAGTAAAGCCAGGGGCCTTCAAACGCGGTCCACCATGCCGGGAGCACCGGCAGCAGCTCGCCCGTAGCGAAATGGGGTTGCAGCCAGTTTTCAAAAGTAGCGATCACGCCTTTGCCGCTGCGTGCCAGATCGATAGCCGCGGCAGCGCCGTTAACGCCGATAGTCAAACGCCCGGCGGGATTGACGCTGACGGTTTCTCCCTCGCGTTCAAATTCCCATGGGATCAGGGCGCCGCTTGAATATTTCAGGCGAATGCAGTCATGGTCAACCAGCTCTCCAGGATGCGAAGGAGCGCTTTGTGAATCAAGGTAAGAAGGTGCGGCAGCCAGCGCCAGCCGCTGCGTTCGCGGCCCTATGGGGACAGCGATAATATCTTTTGCCAGATGCTCGCCATAACGGATACCGGCATCGCAGCCTTCAGCCGTTGCTTCAATAAGACGGTCATCCACCATGATTTCTACGTGTAAGCCCGGATGACGACTAAGAAAACGGTCCAGCAAGGGCGGTAAGATATCAACCATGACCGCGCCGGTAACGTTCAATTTAAGCGTGCCGCGCACCTCTTGCTGAGAGCTGGCAACGTCGTTAAGCACCAATCGCATTTCATCAAGCAGCGGCGTCATTCGTTCAGCCAGCGTCCGGCCTGCTTCGGTTGGCATAACGCTACGCGTGGTACGAATAAAAAGCGGCACGCCAAGCCTCACCTCCAGCGCCGTGATCCTTTCACTGACCGTGGAAGGCGACAGGCCCAGCTTTTTTGCCGCTACCCGAAAGCCCTTATCTTTAAAAACAGCGAGAAAAACCGCTAACTCATCCATTGCCCTTTCCCGTGATTGTTCGCTGTTGCGATCACCTTATTCGTATTGCACCCGATTATCAAACAGCGCCGCACAGGTTATAAATCAGACAACGCACTGCTTTCCGTAACGGAAAATCAAACTGACTGGAGCCCGCATATGAAAAACAAAAGTGTTCTTATTACCGGCGCGAACAAAAGCATCGGATTCGAAACGGCCAGACAGCTGGGCCTGCTGGGTTACAAAATTTGGCTGGGCAGCCGCGACAAAGAGCGTGGGCAAGCTGCCGTAGACAAACTTACCGGATGGGGCATCAACGCCCATTTGGTTATTATTGACGTCACCAAAACAGAAAGTATTGAGGAAGCTGTTCAGCAGGTGCTAAAGGAAGACGGGAAGCTGGATATTCTTATCAACAATGCCGGCATTTCGGGCGCGCAGCCGGTAGCCCCGAGCGCGCAAAGCATCAGCGATATTATGGCGGTATACGACACCAATGTTTTTGGCGTTATCAGGGTCACGCAGGCTTTTATTCCGCTACTTAAAGCCGCGCAGGAGGCCAGGGTTATTATGATCGGTAGCGGGCTGGGCTCGCTGACATGGGTCGCCGATCCCAGTCATCCTTATTCCCAAGTACAGGCAATGGGCTACACCAGTTCAAAAACGGCCGTTAATGCGATAACGGTCGCCTTCGCTAAAGAGCTTACCGCTGACGGTATCAGCGTGAACGCAGTCGATCCGGGCTATACCGCCACGGATTTCAACGGCCATTCCGGCCCCAGAACCGTTACCGAGGCTGCCGCCGGCATTGTCTGGCTGGCGGACCAGGCGCCTGGAGAGACCACCGCTGGCTTCTATTTCGATCAAAATCGCGCGCCGTGGTAATGCTTTAAAGCGTGTAATTATCTGAGCAGAGGTGATGCCCTCGCCTCTGCGATCGTGCCCCGCCTGACAGTATCAGCACCCCTTTCCCCGATAACAGATGCAAACCCGCCTGGACAAAAAGCGTTCTGTTGATACGCTGGATAACGACCAGGCCAACCGCCTCGTTTACAGCAGGCGCTCTGATTGACCTGCCAGTCGTACCCGTTCAAAGGTTGTGTATAAAAAAATAAGGGACTTAAAATGAAAAACAACATCGCCTGCCTGACCCTGGCCGCCACCGCCCTGCTGGGCTGTGCGGCTATGTCTGCCGCCGCCGCGCCTTTTCCGGCCACGCCTGATTTATCGGTGCCGGTTAGCCGTTACGTGACGCAGGTAAACGCAGATAAAAGCGTGACCTTCCGTCTTTTCGCGCCGGATGCAAAGCGGGTATCAGTCGTTACCGGTTCCTCCCCGGATAGCTTTGTCTCTCACGATATGAGCAAGGATAAAAGCGGCGTGTGGTCGTGGAAAAGCGGCTCGCTGGCCCCGGATTTGTACGAATACTACTTTGATGTAGACGGCTTTCGTTCTGTCGATACCGGCAGCCGTTTTCAGAAGCCGCAGCGCCAGGTCAATACCAGCCTGATCCTGGTGCCGGGTAGTATTCTGGACGATCGCGCCGTGCCGCATGGCGATCTGTTGACGGTGACTTACCACTCAAAAGAGCTGCATTCAGAGCGCAGGATGTTTGTCTGGACGCCGCCGGGCTATAGCGGCAAAAGCGAACCGCTGCCGGTGCTCTATTTCTATCATGGCTTTGGCGATACCGGACTTTCCGCTATTGACCAGGGACGCCTGCCGCAAATCATGGATAACCTGCTGGCCGAAGGCAAAATCAAACCGATGCTGGTCGTTGTCCCGGATACAGAAACGGATATCGCTCAGGCGATCCCGGAAAATTTCCCGCCGAAAGATCGCCGCAAAACCTTTTACCTTCTTAATGCCAAAGCCGCAGACCGCGAACTCATGCACGATATTATTCCGCTGGTCGACGCCCGATTTAACGTACGCCAGGATGCGAACGGCCGCGCGCTGGCCGGCTTATCGCAAGGCGGTTTTCAGGCTCTCTTTTCCGGCATGAACCATCTGGACAGCTTTGGCTGGCTGGCGACGCTGAGCGGCGTAACCAGCGCAACGGTGCCGGATACAGGCATTGCTCGTCAGCTCGACAGGCCCGAAGAGATTAACAGGCAGCTGCATAACTTCACCGTGGTGGTGGGCGAAAAAGATTCCGTTACCGGCCAGGATATTGCCGGGCTGAAAAACGAGCTGGAGAAAAAGCACATCAGGTTCGACTATAAAATGTATCCTGGCTTAAACCATGAGATGGATGTCTGGCGTCCGGCCTATGCCGAGTTCGTGCAGAAACTGTTTAAATAATGTTTTGCGCCTCCTTCAGGACTGGAGGGGGCGGGGGAATGATTAGAGCGTTGTGAGCGATACTAGTGCTTTTAATAATACCGATACGGGTAACCGATCACTAAATGGTTTATCAAACACCGCTATTAACGGACTCATTATCTGTCGTTCAGCCAGTATAACTATAATTCTCACACTTAAAATAATAACGTGAGGTGGTCATCTTTTGATAGTAACGCTGGATTATATCGCCTATTTTTGCACCTAACTAATCTTTGAAAGTTCTGAGAAATTGGTGCGCATCTAAAAATATACGAACCTTTCATTATATCCATACATGGGGATTAAGGTATGAATAGCCACGGATAATCTAGACACTTCTGAGCCGTTGATAATATAGGTTTTCATATTCAGCCGGTGGCATCTGCTCGCTCGAGCCATGCCGACGCTTACTCTTATAAAACATTTCGATGTAATCAAAGATATCGCTTCTGGCTTCGTCTCTCGTTCCGTAGATCTTTTTCTTTATCCGTTCACGCTTCAGTAGCTGGAAAAAGCTTTCTGCAACCGCGTTGCCATGACAGTTACCGCGACGGCTCATACTGCCCTCCAGGCCGTGCGATTTCAGGAACGACTGCCATTCATAGCTTGTGTACTGACTACCCTGATCAGAATGAACCAGCACCTGTTTTTGAGGATTACGTCGCCATACGGCCATCAGAAGCGCATTCAGGACAATATCTTTTGTCATTCGGAGTTGCATTGACCAGCCGATAACTTTGCGCGAAAACAGAGCAACGACCACGGCAGGATACAGCCAGCCTTCGTGGGTTCGTATATACATTATGTCTGTTACCCAACGTTCATCCGGTGCTCCCGGGTTGAACTGCCGCTGGGGCTTGTTGGGCGTCACAATACTGGCTTCACCTTTACGCGTCCGTGGGCTTCGGTATCCGACCTGAACCTTTATCCCCACACGTTGCATTAACCGCCAGACTTTGTTTACACCGCACTGTTGCCCGTTATCCCGCAGATCGAGATAGATCTTGCGATAGCCATAAACACAGCTTGATTCCATCCGGAACTGCCTGATATGCCCCGTTAGCTTCAGGTCAGCATGATACCGTCGTGAATGCGGCTGCTGAAGCCAAGCGTAAAACTCACCCGGATGCACATCCAGCACCTGGCAGAGCAGGCGGACAGGCCAGCAACGATTGTTGTCACGGATAAAGGCGTACCTCAGTCAGACAGCTTTGCGAAGTACGCCGCGGCTTTTTTTAATATGTCCCGTTCGTCCAGCTCCTTCTGGAGTCGGCGGATCTCGGCCTGAAAATCTGCCTGTTCTTTATTGGCGGAGGAGTTCGGCCCGTACTTCTTTATCCATGCGTAAAGACTGTGGGTAGTGATATCGAGACGTGTTGCGACGCTGGACACAGAATGGCCACGCTCAACAACCTGTTTTACCGCTTCAATTTTAAACTCTTCGGGATAACGTTTACCGCTCATGGGCACCTCTCTTTTAAGTCATCTTAAATGACTCTGAGATGTCTGTTAAACCTGTGGCGATTCAACTTCTCAAGAATACACATAAAGTTGCAGGCTATTCGACATTATTACGTGCCGGAATTATGTCGCAGGAGGATGAATAGTGATACCTTACGAACATTAAATCTTTGTCGATGTAGATCAGTATCCTTACGGTGCCTCACGGTATTTTTAATAGTCGTTGTCAACGGATGCTGGGATTACGTAGATAGAAATTCATACGAAAGGAAGCAAATCATGCCGAGAAAAACATTCTTTTCTTTTCACTATCAAGAAGATGTATGGCGTGCGTGGAATGTTAGAAACAGCTGGGTTGTAGGCAGAGATAAAGAATCAGTGGGATTCTATGATGCTAGCGTTTTCGAAGCATCACAGAAGGAAAGCGACAACGCCCTAAAAAATTTTCTACGCGACGGGCTAAAAAACACGTCAGTTACATGTGTTTTGGCTGGCCAGCACACTGCTAGCAGGCGTTGGGTTCGATACGAAATTGTACGCAGCGTTTTGAAGGGAAATGGTCTGCTGACAGTTGACATTCATGGCGTAAAAAACAATGCGAATATTTTTGGGAAAAAAGGAATCGATCCACTTTCCGAAGTCGGAGTTTACTGTTCGAACGGACAAATTTATTTTGCTGAAATTAAAAACGGTAAATGGGTAAAATACGAGGACTATACCTTGGCTATTCCTGCATCTGATCTGTGGTTTACAGCCCCCACTACCTTGGGCGTAACAAGAATTTCAGACCATGCCCTGAGATACGATTACGCAGCTCAGAACGGCAGAGCAAATATATCTGGGTGGATTGAAACAGCTGCCGGACTTGCTGGTCGCTAGTCAACGTGAGCTCCTACGTTTGTACGTTTTCATGATGCTTGGGAGCTCTCGGTGAACGGATTGATATGCGACGCCGTATCCTGACTAAGTTGTTCGGCTTAGAGCACTCCAGACAAATATGGGTACTTAGAATGACAGTTAAACAACGCCTAGCGGGCGTGCGAATCCACCTTTCGGGCTCGAACAAAGAGCAAAACGAAGATATTGACCATTTTGTGAGTAAGTTTGCGGCAAAAATCTTCGCCGAAGGGGGAACGATAGTACATGGCAGTCACCCTTCGTTTAACGCTCCTCTAAAAAAGGCAGCAGAAGGTTTTATTGATGCAGATGGGGACAAAGGTGCGCTCACTCTGGTACGAGCAAAAAGCTTCGCTACAGCTCAGTATGCTGCTGAAATTGATGATCAACGAATGTATGCGGCTGTCGAGATAGTTCCGGCAGAGTCCGAAGATGGAAATCCGATAAGTGGTTTGACACCCATGCGTGATTGGATGGCCGATCGCTCAGATGCGATTGTCTGTATAGGTGGCGCCTGGTGGAATGTCAATAAAGCAAATGCGGGTGTACCCAATGAACTAGACACCATGCTGGAGCTTGGAAAGCCTGGGTTCGTCGCAGCCGGGTTTGGCGGCGCGATTGCTGGCTATCTCAATGAAGATCCTTCGCTAATAAGACGTCTAAAAAACGGACTGAGTCAAGAGACTAACGAGGTCATTGCGCGTGGCACTAATGTTGATTCGGTTGTCGATTTGATTGTCGAGCAGCTCAAAAATTTGCCCCTCTCACGAAGGAATGTAACACGAGGCCGAAATTTCCGAATTTTGGCTTTAGACGGTGGCGGACTGAGGGGCACATTTACTGCAGCGGTGCTGGCCAAGTGGGACGATATGCTCAAAGCCGGCGGCGGTAATGGCATCATCTCCCATTTTGATCTAGTTGCAGGTACATCGACTGGCGCTATCCTTGCCATCGGTCTAGCCCTTGGCCTGAACCCAAGTGAAATTCTGGCTTTTTACGAAGAAAAGGGCCCCAAAATTTTTCCTAAGGATCGAAAGCTGAGACATTGGCTCAAATCCAAACATGATTCAACCACCTTGCGACAGCTACTTACAGAGGTGTACGGCGAAAAGACACTGGCTGCCGATTCATGCTGTCGCTTGGTCATACCTACTGTAAGAGCGAAACAGGGACAAGCAGAGGCGATAGTAACGCCTCACAGTCCAGATCGTACTGCGTATCGCGATATCTCTGCCGTCGATGCGGCCCTGGCTTCGTCAGCAGCACCAACATTCTTCGACGAGTCGACATGGGAGGGGCCTATCGCCCTCGAAACGTTCCTTGACGGGGGGGTTTGGGCAAACAATCCTATTTTGCCTGCGCTTGCGGAAGCTGTCAGATACCTAAAAATTCCACTGGATCGTATTGATGTGCTGAGCATTGGAACACTCAGCAGCGAAAGCGATTTTACTGACCAACTGGGGAAGGGCAAAGCCGGATGGGCACCTCATAGCGCTGACCTGTTTTTTGCTGCACAGGAGCACGGCGCACTCGCACTTGCTGAAAGTTTCCTAGGACCCACTCGCCATTTGCGTATCAACCAACAAACCCCTGTCGAAATAAAGCTCGATGACAAAGAGGCAATTCAGGAAATGGCTGCGCGTGGGAATGAAGCGGGAAAAGAACACTTTGCAGAAGTACGTTCGAGGTTTTTTGATGGTCGTCATGCCGATGAATGGGAGCGTTTTTAACCGGCGCTTTGCGAGAAATCAATTCACATAATCCCAAGCTACTTTAAATAAATGAGGGTTGTATGTTCCTGGACTTGAAAATTGAGAATGTCGTTGTGTCCGTTTCAGAATGGAGTGATTCTGAAGTCGCGTCCTACAAAGTGAAAAAAGACAACATTGCCATCAGGCTTGAAGAGTACCTGCTTAATGGTAACAACCTGCTGGATGCAGAGAAAATCCAGCAAAGCGTATTCCCAGAGACGGAGATTGACGTATTCATCTCCCACTCACATAACGATGGAGATCAGGCCATCCGTATTGCTTTAAGCATAGAAAAAATTGGTCTGAAGCCTTTCGTCGATTCATGCGTTTAGGGCTACGCTGATGAGTTGCTTCAGAAAATTGATAACAAATTCTGTATCCCCTCGGGTTGGAAAAATTATAGCTACGCACTGAGGAACAGAACGACTACTAATGTTCACCTAATCCTGAACGCAGCGCTCCAGCAGATGATCCATCGTTCTGAGCTTTTCGTTTTCTTAGGCACGGAAAGTTCGATCAAGATTGATGAATACATGTCGGATACGGAGCGACTTTCCTCTCCCTGGATTTTCTCCGAACTTATGTTTGCACAAAATGTAAAACGGACAGAGCGCAAGCAACTCGAATACGGGATGGGTATGGAGGATTATCGGAAATTAGAAAAAGCCGAGTTTGATAGTAAACACGTCGAGTTTAGATACTTACTCCCGCAGTCCACTTACTCGATGGATTATGAACAGTTTATGAAGTGGCTAAGCTCCTACACCCTGTCGGATGGCTCCGATTTCATTAGCCGGATCAGCGGGCTCCAACATGTTGATAAGCTTTATGCGAAACTGGGGGTTGATGCGAAGCTCCTAGAGGCCCCCCGATTCAGCTGAGAAACCACACCATTTGACGATAACTGTAATTGCATACAAGGACATCCATGCTTCCTATCTATCAGCTTGCTGTTATAGGCTCCCCTTCAGACGCGCAACTTCGCGATTTGGAGGATGCGGTTAAAACTGCAGTGGCGATGTACGGGCTACGACTCGGTCAGGAGATCAGTTGGGAAATAGCTCCTGATATGTTTACACCAAACCAGTTGCGATCGAGCGCGGTTGTATTTTTTGGAGGAGAGGGCGTGGATCACCCAAGTTTATCGAGCTTGCTCCTCAGCGGTACTCCTGTAATTCCAATTGTATCCGATCTACGACATGTATCTGTGGAGATTCCTGAGCTGCTGCGGCCGCTAAATTGCCTGGCCTACGCAAATGGCGGTGCTAAGCGTGTCTCGATAGCTCTTCTTGAATGCGCTGGATTGCTTCCGAAACAACGAAGGGTCTTCGTAAGCTACCGTCGGGATGAGTCCAGAGTTGCCGCGCTCCAGATGTTCGATGCTCTATCAGCACGCCATTTCGACGTATTCCTTGATACTCATAGTATTGCGCCAGCAGAGGATTTCCAGACCATGTTGTGGCATAGACTCTGCGATTCTGACGTGTTGTTGATGTTAGATACTCCTGACTATTTTAATAGTCGTTGGACATCAGCTGAGTTTGGGCGGGCTCTTGCGAAAGGTATCAGCGTCCTTCGAGTCGCCTGGCCTGAAACGAAGCAGTCTCGTGGATTAGGTACTGCAAGCCTCGCTGAGTTAGCTGAAGGCGAGTTGGACGGCGGAACAGGACGTATCGAGAATTCCGCTATCGACCGTATTTGTCTTCAGCTTGAGGCGGTGCGCAGCAAAAGTCATGCTGTAAGGACTATCAACCTAGTCAGCAGCTTGCGCATTGGGATTGAGGCCATAGGTGGTGAAGTCATTGGTATGGGAGTAGGGAGGGAAATCAAAGTTCGTCTGCCCACTGGCCGAATGATAGTGGTCTACCCGACCGTCGGCGTCCCGACGTCATCAACCATGCATGAAGCCTCAATAAACTATCCAGATGAATCAGTTGCTATACTGTATGACCATGTGGGGCTACATCCTCAGTGGCTGAATCATATGGATTGGCTCGGCTCGCACATCCAGACAACGAAGTGGGTGAAAGCATGCGAGGCCGGCTGGCAGTTTGCAGATTGGGAGGTTTAAAAAGTGGATTCTATTTTTCTCTCAGCAAGCGTCCCGGTCAATGGACGAGGTGATTATTACGAAACTGCTGATCCGTTCCTGATTCAGTGCGCTGTACGTGAGTTTGCAATTGCGGTCGTAAGAAAAATGAAAATCGTATGGGGGGGGCACCCTGCAATAACCCCCATGATCTGGAGTATTTGCGAAGATCTGGGCGTCGATTACACTCGCTCCGTTGTATTGTACCAGAGCCGATTTTTCGAAGGCCGGTATCCTGAAGAAAATGAGCGATTCGACAATGTCGTTTACACCGACGCAGTACCTGATGATCTAGACGGCAGCCTACATCTTATGCGGCAGGAAATGTTGTCTCGATGCGACTTAGTTGGCGCAGTCTTTGTAGGGGGTATGGAGGGAGTTCAGGTTGAGTATGAGCTCTTTAAGCAATTTCATCCTGACGCAATAATTCTACCGGTCGCCGCCCCAGGAGGCGCAGCACTGAGCTTGGCAAGGGATCATGGCTACTTATATGGAGGCCGCCTGGAAGACGTGGATTTCGCATCTTTATTCGATCGTTATCTAATCAAACCGCTATGCTGCTCTCAATCCAATTGACAAGCCATGAGGTGTCCTTGGGGTTGATCGGCTACGTGCCCATGGATATAGGAAGAGGTCGTTAGGGGGCAGGAAAAGGCGTTGCCGCTATTCGGATTAACCATCTTCTTGATAGCAACCAGAAATACCAAGTTGAAATCATAATGCAAAGCCCTGTTTAATCGGATTACATAGCAAGTTTCTCTGTAGGATCTTGAATTACAAAACATTGCAAGATTGCCAATTACTGGATGAAAATTGGGGTTTTAAATAATATTCAGATTTAGAATGTGAGTGTTTATTAATAGAGTTCACCAGTTCCCTGATCTACACGTTTATAGAAATCAGAGAACTGGCATGGATCAGATATAACTAAGTTTTTGTCACTATAAAACTCAGCGTCTATTTTTTTAATAAGATCATTTGCAGGGATAGAGTGTTCTAAGGAGAGCTTTATATAGTCTCTAATTCTGTGATAGCCAATCGAGTCTAGGTCTACATCAACGGCTTTATCACCAAAATAATAAAAATTTCTTGAAATCAACACTTGGTCAGTACGAGTATCACGTTCAAGATTTGTCATATTGAATGAGCCATCAGCATTGCTATGATGTGAATCTTCTTGAATCCAATCATTGTTGTTGTCCTGATGATAGATATTATCCCCCAACATCTGCACATGACTACCATTTCTGGCTGGCTTTTTAATGGCGAATATATTGCCTTCCCAATAATCATTAAAACTTATTTTTTCAGTCACCTTCATTAATAGAATACACTTTTTTCTAACCGATTTTAAATTAGATCCGCCAACCCCCAAAATCCAATCACCAATGTTAGCTGCCTTCCTAATTCTAGGCTTGCATGTTGCTAAGGTACACATTCCATGAAATGGATTAGGTGCAAAGCCAAAGTCTCGTGTTATTGCATAGGCATAAAGATAAGAGTTTTTTTCTATTAACATACTATATTCCCCCCTTGAACTTTATCCCTATCAGTACCATCAGGCTTTTGAAAAATTGTTTTACCCTCAAGTGCACTGATAATTGCATCGCTTCTCCAAGCAACGATAGAAGTTGCATATTTTTCGAGATTTTCTGGTAGTTTTACATCGCCTTTTAAACCATTTTCATATACACCTATAATAGGTTTACCAAGCTGATGAGCTGCTTGAATTTCCCAATTCACCCATGATCTTGTGTGTGTCTCTTTCCCGATAACTACTATAACTTGACCAGCCCATCTCATTTTCATTCTGAGCAAACGTGCTATGGTTCTATCACTAATCTTTTTTTCATCAGCACGTCTCTGATTTTCAGGTTTCATTCTAACAGAACTATTTCGTAGGTGATAACCTTTTGCTGCAGCTAACCGCGAAACCCCATCGACACTGGCGTCATCTTTGTGATGATGACTAACAAAAACATTTTTCTTAATTTCTTTAGCCATTTTAAAATCCTTTCTAAAAATTGAAGTTATCAGTTATCAAAATAGCCTCATGTTTTTTGATAATGATATTTTTGCTTTGGTCTTTTGCTACCAAATTTTGTTCTACATCTTTTATCTATTTCGCAGGCGCCACTATTTTCCATATCCATTAATGTATATATTCTTTCTTCTTTAGATAAAAAGTGAAATATTTTATCCATTTCCCACTGTTCATTATATTTTTCTGCAATATTGTTTTGGTTAATAGTGAACCAAAATAAACATTCTTCGCTGTTCATTCCTCCTCTATCAGAAAAAATCCAATTAATTCCTCTTTCACAGCCAGGGCCCGAAATAACAAAGTTCATTTCTGTAAATGGAAAATTAACTATGTATGTTAAATCCACAAAGATTTGATAAGCAAGAAAATCACCAATCCCAGCGAATGATTTAAGATGATTAAATACTTCTAACTGATTTGCCGCCGACTTTACTCCTTTTACTATTTTATCTTGGTTGTAAAAAACAAACTTAATCATCCTGATAATCATGTTTATTTCCGTTTTATGCTCTTTTCCTTCTAAAAACCTTCCAAAATTAACTTTAGGTCCGCCAAGTATATACGCGGCGCTAAAAAAAACATACTCTGGGTTCTTTATTGATATGTCATGAGTTTTTTCTCTAATTTTATGATCAATATCAATAATGGTCATTCTCGAGAAATCAAAGGGAGCGTTAATTTCATTCAGGGTCTCACTTTTGTTTATTACCCTAAAGAGAAATGAATTGAGTATTTTATTTTCATAAGTCACATCGCTATTATTAATTATATTAGCCAAAAGCCATTTTGTTTCTCTATCCCATGTTCTCTTGGTATTAACGAATTTATAACTCCTCAAAATTTCGTCATCTGTCCAATAAGGTGGGTATTTAAGTATTTCCTTCCTGTAATATATAGAAGTCCTTTCTCGTTGATGATAAAACCATTCCCTGATAACATTTTCATTTAATATTGGCTTGGCGGTTTTAATTTTAATCTCACTAACATTACAAAATAGTTGATCGTTCTTATTATCCATTGGATAGTTCCTCTTCAAAGAAAAACTTAAAACTATCTATTCCACTTGTATTGTTATGAAAGTGATAATCTGCCTTTCCTTTATTCTCAATTACCTGATTGTCAATCTCATATTTTTTATAATCATTTGCTTCCCTTTCTATATAGATTACAGTAAACTGATTATCCTTGCACCATATGAACTCTTCATTAGATCTTATATCAGTAATTATTATTCTTCTTTCATTAACCGTACTATTTGATTGTAGAAGGTTTAACTCTTCTGATAGCATTCTAATAAATATCTTCTCTTCAATCTCTCTTAACTTATTTAGACTTAACCATATATCTCTTGGGGAATAATTGATAACTTCACCAGTCGATAAGGAAATATTTAGTGGGGATGTTTTCTCTTTAGAAGGATAATCTTTTTCCATCCATGGGTAAATGTAATGCGCTAATTTTTTAAGTTGATCACTAAATGATAATCTTATAAACCCATGCTTATACATCAGATAATTTGCAAGAAAATCCTTCCCACTACCTGATATACCCATGAAAGCAATTTTCATATATTTCCCTTATTGGACCTATTAAAGTAGTTTGAATTTACGCTTAGGCTGAAATCATTACTTAACTTAGTGCTCAATGCTATTGGCTGATCAAATCTAACTTGGTATACATATGATAAAGCAGCTTCTGCATATCCCCATAACAGGTTATTTTCTATTTTTACAGAGTGTTTATCGAATATGTTTTTTAGCTTAGCAACTTCCTGAGTTAAAGCATTAACGTTATGAGGTAAGTCTGTTATTTTTGAATCAAGAAATGAGACTATTTCACAGAATAACATTTTTATAGTGAGTAATGATGATGGGAATGCAATTTCATCATCATTGACTAAATCTATTATTTGTCTTTCCTTAAATTTGAAAATATCTCTAGCTTGCTCTATCCTATCTTCATAAATATGCAGATTTGTTATTGAATGATGCAAATATCCGAGTTTAATTTGACTATCAACTTCTCGCTGTAATATAGATAGCACAATATCCTGGAGTAAACTAAATTCAAAAATATTAATATTACTTACCCCGAATATCAAGTCTCCACTTCTTTGAATTATTTTAATATTTAGTTTCTTATCCGGAGTGATAAAGAAATGAATTAAATTATTACAGGGTATGTCAGCGCTATTCTCTAAATTGTATCTTTTTCTAAGACTGTCATTAGTGTCTCTGTCAGGCATGTATAAACTGATAACGGCTCGCCTAGTAAAAATCCCGTCATTTTTGAATTGTTGTACAACGTTCTCTAGTTGCCCATGAGCGTAAAGCCTTTCTCCATAAGCAGCTCGCCAAATGATTCCATCATCTGAATATTTAGGAGCTCTTGGCAGAAAAAAAGTTAAATATGGATGAATCCGATTATCACCTGCAAAAACCCACATTGCCTCGGCGAAAGTTGAGAATATGTTGTTTTTTCGACCGAATAAACTTAAATGCCTTGATCTTGGATTCCTCAGGATCATACTAACATCATAGATAGTCACAGCATCCCCATTCCTAGTCGGTATGCTGATACCCTCAAAGAGCACTTTTTCTATGACTTTTATCATTAGATCGTTAATAGTTTCTCCGTAGATGGTGTGCATAAACCAAACCTCATGCTATGAAAGAGCAATCCATTAATTGATAAATTGTGTTTGACTTTTGATATAAATCTTGCCCCCCCCCCCCCCTGAATCAGGGATGCCCAAGCGAAAATAATTCCATTTTCTGCTAAGAATGGGCTCGAATGCGCTAGCCAAGCGAATGTCATAGTCAGCAAGTTATATACCAAGCTACCGCCCTCAGCTGCATAAGCACTGCATGCGGTAAATGTGCAAAAATATTACACAGAGTAAGCTAACCATCAAACTCGCAATCAGATAACGACTAAAATTAAATTTTATTCGCTACAGGATGATTAATCGAGTTGTTTGAGATTAAAAATGCCCCAGATAAGTAAGAAGATGTTCAAATGGTGATGTAGGTAACAATCCTCTAGCCATTTTCACCATAGAAAACAAAGGGCGCTATGATCTCAAACACGTAGTACAGGCTCGGTGCCAAGTGAGTAAACTCTCAACCAAGAAGTGGCTCACATGGTTAAACCAGCTTATCAAAAGAATGAATCATTTCGATAAAAGACTCTACGTCCGCTTCTCGCTCAAAGATGCCTGTCAATTTAACAGGATATTGGATGCATTTTTTTGTTGGAGATGACCAAGTAAAATGCAAACGGGTAGTCAAATGAATGCAAATACCCAAATGGGCGACTAAACGTGTTTGTATGTATGTTTTTTTAGTAACATCCTTTCGACCCATTCGTGCAGGCAGTGAACTGACAACCTCCGTAACCAGAAGCCATCAAAGTAGTAACATTGCTCAAAAGACAAGACAGGCGGGAGCTACAAGGTAATACATGCTGTTAGCATACCCTTGCATTGAGTCACAAACAATCTCACTGTATCTGCCACAATTTTGCCACACTCACAACGCGCAAAAATGCATATTCGTGTTAAAAAAAGCAAAACAATGCAAAAGTAACCAAATGATTTTATTAGAAAAGATGGTGCCGATAATAGGAGTCGAACCTACGACCTTCGCATTACGAATGCGCTGCTCTACCAACTGAGCTATATCGGCTTTTTGAAGGGATACTGCGGTCACTACGTTAAAAAAAACCTGACGCGGAGTCAAGCGCCTGCGGACTAAATGATGACTTTATAATCAACAGGTAACGCCCGCCCCGTTTTTTGCTTGCTCTGCTTTTCTTCCTCTCTTCTGGCCTGTCTGGCGGTTCGCGGTCTGCTCGTCCTTCCGCGTTACTTCCGCCCTTCCAGCAGCATGCGCATCGCCAGGCCGGTTAACACCGTGCCCATCAGCCAGCGCTGAAGCTTTTGCCACGTTGGGCGCCGTGCCAGAAAGCCAGCAATACTGCCAGCGGCAAAGATAAGTGAGCCATTAACCAGCATACTGATCGCGATTTGGGTAAAGCCAAGCTGCAAAGACTGGGACAATACGTCGCCCTGCTCCGGTCGGATAAACTGCGGCAACAACGTGAGGTAAATAACCGCCGCTTTAGGATTTAACAGGTTGGTCAGCAAGCCCATAGTAAACAGCTTACGGGTGCTGTCGGGCGGCAGGTCGCGCAGCGCAAAAGGTGATTTACCGCCAAAAACAGCCTGCCAGGCCATATAGAGCAGATAGCAGGCCCCCGCAATGCGCAGCGCCTCATAAGCCAGCGGCACCGCCATAACCAGCGCGGTGATCCCCAGCGCGGCGCAAACCATATAGAAAATAAAACCGAGCGCCACGCCGCTCAGCGAGACAAAGCCCGCGCGGCGGCCCTGGCACAGGGAACGGGAAAGCAGATAGATCATATTCGGGCCTGGCGTCAGCACCAGCCCAAAAGCGATAGCCGCGAAGGGAAGCAGTTGGGAAAACGTAATCATCAGAACCTTCCTTTTTAGTTCAATTACTTATCTCCCTGTGGAATGTAAGCCACTTCCCTGTGGCCCACGCGATTAGCCGCGCACGGTATCATTGCCGAAAACCACCCATTTGTAGGTGGTCAGCGCCTCCAGCCCCATCGGGCCACGCGCGTGCAGCTTCTGGGTGCTGACCGCCACTTCCGCGCCCAGGCCAAATTGCCCGCCGTCGGTAAAGCGCGTGCTGGCGTTAACGTATACCGCTGAAGAATCAACCTCGTTAACAAAACGCTCTGCGTTCACAATGCTGCGCGTGAGGATCGCGTCGGAGTGCTGCGTGCCATATTCACGAATATGCGCGACAGCCTCGTCCAGTCCGTCCACCAGCTTCACATTGAGATCCAATGCCAGCCATTCATCGCGATACTGTTCTTCCGTCACCGCGCTGACCACCGCCGGGCCTTGTTGCAGCAGCGGCAGCGAGCGCGGATCGGCGTGCAGATTAATACCTTCATCCTGCATACGCGCGCTTAGCGCAGGCAGGAACGCCTCGGCTATCGCCGTATGCACCAGCAGCGTCTCTACGGAATTACAGGCGCTGGGACGCTGTTTTTTGGCGTTAACGATCACGTTTAACGCCGCCGCAGCGTCCGCGTTACTATCGACAAAAATATGGCAAACGCCGATCCCGCCGGTGATCACCGGAATGGTCGACTGCTCGCGGCACAGCTTGTGCAGGCCAGCGCCGCCGCGCGGGATCAGCATATCGACATAGCGATCCAGCTTCAGCAGCTGGTTGACCAGCTCGCGATCCGGGCTTTCAATCGCCTGTACCGCGCCCGCCGGTAAGCCGTGCTCCTTCAGCGCGTCCTGGATCACGCGCACGGTCGCGCCATTGGTGCGATAAGTCTCTTTACCGCCGCGCAGGATCGCCGCATTGCCCGTTTTCAGGCACAGCGAGGCGACATCCACCGTCACGTTCGGACGCGCTTCATAAATCACGCCCACCACGCCCAGCGGCACGCGCCGACGTTCAATACGCAGCCCGCTGTCCAGCACGCCACCGTCCATCACTACGCCGACCGGATCGGCCAGATGGCACACCTGACGCACGTCGTTCGCAATCCCTTGCAGCCTGGCAGGATTAAGCATCAGGCGATCCAACAGCGCCTCGTTCAGGCCGTTTTTGCGGGCGTCCGCCAGGTCAAGTTCGTTAGCGGCCAGGATATCCGCGCTCTGCGCTTCCAGACGATCCGCAATGGTCATCAGGACCTGATTTTTTTGTGCGGCGGAGAGCACCGCCAGCTGGTAAGAAGCGGCTTTCGCGGCTTTACCCATTTCTTCAAGCATCTGCTGCTCCTTAACTGACGATCATATCGTCACGGTGAACCGCGACCGGGCCATATTCGTAGCCTAAAATTTCGCTGATTTGCTGGGAATGGTGCCCGGCTATCATCCGCATCGCATCGCTGTTATAGCGGCAGACGCCGTGCGCCACATCGCGCCCTTGCAGGCTGCGAATGCGGATCACCTCGCCGCGCGAGAAGTTGCCGCTGATTTCACGGATACCTTTTGGCAGCAGCGAGCTGCCGCGTTCCAGCATGGCGGCCAGCGCGCCGTCGTCGATGGTGATCTCGCCCGCCGGCGGCGCGCCGAAGATCCAGCGCTTGCGGTTCTCCAGCGGCGTTTGCAGCGCGTGGAAGCGGGTGCCGACCGGCTTGCCGTCGATCGTATCGCCAATCACGCCCGCGCGGCTGCCGGCGGCGATAATGGTATCGATACCGGCGCGGCAGGCCACGTCGGCAGCCTGAAGCTTGGTCGCCATACCGCCGGTTCCCAGGCCGGAGACGCTGCCGCCCGCCAGCTCGCGCAGCGCATCGTCAATACCGTGCACGTCGCGGATCAGCTCCGCCTGCGGATTATTGCGCGGATCGGCGGTAAACAGGCCGGCCTGATCGGTCAGCAGCAGCAGCTTGTCGGCCCCGGCCAGCATCGCAGCAAGCGCGGACAGGTTATCGTTGTCGCCGACTTTAATTTCTGCCGTCGCCACCGCGTCGTTTTCATTGATAACCGGCACGATATGGTTATCCAGTAAGGCCCGCAGCGTATCGCGCGCGTTCAGAAAGCGCTCGCGATCTTCCAGGTCGGCACGCGTCAGCAGCATCTGGCCGATATGAATGCCGTAGATGGAAAAGAGCTGCTCCCACAGCTGGATCAACCGGCTCTGCCCCACCGCAGCCAGCAGCTGCTTTGAGGCGATGGTCGGCGGCAGTTCCGGGTAGCCCAGGTGCTCACGTCCGGCGGCCATTGCGCCTGAGGTAACGATCACAATCCGGTGGCCTGCCGCATGCTGCTGCGCGCACTGACGCACCAGTTCGACAATATGTGCCCGGTTCAGCCGACGCGATCCGCCGGTTAATACGCTGGTCCCCAGTTTAACGACCAGGGTCTGGCTGCTGCTCATTGTTTCCTGCCATAGCTTTAAAAAGGTGAAGAAGACGTTTTATCAGGTGTGGTGCCGGAAGCCAACAGCCGCCGCCCGAAAAGGCGTAAAAACACGGTGCAAGCCGCTAGTCCAGAAACGGGGAATTAACAAGAAGTGAGAATAAATGTAATAAAAGTTTCATCTCCTCAGGGTAAAACGTTCGTGCCCCGAACAACGTCATCGGGCCATTTAAAATTTTACTCATTTGGGAATAACAACAAAATGAAGAAAAGCGCACTGGCAATCCTGACCGCCGCTCTGGCTATGACCACGGCAGCCCAGGCCGCAGAAATTTATAATAAAGACGGTAATAAACTCGATTTCTACGGCAAGCTGAAAGCCATGCATTATTTAAGCGACGCGGACAGCAATGACGGCGACAAATCTTACGTACGTATTGGGTTTAAAGGCCAGACGCAGATTAACGACCTGATGTCAGGCTACGGCCAGTGGGAATATCACGTGCCGTTGAACAACGCGGAAAGCGACGGCACCACCGGCACCAAAACGCGTTTAGGCTTCGCCGGTCTGAAATTCGGCGACTACGGATCCATCGACTATGGGCGTAACTACGGCCTGATTTACGACGTGGAAGCCTATACCGATATGATGCCGGAATTTGGCGCCACC
This sequence comes from Erwinia wuhanensis, assembly GCF_030484085.1. NCBI lineage: Bacteria > Pseudomonadati > Pseudomonadota > Gammaproteobacteria > Enterobacterales > Erwiniaceae > Erwinia > Erwinia wuhanensis. Next base: position 24,683 of record NZ_JAUJUH010000007.1, read on the forward strand.
GCGTATACCAAAGCCGATAACTATATGCTGACCCGTACCAACGGCGTGGCGACTTACCGCAACACCAACTTTTTTGGTCTGGTCGACGGCCTGAAGTTTGCCTTGCAGTATCAGGGCAAAAATGAGAGCAGCAGCCGCTCTAACGCCACGTCCAACGGCGACGGCATGGCGGCGTCGGTAGCCTATACGCTGATGCAGGGCCTGACGATTAACGGCGCTATCTCTTCTTCCGACCGCACCAACGGTCAGCAGGCCAGCGTTTACGGTCGCGGCGACAAGGCGGATGCCTGGGCTACCGGCCTGAAGTATGACAACAACAGCGTTTACCTGGCCGCCACCTACGCCGAAACGCGCAATATGTCGCCCATCAGCGGCACGGCACGCATTAATGACGCCAACGTTGCCGTTAACGGTTACGCTAACTATCTGCAAAATATCGAGCTGGTGGCACAGTATCAGTTTGATAACGGCTTCCGTCCTTCTCTGGCCTATGTGCAAACCAAAGCGAAAGATATTGAGAACGGCGTGGGCGATGCGGATATTTATAAATTTGCGGACGTGGGCGCGACTTACTACTTCAATAAAAATATGTCCGCGTTTGTGGATTATAAAATCAACCTGCTGGATGACGATAATAAGCTGGCGCAGAATACCGACGATATCGTTGCGGTAGGCGTAACTTACCAGTTCTGATTTAAATGTGAGCCGCACGGATGCGGTTGTTGTGCCCCTCGTTATGTGTCTGTAAGCAAAGGCTGGCAATCGCCAGCCTTTTTTTATGGGTGCGCAGACAAAAGCGCAGGGAGCAATTAAGCGCCGCCCTGCGTTTTTTTATGCGGTCAGCTTTACCGGCTCGTCAGCGAAATCCGCAGCGGGTTTCAGACCCAGCTCCAGCTCTTCCAGCATCGCTTTCAGGCGCACGTGGAAATTACGCAGCGTCTCTTCCAGGCGTTCGTTGTTTTCCTTTCCTTTAATTGCCGAAGGCTTCCAGTTGCCCTCTTTATCGAACAGGCCGAAGTGATACTCATAGGTGAAGTGATCTTCCTGTGCTTCCAGCTCCATCCACCAGCCCCAGAACTCACGCAGTTCCGGCGCAGGTTTCACATTGACGCAAACGGCCAGACAGTCGAAGAAGAAGCGCTCATCCACACATTTGGCCTCGCGGATATAAGGTCCTAATGTGCCGAAACGCTTCATTAAGCGGCTTTTGGGATGCCCACTCGGTAACGCCATTGTTAAAACTCCTTTGTTGAGCCCGTTAGTTTTCGCTAAGCGTTAATATTTAGCCACTCAGCGTGTTAATCGTTTAGCTAACCAGTCAACAATATCACGTAATGCTTTATCAAAGTTGCTCAATACAGGCGAAAGTGCGATTGGCATCAGCTTACCGTCGAGCGAGGAATTCACAATCAGCTTTGATTCCTCCGCCGGGCTGAAAGGATCGTTCGGCCAGTAAGCGGACAGCATCGGCGTTGGACAGCGGCGGCCCAGCAGCCCCTGGGTTTTCAGCGAGTAGCGGCTCAGCTCGACCCGCAGCGCGGAATCGGCGGCCGATGCCATGCCCAGCCGGCTGGCCAACACGTCCATATACATTTCGGGAATGCTGTCCTGCAACGCGCTATCGCACAGCAGGCTGTGTACCACCGGCCCCAGACAGGCCACGGCGCGCAGTCGAGGCGCTTCCAGCCAGGCCAGCCGCACGGCAATGTTGCCGCCAAAGCGATAGCCGAAAGCGGCCACGCGGGTATGATCGACCCAGGCAACGTTTTCCAGCTGTTTTAACACCTGCTGGTGCAGAAAACTGGAATCCTGCGTCAGCTTCCATTTTGCAGAGAAGCCGACCGAAGGCATGTCGATGGTCAGCATTGCGATGCCGCGCGGCGCAAGGTAGTCGTGGAAAAGGCGATAGTGATCGGTTTGCAGTGAATCCAGGCTGCTGCACAGCAGCACCGTAGGATAAGGCGCGCGGGCTTTTTCCGGCATATGCAAAAAGCCAAAAATGGAACTGCCGCCGGGAATGGTGAACTCCAGCTCTTTCAGCTCGCCCGGCAGTCTTGAGGTGGCCTCTTCATAGGCACGATTCGCCAGCTGCTGCGCCTGATCGGCCAGCTCATCGCCTTTCAGATGCGGATAGCCCGCTACGCCGTACAGGTTAGCAGCGTGCAGCCAGCACTGGCCCGCTTCGGCATCGGTAGCCGCCGAGGCGGCTTTATCCTGCCAGCGCGCGGCCTGCTGCGACCATTCGTAGATCCAGTTGCCGCCGCGATAGCCAATCACCGTATCCAGCAGCTGTTCATCAGTGTGGTCGGCGCGGCTGCTGGCTATCCTGGCCAGCACTTCGCCAATCTCCAGCGGCGACAGTCCCCGCCACGTCCAGAGCAGACGATTAACCATCCGATACCAGCCTGCATGGCTGTCGCCTTCCAGCGCGGAATGCAGCGGCAGCGGCTTGTGATGATGCAGGCGCCGGATCAGGGAGGAGGTTTCAGGATGCTTAAAGCGGGGTTTAAAGAGTTCTTCGCTGAGATTTTTAGGCGACATAGTACGATCCTTCGACATACGGAGAATCGTCTTAGTCTATAGCAGCCTGGCGGCTGACGCGAACCGTAAAACGCGCAACGCCCGGCGGAACCGGGCGTTTTGATTGAGCTAAATCAACCTTTTACGATTGGCGGGATATACACCACGCCCATATCCCACGGCTGTTCAATCCAGGTATTCTGTGGAATATCCACGACATAGTCGTCCACCAGCGGACGACCGGCCGGTTTGGCGAAAATAGTCACGAAACGCGCTTTTGGATACATATCGCGGATCGCCTGAGCGGTGCCGCCGGTATCGACCAGATCGTCAATTACGATAAAGCCTTCGCCGTCGCCTTCCGCGCGCTTCAGCACGTGCATTTCACGCTGGTTGTCGTGATCGTAGCTGGAGATGCACACGGTATCGACATAGCGGATGCAGAGTTCGCGAGCCAGCAGCGAAGCGGGCACCAGGCCACCGCGGCTGACCGCAATAATGCCTTTCCACTGTTCGACAGGAAGCAGGCGCTGGGCCAGTTTACGGGCATGGATTTGCAGCATGTCCCAGGTGACGACGTATTTTTCACTCATAAAAGGAGTCCCGGCCGATAATAACGGCTTAAAAATGTACAATGGGATGGGTTGCGCGGAATTATAGAGATCTGAGCCGCTAAAAACCAGCACAGGATAGCCCGGAAGGTGCTTTTTTGCCGAAGCGAACTAAGCATGCCTCTGGAAACAATGATATTCTTTGGGTTTGCTGCGTCAGATACTGACCAACCCTATCACAAATGCTCACTCCCGCGCCGCTGGCCGGGGATGTCGACACAGGAGATTTAACGTGTCCGAACTTTCTCAACTGTCACCACAGCCGCTGTGGGATATCTTCGCCAAAATCTGTTCAATCCCGCATCCTTCTTATCATGAGGAAGAGCTGGCTAACTATGTGCTGAGCTGGGCTGGCGAGCAGGGTTTTGTCACCTTTCGCGACGAAGTGGGCAATATTCTGATCCGCAAGCCGGCCACGAAAGGGCTGGAGCACCTCAAGCCGGTCGCGCTGCAGGCGCATCTGGATATGGTGCCGCAGAAAAACAACGACACCACCCACGATTTCACCAAAGATCCAATTCAGCCGTGGGTTGATGGCGAATGGGTCAAGGCGCGCGGCACCACGCTGGGCGCCGATAACGGCATCGGCATGGCGTCCGCGCTGGCGGTGCTGGCGGATAACACCGTTGAGCACGGCCCGCTGGAAGTGCTGCTGACCATGACCGAAGAGACCGGCATGGTCGGCGCTTTCGGGCTACAACCGGGCTGGCTACAGGCGGATATCCTGATCAATACCGACTCGGAAGAGGAAGGCGAGATCTATATGGGCTGCGCGGGCGGCATTGATTTTACCACCACGCTGCCGCTGAGCCGCGAAGCGGTGCCGGCCGGCTACGAGCATATTCAGCTGATCCTGAAAGGCCTGAAGGGCGGCCACTCCGGTGCGGATATTCATCTGGGCCTGGGCAACGCCAACAAACTGCTGGCCCGTTTCCTGTTCGCACATGCCAAAGCGCTGGATCTGCGCCTGGTGGATTTCACCGGCGGCACGCTGCGTAACGCTATCCCGCGTGAGGCGATGGCGACGCTGGCTGTTCCGGCCGACAAGCTCGACCAGCTAAAAGGCATGGCGCTGCACTATCTGGAAACCCTGCGCAACGAGCTGGGTCTGAAAGAGAAAAACATCAATATCGTGGTGGAAAATATCGCCGCTAACGACCAGGCGCTGTCCACCATCAGCCGCGACGCCTTTATTGCGCTGCTGAACAGCACGCCAAACGGCGTGATCCGCAACTCCGACGTGATGAAAGGCGTGGTGGAAACCTCGCTGAACGTTGGCGTGGTGTCGATTAAGGATGACGAAGCACGTATCAACTGCCTGGTGCGCTCGCTGATCGACAGCGGCAAAGATTACCTGGTGGAAACGCTGACGGCGCTGGGCGATCTGGCGGGTGCGAAAACCGTGGCGAAAGGCAGCTATCCAGGGTGGCAGCCCGATGCCTCTTCGCCGGTGATGGCGCTGGTGGAAGAAACCTACAAAAAGCTGTTTAACAAAGCGCCGAATATCCAGGTGATCCATGCGGGTCTGGAATGCGGCCTGTTTAAAAAGCCGTACCCGGATATGGATATGGTTTCTATTGGCCCCACCATCACCGGCCCACACTCGCCGGATGAGCAGGTGCATATCGGCAGCGTCGGCCTTTACTGGCAGCTGCTGACCGCGCTGTTGAAGGCTATTCCGGCTAAGTAAAACAGGACGGGCGAAGCACCACGCTTCGCCCGTTTTCTCTCCCGCTCGCAATCTCGCTCAGGGCAACGTACGCGGCATTAAATTCCCAGCAGTAATTGTCTTTCCAATTGCGGATTCAGCAAGGTTACGTGCAGCCCGACCAGACGCACGCCGCGCCCTGCCCGCCGCTCTTCCCAGGTTTTTTTCGCCACGTCGATCAGGTCTTCTTTATTCAGCACTGGCCAGACGTGCTCCTGGGTCGTCTGCTGGAAATCGTCAAACTTCAGCTTTACGCCCTGCCTGGCGATCAGCAGATCGGGCTTAATCACCTTTAGCCGCCGTTCCAGCTCCGCATAGAGAAAATCGATGATTTCCAGGCACGCTTCCCATTCATGAATATCTGCCGACAGCGTGCGCTCCACGCCCAGCGATTTACGCAGGCGATCCGTTACCACCTCGCGCTCGTCGATGCCGTTACAGCGCTCCCACAGCACGCGGCCAAACTTGCCGAAGCGCTTTAGTAGCGCGGCCAGATCCGTTTTCTGCACGTCGGCGCAGGTGTGCAGCCCCAGCTCCTCCAGCTTTTTCGCGGTGACCTTGCCGACGCCGGGTATTTTTGCCAGCGGCAGCGTCAGCAGAAACTGCGGGAGTTCCTGCGGCGTGATCACAAACTGGCCGTCCGGCTTATTCATATCCGAAGCGATTTTTGCGACGAATTTAATCGGCGCCACCCCGGCCGACGCGGTGAGATCCAGTTCGCGGGCGATGGTCTGCCGGATCTCCCGCGCCATCAGCGTGGCGGATCCGTGGCAGTGCGGGCTGTCGGTAACGTCCAGGTAGGCCTCGTCCAGCGACAGCGGTTCGATAAGCGAGGTATAGCGCGAGAAAATATCCCGAATATGTGCGCTGGCTTCTTTATAAGCGTCAAAACGGCCGGGGATCACTTTCAGATGCGGGCAAAGCTTAAGGGCCGTCGCGGTCGCCATCGCGCTGTGCACGCCAAACTTCCTGGCGGGATAGTTAGCGGTGCTGATCACGCCGCGCTTGTGCTGGCTGCCGCCAATAGCGACAGGGATATTGCGCAGGCTGGGATCGTCGCGCATCTCCACCGCCGCATAAAAGCAGTCCATATCTACATGTATAATCTTGCGCATTCGCCCCTCCGCCAGCACTGGATAAGTATACAGGCAGCGAGCGCGTTTTCAACAGGTTAACGGGCGGCCGAAGCGCAGCGGCAGCGGCCTGGCGCAACTTTTCTCGGTTTTTTCTACGCGGCTCTCTTGATAAAAAAATAGACAATGCTAATGTGACGCAGCTTTTACGGATATTTCCGAAACTGCGAGTCAACCACGTCTTCGGACGGCGTATCAACCCTACTATCAAGGGAACCAGAATGGGCAAAATCGCACTGCTGTTTGCGATGTTTTTTCTGCCAGCCGTTGTTTTCGCCAGCGCGCCGGTCGCACCGATCGCTCCTCTGGCGCCGGTAAGCAAAGAGTTAAAGAAGCAGTTACTCGGCACACCTGTTTATATTCAGATCTTTAAAGAAGAACGCACGCTTGAGCTGTATGGCAAAATCGGCACCGAATATCGGCTGCTCGACAGCTACCGTATCTGTAATTTCTCCGGCGGGTTAGGCCCTAAACGTCGCCAGGGCGATTTTAAAAGTCCGGAAGGGTTTTATAGCGTGGGGCTTTCCCAGCTGAAGCCGGACAGCCGCTTTTATCGCGCTATTAATACGGGTTTTCCGAACGAATATGACCGCCAGCAGGGTTATGAAGGGAAATACCTGATGATCCACGGGAACTGCGTTTCCGTGGGCTGCTATGCCATGACGGATGCCAATATCGACGATATCTATCGCTATGTGGAAGCGGCGTTGCGCAACGGCCAGCCGCGCGTGGCCGTCAGCATTTATCCATTCCGCATGACCGACAGCAACCTGCAGCGCCATCGCTATTCGGTTTATTTCAGCTTCTGGCAGCAGCTCCAGCCCGGCTACGCCGAGTTTGTGAAAAACCGCCAGCCGCCGGCAATGGGCGTCAGCGGCGGCAAGTACGTGCTGAACAGCCCGTTGCTGAACGATGCCACCAGCCAGTCAGCGCTGGCGCTCTCCGAGGCAAAATAACGCCCAGTCGCCTGGCGCAATTTTGTGCCAGGTTTCGTTGCCCGTTAAGGGCTGAGTGGCGATCACCGTGACCACGTCATCCGGCGTGGTCTGCTTCTGAAAATCTATCTCCACGTCCTGATCCAGCAGCGTCGCTTTACCGAACGGCGCGCGACGCGTGATCCAGAACAGATTGGTCGAGCAGAACGCCATCAGATAGCGGCCATCCGACAGCAGCATATTAAATACGCCCTTTTCCCGCAGTTCCGTCGCCAGCTCCGCAATATAGCGAAACACCGCCGGCCAGTTGCCCGGCGTGCGCGGGTAGCGCGTGGTCAGCTTATGCAGCAGCCAGCAGAACGCCTGCTCGCTGTCCGTCTCGCCTATCGGGCGAAAAGGGCCGGTTTCCATCCCGCGATAGCCTTTCAGCTGGCCGTTATGCGCGTAGGTCCAGTTGCGTCCCCACAGCTCGCGGGTAAAAGGATGGGTGTTTTCCAGCGACACCTCGCCACGGTTCGCCTGACGAATATGCGCCACCACCGAGCAGGATTTTATCGGATAATCCTGCACCAGGCGCGCTATCGGCGAATTAAAGCTGGGCTGCGGATCTTTAAACGTCCGGCAGCCTTTCCCTTCGTAAAAGGTGATGCCCCAACCATCCTTATGCGGGCCGGTTTTCCCGCCGCGCTGCACAAGCCCGGTAAAGCTGAAACAGATGTCCGTAGGGACATTCGCGCTCATCCCGAGCAGTTCGCACATAGCCGTTCCTCGCGTCAGTTACTTCGCCATCTCTTTTTCAATCAGCAGGATCAGGATATGAATAACTTTGATATGAATTTCCTGAATGCGATCGGCGTAGCCAAAGTGCGGCACGCGGATTTCCACATCGGCCGTTCCGGCCATTTTGCCGCCGTCCTTGCCGGTCAGGGTAATCACTTTCATTCCCTGCGCGCGCGCCGCCTCTACCGCTTTAATCACATTAGCAGAGTTGCCGGAAGTCGAAATGCCCAGCAGCACGTCGCCCGCGCGGCCCACGGCCTCAACATAGCGTGAGAAGATATGATCGTAACCAAAATCGTTGCCCACGCAGGAGATATGGCTGACGTCGGAGATAGCGATCGCCGGATAGCCCGGGCGGTTGTCGCGATAGCGGCCGGTCAGCTCCTCGGCAAAGTGCATGGCGTCGCAGTGTGAACCGCCGTTGCCGCAGGAAAGCACCTTGCCGCCGGCTTTGAATGAATCCGCCAGCAGTACCGCAGCACGCTGAATAGCATGGATATTGGCGTCATCGCTGAGGAAATTATTGAGCGTGTCCTGTGCTTCACTCAGCTCGGCGCGAATGATGTCCTGATACATAGGGAGAGTCCTTTTAGGTGAGGTCTGCGGCAGTTTAGCAAGTTGCCACGCGGGCGAAAAGCGCCCTGCCCGTTCACGCGGCGCTTTGCCCTGTGCCGGTCGCGCTTTGTGAGCCAGGTTGTAATTATCATGTAAATAGATTGATAAAGAAAATCATCTCTATTACATCTGTAGCTAACAGGTCAGACCTCTTACAACTTACGGAGCGATGGTTATGATGGTTTTCAGTTGCGTGGCGACAATTTTGCTCATTGGCGCGCTGTTTTATCACCGTGTTAACCTGCGGCTGGCGAGCCTGCTCGTGCTGCTCTGGACGGCAGCCTGGGCGATGGCTGGCGTCTGGACGCCGTGGCTGCTGGTACCGTTAGCGATTATTCTGCTGCCCTTCAACGTGCTGCCGCTGCGGCAGGCGCTTTTTTCCAGACAGATGTTGAAGACCTTCCAGAAAGTGATGCCGCCGATGTCGCGCACGGAAAAAGAAGCGATCGACGCCGGCACTACCTGGTGGGAAGGCGATCTGTTTCGCGGACGGCCGGACTGGAACAAACTGCATGACTATCCGCAGCCAAGGCTGACGCCGGAAGAGCAGGCTTTTCTGGATGGCCCGGTAGAAGAAGCGTGCCGACTGGCTAATGATTTTCAGATAACCCATGAGATGGCCGACCTGCCGCCGGAGCTGTGGGCTTATCTGAAAGAGCAGCGTTTCTTCGCGATGATCATCAAAAAAGAGTACGGCGGCCTTGAGTTCTCCGCCTATGCCCAGGCGCGCGTGCTGCAAAAGCTGGCGGGCGTTTCCGGTATCCTGGCGATTACCGTTGGCGTGCCTAACTCGCTTGGCCCAGGCGAGCTGTTGCAGCATTACGGCACCGACGAGCAGAAAGATTACTATCTGCCCCGGCTGGCTAGCGGCCTGGAAATCCCTTGTTTTGCGCTAACCAGCCCGGAAGCGGGTTCCGACGCGGGCGCTATCCCGGACGTGGGCGTGGTGTGCCGGGGCGAGTGGCAGGGCCAGCAGGTGCTGGGAATGCGGCTGACCTGGAACAAGCGCTATATCACGCTGGCACCGGTCGCCACGGTGCTGGGCCTGGCGTTTAAGCTTTCCGATCCCGACCATCTGCTGGGCGAAAAAGAAGAGCTGGGCATTACCTGCGCGCTGATCCCTACCCAGACGCCGGGCGTGGAAATCGGCAAGCGCCACTTCCCGCTCAACGTACCTTTCCAGAACGGCCCGACGCGCGGCGACGCTATTTTCGTGCCGATTGACTATATTATCGGCGGGCCGGCGATGGCCGGTCAGGGCTGGCGGATGCTGGTGGAATGCCTCTCGGTCGGACGCGGCATCACGCTGCCGTCCAACTCCACCGGCAGCCTGAAAAGCATCGCGCTGGCTATTGGTGCCTATGCCCATATCCGTCGCCAGTTCCGTCTGCCTATCGGCAAGATGGAAGGGATCGAAGAGCCGCTGGCGCGCATCGCCGGAAACGCTTATGTGATGGACGCGGCCGCCTCGCTGATCACCAGCGGCATTATGCTGGGCGAGAAACCGGCGGTGCTCTCCGCTATCGTAAAATATCACTGCACCCATCGCGGCCAGCGCGCCATTATGGATGCGATGGATATCGCCGGCGGTAAAGGCATTATGCTGGGTAAAAGCAATTTCCTGGCCCGAGCCTATCAGGGCGCGCCGATCGCCATTACCGTTGAGGGCGCGAACATTCTGACCCGCAGCATGATCATCTTCGGTCAGGGTGCTATTCGTTGTCATCCCTATATCCTTGCGGAAATGGCGGCGGCCCAGGATCATAATCTGCACGCGTTTGATAAAGCGTTGTTTCACCATGTCGGCCACGTCGCCAGCAATAATCTGCGTAGCCTGTGGCTGGGGCTGACCGCTGGCCGCACCAGTAAAACGCCGACCCGCGATGCAACCCGCCGTTACTATCAGCATCTGAACCGCTTAAGCGCCAACCTGGCCCTGCTTTCTGATATTTCGATGTCGGTTCTGGGCGGCAGCCTGAAGCGCCGCGAACGCATCTCTGCACGCCTCGGCGACGTGCTCAGCCAGCTTTATCTCGCCTCCGCCACGCTGAAGCGTTATGAAGACGAAGGCCGCAACGAGGCCGATCTGCCGCTGGTGCACTGGGGCGTGCAGGATGCGCTGAACCAGGCCGAAACCGCTATTGAGGATCTGCTGCGCAACTTCCCGAACCGGCTGGTCGCGGGTCTGTTGCAGGTTGTCGTCTTCCCGCTGGGCCGCCACTGCCGCGCGCCTTCCGACCGGCTTGACCATCAGCTGGCGCGTATTCTACAAGTGCCTTCAGCCACACGTACTCGCTTAGGGCGCGGCCAGTATCTGACGCCGGGCGAAAATAACCCGGCAGGCCAGCTGGAAGAAGCATTAACGGACGTGATAGCGGCGGAAGCTATCCATGACAGGCTGAATAAGAAAGCGCAAAAGCCGCTCTCCTTTACCCGTCTGGACAAGCTGGCGCAAAAAGGCCTGGTGGAAAAATGGCTGACGGAAGAAGAGGCCGCCGTGCTGACGCGTGCCGAAGCCAGTCGCCTGCGCTCCATTAACGTGGACGAGTTTGAGGCGGATGCACTGGCAACGCAGCCGGTAAAGCAGCAGGATGATCCTTTGCATAGGGATCGGACGGAGAAAAGCCAGCCGCAGGCAGAAACCGAACGCAAAACGGAAGCCGCCTGAGTTGTCCGGCAGTCGTCGTGAAAGGTAGCGGCCTCGGCAATGGAATAAGGGAACCGGAAACGGTTCCCTTTTTGGCTTAACCGCCTCCGCTTTCTCACGCAGGCCCTCTTTGTGCAGATCGGCTACACGCCTGCTTTCCTGAACCCGGTTTAAAATTAAGGCGAAACGAAGCAGATAAGGGACAGAAAGCATGTATCCAGCCGAAGCGGAATTAAAGGCTTTGCTTGATCAAAAGGCAGAGAAGACCTTTCCCGCTCTTGCTATGGCTATTGGCAAAGGCGATAAACTAATATGGCAGGCGGCAGCGGGCTACGCTGATGCTAAAAACCACCTCCGGGCCACGCCGGAAACGCTGTTTGGCATTGGCAGCATCACCAAGGTTTTTGTAGCGGTCATCATCCTGCAGCTGGTTGAAGAAGGCTCCCTGACGCTTGACGCTTTCCTCGCAGACTGGCTGGCGGAAGAGAGCCTGGCAGGCGTCGCCAATGCAGAAACCGTTACCGTCAGGCAGCTGCTTGCACATTATTCCGGGATACCCAGCTGGGAAAACCAGCAGGCATGGATTTATGCAGCGCGCGGTCGGGAGGTCAAACCGGATAAGATATGGCTGCCGGAGGAAAACCTGGACTTTATCCGGGGGAAAAGCCTGCTCTGCCAGCCTGGAGAAGCCTTTCACTATTCCAACAGCAACTTTACGTTACTGGGTTTACTGATTGAAAAAGTCACCTCCCACGCGTTCGAAGAAGCCTTGCGCCAAAGAATCATCGGCCCGTTGCGGCTAAAAAATACCTTTCTTGAAACGTCGTTTTCTTCAGGCAGGAAAAACCTGGCGAAAAGATTTCACAGGCTGGATGCGCATTTTATTAAAAATGCCGGGATCTCAGCTTATTTCAAGGCGGAGCCTGGCGATCTTCTGGACGTTTCCGCCGTTAATCTGTCCGTTGAGTGGGCTGCCGGCGGCATCGTTTCTACCGCACAGGATGTGATGAATTTTATACTGGCGCTGAAAAATGGAAAATTGCTCAACCCTGAAAGCATGGCGGCAATGCAGCGCTGGCTGCCGGCCGATAGCGGAGAAATGGGGTTAAGCTTATTCAGAATAAATACCGATGGCGGGCCGGCTACAGGACATGGCGGCAACGTGCTCGGCGCCAGCGCCTGCGTATGGTGGTATGAAAAAGCCAACTGTGCGGTCGCCCTTCTCACCAATGTAGGTTCAATGCATGCGGCCCCTGAGGCTGACTGCGCAAGCGCACTTTTTAAAAACTCTGCGGCAGGTAGCCTGGCCCGACAAATCGCCGCGCATTATTAACCCCTTAAAGTCTGGCGCGGTGCGGCGTCCGGCCCGCCAGGCCGATGCCAGCGCCCTCCGGCAATGCCATACCGCACGGTGAAACGCGGTACAGCCTTAAAAATTACAGGTATAATCCCTGAATTATTCAACAGCCTCAGAAACGAAAATGACAAAACTTACCTTACAAGAGCAGATGCTGAAAGCTGGATTAGTGACCAGCAAAAAAATGGATAAGGTCCAGAGAACGGCTAAAAAATCACGGGTTCAGGCTCGCGAGGCAAGAGCGGCCGTGGAAGAAAATAAAAAAGCCCAGCTTGAGCGCGATAAGCAGCTAAACGAGCAGCAGAAACAGGCGGCTTTATCCAAAGAGTATAAGGCTCAGGTGAAGCAGCTGATTGAAATGAACAGGATCGTTGTTGCAAGAGGCAATATTGATTTTAACTTCACGGATAACAATCTTATTAAGAAAATTACCGTGGATAAGCTTACTCAGGCGCAGCTGACAAGCGGTCGCCTCGCCATCGCTCGTCTCACGAGTGATAACGGCGGCGAGCACCAGTACGCTATTATCCCCGCGAGCGTAGCCGATAAAATTGCGCAGCGGGATGCGAGCAGCATCGTATTAAACAGCACCCTGAGTCAGGAAGAGCAGGATGAAGAAGATCCGTATGCCGACTTTAAAGTGCCTGACGATCTGATGTGGTAATAAACGCCTGCGGCCTGGGGTTATCTGACCTCATCCAGCCGCTCTTGCGTTAGTTCCGGACGGGGTCGCTTTCAGAACGGGCTGGCATGACGGGTTTCTATCCGCTGCTGGCTAACGGGATGAACGAAATGCAGTTCGCTGGCGTGCAGCATCATGCGCGGCGTCCGTTCGGTGCCTGGCAGCAGGCGTCCGCCATAAAGATCGCATCCCCAGATAGGGTGGCCCAGCAGCTGGCAGTGAATGCGGAGTTGATGGGTGCGCCCGGTTTCCGGCGTCAGCTGTACTCGCGTCAGCGGCAGCGACGTTCCGTTTTCCAGCTCATGATAAAAACGCTCAACGACCCGATAGCCGGAGCGAGCGGGCTTGCCGTGGGTGGCGCAAATTGACATCAGCGGGAACAGCGCCGGATCTTTGGCAATCGCGGCGTCTATCACCCCTTCGTCATCATCGGCATGTCCACAAAGCAGCGCGCTGTACACCTTGGTTACGGCGCGCTGGCTGAACTGCTGGCAGAGAGCGGCATTGATCGCCTTAGTGCGCGCAACCACCATCAGCCCGGAAGTGCCGAAATCCAGACGGTGAACCAGGGTGCAGCCGGGAAATAGCTTTACCAGCCGATGATGCACCGAATCCAGATTCTGCGGGTTTTTCCCCGAGAGGCTCAGCAACCCGGCGGGTTTAGCGATCAGCAGCAGATACTCGTCCTGATAAAGGATAGCTATTTCGTCATGGCACGGCGGAGCAATAAAGGTGTCGGGGATCACAGGCATCGGGTTACCGCACGGAGAGTGGCTGCGGATGATAACGAATTTTCAGCCCGCTGACGAATCTGTCTGCGCCCCGTGCTTAGCTTTCTCTCCGTCACGCCAATACTTCCCTCACCCTCGCCGCGCTTTTGTCGGCCTCGCATAGCCGAAAATTATCGTCCAGACTTAAAGTAAAGGCGTAGTCTGCGCGGGCATTGTGCTTTACACTGCGCGCTGCAAAAACTGAGTAGATAATCGATTAAGTAGGCGGTAATGGCGATGAACGGAACGATCACAACCTGGTTTAAAGATAAAGGCTTCGGATTTATCAAAGATGAAAACGGCGATAACCGTTATTTTCATGTGATTAAGGTCGCCAACCCAGACCTGATTAAAAAAGATGCGGCGGTAACTTTCGAGCCTACCACCAACAGCAAAGGGCTGTCAGCCTATGCGGTGAAAGTCGTCCCGGAAAGCAAATACATCTATATTGCAGGCGAGCGCCTGAAGCTCACCGCCATTAAAAATTACGTGGTGTTCAGCGAAGAAGTGCCGGTCGATGCCCGTATTGATAAAGAAAATCCGGTGCTTTCCGTGGGCGTATTGATGAGCAACATCCGGCCGAAATCATCGGTTAAGCCAGGAGAAATGCGTACGCTGAAAAAACTGGCGATCACCACCTTCCAGGGCACCACGCTGATCTTCTCGGAAGATGAAATTGATATCGATGCGACGGTGAAACTGCTCAAGATGTAAATTAAGCCAAAATCCCGCAGCGTTAGCGGGATCCCCGCCCCGCTGGCCGGCCCGAATGTTCAGTACAGGGCGCGGCTGGCGGGTTGGCACCATTTTATCGGGCCGAAACCGCCTTGCGTAACGCCTCAGCCGTTCTGGCGCACTCGCGCTATCAGCGCATCAATGTTTTCGACATGGTCGGCGGCCAGAATGAGCGTTCTGCCCAGCGTTATCGCCTGACGGACGCATTCCGCTTTCATCACTTCATCCTGAATCGTTTTGATATCGGCAACCTGCGACATGCCCACGGTACGACGGATCAGCTCTGTGCCGCAGTAGCCCAGCGTATCGCGCCAGACGTTTGCCAAAAATTCGGTGGCATACCCCGGATAAGCCAGCGCGCGATCCCGCGTTTTTTCGGCAGCCAGCGCCAGGAAACCTTCGGCAAAGCTCTGCCAGGTTGTACGCACGTCGTCCAGGCGCTTTTCCCGCGCGTCGGCCGCTTCACGCGGCGCCAGCAGGCCGGGCAGCGCGCAGTAGTTGATTAGTAAATTACCTAATGCGCTGCCAACGTCAAAACCCATCGGGCCGTAAAAGCCAAATTCCGCATCGATCACTTTCAGGCTGTTTTCAGCCACAAAAATCGACCCGCTGTGCACATCGCCGTGCAGCAGCGCTTCCGCATTCGACAGAAAACGATGCTTCAGCCCGGCAACCTTCTGGCGCAGCTCGTCATCGGTACGCAGCTGAGCGACCAGCGACTCCAGCGGGCGCGGATAGCCGTTGCGCTCATGCACTTCATACGGCTCGTTAAAGAAGAGCTCTTCGGTGATATCGCACAGCTCTGGGTTGGTAAAACGGATAACGTCCGCTTTTTTCTGATACGGATGCTGATAAAAGTCGGAGGTATGGAACAGCGTCTGCGCCAGATATTCGCCCAGTTGCGCGGCGGCCTGCGGATAATCAATGCCTTTCACCTGCTCACCGCGCCAGATAGCGTGGCTGGAAAGATCTTCCATCACCATTACCGCCAGCGCCGGATCGTAATGCAGAATTTTTACCGTATGCGCCGGACAAAACTGGCCGTGGATTTGCAGCACTTCTGCCTCAATGCGCGCGCGATCGAGCGTCAACGGCCAGGATTCACCCACGCAACGGACATAGGGGAGCGCCTGCTTAACGACGATGCGGCTGACGTCGTCACGATCGAAGATTTTAAAAACAAGGTTAAGATTACCGTCGCCAATTTCCTGCGAACTGACCAGGCTTTGTGGGTCGGCAATGCCGCCAAATTCACGGGCATATTCCACCGCATCAGCTGCGGTGAACGTACGGTATTGCGACATTAACTCCCCCTCCACGTTTTAACTTGTCTGCTGCCTTCTTTACCTCAAGCCGTTCAGACGTCTATACATCCGTCAGGCATGTTGGCACAATATGGCCTGACTACGCAACCAGGATTTAACCTTCATGCAGACACTAAGCACAACCAGCTTACAAGTTCGTGACAACCAGCTGTGGATCCTTGACCAGCAGGCGCTGCCGCAAAAGAAGATTTGGTGTCCAACGCCCGATGTGGCGGCGCTGGTCGAACATATTAAAACGCTGCGTGTACGCGGCGCGCCGCTGATTGGCCTTTCCGCCAGCCTGCTGCTGGCCCTGCTGGCGGAAAACGGTATGCCTAAACCGGCGCTGAGTGATGCGCTGGAAGTGCTGCGCGCCTCCCGCCCTACCGCCGTTAACCTGATGAACAATCTGGACAGGATGAAGCTGGCGCTGGCTCAGGAGCACTTTGTCACCGCGCTGACTTTTGAGGCGCTGCGGCTGGTAGCAGAAGATAAAGCGCTGTGTGACAGCATTGCGGCGGCAGGCGTGAAGCTAATCAAGCCCGGCAGCCGCCTGCTGACCCACTGTAACACCGGCGGTCTGGCGACGGCCGGCGTCGGCACCGCACTGGGCGTGATTGCGCGCGGCTGGCAGGAAGGCCGGGTGGAAAAGGTCTGGGTAGATGAGACGCGCCCACTGTTGCAGGGCGGCCGCCTGACGGCCTGGGAGCTGGGCGAACTGGGCGTGCCCTATCGGCTGATCTGCGACAGCATGGCGGCCAGCCTGATGGCGAAAAAACAGGTCGATGCCATCTGGGTTGGCGCGGATCGTATTGCCGCCAACGGCGACGTGGCGAACAAGATTGGCACCTACAGCCTGGCGGTGCTGGCGCACTACCACAATGTTCCCTTCTACGTGGCTGCGCCGCACACCACGCTTGATGCGCACTGCCCGAATGGGGACGCCATCCCGATCGAACAGCGAGCCGCCAGCGAAGTCACGGGCGTGACGGGCAGTTTCGGCCAGGTGCAGTGGGCGCCGGAAGATGCGCAGGTCTATAATCCGGCCTTTGACGTCACGCCAGCGGCGCTGATAAGCGGCTGGGTGCTGGATACGGGCGTAGTCACGCCAGCCCAGGTTGAGGCAGGGGTTTTTCAGGCGGTGGATTGAGAGGCATAAACAAGAGCCTGTACGATGAAAAGTGGCTGGATTGCAAAATCTGTCGTTTCCAGGTTGTGCAACTCAAAGCGCTTTTATTAAAGCGAGGCTCTTTTCTTTTACGAACCTTGCCCTTAACACAAAGGGCTTTATTACCCAAATACAGCCCCAGCTTCACATACAGGAAAATAATACAACATTGAAGCCGTTAATCGCTCAGCGCTGAAGCTTTTCAACCTGTACCGTTAACTTTTAATTATCTGCGGCTTACTCCTCGCAGGAAAAAAACGGATTTTCGCCCCAATCTGAAGCGAGGAAAGGTATGTGCCTCCTTGAATAGCCAATAATAGTTATTTGTGTATCGCTTTTTCTTATATAGTGAATGCATTCATCGGAAGCCATGCCGTTTGGATTAAATCTTAAATCGACAGTCAGCCCTTTGAAGGTTTCTTCATACCACGTTGGGCCACAGTGATAGTGCCAATAATTTTGCTCTTCATAGCCATCTGAACCAGCGATTTTTTCATAATTATCGTTGACCCATGATGGTTTATTCTTTCCTTTCAGAGCGCGGCCTTCACCAATATCTATTGCAAACCTGGCGATTGTCCTTTGTTCGTCAGGAGTCAGATATATCCAGTCAGTTGAAAAAGGCTCATCTAAACTGCCAGGATTGAACTCATCGGAAAGAGTGGCCTGGATTTTCACAAGTCGTCCTTACTTGTTATCGATATAGTGACTACCGCTGCTTGCGATTAGCCGCAGACAGAAAATCCTCTACCGTCATGCCTGGTTTATAGCTGACGCTCTTGCCAGGCGTAGTTTTACCACGGTTAAGAATGGCCTTACCTATTTTATCCCAACACTGATGCGCTTCTTCCTCACGCGCCATACGCTTTAGTTCCTGAACATGCATACTATGCTCCACTCCACCAGATTGCTTTGCGATGGTGTTTTTTAACGACATCGCCAGTGTACGTCTTTTAACCACTTCCGGGCAAAGAGAAACTGTCAGCAATAATGCTAGGCGCCTTCCAAAACTTTAACGTTTTCCCGAGCCAGGTTAATCAGTCCAGATTACGAGCGTTCGGGGGATGAGCTCAATTCGTACGGCCCTGAACCAGTTTTGTACCCGCTGTTACGGCAATGCCATCCCGTAATCTGTTAATCTCGCTGGCCCTTTGCTGCGTCCAATAAAAAAGCGGGCCCTGAACGCTCCGCTGCCTTAACTCAGACAACGCATTGTTCAGAACCCGCTCTTTCCGCGATCGGACAGCTATCAGGCGTAGCCGTAGCTCATCAGACGCTGATAGCGACGATCCAGCAGCTCTTCTTTGCTTAGCTCGTCCAGCTCGGCCAAATCGGCCAGCAGCTGTGCCTTCATCGAAGCGCCAATCGCCAGCGGATCGCGGTGCGCGCCGCCCAGCGGCTCCGGGATCACCGAATCGATCAGCTTCAGCTCTTTCAAACGCGGAGCGATAATGCCCATCGCTTCTGCGGCCAGCGGCGCTTTATCCGCGCTTTTCCACAGAATTGACGCACAGCCTTCCGGCGAAATCACCGAGTAGGTGCTGTACTGCAGCATATTCACTTTGTCGCCGACGCCAATCGCCAGCGCGCCGCCGGAGCCGCCCTCACCGATAACGGTACAGATAACCGGAACGGTCAGGCCAGACATCTCACGCAGGTTACGTGCGATAGCCTCAGACTGCCCGCGCTCTTCCGCGCCCACGCCCGGATAAGCGCCCGGCGTATCGATAAAGGTCACGATCGGCATATTAAAACGCTCGGCCATTTCCATCAGGCGCAGCGCCTTACGGTAACCTTCCGGCGCCGGCATGCCAAAGTTACGACGGATCTTCTCTTTGGTCTCGCGGCCTTTCTGATGACCGATGATCATCACCGGACGGCCTTCCAGGCGAGCAATGCCGCCGACGATAGCTTTGTCGTCCGCGTAAGCGCGATCGCCAGCCAGCTCGTCGAAATCGGTAAAGACATTACGGACATAGTCCAGCGTATAAGGACGCAAAGGATGACGCGCCAGCTGCGCGATCTGCCATGCACCTAAATCGGAGAAGATTTTCCGGGTCAGCTCGACGCTTTTTTCGCGCAGACGCTGGATCTCTTCATCCAGGTTAATATCCAGTTTTTCATCCTGACGGCCAACCGACTTCAGCGAGTCAATTTTCGCTTCAAGTTCTGCGATTGGCTGTTCGAAATCCAGGTAATTAAGACTCATAATATTCCTGTTTTAGTCAAACTCCAGTTCCACCTGCTCCGACCCGATCAGCGATCGCAGGTCGTTTAATAAACGATCGCTGGGCGATACGCGCCACGCTGCACCGAAGCGCAGCCTCGCCCGCGCATCCTCTCTCTGATAGTAGAGATGAACCGGAATAGTCCCCGAACGATAAGGTTCCAGGGATTGGCGGAGACGGTTTAAAAGCTGGTCATCAATTTGCCTGTCCGTCAGCGAGATAGCAAGCCCGCGAGCATATTTTTCACGGGCTTCATCAATGTCCATCACATCGCGAGCGGTCATTTTAAGCCCGCCGCTGAAGTCATCGAAGCTGACCTGTCCGCTGACGATCAGGATACGGTCTTTTTCCAGCAAATGCTGGAACTTATCAAGTGCATCGGTGAATAACATCACTTCCAGACGACCGGATCGGTCGTCCAGCGTACAAATACCGATACGGTTTCCGCGTTTTGTTACCATTACGCGAGCCGCCACCACCAGACCGACGGCCATGGTCATTTTGCCACGTTCGGTCGGGTGCATGTCTTTCAGGCGCATTCCTCCCACGTAGCGCTCGATCTCTTTCAGATACTGATTAATCGGGTGCCCGGTTAAGTAAAGCCCTAAGGTTTCTCTTTCGCCATCCAGCCTGACCTGCTCTGGCCACGGCGTCACGTCGGCGTAAGATTTTTCAATCTGTTCCGGCTCATCGGCCAGCACGCCGAACATATCCGCCTGGCCAATGGCCTCGGCTTTGGCGTGTTGATCCGCCGCTTTCAGCGCATCGTTCAGCGCGCTCATCAGGGCCGCACGGTGTGGCCCAAGCCGGTCGAACGCGCCGGACATAATCAGCTTTTCCAGCACGCGCCGGTTAAGCTTTTTGGTATCGGTACGCGCGCAAAGATCGAACAGTTCCCGGAAGTAGCCGTCCTTATTACGCGCTTCCAGAATCGCTTCGATCGGGCCTTCGCCCACGCCTTTGATTGCGCCGATACCATAAACGATTTCGCCATCGTCATTCACGTGGAACGGATACAGCCCGGCGTTGATATCCGGCGGCAGGACTTTCAGCCCCATCCGCCAGCATTCGTCCACCAGGCCAACCACCTTCTCGGTGTTATCCATATCGGCCGTCATTACCGCCGCCATAAACTCGGCCGGATAGTGCGCCTTCAGCCACAGCGTCTGGTAGGAAACCAGCGCGTAAGCGGCGGAGTGCGACTTGTTAAAGCCGTAACCGGCGAACTTCTCCACCAGGTCGAAGATTTTTATCGCCAGCTCGCCGTCGATGCCGCGCGCTTTCGCGCCGTCTTCAAAGCCGCCGCGCTGTTTGGCCATTTCGACCGGGTTCTTTTTACCCATCGCACGACGCAGCATATCCGCGCCGCCGAGGCTGTAGCCCGCCAGCACCTGCGCAATCTGCATCACCTGTTCCTGATACAGGATAATGCCATAGGTCGGTTCCAGCACCGGCTTCAGCGACTCATGCTGCCACTGAATGTCAGGATAGGAAATCGCTTCGCGCCCGTGCTTACGGTCGATAAAGTTATCTACCATGCCCGACTGAAGGGGGCCAGGGCGGAACAGCGCCACCAGTGCGATCATATCTTCAAAGCAGTCCGGCTTCAGACGCTTGATCAGATCCTTCATGCCGCGCGATTCAAGCTGGAACACCGCCGTGGTTTCCGAGCGCTGTAGCATATCGAAACTTTTCTTGTCATCAAGCGGAATCGCCGCGATATCGACAGGCGGCTCGCCGTGCTTCTTGCGACGGGCGTTAATCATCGCCAGCGCCCAGTCGATAATGGTCAGCGTACGCAGCCCCAGGAAGTCAAACTTCACCAGACCGGCGTATTCCACGTCGTTCTTGTCGAACTGGGTAACCGGATGGTTGCCGTTTTCGTCGCAGTAGAGCGGCGCAAAGTCGGTGATTTGCGTAGGCGCAATCACCACGCCCCCCGCATGTTTACCGGCGTTACGCGTGACGCCTTCCAGCTTGCGCGCCATATCGATCAGCGCTTTGACTTCCTCGTCCGCCTCGTAAATTTCCGGCAGCTGCGGCTCGGCCGCAAAAGCTTTTTCCAGCGTCATGCCCGGATCGGGCGGCACCAGTTTAGAGATACGATCGACGAAGCCGTAAGGATGCCCCAGCACGCGGCCCACGTCGCGGATCACCGCTTTCGCCGCCATCGTACCAAAGGTGATAATCTGCGAAACCGCCTTGCGGCCGTACATTTCGGCCACGTGCTCAATGACCAGATCGCGTTTTTCCATGCAGAAGTCGACGTCAAAGTCGGGCATGGAAACACGTTCCGGGTTAAGGAAGCGTTCGAACAGCAGGTCGAATTCCAGCGGATCGAGGTCGGTGATTTTCAGCGCATAGGCCACCAGCGAACCGGCGCCGGAACCACGGCCCGGCCCGACCGGCACGTTGTTATCCTTCGACCACTGGATAAACTCCATCACGATCAGGAAGTAGCCGGGGAAACCCATCTGGTTGATAACGTTCAGCTCGATTTCGAGGCGCTCGTCATATGCCGGCCTTTTTTGCGCGCGCACTTCCGGGTCCGGGAACAGAAACTCCAGCCGCTCTTCCAGCCCCTCTTTCGATTTCATCACCAGGAAATCTTCGGTGGTCATATCGCCGGTCGGGAACTGCGGCAGGAAGTATTCGCCCAGGCGAATAGTCACGTTACAACGCTTAGCAATTTCCACGCTGTTCGCCAGCGCTTCCGGGATGTCCGAGAACAGCTCGCACATCTCATCAACGCTGCGCAGATATTGCTGAGGACTGTAGAGGCGTGGCCGTTTGGGATCGTCCAGCGTGAAGCCGTCGTGGATGGCTACGCGGATTTCATGCGCGTCAAAATCGTCCTCTTCCAGGAAGCAGACTTCATTGGTCGCCACAACCGGAATACCTTCGGCCGTGGCCAGCTCAACGGCGGCGTGCAGCCAGGATTCTTCGTCAGGTCGACCGGTGCGGATCAGCTCCAGATAGTAACGATTGGGGAAATATTGCTTGTAGAACGCCAGGCATTCGGCCACCTGCGTCTGGTTGCCGCGCAGCTGCATTTTGCCAACGTCGCCCCGACGACCGCCGGAAAGCAGGATCAGGCCTTCGTTCAGCTCAATCAGCCAGTCGCGATCGATGGTCGGGCCGGCCGCGCCATAGCCGCGCTGATAGGCGCGTGAAATCAGCAGGGTAAGATTCTGGTAGCCGGTATTGGTCGCGGCCAGCACGGTCAGCTGCGACAGCTCTTCGCCCATCGCCTCGCTGGCAACGTTAAAGTCCGCGCCGATAATCGGCTTCATGCCCTGACCGTGTGCCGTGCCATAAAACTTCACCAGCCCGCAAAGGTTGGTGAAGTCCGTAATGGCTATGGCGGGCATACCCATCGCCGCCGCTTTTTTCACCAGCGGGGCAGTCTTGGCTAATCCATCCACCATGGAGTAGTCGCTGTGTACGCGTAAATGAACAAAACGAGGTTCGGCCATCTTTAATCCTGCTGAAAACTTGTTATCGGGCCGCAGCGAGCACTTCGGCATCCAGCAGCGCATTGCGCACCGGCGCGAAGCTGCGGCGATGATGTGGCGTAGCGCCGTGCAGCGCCAGCCGCTCCATATGCAGCGCCGTTGGGTAGCCCTTATGCTGGGCGAAGCCATACTGCGGGAACAGGAGATCCAGCTCTGCCATTTCTTTATCGCGCGTCACTTTGGCGATAATCGACGCGGCGCTGATTTCCGCCACCAGGCTGTCGCCTTTGACCACCGCCTGCGCGGGCATCGGCAGCGCCGGACAGCGGTTGCCGTCGATCAGCACGAAATCCGGCACGATCGCCAGGCCCGCCACGGCGCGCTGCATCGCCAGCATGGTGGCGTGCAGAATATTCAGCTGGTCGATTTCTTCCGGTTCCGCGCGGCCCAGGCTCCAGCTTAACGCCTTCTCTTTGATCTCATCGAACAGCGCCAGACGGCGTTTTTCCGACAGCTTCTTCGAGTCGGCCAGGCCAACGATCGGTTTTGCCGGGTCAAGGATAACCGCAGCGGTCACGACCGCGCCGACTAACGGGCCGCGGCCTACTTCATCCACGCCAGCAATCAGGCTGGCCTGGGGATAGATAAAACTCATTAACACAGCTCCAGTACGGCGGCGGCGGCCTGCTCGTCGGCATTCCAGCGAATTTGGTGATGCAGTTCGGTAAAGGTCGCCAGCAGGCGATCGCGGGTTTCGCCCTGCGCCAGCAGCGGTTCCAGCGCGGCCGCCAGCTGTGCCGGCTGGCACTCATCCTGCAACAGCTCTTTCACCAGCTCGCGGCCGGCTAACAGATTTGGCAGCGAGACGTAGTCGGTTTTCACCAGGCGCTTCGCCAGCCAGAAGGTAAAAGGCTTCATGCGGTAGCCTACCACCATCGGGCATTTCGCCAGCATACACTCCAGCGCGGCCGTGCCGGAAGCGAGCAGCGCCGCATCGCTGGCGATCATCGCCTGACGGCCTTTGCCATCCAGCAGATGCATTGGCAAATCGGGCGCGACTTCCGCTTTTATCTTTTCGAACTGCTCGCGACGCCGTGGATTCACCAGCGGCACCACGATTTCAAGATTGGGCCATTTGGCGCGCAGCAGCTCTGCGGTGCGCAGAAAATCGGCGCTGAGCATTTCTACTTCTGCATTGCGGCTGCCCGGCAGCAGCGCCAGGCAGGGCACCCCTTCCGCAATACCCAGCTCCAGCCGCGCGGCGCGCTTGTCCGGCTCGATCGGCATCGCATCGGCCATTGTATGACCAATAAAGCGACAGGGAACGTTATAGCGATCGTAAAAGGCTTTTTCAAACGGTAAAAACGCCAGCACCAGATCGGTCGAGCGACCAATTTTGAAGACGCGCTTCTGTCGCCACGCCCATACGGACGGACTAACGTAGTGGATGGTGCGGATCCCGCGCTGCTTCAGGCGCCCTTCCAGCGTAATGTTGAAGTCCGGCGCATCAATGCCGACAAAGACATCCGGTTTAAGCTCGCTGAAGCGCTGCGTCAGATCGCGGCGGATCTTCAGCAGGCGCGGCAGGCGTTCCAGCACTTCAACGACGCCCATCACCGCCAGCTCTTCCATCTCGTACCAGGCTTCGCAGCCTTCAGCCTGCATCAGCGGCCCGGCTACGCCGACAAAGCGCGTATCTGGGTGCTTGCTCTTCAGGGCACGGATCAAGCCGGCACCAAGAATATCGCCGGAGGTTTCTCCGGCGACGAGGGCTATCGTTAATGGCTGAGGCATGGCTTAACGGATCAAACCCCGGGTAGAACGGGCGAAGAAATCGAAGAACGGCTGCACTTCAGGATGCTCGCGAGCGATGTCGGCGATTTCCGGCTTCGCTTCGTCCAGCGTTTTACCGCTGCGGTAAAGTACCTTATAGGCGTTGCGGATCGCGTGCAGTGCTTCTTTACTGAAGCCGCGACGCTGCAGGCCTACCAGGTTAATGCCGAACGGCGTGGCGTGGTTGCCCTGCGCGATCACGAAAGGCGGAACGTCCTGGGCAACGCCGGAACAGCCGCCGACCATCACGTGCGCGCCGATGATGCAGAATTGATGAACGGCTGTCATCCCGCCAATAATGGCAAAGTCATCCACGGTGACGTGACCGCCAAGCGTAGCGTTATTGGCGAGAATGCAGCGATCGCCAATTACGCAGTCGTGCGCAACGTGCACGTTAACCATCAGCAGGTTATCGCTGCCGACTTTGGTCAGGCCGTCCGCCTGCGAGGTGCCGCGATGGATGGTGACGCTTTCGCGGATGCTGTTGCGATCGCCAACTTCCACGCGGGTCGGTTCGCCAGCATACTTCAGATCCTGGTTGACCTCGCCGATGGACGCAAACTGGTAAATCGTGTTGTCTTTACCAATCTTCGTATGCCCATTGACCACCACGTGCGATTTCAGCACGGTGCCTTCGCCAATCTCAACGTTAGCGCCTATAAAGCAAAACGGGCCAATATGCACGCGAGCGCCAATGACGGCGCCCTCTTCAATCACTGAACTGGGGTGGATAACAGCAGTTTCATCAATCACGAATTACGCCTCCCGGCTGCGCGCACACATCATGGTTGCTTCGCAGACAATTTTACCGTCAACGGTCGCCACGCCTTTAAAGCGGGTCAGACCACGGCGGGTTTTCTCGAAGGTGACTTCCATAATCATCTGATCGCCCGGTACGACCGGACGCTTGAAGCGAGCTTCATCGATGCCGGCAAAATAGTACAGCTCGCCCGGCTCAAGTTTGCCCACGCTTTTAAACGCCAGAATACCGGTCGCCTGCGCCATGGCTTCTAAAATCAGCACGCCTGGAAAAATCGGTTTACCAGGGAAATGGCCCTGGAAAAACGGTTCGTTGACCGATACGTTTTTTACCGCACGCAGAAACTTATGTTCCTCAAATTCCAATACGCGATCGACCAGCAGAAACGGATAGCGGTGCGGCAGCAGTTCAATAATCTCTTCAATTTTCAGAGTATGAGTTTCAGTAGTCAAAATACTCTTCCTGTCCTAAAAATTCTGATGGCATCAATAACACGGCCTGCAACGAGAGCATCGTCCGCAGGCCGCAAATCAGTTTCCGTGCACCAGCCTTCCATGCTTAGCATTCTTTTTATATTCCACAAGGTGCAGCGGAATAGTGAAGGCGGTTCAACAACCAGACGCTCATTCCGCGCTGACTTTACGCTCAACAGCTTTTAAGCGCTTGCTCATCTCATCGATGTTCATGACCAGCGCGGCGGTTTTACGCCAGTTTTTATTCGGTTGCAGCGGGATCCCGGACGAGTATACCCCAGGTTGGGTGATTGGTCGCATAACCATTCCCATCCCCGTGACCGTCACTTTGTCACAAATTTCCATGTGGCCGTTGATCACGCTGGCGCCGCCAATCATGCAGTAGCGGCCGATTTTCAGGCTGCCCGCCATGATTACGCCGCCTGCTACCGCGGTATTGTCGCCAATCACCACGTTGTGTGCAATCTGGCACTGGTTGTCAATGATAACACCATTCCCAATCTGAGTGTTATCCAACGCGCCGCGATCGATAGTGGTACAGGCGCCAATTTCAACGCGATCGCCGATAATGACCGTACCCAGCTGCGGTATTTTCACCCAGTTGCCGCGATCGTTCGCGTAACCAAAGCCGTCCGCGCCAATAACGGTGCCGGACTGGATCAGGCAATTTTCGCCGATCTGTACTTCGTGATAGACGGAAACGTTGGCCCACAGGCGCGTACCCGCGCCAATACGGGTGTTTTTACCGATAAAGCAGCCGGCGCCAATCACCACGTTATCGCCCAGCTCTACGCCGGATTCGATAACGGCGTTCGCGCCGACGGAAACATTTTTACCCAGCTTCGCCGTAGCGTCGATAACTGCGCCTGGCGCAATATTCGTCGCTGGCTGCGGCGTGGTGTCCAGAATCTGCGCCATACGCGCATAGGTCAGGTAGGGGTCTTTCACCACCAGAGCGGCGCTCTGGCAAAATTCTACGTCCGCCGCCTGCAGCACCACGGCGGAAGCCTTACAGGCTGCCAGCTGTTCGCGATAGCGGCTGTTGGAAAGAAAGGTGATTTGACCGGATTGGGCGGATTGCATAGAAGCAATGCCGGAGATGACGATATCGCCATCTCCGTGCAAATCTGCATCCAACTGCTGGGCTAAATCAGCCAGTCGAATTGAAGACATTGATTATTTAACCTGTTTCAGAACATCAGCAGTGATGTCTTTGGATGAGCTGGCGTAAGCCACGGCGTTGGCATCGACCACGACGTCGTAACCTTCGTCAGCCGCGACTTTTTTCACTGCATCCTGAATACGGCTCAGGATTTTGTTACGCTCTTCTGCCTGACGGCGACGGTTATCCTGCTCGAAAGCCTGGGCTTTGCTGGAGAAGGTTTCACGCTGCGCCATCACGTCTTTTTCCAGACGGCTGCGCTCGCTTGCTTTCATGGTAGAACCGTCACGCTGCAGACGCTGCATTTTGGTTTGCAGATCGCGTTCCATTCCCTGCAGTTCAGTCGCACGGCCTTTAAACTCATTTTCAAGCTGTTTCGCAACTGTCGCACGCGCCGGTAACTGTTGGAAAATGCTGGAAACGTTTACCACTGCAATCTTGTCAGCGGCCTGAGCGCCGGCGGAAACCGCCAGAGCGAGAGAGAGGCCTGCGGCACACAACAACTTTTTCACTATAAACTCCTTACCATCAACGTTTGTGTCCAGGACACATGTGTTGCGCGTTAAGGCAGCGCGAGGCTGCCAGTGAACGGCGCGATACTCGCGGTATGACACCGCGAGCGTTGAGAAAAGTCAGACAGCGCTTTTCTCAAAGTTTGCAAAGCGTAGCAGCTTACCAGGTTTTACCGATATTAAACTGGAACTGTTCGGCTTTATCACCATCATATTTCTTGAACGGCTGAGCGTATGAGAACACCAGCGGCCCCAGTGGTGACATCCACTGCAGCGCCAGACCGGCCGACATACGAATATTGCTCGGCTCGCTGTAGTCCGGAATGCCTGCCGCGCGCGTTTCTGCGGTGTTTTCCCATGCGGTATCCCACACGGTACCGGCATCGACGAACAGCGAGGTACGCACGGAATTCGCATATTTCTCGCTAAGGAACGGCGTTGGCGTGATCAGCTCGGCGCTGGCTGTTGCCATCGCATTACCGCCGACCGCATCGTTGGAATCACACAGCGTTCCCGTTGAGCAGGTGCTGGAGTTGTTATTGTAGTAAGCCGCCTTCGGACCAATGGTGTTGGAGCGGAAACCACGTACGGTGCTTGAGCCACCCGCATAGAAGTTTTCGTAGAACGGCAGTTCTTTGCCGCTCAGTCCATCACCATAGCCTACACGACCACGACCCAACAGCACCCAGGTACGATCCTGATTCAGCGGCAGATACTGCTGCGTATCCAGCGTCGCTTTATAGAAGGCGTTGTCCGAGCCTGGAATGGTGATTTTACCATTCAGGTTGGTACGGTTACCCGAGGTTGGGAAGAAGCCGCGGTCCAGCGTGTTGTACGTCCAGCCGTAGTTGAACGTGAAGTCGTCTGCGGAATAGTCAGCGTCTTTGTTCAGATCCGGGTTCTGATCCACGGAGCGCAGATAACGGAACATGGCGATCTGCGGCTGCATGTTGGACAGGTCGTTATGGACATAGCCCAGACCCACGCGCAGCGTGTTGTTCTCGTTAACCGGGAAGCCCAGCGTGCCGTCCAGACCATAGCTTCTGTTGGTATAGTCAGACAGATCCGCGTCATCCGCTTTAAAGTCGTTATAGAAGACACGACCGCCCAGGCTGACGCCGTCGACCGTAAAGTACGGATCGGTCAGCGAGAATTCAGCATAGGTCTGATAATCGTTTTTGGTGCCGCTGATGCCGACGGTATTACCCGTGCCCAGCCAGTTTTCCTGCGTAACGCCGACCTGGAAGCTGACGCCGCTTTCCGTACCGTAACCCACGCCGAAGTTAAAGGTACCGGTGTTGCGCTCTTTGACCTTGTAGACCACGTCTACCTGATCGGGTGCGCCAGGCACGCGCTGCGTATCGGTTTCCACCGTTTCAAAGTAGCCGGTACGATTCAGACGCTCTTTGCCCTGCTCGACCAGATCGCTACCCAGCCACGCGCCTTCCATCTGACGCATTTCGCGACGCAGTACGGAATCTTTCGAGGTATCGTTGCCTTCAAAACGCACTTTACGCACGTAGTAACGGTTGCCCGCATCCACGTTAACGTGCAGCTTCACGGTTTTATCCGCGTCGTTGATTTCCGGCTGCGTCATCACGCGAGGATAGGCATAGCCGTAGCGACCGAACATCTTCTTGATGTCGTCTTCCATTTTGGTGACTTTGGCACCGTTATAGAGTTCGCCCGGCTGAATTTTGGACAGGGATTCAACTTCCGCCGAGTGTCCTGCCATGCTGCCGTTCACCACTACGCCGGAAAGCTTGTACTGATCGCCTTCGTTAATATTGATGGTGATATAAATGCCTTTTTTATCCGGCGTCAGGCTGACCTGGGTGGAGTCGATATTAAAGCGCGCATAGCCACGATCCAGATAGAAGCTGCGCAGGGTTTCCAGGTCGCCCGCCAGTTTCTGCTTCTGATATTTACGGTCGCCGACCAGGTTCCACCATGGCACTTCATCACGCAGCTGGAAGCGCGAGATCAGCTCGTCCGAGCTGAAGGCTTTATTGCCGACCACGTTGATCTGCTGAATTTTCGCAGACACGCCTTCGGTAAAGACCAGCTTCAGATCGACGCGGTTACGCGGCAGCGGCGTAACAACGGCCTTAACGCTGGCGCTGTATTTACCGACGCTGTAGTAGAAATCCTCCAGCCCTTTCTCAATAGTCGAGATAGTGGTGCGGTCCAGGGCTTCGCCCACCCGCACCCCGGACGCTTCCAGGTTCTGCTTGAGCATGTCATCCTTCACCGCTTTGTTACCGGAGAAGGTGATGCTGGCAATGGTCGGACGCTCTTTCACCTGAACGATCAGCGTATTGCCGTCGCGCAGAACCTGAACATCTTCGAAGTTCCCGGTCGCAAAAAGGGCGCGGATGGTATTACTGAGATCATCATCGGAGACGGTATCTCCTACGCGGACAGGCATACTGAGCAATGCCGCCCCGACGGCGACTCGCTGCAGGCCTTCGAAATGGATATCCTTCACCACGAAGCCGTCTGCCGCGTATACGGTGGCGCTGCTAAACAGCAGCGACGCTATGAGCAACTTTTTCATCGCCATCGTTGTTATGCATTCTTCCTAACTGGTTCTCGCATCAGGCAGGTTTGACCCTGTCAGAGACGCGAGAAATCATTGAATAGTGCAAGCCCCATTAACAGCACCAGCAAAACCGAGCCAATGCGATAACTGAAGTCCTGAACTCGCTCAGACACCGGCCCACCTTTGATCTTTTCGATCGCCAGAAACAGCAAATGTCCACCATCTAATACCGGCAAGGGGAACAGATTGATAATCCCGAGATTCACGCTGATTAGCGCAAGAAACATCAGGTAATAAATCAAGCCATATTCCGCCGACATCCCAGCACCCTGGGCGATAGAAATCGGCCCGCTGAGATTGTTCAACTTCACTTCGCCAACTATCAGCTTGCCCAGCATCGTCACCGTCAGCTTCATCAGCTGCCAGGTTTTGACGCTGGCCTCGCCAACGGCCGCAAACGGCCCATACTGGCGAACCGTTTTGTATTCGTCCGGCAGCGGAACGATGCGTGGGATCACGCCCGCAAACCCTTCCGCTTTGTTGCCCGGCTTAACATCCGGCGTCAGCGTCAGGGCCACTGATGCACCCTGTCGCTCAACTTCAACCGCCAGCGGCCTGCCGGGATTATCGCGAACCTCGGCGACAAACTGCTGCCACTGCGCCAACGGCTGACCCCCGACTTTAACGATCCTGTCGCCTGCTTGCAAACCTGCTCTGGCCGCAGCGGAGCCGGACTGGATTTCTGCCAGCACGGTTTCGACCTGCGGACCGCGAGGATGAATGCCCAGCGACGCGACCGGATCCTCTCTGTCAGGCGCGAAATGCCAGTTACGCAAATCAAGCCGGACATCCTGAACCTGGCTGGTGCCGAAAGGCGCCACGCTGAGCGTAGTCTGCTGGTCGCCAATTTTCGCTACCAGCGCCATCCGCACAGCTTCCCAGTCAGGCGTTTCGATACCGTCAACGGCCTTAAGTTCCATTCCAGGCGCAATTTGCGCCTCGGCAGCCTGCGAACCGCTCACTATTTCACCAACCACCGGCCGTACGCCAGGCACGCCGATGATAAAAACCAGCCAGTAAGCAAAGATGGCAAACAGGAAATTAGCCAGCGGGCCGGCGCTGATAATAGCGGCGCGCTGCGCGACGGTTTTATTATTAAAGGAGAGATGGCGAAGCTCCGGCGGCACGCTTTCGACGCGTTCGTCGAGCATTTTAACATAGCCGCCCAGCGGGATCAGCGCGATAACATACTCGGTGCCCTGGCTGTCGCGACGTCGCCACAGCGCCTTGCCAAAGCCGACAGAAAAGCGTTCGACTTTGACACCGCAGCGGCGCGCCACCCAGAAATGGCCAAATTCATGCACGGTGATCAGAATGCCCAGCGCAACGATAAAGGCCCCAAGGCTCCAGAGTATACTCAACATAACGTCCCTTATAGCGTGCCGAAAGCCAGCAACAGCAGGCAGGCGAATACCGGCACCGCCGCCGTCAGGCTATCGATACGATCCAGAATACCACCATGACCTGGAATAAGCTGTCCGCTGTCTTTAATGCCCGCTTCGCGCTTGAACATGCTCTCGGTCAAATCGCCCAATACGGAAGCCAGCGTGGCGACAATGGAGCAGGTCAGCAGCGTCACAGGCGATACGCTCAGCGGCGCCCACAGCCCGAACAGCCAGGCGATAATGCCCGTAGTGACCAGGCCGCCAAAAAACCCTTCCCAGGTTTTCCCCGGCGAAACTTTTGGCGCCAGCTTGTGTTTGCCGAACAGACGACCAAACATGTAGGCCCCGGAATCCGCGCCCCATACCAGAAACAGCACGTAGAGCAGCCACCAGGCGCCGGCAAAATGGTCGCTGTCGTAATGATACTGGCGCAGCGCCACCATGCCCCAGAAGAAGGGCACAATGGTCAGAATACCAAACAACAGGCGTAAAGCACGAGACGAGCGCCACAGCGCGGCGGATACGGGATAGGTCAACACCAGCAGCAGCGCAACTATCCACCAGCCCAGCGCCGCCCAAAGCGAGCCCGCAATAAGGGGAAGATGCACAGGATGGTAAGCAGGCAGCGTAAACGTCATGAACGCCAGCAGCAGCCCGCACAGAACCGCGAGCCAGACGCGCTGGGAGCTGGAGGCCAGGCCAGCGAACTGACCCCACTCCCACGCCGCCAGCATACAGATAGCCAGCGTGACGATAGCAAAACCGGCAGGCGGCAGCAGAAACAGCGCCGCAATCACAATCGGGATAAGTATCAATGCGGTAATCAGGCGTGACTTCAGCAAGGATTACCCCCAGTGCGCTCAGGCGCCGCCGGGTGCTGCGCCGCCAAAGCGACGCTCTCGTTGTGCAAACGCATTCAGTGCACCTTCAAAAACTTGTTCATCAAAATCAGGCCAAAGAACATCGGTAAAAAAGAACTCCGCATAGGCAACCTGCCACAGCAAGAAATTACTGATTCGATGCTCTCCCCCTGTCCTTATTACCAGATCCACAGGTGCCAGATCGTTGAGACAAAGATGCTGTGCGAGGGTTTCTTCCTCGATCTGATCCGGACGAACCAGACTTTCCTGCACCTGTTCTGCAATTTTCCTGACGCTATGAATAATATCCCAACGTCCGCCATAATTCGCGGCAATGTTCAGGGTAAGTCCATTATTTTGCTGAGTCAGTTCCTCGGCGCGCCGGATACGCTCCTGCAAACGAGCGTTAAATCGGCCCGTATCGCCAATAATTCGCAGGCGTACGTTATGTTTATGGAGGCTTTTCACCTCGCTGTCCAGAGCCCAGACAAACAGCTCCATCAGCGCCATCACTTCCTGCGGAGGACGGTTCCAGTTTTCGCTGCTGAAGGCATACAGGGTCAGCGCATCCAGCTTATTGCTGACGGCAAAGCTTACCGCGCGGCGCACGGACTTTACGCCCGCCTTATGGCCGGTAATGCGCATTTTCCCCTGGTTTTTGGCCCAGCGGCCATTGCCATCCATAATGATGGCCACGTGGCGGGGATTTTCTCCCGACTGGTCATCGGTTTTTATTTGATTTTCGGACGACATAACGCGTAATTATTTCCTTTAATCAGAAATACGACGGTTTCTGAAATAGTTTGCCCGCTTGACGTAAAAAAGCCGTGTCGGCCACGGCAGCTGTCGCTGTATCGCTACGTCGCTTTAAGGACGGGCGCAGATTGTAACACCTCCACCCCTGCCCCACAAACGCACGCTGGTTAGCGTGCGGTTGGAAAACGCGACAAACAGGTTTTCGCCGTAGCGCGCGCGCGCCTGTCGATATCCAGTACCGCCTCCACGCTCTCCGGCTCGCGGCAGGAAAGCGTTTCCAGAACGCTCATATTCACTCGCGCAATATCGGTAAATCGGATTTGCGCATCCAGAAAAGCGGCAACGGCGATCTCATTAGCGGCGTTCAGCGCGGTAGTCGCGGCCTGCCCGGTTTTACAGGCGTCGATAGCCAGCTTAAGGCAGGGATAACGCGCGTAGTCCGGCTCGGCGAACGTCAGGGCGCTCATGCGGGCAAAATCCAACGGTTTTGCGCCGGACTGCACTCGCTGCGGCCAGGCCATTACGTGAGCGATAGGCGTACGCATATCCGGCGACCCCATTTGCGCCAGCACGCTGCCGTCACGGTAGCGCACCATGGAATGGATCACCGATTGCGGATGCAGCACCACTTCCATCTGCGCGTCGGTCGCGTTAAAAAGCCAGCGGGCTTCAATATATTCCAAACCTTTATTCATCATGGTGGCCGAATCAACGGAGATTTTTCGCCCCATCGTCCAGTTCGGATGCGCGCAGGCCTGATCCGGCGTCATCTGCGCCAGGTCCGCCAGCGGCGTTTCACGGAAAGGGCCACCCGACCCCGTAAGAATAATGCTGTCAATGCCATTATCTTGTAGAGAAGCGTATCCTAACTGGCGCTGGAGGGAAGCGGGCAAACTCTGAAAAATGGCATTATGCTCGCTATCGACCGGCAGCAGCTGCGCTTTAAATTCGCTTACCGCCTCCAGAAACAGCTGGCCGCAGGTGACCAGCGACTCTTTATTGGCCAACAGCACGGCCTTACCGGCGCGTATGGCCGCCAGCGTCGGCAGCAGGCCTGCCGCGCCAACGATCGCCGCCATAACCTGATCCACGTCGTCCAGCGCGGCCAGATCGCAGGCAGCCTGTTCGCCGCTCAGCACCTCGGTCGCCACGTTCAGCTCTTTCAACCGCAGCCGTAACGCGCTGGCGGACTTCTCGTCAGCCATGGCCGCATAAGCCGGCCGGAAAGCGAGACACTGTTCCGCCATCAGCCCGACGTTATGCCCGGCCACCAGCGCCTTAACGGCGAACAGCTCGGGATTCGCTTTAATGACGGCCAGCGTGCTGGTACCGATTGAACCGGTGGAACCGAGAATGGTCAGTTGCTTCATGAAGGTGCTCTGTGTAATGACCTGCGACGATAAGTCGCCAGCCAGGGGATTAAATGCAAAACGCCGTAAGACTACCCTCCGAAAAAGGCACCCTGTACGGCGTTAAGTCACGGCGCGGATCGACTCAGAAGTCCATCAGCTCCGCTTCTTTTTCTGCCAGCGCGGCATCGACTTTCTTGATGAACACGTCGGTCATTTTCTGGATATCATCCTGAGAACGACGCTCTTCATCTTCGCTGATTTCTTTATCTTTCAGCAGCGCTTTAACCTTATCGTTGGCGTCGCGACGCACGTTACGTACGGAAACGCGACCCTGCTCGGCTTCGCCGCGCACGATTTTAATCAGGTCTTTACGACGCTCTTCCGTCAGCGCCGGAAGCGGCACGCGAATGTCGCTGCCCGCTGAGCTTGGGTTCAGGCCCAGGTCAGAAGCCATGATCGCTTTTTCAACGGCCGCGCTGATCGAGCGGTCAAATACGTTGATTTTCAGCGTACGGGAATCCTCCACGGTTACGCTTGCCAGCTGACGCAGCGGCGTGGCGGAGCCGTAATAATCGACCATGATGCCGTCAAGAATGCTTGGCGACGCGCGGCCGGTGCGGATTTTGCTGATGTGGTTTTTAAATGCTTCCAGGCACTTGTCCATGCGCGTTTCAGCATCTTTTCTGATTTCGTTAATCACGTTGTAACCCTTGAATTCTGGTTAACCTGACAGGCTCAGAAGAGCCTGTTAGCTATCTGTTAGCGTGCGTAACGCACTACAAAGGCAGAATATACCTTATTTTATGTGCTAACGGACATTATTGCGTAATCAGGGTGCCTTCTTTTTCACCCATCACTACGCGGCGCAGCGCGCCCGGCTTGTTCATATTGAAGACGCGGATCGGCAGTTTATGGTCGCGGGCCAGCGTAAAGGCGGCCAGATCCATCACTTTCAATTCACGTTCCAACACTTCGGTGTAGCTCAGCTGATCGTACATCGTGGCGTCCGGATTTTTTACCGGATCGTCAGAGTAAACGCCGTCAACCTTGGTCGCTTTCAGCACGACGTCCGCTTCGATTTCGATACCGCGCAGGCAGGCCGCCGAATCCGTAGTAAAGAACGGGTTGCCGGTGCCGGCGGAGAAGATCACCACGCGGTTGTTGCGCAGCAGGCTGATCGCTTCTGCCCAGCTGTAGTTGTCACAAACGCCGTTCAGCGGAATAGCCGACATCAGACGAGCATTAACGTAGGCGCGGTGCAGCGCGTCACGCATCGCCAGACCGTTCATTACGGTTGCCAGCATACCCATGTGGTCGCCCACAACGCGATTCATGCCGGCCTGTGCCAGGCCCGCACCGCGGAACAGGTTGCCGCCACCGATAACCACACCTACCTGAATACCCAGCTCAACCAGTTCCTTCACTTCCTGAGCCATACGATCCAGCACGCTGGCGTCGATACCGAAGCCTTCCGCGCCTTGCAGAGCTTCGCCGCTCAGTTTCAGCAGGATACGTTGATAAACAGGTTTTGCATTGGTCGCCATGGTTTTTTTCCTGGAAGCAGTATTGAGGAGTTAAATCTGCGCTATCATCCCGCGAGTAGTGAGAAAATGCTATTGGGATGAGACTGAAAATTGCCGGATACGGCAGATAAAAAAGAACCGCCGGATGGCGGTTCTGGTCAAACGATTAAGACTGCTTAGACATCGCCGCAACTTCTGCTGCGAAATCGGTTTCAGCTTTCTCAATCCCTTCGCCCACTTCAAAGCGGATGAAGTTAACCACGTCAGCGTTCTGCTCTTTCAGCAGCTGGCCAACGGTTTTAGACGGGTCGATCACGAAAGGCTGACCGGTCAGAGAAACTTCGCCGGTGAATTTCTTCATGCGGCCTTCAACCATTTTCTCTGCGATTTCTTTCGGCTTACCGGACTGCATCGCGATATCCAGCTGAACCTGGTATTCTTTCTCTACCACGTCTGCAGACACGTCTTCTGGCTTAACGAATTCTGGCTTGCTTGCCGCAACGTGCATGGCCAGCTGCTTAACCAGCTCTTCGTCAGCGTTGGTTGCAGAGATCAGTACGCCGATACGTGCGCCGTGCAGGTAGCTGCCCAGCACGTCGCCTTCCAGGGTCGCGACGCGACGAATGTTGATGTTTTCGCCGATTTTAGCAACCAGCGCAACGCGCTCTTCTTCGAACTGCGCTTTCAGCACTTCAACATCGGTGATTTTGCCGGCAACAGCCGCATCCAGCACCTTGTCAGCGAACGCCTGGAAACCGCCGTCTTTAGCAACGAAGTCGGTCTGGCAGTTAACTTCCAGGATCACGCCGTAGTTGCCGTCGATTTTGGTTTTGATCACGCCGTCAGCAGCCACGTTGCCTGCTTTTTTCGCCGCTTTGATCGCGCCAGATTTACGCATGTTCTCGATCGCCAGCTCGATGTCGCCGCTAGCTTCGGTCAGCGCTTTTTTACAATCCATCATGCCAGCGCCAGTGCGCTCGCGCAGTTCTTTTACCAGAGCAGCAGTAATTTCAGCCATTCTCGAATCCTCGGTTAGCTCAGCACCTGCCCGGTTCGCCTGATGGCGCCACAACAGATGCCTGTTTCTCGGGAGAAATATTGCCCCGCCGATGGGTCACCAGCGGCAAAGCGAATTCAAAATAAAGGGGCCAATTAAGGCCCCTTACAGATTAACATCTGATTTTACCCTGACGGGTATAAGGGCTCTCTGTGGAGCAAACCTTATTACTCAGCTTCAGCGAAGCTTTCTTCTGCCTGCTGAGCCAGGTCCTGAGAGCGACCTTCACGTACGGTGGTAGCCACAGCGGTCAGGTACAGGCTTACAGCACGGATTGCATCGTCGTTGCCTGGGATGATGTAGTCAACGCCGTCTGGATCAGAGTTGGTATCAACGATAGCGAAAACCGGGATGCCCAGGTTGTTTGCTTCTTTGATAGCGATGTGTTCGTGGTCAGCATCGACAACGAACAGCGCGTCTGGCAGGCCGCCCATGTCTTTGATCCCGCCCAGGCTGTTTTCCAGCTTGGCCAGTTCACGAGCACGCATCAGCGCTTCTTTTTTGGTCAGTTTGTCAAAGGTGCCATCCTGAGACTGAGTTTCCAGATCTTTCAGACGCTTGATGGACTGACGAACGGTTTTCCAGTTGGTCAGCATACCGCCTAACCAGCGATGGTTTACGAAGAACTGGTCGCAGCTCAGCGCAGACTCTTTTACCGCTTCGCTTGCAGCGCGCTTGGTACCAACGATCAGAATCTTGCCTTTACGGGCAGCGATCTTGTTCAGTTCAGCCAGCGCTTCGTTGAACATTGGTACAGTTTTTTCAAGGTTGATGATGTGAACTTTGTTACGAGCGCCGAAAATGAATGGCTTCATTTTTGGGTTCCAGTAACGGGTCTGGTGACCGAAGTGTACACCAGCCTTGAGCATGTCGCGCATGGAAACAGTTGCCATGATTACCTCTGTAAATTGATTGGGGTTAAGCCTCCATGTATCCCATACGACCGACCTCTCGGGCCGCTTGCGCAGCGCTTTAAGGCACCCCGGCGTACGTGTCGATACATGTGTGTTATTTACACATAGTGAGAGTTATGCGTTTCTCTGCAATCTTGCCCACAGAGAATCGTCGGCGCGCTTTATACCATAAAGACGCAGGTGAAGCCAATGATTGTTCGCTTTACCTGCCGCGCCGTAAACGGGAATTGGCAGCGGCCAGGTGGGCTGCTAACATTGCTGCACTTCCTTTATTATTGTCGAAAATAGCGACAGCTGCGGACTAAATTAATGGCAATTACAATCAAAACCCCTGAAGAAATCGCGAAAATGCGCGTAGCCGGTCGCCTGGCGGCAGAAGTGCTGGAAATGATCGAAGAGCACGTCAAGCCCGGCGTCAGCACCGGCGAACTCGATCGCCTGTGCCATGACTATATCGTTAACACCCAGCAAGCCGTTTCGGCCAGCCTGGGCTATCACGGCTTCCCTAAATCCGTTTGCATCTCGGTCAACGAAGTGGTGTGCCACGGTATTCCAAGCGATGATAAAATCCTGAAGGATGGCGATATCGTCAATATCGACGTAACCGTCATTAAAGACGAATATCACGGCGATACCTCTAAAATGTATATCGTCGGCAAACCGACTATCCAGGGCGAACGCCTTTGCCGCGTAACTCAGGAGAGCCTCTATCTGGCGCTGCGTATGGTGAAGCCAGGGATTCGCCTGCGCACTATCGGTCGCGAAATCCAGAAATTTGTTGAAGCACAGGATTTTTCCGTAGTACGCGAATATTGCGGTCACGGCATCGGCAAAGGCTTTCATGAAGAACCGCAGGTGCTGCACTATGACGCGGACGACGGCGGCGTGGTGCTGCAGGCCGGTATGGCCTTTACCATCGAGCCGATGGTTAACGCAGGCGATTATCGCATTCGCAGCATGAAAGACGGCTGGACGGTGAAAACCAAAGACCGCAGTCTTTCCGCCCAGTATGAACACACCATCGTGGTGACGGAAACAGGCTGCGAGATTATGACGCTGCGTAAAGACGATACCATCCCGGCAATCCTGACCGCCGACGCGTAATCTTTGTCAAATAACCCGGCAGGCAGCTTTGCTGCCGGGTCAAAAGCATTGCTCTCTCACCCCGGATCTTTCTTTACCGCTCTCGCTGCCTTCCATCCAGCCTGACGGGCTTTCTATTCAGCCCAGGGTTTACGAACACTTTTTTTCATTGGACCTGATTAACCTTGTGGTTGTAAATTGCTCAAGGCATGAAAAGTGTAGGGGCATTACCCGTAGCCTTTCTGCAGGAAGCAGCTAATTTACACAGGGAGATCAAGCAAATGGAAAAGCCATTCCTTTTAGCGCAAACAATTAATAACGAGTTGGGACGCCGTGCCGATTGTGGAGGCCTGTGCCTCTGCTCTGTGGCCGCACGCTGGCCAGAGGAGGAAACGAATCAAGGAGGCAGCTATGGGTTACGCGCTCAGGGATGCACCTTTGAATGACGCCGATCATAAACCCGGACTGCCTGCGCTGCGCTCTTCAGGCGGCGATGGAGGAGGAGGCATGACAGAGAATATCGAACCGCGAGTAAGGAAGCTTGAAAACGATGTCGCCGTAATCAGCCACAATCTGGCTGTGCTTACCGTGCGCTCCGAGAGTTTCGCCACCCACGCCGATGTCGCGAATGTTCGCACTGAAACGGCGACAATGCGCGGCGAGCTTACAGAGCGAATGACATTTATGGGCGGCGAATTTAAAGGCGAATTCATTTCGTTACGAGGCGAGATGGCGCTTATGCGCGGCGAGCTCAAGGAGGAAATGGCCTCGTTAAGGGGCGAGCTGAAAGAGGATATGGCCTTGTTAAGAGGCGAGCTGAAAGAGGATATGGCCGCTTTAAAAGGCGAGCTGAAAGGCGACATTGTCTCCTTGCGGGGCGAAATTCATGAGACGTTACAGAAAGCTATCAACAAGCAAACCGTTCTGTTGCTGACGATTATTCCCGCCACGCTTGCCGCTATTGCCGCCGTCGCGGCCTGGTTTAAATAGCGCTCTGTTCGTTCTCTGACCGCCGACAGTGAGGCAGGCCACTCCCCCATTTAGCCCTCACTCTTTTTATTACCGCTCTGCCAGCCAGCACGGCGGTAAAAATCCCATCTGCTATCTGCCAGTTTCTTTTGATCTCTGGTGCCGGTAAACGCTATTGTCACTGCTTGTCTTTGTGCGGCAGAGAATGCGGGAGCGCTGGCGTGAACACGATAATTAGAGATTACGGGCAGGCATATTCTCCTGCTGAATGGACAGATGCGGAGCTGACGCGCGATACGCTGAAGCAGCACCTTGATGACTTCCAGCAGCGGCTGGGCCAGGCCTTTGACGCCGGAGAAGCCGTTGAGCAGCTTATCGCCGCCCGCACGCTGTTTATCGATCGCCTGCTGCGCCGCCTGTGGCGCTTTTACGGTTTCCCGGAGCAGGAGGATATTGCGCTGGTTGCCGTGGGCGGCTACGGGCGGGCCGAGCTGCATCCTCTATCCGATATTGATGTGTTGATTCTGAGCCGACGGCCGCTTTCCGAAGAGGATGCACAGCGTACCAGCGAGCTGCTGACGCTGATGTGGGATTTGAAGCTGGAAGTGGGCCACAGCGTGAGAACGCTGGAAGAGTGCCTGTTGGAAGGCCTGTCAGATCTTACCGTCGCGACCAACCTGATTGAATCACGCCTGCTGGTCGGCGACGTCGCGCTGTTTCTCGAACTGCAGAAAAACGTTTTCAGCGAAGGTTTCTGGCCTTCCGATCGCTTTTTCGCCGCCAAAATTGCCGAGCAGCAGGAGCGCCACCAGCGCTATCACGGTACCAGTTATAACCTGGAGCCGGATATCAAAAGCAGTCCCGGCGGCCTGCGCGATATCCATACGCTGCTGTGGGTGGCGCGCCGCCACTTTGGCGCCACGTCCCTGGATGAAATGGTCGGTTTTGGCTTTCTGACGCAGGCCGAGCGCAACGAGCTGAACGAGTGTCAGTCCCTGCTGTGGCGTATACGTTTCGCCCTGCATCTGACGCTCAGCCGCTACGATAACCGGCTGCTGTTCGATCGCCAGCTGAACGTGGCGCAGCGTCTGAACTATCAGGGCGAAGGCAACGAGCCGGTCGAGCGCATGATGAAAGATTTTTATCGCGTTACCGGCCGTATCGGCGAGCTGAACCAGATGCTGCTACAGCTGTTCGACGAGGCTATCCTGGCGCTGGGCGAGGATGAAAAACCGCGCGCCATTGACGATGAATTTCAGCTGCGCGGCACCTTAATCGATTTGATTGACGAAACGCTGTTCGCTCGCGACCCGGTTGCTATCATGCGCATGTTTTACACGATGGTGCGCACGCCGAATATTACCGGCATCTATTCCACCACGCTGCGCCAGCTGCGCTTTGCCCGTCGTCAGCTTCAGCAGCCGCTGTGCACGCTTCCCAAAGCGCGGGAGCTGTTTCT
Organism: Erwinia wuhanensis; assembly: GCF_030484085.1. Taxonomy (NCBI): domain Bacteria; kingdom Pseudomonadati; phylum Pseudomonadota; class Gammaproteobacteria; order Enterobacterales; family Erwiniaceae; genus Erwinia; species Erwinia wuhanensis. Next base: position 66,031 of record NZ_JAUJUH010000007.1, read on the forward strand.
GTCCATCCTGCGGCATCCGGGCGCGGTAAGCCGGGCGCTGGTACCTATGCATCGTCACAGCGTGCTGTGGGCCTATATGCCGCAGTGGGGCAATATTGTCGGCCAGATGCAGTTTGACCTGTTTCACGCCTATACCGTGGATGAGCATACTATTCGCGTCCTGCAAAAGCTGGAAAGCTTCGCCAATGAAGCGACTCGTCCACGCCATCCGCTCTGCGTAGAGATTTGGCCGCGTCTGCCGCAGCCGGAGCTGCTGCTGATGGCCGGACTGTTTCACGATATCGCCAAAGGCCGCGGCGGCGATCACTCCGTGCTGGGCGCGCAGGACGCGCTGGAGTTTGCCGAGCTGCATGGGCTGAACTCGCGGGAAACGCAGCTGGTCGCCTGGCTGGTACGTCACCATCTGCTGATGTCGGTGACGGCGCAGCGGCGCGATATTCAGGATCCCACCGAGATCCAGCATTTCGCGGAGGTGATGCAGAACGAAAACCGGCTGCGCTATCTGGTTTGTCTGACCGTAGCGGATATCTGCGCCACCAACGAAACGCTGTGGAACAGTTGGAAGCAGAGCCTGCTGCGCGAGCTGTTTTTCGCTACCGAGAAACAGCTGCGGCGCGGAATGGAACACAGCCCTGATCTGCGAGAACGCGTCCGCCATCACCGTTTGCAGGCGTTGGCGCTGCTGCGTATGGACAATCTGGATGAGCAGGCGCTGCGCGATATCTGGGCGCGTTGCAGAGCGGACTATTTCCTGCGCCACACGCCGAACCAGCTGGCCTGGCACGCTCGTCATTTGATGGAACACGATCTGTCGAAGCCGCTGGTGCTGCTCAGCCCTCAGGCGACACGCGGCGGCACGGAAATTTTTATCTGGAGCCCGGACCGTCCTTATCTGTTCGCCACCGTGGCGGGCGAGCTGGACAGACGCAACCTTAGCGTGCACGACGCGCAGATCTTTACCAGCCGCGACGGCATGGCGATGGATACCTTTATCGTGCTGGAGCCGGACGGCAGCCCGCTGGCACCGGATCGACACGAGGCCATCCGCCAGGCGCTGGATCAGGCTATCGGGCAAACCAGCTTCCAGCCAGCGAGAGTCCGGCGCCAGTCGGCCAGGCTAAAACATTTTAGCGTGGATACCGAAGTGAAATTCTTACCGAGCCATACCGACAGACGCACCTATATGGAACTGATCGCCCTGGATCAGCCGGGTCTGCTGGCGCGCGTTGGGGAGATCTTCGCCGATCTGAACGTGTCGCTGCACGGCGCGCGCATCAGCACCATCGGCGAGCGCGTCGAGGATCTGTTTATCCTGGCCAACAGCGATCGCCGCGCGCTCAGCCGCGAATTACGCCACGAGTTGCGACAACGGTTGACAGAGGCCCTTAATCCAAACGATAAAGTGTGACCAGGATTTACTTTTACCCCGCTTTCGGGCGCGCGGCCGATTAGCTGCAGGCGCGTCCCGAAACATGATTTGACACAGGAAAGCTTAATTAATGCAACAGTTACAGAGTGTTATTGAGAGCGCCTTTGAGCGCCGCGCCGAGATTACCCCAGCCAATGCCGATACCGTTACGCGAGAAGCGGTTAACCAGGTTATCGCGCTACTGGACAGCGGCGCGCTGCGCGTAGCTGAGAAGATCGACGGCCAGTGGGTGACGCATCAGTGGCTGAAAAAGGCCGTGCTGCTCTCTTTCCGCATCAATGACAATCAGGTGATTGATGGCGCAGAAAGCCGTTATTACGACAAAGTTCCGATGAAATTTGCCGATTACGACGACGCTCGCTTTAAGAAAGAAGGTTTCCGCGTGGTGCCGCCGGCTGCCGTTCGTCAGGGCGCTTTTATCGCACGCAATACCGTGCTGATGCCTTCTTATGTCAATATTGGCGCTTATGTTGATGAAGGCTCAATGGTGGACACCTGGGCGACCGTTGGCTCCTGTGCGCAGATTGGTAAAAACGTGCACCTGTCCGGCGGCGTCGGTATCGGCGGCGTGCTGGAACCGCTGCAGGCTAACCCGACCATCATCGAAGACAATTGCTTTATCGGCGCGCGCTCTGAAATCGTGGAAGGCGTGATCGTTGAAGAAGGCGCGGTGATTTCTATGGGCGTCTACATTGGCCAGAGCACCAAAATCTACGACCGCGAAACCGGCGAAGTGCACTACGGCCGCGTGCCTGCCGGCTCCGTAGTGGTTTCCGGAAACCTGCCTTCCAAAGACGGCAGCTACAGCCTGTACTGCGCGGTTATCGTGAAAAAAGTAGATGCGAAAACCCGCGGCAAAGTCGGCATCAACGAACTGCTGCGTACCATCGACTAATTCTCCTTCGGGCCGCGCTTTGCGGCCCGTCAGTTTTTCTTTACACGCCCGCCTTAAAAAGATGTTTTCCATAAAAAAATAAGTAATGCTATTGCGCAATAACCAGGCGATAATCCGCGCTAACAAGCGTACAGGTTACCCGCCCCTTTTCAGATTTTCACATATACTCAGCTGAGCACGGGACGAGCAGGCCTGGCAAAAACAGGGAGCAACGTGCCGCCGCAGCGCGGCCGGTAAAAACCGCACCTTGCACCACAGAGTATTTGTAAAGCGCAGCCGAATGACTATTCTCCCGCACAGGAAAAAATCTTATGTATGACAATCTGAAAGGTTTAGGTATCGCCAATCCCGACGACATCGATCGCTACAGCCTGCGTCAGGAAGCCAGCAACGACATTCTGAAAATCTACTTTCGCAAAGACAAGGGTGAGTTTTTCGCTAAAAGCGTGAAGTTTAAATATCCGCGCCAGCGCAAAACCGTGGTGGCCGATAACGTCAGCCAGGGATTCAAAGAGATCCAGGAGATCAGCCCTAACCTGCGTTACGTGATTGACGAGCTGGATCAGATCTGCCAGCGCGATCAGGTGGAAGTCGATCTGAAACGCAAAATCCTGGACGATCTGCGTCATCTGGAAGGCGTGGTAACCAACAAGATCGCCGAAATTGAGGCCGATCTGGAAAAACTGACGCGCAATAGCCGCTAAGCGCGCCGTTACTCCCTGCTCTGTTTCCGTTCTTCAATGCGTCAGGGCCTGGCGCATTGGTCACTCTTTTCTAAGCTTCTGCGGCCAACGCTTTAAGGCTCATCATCCAGCTGCAACGCTACGTAAAGCAGCAGCCTGTCGTCAAAACTACTCAGATTCAGCCCTGTCAGCTCGGAAATGCGGTTAAGCCGGTATTCCAGCGTATTACGATGAATATAAAGCGCTTTCGCGGTAGCTGAAGGCTGCACGTTGTGGCTGAACCAGGCGATTAGCGTTCTTCTCAGCAGGCCATTATTGTCCATGGCCTTCAGCTTTGCCAGCGGTCGGGACAGCTCTCCGGCCTGCCAGCCGCCGCGCAGGCTGTCCAGCAGCACGGGCAACACCAGATCCTGATAGAAATAGCTGCGTTCTTCCGGCATGCGCTGTTTGCCTACCAGCATGGTAGTGCGCGCGGTGCGATAAGAGCGGGCGATGCTGCCCGGCCCGGTAAAAAAGTTGCCCAAGGCAATACGCATTCGCAGATGGCCGTTTTCTTTCATTCTGGACTGCAAAAGCGCCACCCGTTTACGGTGGTCTTCCGCGTCAAAGCGACCATGTGAGTTAAAAGCAGGTTTCAATACCACCATCTCGGTCAGCGACACGATGGCGATTAAATTATCCCGCTCCGGCGTGGTAAGCAGCGTTTGCAGCTGCTGCAGTTCCGACATGGCGCTGTCCACGCCAAGCTGGCCGCTGTCGACCTCGACCACTGCTACCACGCGCGGCTGGTTAAGATCGATGCGTAACCGCTGCGCCCATTCGTTCAGCGCCGGAGAAAGCGTGTCGCTGCGAATAAGATTCAGCACCAGCTCTTCGCGCAGACGGCTGTCCTGCGCCAGCATATGTAGCAGTCGCGCCTGTTCCAGCATCATTTCTGCCGTCATGCAAACCAGCTCGCCATAGTGCCGCAGCGATTCCGGCTCGCCGGTCAGGCCGATAACGCCGACGATCTCGCCATCGATACGCATAGGCAGATTGATGCCGGGCCGCACGCCGTGCAGATGTCTTGCTACCGCTTCATCAATATCCACGATCCGTGCCTGAGACAGCGCCAACAGCGCGCCTTCGTGCATTTCTCCAATACGTTCCCGGTCGCCGCTGCCGATGATCCGGCCACGTGCGTCCATCACGTTGACATTGCTGTCAATTATTTTCATGGTGCGGGCAACGATTTCCTGCGCAAGGCGGGCATCAAGATGATAGGTGGCCATCCGTCACTCCTGAAATGTCTCGTCAGGCCAGCATACCTGCAGGCTGGCGTCGCGACATCATGCAAATGCACCAGGCGTGATCCAGAGTGTAAAAATAAGCGGAAAGATGAAAAGGCGTTGTTAAGGGGGATGCTGGCCTTATGGGCCAGCATCCGGCAGGAAGTTACTGCATTAACAAATAAATAGAGGCGTCGCCGCGCAGAATGTTCAGCGCCAGCACGGAAGGTTTGCCGTCGAGGATTTTGCGCAGCTCGCCCAGGTTAGCGACCGCCTGCTGGTTAACGCCCAAAATCACGTCGTCTTTCTTCAGGCCAATACGCGCCGCGGCGGAGCCCGCCTTAACGTCATCGACCTTCACGCCCTTCATGCCTTTTGCATCGTAGTTGCTGAGATCGGCGCCCTCAATACCGACATAGATATTGCCGGAATCGACTTTCGCCTGCGAGCTTTGCTGCAGCTCAACGTTGACCGTCATCGGTTTGCCGTCGCGGATCAGCCCTAACGCCATTTTAGTGCCGACCGGCAGCGATCCGACCTGCGCGCGCAGCGCTGCAAAGCTGGAAATCTGCTTGCCGTTGATGGAAATCACCACGTCGCCCGCTTTTACGCCCGCCTTCGCCGCCGAAGAATTCGGCAGTACCTGGCTGACAAAAGCGCCGCGCTGCGCGTCCACCTTCATTGCTTTCGCCAGCTCGGAGTTCAGCTCGGTGCCCATGATCCCCAGCTCGCCGCGTTTCACCTGGCCATATTCCACCATTTGTGCCGTCAGGTTTTTCACCATATCGCTTGGGATGGCGAAGCCGATGCCGATATTGCCGCCGTCCGGTGCCAGAATGGCGGTGTTAATGCCGATCAGCTCGCCGTTGAGGTTCACCAGCGCGCCGCCGGAGTTGCCCCGGTTGATAGCCGCATCCGTCTGAATAAAGTTTTCATAGTTTTCCACGTTCAGGCCGCTGCGGCCCAGCGCGGAAACAATGCCGGAGGTAACCGTTTCGCCCAGCCCATAGGGGTTGCCAATCGCCACGGTGTAGTCGCCGACGCGAAGGTTATCGGAATCCGCAATCTTAATCGCCGTAAGGTTCTTCGCATCTTTAAGCTGGATCAGCGCAATATCGGAGCGCGGATCTTTGCCGATCACCTTAGCTTCGTATTTGCGGCCATCGCTCAGCTGCACCTGAATTTTCGTCGCGTTATCGACTACGTGATTATTGGTAACGACATAGCCTTTCTCTGCGTTGATGACTACGCCTGAACCCAGCGCGCGGAATTTCTCCTGTTGGGTATCGGCTCCGCCCTGCGGCCCGCCGCCCTGACACATTGGCGAGCCCTGGAAAGGCGAACCATCCTGACAGAAAGGCGAGTTGCCGCCGAAGAACTGCTGGAACTGCTGAGGTAAACGCGGCGTGCGTACCGTTGTGCTTCCTTCAACGTTGATACTCACTACTGAAGGCATCACTTTTTCTAACATTGGCGCCAGGCTTGGCAGCTGCTGGCTGGAAGAAGAAGCCGTTTCTGCGGCCGTAGCGGTCAGCGGGCCCATGGCCATTCCCAGGCTCAGGGCCAGCGCGCTGGCTAAAAGTGTTTTTTTCATGCGTCTGATTCTCTTCTGTTCTGATAGGCGAAACGTGCAGCGGACGTGCTGGTAAGAGTCATTTTTTAACGCTAAGTTCATGTATAAGTTTCAGCGAAAAGTAAAAAAATATTCTCTGCCTTTACAAACCCGCCGGAAAAAACGCTTATTCCACTGCCATCAAACGACGATATTCGTCCCAAGCATAAAGATCGGTCATGCCGCTGACATAATCCTGCAGCAAACGCGCCCGATAATAACGCTCCCAGAGCAGACGTTCAAATCGCTGTTCGATCTTCAGGTTTTTCATATGCACCGAATAAGCCTTCCGGTGCTTGCCGGATAATTTATGAAACAGACGTGTTTCAATTGGGTAGTCCGGATGGAAATCCTCATTTATCAGCATGTTAAAATCCTGATAAGAAAGCTGTAATAATGGCTTATAAATATCCAGCAGGCCTTTTATAACCCGATAACCCTGTAGCTCCAGCTGTTCGACTTCCGGATGATTAAATACGTGCTTTCTGGCGACTTTTTTAAACAGATTCAGCAGCTGGTTTTCATCGCCGTCATCTTCAAGCAGCGAATGATTAAAACTTCCCTGCCAGATTGGCCCGATATTATCGACAAAGCGTTTAACGGCGTGCTCGACCAATGCGGACTGTACTTTAACGCGAAGCTTCATAAAAAAGGTATCGCTCCGGCTGCGATAACGCTCTTTACTTTGCGCCTCGGTGTAAGCAAAGCCGACAATCTTTACAAAGAGTTCGTCAGAGGTGACCTTTTTGTTTTTTCGCAGCAGCGTCCACTCATCTTCTAAAAACTGATAAAGCTGGTCGACGCTGAAAATCGCTTTTTCTACGGCGTCGTCCAGGTCGGCAATACAATAAGAGATATCGTCGGCGGCTTCCATAATATAGGTCAGCGGAAAACGATGATATTGCTGTGTGTTGGTTGCCCTGAGCAGATCGGCCACGTACTTCTCTTCGGAAAGATAATAGCCTGGCTTTTTCATCAGCGTACTAAACTGCGGCGGTTTTTCGCCCTGAAACCAGGCCGGCGCCGTGTATTTTAAAATGCAGGCAACCTGTACATAGGAAAGATTAAGCTGAAGCAGCGTATGCACCAGGCGAATAGCCTGCGCGTTGCCCTCAAAATGGCAAAGATCCTGACGAAGACGGGCATTCATGGCGAGAAATTTTTCATTCTGCTCGCTGTCATCAACCCCGGCCTCCTGCGGCTCGGTCAGCAGCCCGGGCAAATTCACGCGGAACCAGTCGTTGATCGCCGCCTCGCCAAAATGGCCGAACGGCGGATTACCGACGTCATGCAGCAGGCAGGCCATTTCCACCAGGCTTTCAAAGGCGCCGGTTAAATCGGCCAGGCCGTACTTTTCCAGCCCGCCAGGCTGCTTTCGCAATGCCTGAAGCACCTCTTTCACGATATAGCGGCCGGTCTGTTGCACCTCCAGCGAATGCGTCAGCCGCGAGCGCACGGCGGCGTTTCGCTCCAGAGGAAAGACCTGCGTTTTTTGCTGAAGTCGCCGAATAGCCGCCGAATTAATAATACGTCCGCGATCGCTTTCAAAATGGCGGGTAATATAATATTCGCCTTCGGGCTTTTCGCGGTTATTAAAGGGCCGCTCGAAACTGAATTTCGTCCTGAAATCTGTCGCTGTCATACTAGCCCGCCCTGATGAGTTAAACCTGCTAATCATGATAAACTATGCACTACATTGAACAACTTCCACAACAATAGCGAGCATTCCTATGAAAGCAGGCATTATTGGCGCGATGGAGCAGGAAGTAACCCTGCTGCGCGATAAAATTGAAAACCGTCAGACTATCGCGCTGGCCGGTTGCGAGATCTATACCGGCACGCTGAACGGCGTTGAGGTTGCCCTGCTGAAATCGGGTATCGGCAAAGTTTCTGCGGCGATGGGCACCACGCTGCTGCTGGAGCTGTGCAAACCGGATTTTGTGATTAATACCGGTTCCGCAGGCGGTTTGGCCTCCACGCTGAAGGTCGGCGATATCGTGGTATCCGACGAGGTGCGCTATCACGATGCCGACGTCACCGCTTTCGGCTACGAGCCAGGCCAGATGGCAGGCTGTCCGGCAGCCTTTACGGCCGATGATAAACTGATTGCCGCGGCGGAAAGCTGCATCGCTAAGCTTGGCCTGAACGCCGTACGCGGCCTGGTCGTGAGCGGCGATGCCTTTATTAACGGTGCCGAACCGCTGGCGCGCATTCGTACGACTTTCCCGCAGGCCGTAGGCGTAGAGATGGAAGCGACCGCTATCGCTCACGTTTGCCACCAGTTCGGCACGCCGTTTGTAGTGGTGCGAGCCATTTCCGACGTGGCCGACCAGGAGTCGCATCTGAGCTTTGACGAGTTCCTGACCGTTGCCGCTAAGCAGTCCTCACTGCTGGTGGAAACGCTGCTGACCCACCTTCGTGGCTAAGCTTTTCGCCCTGTTGCTGCTGCTCTGTTACGGAGCGGCAGCCGCCACGCCCCGCGTTATCACCCTTGCGCCAAACCTGACCGAACTGGCTTTTGCCGCAGGCATCACGCCTGTCGCCGTCAGCGCTTATTCCGACTATCCCCCCGCTGCCGCCGCTATCGAACAGGTGGCGAACTGGCAGGGAATTAACGTTGAACGCATCATCAACCTGAAACCGGACGTGGTGCTTGCCTGGCGCGAGGGAAATCCGCAGCGACAGGTCGATCAGCTGGCAGCCTTCGGCATTAAGGTGGTGTGGCTGGCGCCAGCCACGATTGGCGAGATGATTGCCGCCGTGCGCGATCTTAAAGCCTTCAGTCCACACCCGGAACAGGCTGACAGGCAGGCGGCGGCGCTACAGCAGCAGTGGGATGATCTGCAGAGGCGCTATCAGCACGCACGCAAAGTGTCGGTGTTTTTACAGTTTGGTCAGCGGCCGCTTTTCACTGCCTCGCGTAATACGCTGCAAAACGAAATCGTACAGCTGTGCGGCGGCGAAAACATCTTTGCCGACAGCCGCGTCGCCTGGCCTCAGGTCAGCCGCGAGCAGGTTTTAATGCGGCATCCGCAGGCCATCGTGACGGGAGGTGACGCCGCCGCCGTCAGCGCCTTCTGGCGGCCACAGCTCAACGCGCAGGTAATTGTAATAAATGATGACTGGCTCAGCCGGCCCGGCCCGCGCATTCTTCAGGCAGCACGGGCATTGTGCAGTCAGTTGCAGCCCTGAGACGGCAGACACTGTACTAAAGTCGGTTAAAGTTTCAACGAAGATGGTCGTTAACCTAATTACGAGGCGGCAAGGCTGTTATAAGCGCCGCCCGGCATTTCAGGGCTTTTGCCCTTTTACACCAGGAAACTACAGCAATGAAAGCCGTTTATATGGCCTTAGGCCTGATGATGGCAGGTCAGGCGGCTGCTGCTTCCATTACCGGCAGCATTGGCGTCAGGCTGACCATTTACTCCCAATGTCACATTGACGGGCAGAGTACTATCACAGCAAGAACACCTGCAGTGGACTGCGGCCAACAAAGAGCCGCACAGCCGAAAGTCACGCAGACGGCGATTTCGTCTAACCGCGAAACGCGCCAGACGTCGAAACTGGTCACTGTAGAATGGTAAGCGAAAACCCCGGCGGCAACGTCGGGGTTTTTTATTCAGATACTGAAAGAAGAACCGCAGCCGCAGGTAGTTTTGGCGTTCGGGTTAGTCACGATAAAACGCGAGCCTTCCAGCCCTTCGGTATAGTCCACCGAGCCGCCAACCAGATATTGCAGGCTCATAGGATCCACCACCAGCGCCACGCCCGATTTTTCAATCGTCATATCGCCATCGTTGACCTTATCGTCAAAGGTGAAACCGTACTGGAAACCGCTGCAACCGCCGCCGGTAATATAGACACGCAGTTTCAGATCGGGATTCTCTTCATCTGAGATCAGGTTTTTAACTTTACTGGCCGCTGCTTCGGTAAACTGCAGGGGCAGAGCTACATCTTCACTCATTTCATACTCCATCAGGCACTCGGGCCGGTCAGAATTCGACCATTAATCGCACCATTATCTTACACACCAGTATAGCAATCAAGTATGCGCCTGTTTGTCGGTTGTGGTGTTAGCAGCCGCTGCTACCGCGTCATCGGCCTGCTGCTGTTTTTCCAGCGTGCGCGCCAGCAGCGAGGAGTAAAGCGGTTTGCCGCCGAGAAACTGCGCCAGTAAGGTTGCCCCAAGGCAGGTGATAATCATCGGCAGAATAAGCTGATAATTATCGGTCATTTCCAGTACCAGCACGATGCCGGTGAGCGGCGCCCTGACCGAAGCGGCGAACAGCGCGCCCATGCCCGCAATGGCAAAAGTACCGACTTCCAGCTGATAAGCAGGAAACAGCGAGGCGCTGGCCATGCCGAACGCGGTGCCCAGCAGCGTGCCCAGCGCCAGCATCGGCGCGAAAATACCGCCCGGCGCGCCGGAGCCAAAACAGAGCAGCGTTGTCGCCATGCGGGCGATAAAAATAAACAGCAGCGTGCCCACGGTATAATGACCGGCCGCCGCAATGGGGATCAGCTCAAAGCCGCCGCCTGCAGCCTCCGGCTCGATGACGCCCAGCACGCCGCAAACGCCCCCCAGCACGGCGCCGATAATCAGAATTTTTTTCAGGTTGCCGCCGTGGAGGCGCTGAAACATATCCTGCGTTTTAAAAATCAGCGCGTTAAACGCTACGCCAACGATGCCGAAAATCATGCCCAGCAGCAGATAGAGCCAGAGCGTGTTGACCGGCGAGTTGGAAAGTTTACCGACGGCGATCACCGCGTGTTCGCCGTTGAAAATGCGGAACACGATGCTGGACATAATGACGCCGATAAACACGGCCTTGATAGAGATAACGCTGTAGCGAAACTGCAAACGCATCTCTTCGATGATAAACAGAATGCCCGCCAGCGGCGCGTTAAACGCGGCTGAAAGCCCGGCAGCCGCACCGGTAGCCAGCAAAGAGTGGCGGGCCTCGGCGCTTTTCAGGCGGAAAATATCCAGCACCATGCGGCCAATGTTGCCGCCCAGCTGCACCGTCGGCCCTTCGCGTCCCAGCACCATGCCCGCGCCCAGCGTTCCCATGCCGCCGATAAATTTAACGGGGATTACCCGCCACCAGCGCACCGGCCGCAGCTCTTCCAGCGCGCCTTCGATTTCCGGAATACCGGAGCCTGAGGCTTCCGGCGCAAAGCGGCGCACCAGATAGTACCCCACGACGGCCAGCAGTGCGGAAAGGATAAACGCCAGCGGAAACAGCAGGATCCAGTGTTGTTCAACGTCTGCCAGCATTGCCAACCGCCAGTGGCTGACGCTATGCACCGCTTTTTCGAAGGCGACGCCTACCAGTCCGGCCAGCAGGCCGACAATGCCTGCCATAATTAACACCACGACCGGCGTTTTATCGCGTCTTAATAGCAGGCGGAGAAAGTCGCCGCGTCGGGCTGGCACCACGTGTAACTGGTCGGACGAAGAGGTTGTCTGCTGCATAGTCCATTCGTATCAGTTCAGGCGAAGCTGATATTTTACTCATCCCGTCGCGGCTGTCGCCAGGAAAAGCTGATCCTTTCGTGTCAAAAGCGCCAGCGGCCTTTCAACCCGACCGTCTGTTCCCTTAGAATGGCGGGGTTTTTCTTAATGCATCCTCAGGAGCGGAACCATGAGTAAGTCTGAAAATCTGTATGCTCAGGCACAGCAAGTTATTCCCGGCGGCGTCAACTCGCCGGTACGCGCCTTCACCGGCGTTGGCGGCGTACCGCTCTTTATTGAACGCGCTAACGGCGCTTATCTTTACGACGCCGACGGCAAAGCCTATATCGATTACGTCGGCTCCTGGGGACCGATGGTGTTGGGCCATAACCATCCTGCCATCCGTAACGCGGTTATCGAAGCCGTAGAGCGCGGCCTGAGCTTTGGCGCGCCGACCGAGATGGAAGTCAAAATGGCCGAGCTGGTGACCGAACTGGTACCGACGATGGACATGGTGCGGATGGTGAACTCCGGCACCGAAGCAACAATGAGCGCCATTCGCCTGGCTCGCGGTTTTACCCATCGCGACAAAATTATCAAATTTGAAGGCTGCTACCACGGCCACGCCGATCACCTGCTGGTGAAAGCCGGTTCAGGCGCGCTGACCCTCGGCCAGCCGAATTCACCGGGCGTTCCGGCCGATTTTGCTAAGCACACGCTGACCTGCACCTATAACGATCTGGATTCCGTGCGCGCCGCTTTTGAGCAGTATCCGCATGAAATCGCGTGCATCATCGTCGAGCCGGTCGCGGGCAATATGAACTGCATCCCGCCGCTGCCGGCGTTTTTGCCAGGCCTGCGCGCGCTCTGCGACGAATTTGGCGCGCTGCTGATTATCGATGAAGTGATGACCGGCTTCCGCGTGGCGCTGGCTGGCGCGCAGGCGCATTACGGCGTGGTGCCGGATTTAACCTGCCTGGGCAAAATCATCGGCGGTGGAATGCCGGTCGGCGCGTTTGGCGGCCGTCGCGAAGTAATGGAAGCGCTGGCGCCGACGGGGCCGGTTTATCAGGCGGGTACCCTTTCCGGCAACCCGATTGCGATGGCAGCCGGTTTTGCCTGCCTGAGCGAGATCGCGAAGCCCGGCACGCACGCCACGCTGACCGACCTCACCACCCGCCTGGCGGAAGGCCTGCTGCAGGCGGCAGAAGAAACCAACATTCCGCTGGTGGTTAACCACGTTGGCGGCATGTTCGGGCTGTTCTTTACCGCAGCCGACCAGGTCACCAGCTATCAGGACGTGACCCAGTGCGACGTGGAGCGCTTTAAGAAGTTCTTCCACCTGATGCTGGAAGAAGGCGTTTACCTCGCCCCTTCCGCTTTTGAAGCGGGCTTTATGTCGCTGGCGCACAGCCAGGAAGATATTCAGCGCACGGTGGACGCCGCACGCCGCAGCTTCGCTAAGCTGGCGTAACGGTAGTCGGGCAGCGCACCAGGCGCTGCCCTTTCCTTCACACCTTCCGCAGCAGATAAACGAAGTAAGGCGCGCCGATAAAGGTCGCCAGCAGTCCCGCCGGCACCTGCGCCGGAAAGGCCACCATCCGTCCGCACCAGTCCGCTATCATCATCAGACCGCCGCCAAGCAGACTGGCGATAAGCAGCTGCGGCAGCGCCCGCCGGAAACCCAGCATCCTTGCGATATGCGGCGCCATCAGCCCGACAAAGCTCAGCGGCCCGATGGTCAGCGTGGCCGCCGCCGTCAGCGCGGCCGCCAGCAGCAGCAGCGCCATCCGCGAGGTTTTCAGCGCCACGCCCAGCGAGCGGGCCGTTTCGCCGCCTAACGGCAACAGCGTCAGCCAGCGACGGCACAGCGGCGTCAGCGCCAGCAGCACGGCCGCCACGATTATCGTCCTGATCGCCTGCTCGCCGCTCACGCTATAGGTCGAGCCGGAGATCCACGTCATCAGCCCGGCCATACGCGGATCGCCGCTGGCCATCAGCAGCAGCAGCAGGGTGGCAAAGGCGGTACTCAGCGCCATGCCCGCCAGCAGCATACGTTCGGGCGAAAAGCCGCCGCGCCCGCCCACAAAGGTAATAATCAGCAGCGTGATTGCCGCGCCCAGGCTGCCCGCAGGCAGCAGCCAGCCGAAGGCGTCGCCGGGCACCAGAAACAACATAATCACCACGCCAAAGGCGGCGCCGGAGCTGATGCCCAGCACTTCCGGGCTGGCCATCGGATTGCCGGTCAGGCGCTGCACCAGGCAGCCAGCCGCGCCCAGCATCATGCCCGTCGCCAGCGCCGCCGCCAGTCTTGGCATTCGCCAGGGCAACAATTGCTGCCACAGTTCGCCGCTTGCCCACGTCCAGCCGTCAGCGCCGCGCCCGAAGCTGAGCGCCACGGCGCCCAGCGCCAACAGCAGCGCCACGCCGCCCAGACACCACAACAGCAGGCCGTGGCGCTCGACCGGCACGCGATCGCCCCGATCCAGCGCGGGCGGCGCGGAAGCGGTACGCAGGCGCGGCAGTAACCACAGCAGCAGCGGTGCGCCAATAATCGCGGTTGCCGTACCGGTCGAAATTTCCTGCCAGCGATCGGTCAGCCAGATCACGCTCTGATCGGCCAGCCACAGCAGCAACATGCCGATAAACGGCGCCAGCAGCATCCGGCTGAGCAGCCGTCTTGCACCCAGCATTTTTGCCAGCAGCGGCGCAAAAAGGCCGATAAAGCCGATCACGCCCGCCGCGTTTACCAGCTGCGCGCTGAGCACGATAGCCAGCGCCAGCACGCTTAAGCGGGCCAGCGACAGCCCCAGCCCCAGATTCTTCGCCACGCCGTCGTCCAGCCCCATCAGCGTCATCGGCCTGCGCAACAGCAGCGCCAGCACAAAGCCCGTCAGCAGCTTCGGCCACAGGAATTCGACGTTGCCCCAGTCCATCTGGTTCAGCGAGCCGGTTCCCCATAAAAAGATATTCTGCAGCCTGTCGTGATTAAACAGGCCGATAAGCTGATTGACCGCGCCACAATAGAGCGACATCACCAGGCCGGCCAGGATCAGCGTCACCGGAGAAAGCCGCTTCCCCCAGGCGATGCCAAACACAATCAGCCCGATGGCCAGCGCGCCGAGCATAGCGGCAAACTGCTGGCCAAATAGCGGCAGGCTCCAGAGCGCAGCAATGGTCAGGCCAAGCTGCGCGCCGGTGGCGACCCCAAGCGTGGTTGGCTCTGCTAATGGATTGCGCAGCACCTGCTGGAAGAGCAGGCCCACCAGCCCCAGCCCGGCGCCCACCAGCAGCGACAGCGCCAGCCTCGGCAGCAGGCTGTAGTGAAACACCATCTGGCTGACGCTTTCGGGACCGGCGGCTTTTATCGCGCTGAACCACAGCGACGGCGCAAGATGCTGGCTGAAGTTATAGCCGGTCAGGCCCAGCGCCAGCGCGAACAGCAGCGTTAATAAGAACACGGGAAAACGCACGGAATTTTTCATAGCGGCTCCAGCGCCCGATCCAGCGACTGGCAAAAACGCATCGCAGAAAGCGTTGCGCCATAGAACCAGACCTGCGGCACGCGGCGAAAGCGCTGCTGCCGGACAAAATCCATCGCCTGCCAGAGCGGCGTCGCGCTGACCTGCTGCATTAAATTATCGTCTCCGTGCGCAAAACAGATCGCCTCGACGTCTTTTAGCGTCGCCAGTCTTTCCAGCCCGATCACCGCGCTTCCCCAGAAATTGGTTTCGCCCTGCCAGGCGTTTTCCAGCCCCAGCTCGTTCATCACTTCCAGAAACAGGCTGCCCTTGCCAAAAACCAGCGCATGACGCGCATCCAGCAGCGACATCAGCAGCACCGGACGCCGCTTTCGACCGGCAACGCGCTTTCTGGCGGCGGCGATAAAGGTGTCGAACTGTGCCAGATGGCGCTGCGCCTGCGGCACGCGATCGAGACGGTCGGCCAGCTGCATCAACGACTGCCGCGCCACGGTCAGCGGTTTGCCGCTGGCGTCGTTGAAGGCGAAGCCCATCGCGGGCGCGATTTTCTCAAATTTGTCGTTGGATGGCCCATAGCCGGAAGAGTAAAGAATGAGCGAAGGCCGCATCTGCATCATCAGCTCAAGATTGGGTTCGGTGCGCAGGCCCAGATCCACCGTTGAGGCAGGCAGCTTTGGCTCGCCGACCCAAAGCTGGTAGTTATACATTTCGGCTACGCCCATCGGCGCGACGCCAAGCGCCAGCAGCAGTTCTGTCGGCAGCCACTCCAGCGACACAATGCGCGCTGCGTCAATGCCCGACGCGGCACGGCTGCCGAAGGCGGGCAGCAAAGGCGCAAGCGCCATCGCCATCAGCAGGCGGCGGCGATAAAAATCCGGCATGGAGATTCCTTTAGTAAACAAAACTTACCGGCGTGCCGCCGTCCGGGTGCGGCAGAATGCCCATTGGGATACCGTAAATGGCCTGGAGCACCTCCGGCTGCATGATCGCGCCGGCATCACCCTGCGCAATCATCCCGCCGTTGCGTAAGGCGACCAGGTGGTCACAGTAGCGGGCGGCCATATTGATATCGTGCAGCACGGCGATCACGGTCAGCCCCCGCTCATGGCTGAGCCGCTGGATAAGCGCCAGCACCTCGACCTGATGAGCGATATCCAGCGCGGAAGTCGGTTCATCCAGCAGCAGGCAGCGGCTGTTCTGCGCCACCAGCATCGCAATCCAGGCGCGCTGGCGCTCGCCGCCGGAGAGGCTGTCCACCAGACGCGAGGCGAAAGGTTTCAGGCCCACCAGCGCAATGGCTTCATCGACGCGATCGCGATCTTCGCTGCCGAAGCGGCCCAGCGCGCCGTGCCAGGGATAGCGCCCCATCGAGACCAGCTCCCGCACCGTCATGCCCTCGGCGGCGGGAAGCTGCTGCGGCAGATAGGCGACCTCACGGGCAAAGCGCTTAGCGGGCCACTGCGCCAGCGCTTTATCATTGAGCCGCACTTCGCCGCCGGTCGCGGCGTGATGGCGCCCCAACAGCTTTAACAGCGTGGATTTGCCGGAGCCATTATGCCCAATCAGCCCGCAGACTTTTCCGGCGGGAAAGGTCAGCGACAGCGGCTGGAGCAGGATGCGGCCCGGAACGGCAAATGAAGTTTGATGCAGCGAGAAGGTGCTGTCGGTCAGGTGCGGAGAATGCATAACAATTTTCTGCCTGACGGGCGCGGCGAACCGCGCCCGGTTTGGTTAGAAACGGAAAGTGGCGGTGCCGACGATCTGACGTTCGGCGCCCCAGTAGCAGGCGTAGTCGCGATAGCAGCTGGCGACATAATCCCGATCGAAGAGGTTGTTGACGTTGACGCCAATCGACGAGCCTGGCAGGCCAAAACGGCCTAGGTCGTACTTCACCACGGCATCGACGGTGGTGTACGCCGCCACGTTGAAGTTCTGATTAGTATCAGGGCCGGTGCTGTACAGGCCTTTGCTCTCACCGACATAGCGTACGCCGCTTCCCACGGTCAGGCCGGAAAGCGCCGTTTCGTGGAAGGTATAATCGGCCCACAGCGACGCCATATGTTTCGGCACCTGCACCGGCGTTCTGCCTTTCAGCTGCGTATCGTGCGTGTATTCCGCGTCGGTATAGGTGTAAGAGGCGATAACGTTAACGTTGGCATTGACCGCCGCCTTCGCTTCCAGCTCGACGCCGCGCGAACGGATTTCGCCGCTTTGCACGCTGAAATTGGCGAACTCAGAATCGGGATTCGCCGTCAGATTTTTCGTTTTAGTCAGCTGATAGAGCGCGCCGGTGATCACAATCGGGCGGTCTTTCGGCACGTATTTTACGCCAGCCTCGTACTGCTTAGCGCGTGACGGATCGAACGGCTGTCCTTCAGCGGAGGTTCCGGCAGTCGGAATAAAGGATTCGCTGTAGCTGAAATAAGGCGCCACGCCGTTATCAAACACGTAGTTCAGGCCGCCGCGCCAGGTAAAGGCCTGGTCGTGGTTTTTCGCCAGCGCATTAGCGTCGCGGTTAAACGCCGAGGTCATCGCGTAATCGTAGCGCGCGCCCAGCGTCATGACCCAGCGGTCCCACTCCATCTGATCCTGCGCGTACAGGCCGGTCTGCTCCTGCTTGTTCAGATAGTGATACGGGAAGGTGATCGTGGTGCTGTCGTTGCCGTACTGCGGATCCAGCGCGCTCAGCGGGGAAGCGGTACCGAATCCGGCGTTGATATCGTTGCGGGTACGTTGATAGTCGACGCCCAGCAGCAGCGTATGATCCAGCGCGCCCGTAGCGAATTTCGCCTGCGCCTGGCTATCGACGGCAAACTGGTTCAGCTCTTCTTCAGAACCGGCGTAAGCGCGGGTAATGGCACTGCTGGCGCTGTCGAAACCGTTGCCGTAAATGCTGCGATAGTCGGTGCGCAGATCGGCGTAGCGCAGGTTTTGCCGCACGGTCCAGGTATCGTTAAAGCTGTGCGAGAAGTTATAGCCCACCATTTTGGTGTTGCGGGAGATCTTGTTGCTCGCCTCGCCTTCGTCAAAATCGGTGCCCAACTTGTGCTGCCGGCCGTTGGCATCGACGATCGGCACCACGGTGCCCTGACGCGGCAGCCAGCCGTAGTAGCCCGTTTCCGGCTCGTTCTGGAAATAGGTTAACAGCGTGAAGTTGGTGTTGGCGTCGGGCTGCCAGCTGAAGGACGGCGCCACGGTATAGCGCTTCTCTTTCTGCATATCCTGCTGCGCGTCCTGACTGCGCGCCAGGCCGGTCAGGCGCCAGGAGTAAACGCCGCCGTCATCCAGCGCGCCGCCGAAATCAAAGCCGGTGGAAAACAGGTTATCCGAGCCCATCTGGAACTGCACTTCGCGCAGCGTTTCCGTGGTCGGACGCTTGCTGACCAGCGCCACTACGCCGCCCGGGTTGCTCTTGCCGTAAAGCACGGATGCCGGCCCGCGCAGCAGCTCCGCGCGCTCCAGAAAATAAGGATCGATAGCGAATTCGGAGTAGTTATCGCCCTGGAGCTTCAGGCCGTCCAGATACTGATTGGTGTTGGTTTCGCTGAAGCCGCGGATGGACAGCGCGTCGATAACCTGCGAGCTGCCGCGGTTGCCGGTCATTACGCCGGGCGCATAGTTAAAGGCTTCCTTAACCGTGCTGACGTTGCGCATCTCGATTTCGTCGCTGGTCACCACCGAAACGGACTGCGGATTTTTTTCAATCGGCGTATCGGTTTTGGTACCGGTGGCGCTGCGTTTAGCGGCGATGGTCGGTGCCGGGCCCCAGGCGTTTTCGCTGGCGGCATCGGCGTTGGCGCTGACGGTAATAGTCTGTTCGCTGGCGGCGAAAGCAGAGGAGGAAAGCGCGACGGCAACAAGGCAGGCCAGTCGGCTTACCGGCAAAGCGGATGATTTCAAAGATGAAATAGCCATTTAGCGTTCTCTGATGAAAAGTAGAATGTAAACGAGAATTATTATTATAACGACAGGATAATAGGCGAATTACCGGCGCTTTCGCAAGAAAAAATCGGGCGCTTTTAGCGCGAATCCGGCGGAGTTCAGGCCAGCATAAAGCAGGGAAAATAAAGCCGTTGTCATGCCGTCGCGCTGAAAAGCCTCTTTTTGCCGGTTTAGTTTTTCTGCTGCCGCCGCCAAAAAGGCAAAAAAAAGCCGGCTCGTTAAGAACCGGCTTTACACCTGTTTTCAGTTATTTACCGAACATATCCTTGATCCAACCCGCCACGCCATCCGCATCCTTCTGCTCGTTTTGCGGCTGTTGAGCAGGCTGCTGCTCCTGCTGCATTTGCTGCTGTTGCATTTGCTGCTGCTGGATTTGCTGCTGCTGCTGCTGACAGAGTGCGTCGGCATCGGTGGTCCAGACCGGCAGCGTCCGCCAGCTGCTGCTGCCCGTGCCGCAGACAAAGTTACCGGCTGAATCCACGTTCATCGGCGCGATATCTTCCGGCGGCGTCGGCATCAGCGGCATCGGCGCCTGGTTGTCCAGATAGCGACGGTAGATCTGCATCGCGCCGCTGGCACCGTACAGTTTGGTACTCTGGTTATTGTCGCGGCCAATCCAGGTGATCGCCACTTCTTTGCCGTCCACGCCCGCGAACCAGCTGTCGATCAGGTTGTTGGTGGTGCCGGTTTTCGCCGCCAGGTGCGCCTTCGGATAGCGCGAACCTAACGCACGGGCCGTACCCTCTTGCGCGACCTGCTGCATCGCGTAAAGCGTCAGGTAGGCGGCCTGGGCCGGAATGGTGCGCTCCGCCTGCGGGAAGCTCTGATAAAGCACGGTGCCGTCTTCGGCAATGACCGAACGCAGCGCGGAAAGCTGCGCGCGATCGCCGCCGCTGGCGATAGTCTGGAACGCCTGCGCCACTTCGACCGGCGTCAGGTTCAGCGCGCCCAGCAGCATAGCCGGCACCGGCTGGAGTTCAGCCTTCGGCACGCCGAGTTTGCTCCAGGTATCCACCACCTGCGGCAGGCCCAGCGTCATGCCCAGGTTCACCGTTGGCACGTTCATGGAGTGCGCCAGCGCATCTACCAGCATCACCTGACCGCTGAAGCGGCGGTCATCATTCTGCGGCTTCCAGACCTGACCGTTTGGTTGCTTCAGCGCGATCGGATTATCGGCAATCCAGGTATTCAGGCGATAGCTATCCGGCTGGCTCAGCGCGGTCAGATAGGTGGCTGGCTTAGCCAGAGAACCAATCGACCGGCGCGCCTGTAGCGCACGGTTATAGCCCGCAAACTGGGGATCGGCACCGCCAACCATGGCGCGAACTTCACCGCTGAAGCGATCGACGATCACCATCGCGGTTTCCAGATCCTTCAGGTTGCGCTGTTTACGCAGCGTCGGCATCCCTTCTTCCACGGCTTTTTCTGCCGCATCCTGCGAAACAGAATCCAGCGTGGTGAAAATTTTCACGCCGGAAAGATCTTTGATCTTATCGCCCAGCTTCGCCTGTAGCTCGTTGCGCACCATCTGCATAAACGCAGGCTGTGGCGTGATCACGCCGCCTTTCGGCTGTACGCCAAGCGGACGGGCGCTGAGCATGTCGTACAGCTCCTGGTCGATCACTTTCTGCTGCTGCAGCAGACGCAGCACCAGGTTGCGGCGCTCCAGCGCCAGCTTCGGATTGCGCCACGGGTTATAGAGCGACGCGCCCTTCACCATGCCCACCAGCAGCGCCTGCTGATCCAGGCTCAGCTCGTCCACCGGACGGCCAAAGTAGTAGAGGCTCGCCAGCGGGAAGCCGCGGATCTGATCGTTGCCCGCCTGGCCCAGATAAACCTCATTCAGGTAAAGCTCCAGAATGCGATCTTTGCTGTAGCGCGCGTCCATAATCAGCGCCATATAGGCTTCGTTAGCCTTGCGCCACAGCGAACGTTTGTTGGTCAGGAAAAGGTTTTTCACCAGCTGCTGGGTCAGCGTACTGCCGCCCTGCACCGCTTTTCCTGCCGTGATATTCGCCAGGAAGGCGCGGCCGATAGAGTACAGGCTGATGCCGTCGTGCTCGTAGAAATGGCGGTCTTCGGTAGCCACCAGCGTATCGACCAGCAGATCCGGGAAGCCCGCACGCGGCACAAACAGGCGCTGCTCGCCGTTTGGTGATTGCAGCATAGTGATCAAACGAGGGTCGAGACGGAAGAAGCCGAAGTCGCGGCCGCTGTCGAGGTTTTTGATCTCGGTCAGCGAGTCGTTGTCAAAGCTCAGCCGCGCGCGGATTTGCCCTTCCTTGCTGTCCGGGAAGTCAAACGGGCGGCGGATCATCTCAATGCTGTTGCCCTGCACGGTAAACTCGCCAGGCCGCGTCATGCGCGTCACCTCGCGGTACTGCGTGCCTTCGAGCAGCGCGATCATCTCTTTTTTATTGTAGGCCATGCCCGGCTCAAGATTGACCATGCGGCCATACACCGTGGCGGGCAGCTGCCAGACTTTGCCGTCGATACGGCTGCGGATCTGCGAATCCAGGTACACCCCGTAGACCGCCATCAGTACAATAAATACCAGCAGCAGCTTAATCATTAAGCTCAGCCAGCCTCTTTTACGCGGCGGCCGTCCTTTTCCTTTACGTGGCACGG
This sequence comes from Erwinia wuhanensis, assembly GCF_030484085.1. NCBI lineage: Bacteria > Pseudomonadati > Pseudomonadota > Gammaproteobacteria > Enterobacterales > Erwiniaceae > Erwinia > Erwinia wuhanensis. Next base: position 87,425 of record NZ_JAUJUH010000007.1, read on the forward strand.
GTACTTTCTCCTCGTTATTATGGTCATCATCCTGAAAATCAATATTATCGACTTCCCTGCGGCGACCCCGGCCCGCCTTTTTGCGCGGGGGGTTGGGCTGTTTACCTTTACGCCCAATAGGTTCGCGATCGTCTGACATTCGTTTCTTTTCTCCAGAGCCGCCGTCGGCGGGCCGACTATGCACTGACATCAACTACGGTGGAACGGGAACCTTCTGAAACCCGATCAGGAAGGTGCGGAATACTTTTTGGTGCGCCGCGTCGGCAGCGCGCTGGCCGGATCGTCGGGCCAGAGATGTTTGGGATAGCGCCCTTTCATCTCTTTTTGCACTTCACGCCAGGCTCCCTGCCAGAAGCCCGCCAGATCGCGCGTGATCTGCAGCGGCCTTTGCGCGGGCGAGAGCAGCTCCAGCACCAGCGGAATGCGCCCTTCGGCCACGCTGGGATTTTGCGCTTCGCCGAACATCTCCTGTAGCCGCACGGCCAGCGCGGGCGGCTTCTCTTCATCGTAGCGGATCGGCAGCCGGCTTCCGGTGGGCACAGTGTAATGAGTTGGCAGCACAGTATCCAGCTGCTGGCGCTGTGACCATGTGAGCAATTGTAATAGCGCGTTGACGCAGTCGATCTGTTTTAACCCTTTTGCATCGCGCACGCCGCTCATCATCGGCAGCAGCCACTTTTCCAGCGTGGCGAGCAGATCGGCCTCGCTGGCGGCGGGCCATGCCTGTTCCGGCAGCCACTGCGCGGCGCAGACCAGCCGCACACGCAGCTGCTCGGCGGCGGGCGTCCAGTTCAGCACCGACAGCCCTTTGCTGCGGATCCAGCGCAGCATCGCCGGGTGCAGCACCGCTTCGTCAGGCTTGCTCAGCGGCTGGGATTTCAGCACCAGCTCGCCAATCTGTTCGCGACGCCAGGCGGAAAGCGTGCCGCGCTCGTCGTGCCATTCAACCTCTACCCGCTGCCCGACAAGCTGCGGCCGCTCGGCGATCAGCGTTTCTATCGTCAGCGGCAGCGCCTGGAGAATGCGCGCGTCCGGCTGCGCGCTGCCCTGTAATAGCGCGGGCGCAAGCAGCCATTCATAGCGGATTAACGCCTCTTCGCGATCGAGCATCGCGCCCATGCCGTTAGCCAGCTGATAGCGCCCTTCCATGCCGCGACGGCGAGCGATACGATCGGGAAAAGCGCTCGCCAGCAGCGGCGCGGCCAACGCCGCATCGATCGCGCCGCCGGTCAGGCGCAGCCGCTGCTGCAGCTGTTTCGCTCGTTTCTGCCAGTGGGGCTGGGGACGATGCAGCGCGTCCCGCAGATCGACGCTGCCGCGCGGCGGCTCCTCCAGGATCGCCGCCAGCATCGCCGCCGTGGCGGCGCTGTCCGCATCGTTGCCCGCCTCGACCAGCATCGCGGCCAGGCGCGGCTCGCTGCCGAAGGCGGCCATACGTCGACCTTTGGCCGTCAGCTGTCCGGCATCGGTGGTGGCACCAAGCTGCGACAGCAGCCGCTGCGCCTGGGCCAGGCTGGCGGCGGGCGGTTTATCCAGCCAGGTGAGCTGCGCCGCGTCGTGGCAGCCCCACTGCAGCAGATCCAGCCACAGCGAGCTTAAATCGCTTTGCAGTATTTCCGCGTCGCTGTGGGCCGCCGCCCGTTCCGCCTGCTCTTTAGGGATCAGATGCAGGCATATCCCCGGTGCCAGACGACCCGCGCGTCCGGCGCGCTGGATCATCGAAGCCTGGCTGACGCGCTGCGTTTGCAGGCGAGTCAGGCCGGTGCGCGTATCGAACAGCGCCGTCCGCTCCAGCGCGCTGTCCACCACCAGCCGGATGCCTTCGATAGTCAGGCTGGTTTCCGCGATATTGGTCGCCAGCACCACTTTTCGGCGGCCGACAGGCGCAGGAAGGATAGCTTTACGCTGCTCCGCCAGCGGCAGCGCGCCATATAAAGGACAAAGATCGACATCGCTGGCGACCAGTGGCGCCAGCTGCGTCTGCACCCGCTGGATTTCGCCCACGCCGGGCAGAAACAGCAGCAGCGAGCCAGGCTCTTCGCGCAGCAGCTCGCTGACCTGCCGCGCCACCGCCTCTTCAAACCGCTGGCTGGTGGACAGGGATGCGTAGCGCCGCTCAACGGGAAAAGAGCGGCCTTCGGAGCGGACAGATGGCGCATCCGGCAGCAGCGCCTGCAGGCGAGCGTTGTCCAGCGTGGCCGACATCAGCAGAATTTTCAGATCTTCACGCAGCCCCTGCTGCACGTCCAGCAGCAGCGCCAGCGCCAGATCGGCCTGCAGGCTGCGCTCGTGAAACTCATCCAGGATCACCAGCGAAACGCCTTCCAGCATCGGATCCTGCTGTAGCATCCGCGTCAGGATGCCTTCCGTAATCACCTCCAGCCGCGTGGACGGCCCGCTGCGGCTTTCCGCCCGCATCCGGTAGCCCACGGTCTGTCCTGGCGCTTCGCCAAGCTGCTCCGCCAGCCGCTGCGCCACGTTGCGCGCCGCCAGCCTGCGCGGCTCCAGCAGCAAAATACGCCCGCTGACCTGCTGCAAAAGCTGCAGCGGCAGCCATGTCGATTTTCCCGCGCCGGTCGGCGCCGCCAGCAGCACCTGCGGCGCATCCCGCAGGGCCGCCAACAGCTCGGGTAATACAGCGCTGACTGGTAATGAACTCACGTCTCTGCTCCTGGCCTTAAGTTGCCGGGCATTGTAGCATTCCTGCTTCTGGAATACCGGAGGGCACCATGAACGAGCAAAAAAGACTGTTTTTCGGTATCGCGCTACCGGCCAGCAGCAGTCAGGAGGTTATTGCGTGGCGCGCCGCCACCTTTGCCGAAGAGACCGGCCGTCCGATAGCGGCGGCTAACCTGCATCTTACGCTGGCCTTTTTAGGCGATGTCGGCGCGGAAAAGCAGCGTGCGCTCCAACAAATGGCCGGACGTATCAGGCAGTCGCCGTTTACCCTGACGCTGGACGACGCCGGTCACTGGCCGCGTTCCGGCGTGGTCTGGCTGGGGCCGAAGCAGGCGCCGCGCGGACTGCTGCAGCTGGCCGGACTGTTACGCTCGCAGGCCGCGCGCAGCGGCTGTTATCAAAGTCCGCTGCCCTTTCATCCGCATGTCACATTATTCCGCAATGCTCTCCAGCCGGTCGCGCTGCCGCCGCGTAATTTCAGCTGGCAGTTTCGCGTGGAGCGTTTTGCGCTCTTCGAGTCGCTGTTCAGCCAGGGCCGCACGCGCTATCGGGAGCTGGCAAGCTGGGAACTGCAACAGGAAAGTTTATGAATTTTACGCCGCCGCTGCGCCAGGCCACGCTGGTCAAACGTTATAAGCGCTTTCTGGCCGATGTCATCACGCCAGACGGCACCGAACTGACGCTGCATTGCGCCAATACCGGCGCGATGACCGGCTGTGCGACGCCAGGTGATACGGTGTGGTACTCCACGTCGGACAGCCTGACCAGAAAGTATCCGCACAGCTGGGAACTGACACAAACCCAGCAGGGACACTGGATCTGCGTAAATACGCTGCGCGCCAATATGCTGGTAAAAGAAGCGCTGCTGGCCGGGCAGATTCCGGAATTATCCGGTTATGCGGATTTACAAAGTGAAGTGAAATATGGCGCTGAAAAAAGCCGTATTGATTTCCTGTTAAAGGCAGAGGATCGCGTCAACTGCTATATTGAAGTCAAATCCGTGACGCTCTTACAACAGGGTAAGGGTTACTTTCCGGATGCGGTTACCGAGCGTGGCCAGAAGCATCTGCGCGAACTGGCGAAGATTGCGGAAAACGGCGAGCGCGCGGTGCTTTTATTTGCCGTTCTGCATTCGGGGATTGAGGACGTCACCCCGGCGCGTCACATTGATGCACGCTACGCAGAACTCATGGTTCAGGCGCGCGCAAGCGGGGTCGAGGTGCTTGCCTGTAAAGCGAGCCTCTCGCCTGAAGGTCTGGTCGTAGAGAGGAAACTGATTGTGAATGCGTAATTCAGACGCAATTAACTGTTATATGAAGGGTCTTATGTCGCGTCAGATACGCTTTTCCTCACAGCCTTGTCAAGGGATGTTCAGGAATAATTGCCAACCTTGATCGCTTCTGCTATTTATAGCGACCTGTTTTTATCCCCTCTGGGGATCGATAGTGCGTGTTATCCAGGAGAAACAACATGCAAGAAGGGCAAACCCGTAAAACCTCGTCCCTGAGTATTCTCGCCATCGCTGGTGTGGAACCCTATCAGGAGAAGCCGGGCGAAGAGTACATGAATGAAGCCCAGCTGGCGCATTTCAAGAAGATCCTTGAAGCCTGGCGTAACCAGCTTCGGGATGAAGTTGATCGCACCGTCACGCATATGCAAGATGAAGCCGCCAACTTCCCCGATCCGGTTGACCGGGCAGCACAGGAAGAAGAATTCAGTCTTGAACTGCGTAACCGTGACCGCGAGCGCAAACTGATCAAAAAGATCGAGAAGACGCTGAAGAAAGTAGAAGATGACGATTTCGGCTACTGCGATTCCTGCGGCGTTGAAATCGGTATCCGTCGCCTTGAAGCACGTCCTACCGCCGATCTTTGCATCGACTGTAAAACGCTGGCGGAAATCCGCGAAAAACAAATGGCCGGTTAATGGCTAATGGATTGTGCAGTGAGGCATCTGCTTCACTGCCTGTCTCTTCTCCGATGTCATCCTGTATCGGGCGCTTCGCCCCATCCCCTTCCGGTGAACTCCACTTCGGCTCGCTGATAGCCGCGCTTGGCAGCTATTTGCAGGCACGCGCGCAGCAGGGCAAATGGCTGGTGCGCATTGAGGATATCGATCCGCCTCGTGAAGTGCCCGGCGCGGCGCGGCGCATTCTTCAGCAGCTGGAGCAGTATGGCCTGCACTGGGATGGCGAGGTGCTCTGGCAGTCGCAGCGCCATGAAGCTTATCGGGAAGCGCTGGCCTGGCTGAACCAGCAGGGCCACAGCTATTACTGTACCTGCACGCGCAGCCGCATTCGGCAAATCGGCGGCCTTTACGACGGCTACTGCCGCACGCGACAACGCGGCCCGGATAATGCGGCACTGCGTCTGCGCGTCGATCGCCCCGTAGCGCAGTTTACCGATACGCTGCGCGGCGAGGTGATGGCCGACGCCGCGCTGGCGCAGGAAGATTTTATTATTCACCGCCGCGACGGGCTGTTTGCCTATAATCTTGCGGTAGTGGTGGACGATCATTTTCAGGGCGTGACGGAAGTGGTCAGAGGCGCCGACCTGATCGAGCCGACGGTACGGCAGATAACGCTGTACCAGCGCTTCGGCTGGCCGGTGCCGGGCTACCTGCATTTGCCGCTGGCGGTTAACGCCGATGGCAACAAGCTTTCCAAGCAGAATCATGCGCCGCCGCTGCCGGCAGGCGATCCGCGGCCCGTGCTGGTGCAGGCGCTGCGTTTTTTAGGCCAGTCGGTCAGCGAAGGATGGCGCGACGAAATGCCGTCTGTTTTACTGGAAAAAGCGGTCGCCGCATGGGATCTGACCCGCGTGCCGCGCCAGAATATACTGTTGCAGAATGGTTAGTAGAAAGTGAATACGCGCGCCCGCTCTGGCCTGAAAACGAGAGCGAAGCGAGATGAGCATTCTCAAACGCGCCACACTGAGCTATGATTAGCCGCTGTTTTTTATCGCCCAGCTTTAACGTCACTATCGAGGTGTCCCATTTTTACCCGAGTTGCTAATTTTTGCCGAAAAGTTTTGAACCGCGAAGGCGAGGCGCCAGCCGAGGTGCAGGTTGCGCCTAAGATAACCGTGATCCCGCGTGACGGGCACGCTATCTCGCGTAAAGACATCAGTGAAAATGCCCTCAAGGTATTGTACCGACTGAATAAAGCGGGCTATGAGGCTTACCTTGTCGGTGGCGGCGTCCGCGATTTACTGCTGGGCAAAAAACCGAAAGATTTCGACGTGACTACCAACGCCACGCCGGAGCAGATGCGTAAGCTGTTCCGCAACTGCCGTCTGGTCGGCCGCCGTTTTCGCCTCGCTCACGTTATGTTCGGGCCGGAAATCATTGAGGTCGCCACCTTCCGTGGCCATCACGAAGCGGAACAGCCGGAGTCCGATCGCAACAGCTCGCAGCGCGGCCAGAACGGTATGCTGCTGCGCGACAACATTTTCGGCACCATTGAAGATGACGCTCAGCGCCGCGATCTGACTATCAACAGCCTGTATTACAGCGTGGCCGACTTCAGCGTACGCGACTATGTCGGCGGCCTGAACGACCTGCATCAGGGCATTATCCGCCTGATTGGCGATCCGGAAACGCGCTACCGTGAAGATCCCGTGCGAATGCTGCGCGTGATCCGCTTCGCCGCCAAACTGGATATGAGCATCGCCGCCGAAACGGCAGAGCCGATCCCTCGACTGGCAACGCTGCTGCACGATATTCCGCCCGCGCGCCTGTTTGAAGAGACGCTGAAGCTGTTGCAGGCCGGTTATGGCTACACGACCTATTTGCAGCTGCGTGAATATCAGCTGTTCCAGCCGCTTTTCCCGCTGATCACCCGCTACTTTACGGATCAGGGCGACAGCAATATGGAACGCATGGTGGTGCAGGTGCTGAAAAACACCGATAACCGCATTCATAACGATATGCGCGTTAACCCGGCGTTCCTGTTCTCGGCGATGTTCTGGTATCCGCAGCTGGAAGCGGCGCAGAAAATCGCGCAGGAAAGCGGCCTGGCCTACTATGACGCTTTCGCGCTGGCGATGAACGACGTGCTGGATGAAGCGTGCCGCTCGCTGGCTATTCCGAAACGCATTACCACGCTGGTGCGCGATATCTGGCAGCTGCAGCTGCGCCTTTCCCGCCGCCACGGCAAGCGCGCCTGGAAGCTGATGGAGCATCCTAAGTTCCGCGCCGCTTACGACCTGCTGGCGCTGCGCGCCGAAGTAGAGAATAACCAGGAGCTGCTGCGCCTCTCCGCCTGGTGGGGCGAGTTCCAGGTTGCCGCGCCGCCGCAGCAGAAAACGATGCTGAATACGCTTGGCGACGATCCGGTGCCGCGTCGCCGCACCCGCCGTCCGCGCAAGCGCGTGCCTGGCCCTCGTCGCGACGGTAACAGCAGCAACGTATGAGGGCGTATCTCGCCTTAGGCAGCAATCTGACCGATCCTTTGCATCAGGTGCAGTCCGCGCTTGATGCACTGGCCGGGCTGCCGCAAACCACCCTGCTGGCCACCTCCCCCTTCTACCGCACGCCGCCTTACGGCCCGCCGGATCAGCCAGACTATCTTAATGCCGCCGTGCTGCTGGAAACGGCGCTGCCGCCGGAAACGTTGCTTGATCATACCCAGCGTATTGAGCTGGAACAGGGACGCGTACGTAAGGATGAACGCTGGGGCCCGCGCACGCTGGATCTGGACATCATGCTGTTCGGCGATCTGACGATTAACACGCCGCGTCTGACCGTACCGCACTACGATATGCACAACCGCGCGTTTATGCTGGTGCCGCTGCTCGCCATCGCGCCGGAACTGATTTTGCCGGACGGTACACCGCTTAAAAAGCTGGTCGCCACGCTGGACTGCCGGGCCATTAAGTCCTGGTAGCCAGGCTACCGCCCTTCCATTAAGATACGCCCACCAGAACACTTTCTCAGAGGTTGTGATGAAACCGACAACGGTCTCCACCCTTCGCCAATGGAAAAAAAGCGGCCGCAAATTCGCTTCTGTTACCGCTTATGACTACAGCTTCGCTCGCCTGTTTGCCGACGAAGGCATCCAGGTCATGCTGGTCGGCGATTCGCTTGGTATGGTCGTTCAGGGCCATGATTCCACGCTGCCCGTCACGCTGGCGGATATCGCCTATCATACCCGTGCGGTGCGCCGCGGCGCGCCTGCCGCGCTGCTGATGGCCGATCTGCCTTTTATGACCTTCGCCACGCCGGAACAGGCTTTTGCCAGCTCGGCGGAGCTGATGCGCGCGGGCGCGAACATGGTGAAAATCGAAGGCGGCGCCTGGCTGAGCGACACCGTGCGCCAGCTGGCCGAACGCGCCGTGCCGGTCTGTGGGCATCTGGGCTTAACGCCGCAGTCGGTCAATATTTTCGGCGGTTATAAAGTGCAGGGTCGCGATAGCGAGGCGGCGGAGACGCTGCTGGCCGACGCGCTGGCGCTGGAAGCGGCCGGCGCGCAAATGCTGGTGCTGGAGTGCGTGCCCGTCGCGCTGGCGCAGCGCGTAACCGAGGCGCTGGCTATTCCGGTGATCGGCATCGGCGCGGGCAACGTGACCGACGGTCAGATCCTGGTGATGCACGACGCCTTCGGCATCACCGGCGGGCATATTCCTAAATTCGTCAAAAATTTCCTGTTGGAAACAGGCGAGATGCGCGCTGCCGTCAGGCAGTATGTAGCGGAAGTCGAAGCGGGAACGTATCCTGCTGAAGAACACAGTTTTTACTGAGACGGGAGCGGCAAGTGCTGATTATTGAAACCTTACCCATGCTGCGGCGTGAGATCCGCCGCTGGCGGCAAGAAGGCAAGCGTATCGCGCTGGTGCCCACGATGGGCAATCTGCACGACGGCCATATGACGCTGGTCGACGAAGCCCGCGCGCGCGCCGATATTGTGGTTACCACTATTTTCGTTAACCCGATGCAGTTTGAGCGCGCTGACGACCTGGCGCGCTATCCGCGCACGCTCCAGGAAGACTGTGAGAAGCTGAACCGCCGCAAGGTGGATCTGGTTTTTGCGCCCGCGCCCGATGATATCTATCCAAAAGGGCTTGGCGAGCAGACATTTGTCGAGGTGCCGGGCCTCTCTTCGCTGCTGGAAGGCGCCAGCCGTCCGGGGCATTTTCGCGGCGTATCGACCATCGTCAGCAAACTGTTTAACCTCGTGCAGCCCGATTTGGCCTGCTTTGGCGAGAAAGATTTCCAGCAGCTGGCGCTGATCCGCAAGATGGTCGCGGACATGGGCTACGATATCGAGATTGTCGGCGTGCCGACGGTGCGCGCGAAAGACGGCCTGGCGCTCAGCTCGCGTAACGGTTATCTGACGCCCGACGAGCGAAAAATCGCGCCCGCGCTGAGCCGCGTCATGAACAGCATGGCGGAAAGGTTGTCCAATGGAGAGCGTCATGTCGATGTGATTATTGCCGATGCGGACGCCGCGCTGGCCATCCACGGCCTGCGCGCCGACGGACTGGCGATAGTCGATGCTGAAACGCTGCTGCCGCTAACGGTAGAAAGCAAAAGCGCGGTCATCTTGATGGCGGCCTGGCTGGGCAAGGCGCGTCTGATTGATAATCAGCAGGTCGATTTAACGGCATAGCGTGCCGATTATTGCTTATTCACCAGAGGTAAATGATGAACCGTACCATGCTGCAGGGCAAACTCCACCGCGTCAAAGTCACGCAGGCAGATCTGAACTATGAAGGCTCCTGCGCCATTGACCAGGACTTTCTGGATGCTTCCGGCATCCTGCAATATGAAGCGATCGATATCTATAACGTGACTAACGGTCAGCGCTTCTCTACCTATGCTATCGCGGCCGAACGCGGCTCGAAAATCATCTCCGTCAACGGCGCGGCCGCCCGCTGCGCTTGCGAAGGCGATATTCTGATTATTTGCTCTTACGTGACGATGTCGGATGCCGAAGCCCGCGAATGGCAGCCGAAAGTCGCCTACTTTGAAGGCGATAATGTAATGAAGCGTTTGGCGAAAGCGGTGCCGGTGCAGGTCGCTTAATCTACTGGCGGGGGATGACTCCCCCGCTCTTCTTACCGCCATAGTTCAGACCCCGCCCTTTCCTTTTACTCCCGTTTTCCGGCCCGGCTCTGCTTACTGTTACCCGGCGGCTGCATCTCTGTCTCCCCGGCTGCGGGGCTAGAGGAGGCTGGCGCAGCTGGAGACACCGCCGTTTACCTGGCAGGGTTTGACGCTTCCAGCCCCAGGCCCCCCTCAGGCTACGCCTGCTTACTTTTGCCCAACGGCTGCATCTCAATTTCTTCGCTCGCTGGCTGCGCGGCGGGCCGGGATCCGCCAGGCGCGGCTGAAGGCGGCGTCGTCTGAGCGGCAGGCTTTGAGGTCGAAGCCTGTGGCGCCGTTTGCGCGGCAGGTCGGGTCGGTGCCGTAGTTTGTGACGTCGAGACCTGCGGTGCCGTCGGAGCGACAGGTCGTGCCGGTGGCGGCGCAGTTTGTGGCGCGGTGGTCTGTCCTGACGTCTGCGCGGCGGGCCGTGACGACGAAGCCTGAGGGGCTGACGACGGCATCGCCTGCGCGGCTGGCTGTGGCGGAGAAGCAAACTGCTTTTTGATTTGTTCGCCCGCCCACTGATGGGCATTGCTCATGGCGTCAGAAACGTTATTTTTCGCCGTTTTCAGACCGCTGCCAACCGCGTTGCCCGTTTTGACCGCTCCATCGGCTAATGAGATGGCGCCTTCCTTGACCGAGTTTTTGGTTTTCACCGCGGCATCGACGGTCATCTGTCCCACATCCCTTGCCCCTTGCTGTACCACCTCAATAGCCTTATCCCGCACTTCACCGGTTTTCTCCCCAATTACGCTGTTCACGACTTTATCCGCCAAAAAATCTACGGCTTCGTCATTGCGGGTTGGCGCCGGCCCGGCTAACGCGCCTGCGACGCCCTGAAAAGCATAGGCCAGCGCGGCGCCGACAAGGTTAATCGCCTGATCTTTAGCAATCTCTGATGGCGAGGTCAGCTGGCCTGCGCCGAGGCGTCCAAGCGCGTCATCAATCGCGGCGGAGGGGGCAGAACTCACGGCTTCGCTCACGCCTTTATTACGCACAACATTGCGTAAGGCATTGTTTCCGGCCAGCGCCACGGCTAAGGCGCCAATTTCCGACACCATATTTCCTGAAGTAATATTCAGCGTTCCCTTAGCATAATTACGGGGCGTTAGTAAGCTAAGCAGCAGCGTTTTCAGCCTTTCCGCGCCTCCGGACGCCATCTGCTGCTTGACGCTGGTAGACTTTAACGCGGTGTATTGCGCTTTCCAGTCGGTGCGTCCCAGCAGGAATTCAGGGCCGTGGGAAGCGCTGAACTTGTTGGTGAGGACGCCGCCCGCCGCGCCTGCTGCCAGACTCAGCACGTTGCTGGTATGCGACACCGCCTGAGGATTATTATGCGTCGCCGCGGCTACAGCGCCGACCACGGCATTACGGCCATTGAATCCCTGGCCGCCCAGCGGAGCCAGCTTCAGGCTTTCTCCCAGGCCCTGGCGCTTTTTCAGCACCTCCTGCATTTCCGGCTCCAGCTTTGCGGAATCGGCTGCCAGCCACAGCGTATCCTTTACCGTATCAGCAAATACCTTATCGCCTACGGATTTCATTACCATCGCCGTAGCCCCATCAATCGCCCCCGCCAGCGCTTCCGAACCCGGCGTGGAACCGGCCACGCCTGCGCCTAATTTGAGGGCGCCTGAGGCGTAGCCCGAGATGGCAAAAGGAAACGCTTTTACCGCGTTGCCTGCGGCCTCGCTGATGTAATCCATTTTCTGCGCTTTGGCCATATTTTCGGCAACGCTTTGAGGCGTCTCCCCCATATCATGAAGCTCAGCGGCACGATCCTGCACCAGCGTGTGCAATGCGGTACTGCCGGGAAAATAGTGATTAAGCTGGGTAACTATGTTGTTAATGGCCCGATCGCGCGCAGCGTCTGCCGGTGTGGTAACCGCCGTAGAAGGGCCTGCTCCCCCGGTGCCCCGGGCGCGAGCCTCCTGACTGGAGGTTGCCTGGCCTGAAGAGTGAGTGGCGGTAGTTAAGGTAGAAGGTAATGCATTTACGCCTGCCATAAGTTTGATCCAGAGTTGAGTCAAAGATAACAGGCTTGTGGCCTGCTGATTTATCGTGACAACACCGGCCATACTCAATACCAGTACAACGTGCTCGCGATAGGACTGAGTGGCAACAGGGAGGAAAAAGTTTGCAGCTAAATAAGGTTTTCTTATATTCAGTGATGGACGTCAAATAATGCGGGGATAGAGATCGTGCTATTTGCGGTTACGCTTTCTTTATGAGCCAGCTTCGTTCAGCAACCTTCTCCATGCAGAGAGAAGGCGGTTCAGCCTCCCTTCCCCTTGCGGGAAGAGAGGCTTTTAAGCGTTTAGGTACGCAGCCCTCTTCCGCGCTGGATCAGCCACCAGACCAGAATGTAAAACACCGCGATAAAGCCTACCAGCACCGCCAGCGTAAACACCAGCGGCACGTCGGAGATGCCCAAAAAGCCGAAGCGGAAACCGCTGATCATATAGACGATCGGGTTCAGCTTCGACACCATCTGCCAGAACGGCGGCAGCAGCGTCAGCGAATAGAACACGCCGCCCAGGTAGGTTAACGGCGTCAGCACAAAGGTCGGGATCAGGCTGATGTCATCAAAGGTTTTAGCGAAGACCGCGTTCAGCAGGCCCGCCAGCGAAAACAGGATCGCCGTCAGCAGCAGCGTTACCGCCACCATCAGCCAGGAGTGCACGTGAAACGGCACAAAGAACAGCGACACCGCGGTCACCAGGATCCCGACGCAGACGCCGCGCGCCACGCCGCCGCCGACATAGCCAGCGATAATGACGTGCGTCGGCACCGGCGCCACCAGCAGCTCTTCAATGTTGCGCTGGAATTTAGAGCTGAAAAAAGAGGACGCTACGTTGGCATAGGCATTGGTGATCACCGCCATCATAATCAGCCCCGGCACGATAAACTGCATATAGCTGAAGCCATGCATATCGCCAATGCGGGAGCCAATCAGGTTGCCGAAGATAATAAAATAGAGCGTCATGGTGATAACCGGCGGCACCAGCGTCTGGATCCAGATGCGGGCAAAACGGTTAATCTCTTTTCCCCAGAGACTTTTCAGGGCAACCCAGTACAGATGTGTCATGCTTTCTCTCCTTTGCGACCGTTTACCAGGTCTACAAACAGCTCCTCAAGGCGGTTAGCCTTGTTGCGCATACTCAATACCTTGACGCCCTGCTGGCTGAGCTGGCTGAAGACGCTGTTCAGCCCCTGCTCGCGCATGACTTCTACCTCCAGCGTTGAGGTATCCACCAGCCGGTACTGGAAGCCTTCCAGCGCCGGCAGCGGGCTTTTTGCCGCCAGATCGAAGATAAAGGTTTCCGATTTCAGCTTCGCCAGCAGCCCTTTCATGGTGGTGTTTTCCACCAGTCGGCCGTGCTGAATAATGCCGATATTGCGGCAAAGCATCTCGGCTTCTTCCAGATAGTGGGTGGTCAGGATGATGGTGGTGCCTTTGGCGTTCAGATCCTGCAAAAAGCTCCACATCGAGCGGCGCAGCTCAATATCCACGCCTGCGGTCGGCTCATCCAGGATCAGCAGCTTTGGCTCGTGCATCAGCGCGCGGGCGATCATCAAGCGGCGTTTCATGCCGCCGGAAAGCATCCGCGCCCGCTCGTTGCGCTTGTCCCACAGATCGAGCTGCTTTAAGTATTTTTCCGCCCTTTGCAGCGCTTCTTTTTTCTCTACGCCGTAAAGGCCCGCCTGGCTGACCACGATTTGCAGCACGGTTTCAAACTGGTTGAAGTTAAACTCCTGCGGCACCAGGCCCAGCTGGCGCTTGGCGTTGACCACATCCTGCTGCAGGTCATAGCCAAACACCCGCACCTTGCCGGCAGTTTTATTCACCAGCGAGCTGATAATACCGATAGTGGTGGATTTGCCCGCGCCGTTGGGGCCAAGCAGCGCATAAAAGTCGCCCGCTTCCACGTTAAGATCGATTCCTTTCAAGGCCTGAACGCCACCCGCATAGGTTTTGGTCAGCTTTTCGAGTTCCAGTGCATAAGTCATAGGTAAAGGATTGCCCTGTTTTGTATGGTTTTCTTGTTTAGCGTTTTCAATCACAGTTTGATGGCCTATATTACTGCCACGCATATCAAGTTATGGCGCTATAAAAATGAAAGATATTGATACTCTCATTAGTAACAACCGCGAGTGGTCTCGCCTGCTGAAAGAAGAGAACCCGGCTTTTTTTGAACGCCTGTCGCTGGCGCAGAAGCCTCGTTTTCTCTGGATTGGCTGTTCCGACAGCCGTGTACCAGCCGAACGTCTGACCGGCCTGGAGCCGGGCGAACTGTTCGTTCATCGCAACGTAGCTAACCTGGTTATTCACACCGATCTGAACTGCCTTTCCGTTGTGCAGTACGCGGTGGAGGTTCTGCAGGTGGAGCACATCATTATCTGCGGCCACTACGGCTGCGGCGGCGTGCAGGCGGCGGTCGAGAACCCGGAACTGGGTCTGATCAACAACTGGCTGCTGCACATCCGCGATCTGTGGTACAAGCATAGTTCGTCATTGAAACAGCTGCCGACGCCGGAGCAGCGTTTTAACAAACTTTGTGAAATCAACGTGATCGAGCAGGTTTATAACCTGGGCCACTCCACCATCATGCAGTCGGCATGGAAACGCGGTCAGAATGTCAAAATTCACGGCTGGGTTTACGGTATTCAGGATGGCCACCTGCACGACCTGGAAGTCGGCGCTTCCAGCATGGACGTGCTTGAAGAGCGTCACCATAAAGGTATCGCTAACGCGCTGAAAGGCTTGCAAAACCCGAGCTGATCTCCGGCCGGATCATATATCAGGCCGGGAAATCCGGCCTTAGTCGATCGTGCGGTGAGCGTTACTCTTCCAGCATTACCACGTGGCCTACGTAAGGCAGATGGCGATAGCGCTGGGCGTAGTCGATGCCGTAGCCCACCACGAATTTATCAGGAATAGTGAAGCCCACGTATTCCACCGGCACTTCCACTTCCCGCCGTTCAGGCTTATCCAGCAGCGTACAGATTGCCAGCGACTTTGGCTCGCGCAGGCGCAGGATTTCCCGCACTTTGCTCAGCGTATTGCCGGAGTCGATAATGTCTTCCACGATCAGCACATCCTTGCCACGGATATCTTCATCCAGATCCTTAAGGATTTTCACATCGCGCGTGGTGGACGTACCGCTGCCGTAGCTGGAAGCCGTCATAAAATCGACCTCGTGCGATACCTCAATCCTGCGGCAGAGATCCGCCATAAACATAAAGGAACCGCGCAGCAGGCCGACCAGCACCATTTCGCTACCGCTGTCGCGGTAGTTTTCGGTGATCTGCTGGCCCAGTTCAGCGATGCGTTTGGCGATCTCTTGCTCGGAGATCATGACTTCTACAGTGTGTTTCATAAATTAGCTTATCTCACTGATTTTATTCAGTTAAACATCATGTAAAGCGTGTATGAAAAGTCGATATTGACACACCGATTGCTGTACGGAGTACCACACAATCCAATACAACGGCGATAGCATGAGAACCTCTTAAGGAGGGGGATTATATCAGGGATGGTTGCCGGATGAACTGAAAGCATGCGAACAAATCGCCGCTTTTGGCCGGCGGCAAAAGCTCAGGGGTTAGATTACCCCTTGTCTTGCATTGCCGATCTCCGAAAAAGGGGGCAATAACTTCCCTGAAGGCCGGTGATGAATGTTTTTAGCTGTGTCCGTTATCAGCGTATCTCAGTACCCGGCTGAAACATGATAAGAAATCAGCAGGGGAAGGAAGATTTTCCCCTGGGCACTACGCAATAAATAAAGCTTTAATTATGGTCAATTTTTATTACTTCCCCATTTTCTTCCAGTCGGTAGTCATCGCCATCATACACAACGAAAATAGTCCCCTTATTCTTGCTCTTATCTATTGAAAACACTCTGTTTTTATCAATGCAGTTCTTATCAGTTTGCATATCCTTAAAACATAACCTGTCATACTTGCCCTCTTCTTTATAGCCATCACCAAATAACCAAAAGCTAATGGTGTAATTTCCATATAATGCTGGTTTAGGGATGCCGTAACGGTTTTTTAGCTTATCTTTATTTTTAAGCCACCAGGCTATTTTACCCCGTTCGGTAAACGGAACATTTTTTACTATGACATCACTGAAGTTCCCGTCCTCGTGAACGGCAACTATTACCACAGGGCGAAAAAACAACCAAAAAACATAGACCAGTGACGCGCTACCAACCAGTAACAACGTACTCAATAATTTTTTATTAGTTTTCATCACGTCTCCCGGTAATTTCCACAGTGGTTTCCATATCGGTCATAAAGGGTTTAAAGCCAAACAGGTTGTATCGTTGAAGCAAAAACCAGATGCGAAAAAAACGGAACTGATTAAATTTTAACGCTGAAATATCTTCACTATCCAGGCCAAAATGATCCTGTATTTTGTAATTCACAAGCGCGCGGTACCGCTCATTTTCAATATGCAGTGATTTTATAGCGATATGTGTAGCCCATACATCATGTACTGTAATCCCCATTCCGTTAAAACTATCCTGCAACCGATCAAACTTAGGTAACTTCCCTCTAAGGATCGCTTTTGTTAACTCTTTTTTTTGCGCTAAAGGAAAGTAACCCTTTCCCCAGTCTATGTTTTTACCAACGACTTTAGTTAACAAAAGACGCGTATTGTTTTTAGAATTATCATTTAGAATATGCTTTTTTAACGCACTATCCAAAGACGTATCCTGAAAAGGCATGCCGTTGCCTTTCTGCATATGGGTTATCATTTTTTCAATCAGATGGCTGTAAGGTCCGTAAATGGAAAATGTCCGCGAAAGGTGTCGGAATTCATCAAAGAGGATTTTGGCACATTCTTGCCGGGAAATTTTCTCACCTTCGCTACGGGAGCCATACAATCTCGATTGAGGTTGATTAAATGGGGTGATTTTGGTCAATGTGTAAGGATTGACTCTGGTGGATACATCGACCAGATGAAACGCTCTTTTCAGCTGGAATTCTGATAAATCGCCACAATGCATATCACTGGCGCTGTAATCTTCCATCTTTTTTTGTGTTTTGAAAATTGTACAGGGGAATTGTAATGCAGACATGGTATCGCTTCCTTGTGGGTTACTCCTGAAAATTTTCAGCTAGATGTAAATCTAGCGCCGCTCAAATCGCCTGTAAACGCCCGACATTTAAATGAAAAAAAATTAAGAATTTTGCCCGCTTGAGCGGAGTGTATCCGTTTCATACCTTTCCAGCCCGCAAAATCGGAAAAGCAAGATAGCCAAAGATCTGGGGAATATAGCGCTAATGGAAAGGTCAGCGGCATAGCCAACAGCGTTCCGTTAATTAAAACCAATGAATAGCTTTTCCATTGCTTAATGGACGCTGTCAAAAAAATTTTTTTTGTAAAACCTTTTGCTGGAAAAAATCCTGTCGTCGTTATATTTCATCCCGATCAATCCGTTCATCACGCCGCTTTTTTTGCTGCTTTTCCTTCAGCGAAGAATAACAGCAACTGAATTTCATGCTAACAGACATATAGCCTTCCGGAAGGCCTGAATATTTTCAGTAAAAGCTTAACGATAGTCCAATAAATTATTTAATAACGTTAAGGCGGTAAGGCTAAGATGCGATCGCTTATTTACCCTCGCTGGTCAGGAGAACCCATGGCGACGCAACACGCAAAAAAAACGCATCTCGGCAATCGTGAACTACAGCCTGAAACGCAAATGCTTAACTACGGTTACGATCCTGCGCTGTCCGAAGGCGCAGTGAAACCGCCCGTGTTCCTGACTTCGACCTTTATTTTTACCAGCGCCGAAGAAGGCCGTGACTTTTTCGATTACGTTTCCGGTCGTCGCGAGCCGCCGGAAGGCGAAGGCAACGGCCTGGTTTACTCACGCTTTAATCATCCCAACAGCGAAATCGTCGAGGATCGGCTGGCGATTTATGAGCGCACCGAAAGCGCGGCGCTGTTCTCTTCGGGCATGTCGGCTATTTCTACCGCCCTGCTGGCCTTTGTCGAGCCAGGCGACGCCATTCTGCATTCGCAGCCTTTATATGGCGGCACCGAAACGCTGCTGACCAAAACTTTTCGTCGGCTGGGCGTGGCGTCGGTCGGGTTTGCCGACGGCGTGGATGAGGCCTCCGTACGGGCAGCGGCAAAAGAGGCAATGAAACAGGGACGCGTATCAATGATCCTCATTGAATCGCCCGCTAACCCTACCAACAGCCTGGTGGATATCGCGCTGATTAAACGCGTGGCTGATGAAATAGCACAGCAGCAGCAGCATCGTCCGATTATTGCCTGTGATAACACGCTGCTCGGGCCGGTCTTTCAGCGTCCAACCGAACACGGCGCGGATCTGTCGCTGTATTCGCTGACTAAATATGTCGGCGGCCATTCCGATTTGATTGCCGGTGCGGTGATGGGCAGCAAGGCGCTGATTAAACAGATTAAAGCGCTGCGCAGCGCGATTGGTACCCAGCTCGATCCGCACTCCTGCTGGATGATCGGCCGCTCGCTGGAAACGCTGTCGCTGCGTATGGAGCGCGCCAATGACAATGCCGCCGCCGTCGCCGCGTTTCTGCAATCGCATCAAAAAATTGAAAAACTGCACTATCTGCCATTTCTGGAAGCCGGTTCGCCAGCCGCAGAGGTTTATCAACAACAGTGTAGCGGCGCGGGATCGACGTTCTCGTTCGACGTGGTCGGCGGCCAGGCGGCTGCCTTTAAGCTGCTGAATGCGCTCCAGCTGTTTAAGCTGGCGGTAAGTCTTGGCGGCACCGAATCACTCGCCAGCCATCCTGCCAGCACCACGCATTCCGGCGTCCCGGCGGAGGTGCGCACGCGTATCGGCATCAATGAGGCTACCGTTCGCGTCTCTATCGGCATCGAAAACAAAGACGATCTGATTGAGGATCTACGCCTGGCGCTGGAAAAGGTGTGACCGTTTTCTTGTAGCAGGTTGTACGCGGCCCCGGCAAAACCGTCAGCCGGGGCCATATATCAGACTGGACTCAGCACTTATGTGCGGCTTTCAGCAATGCGTTGCACGAGGCAGAACCCGCTGCCGTTGGCAGAGAAGAGCCATCCGTCGGAGAGCAAATAGCATCGCTGCTGATGCCAGCCGTAGAGTAATAGCACTGGAAGACTTTGCCCTGAGTAGAGGCATGGAATCTGACCGAGTCGATATCGCTGGTACGTTGCGTGATGATGACTTTATCCGCCGTAGTGCCCAGCGCGAAAGCTGCTTTTTCTTTAATGCTTTCGTCGGTGCGTACCGCATTATCAACCATGCCACAGCCGCTGAGCAGCAGGCTTCCCGCCAATACCGCGCCTAATAATGCTTTCATTTTCATCTTTTTATCCTGGCTTTTTTTAAGAGCGGGGATTGTAACAGGAAATGTTTTTACGTCCAGACCGGGCACCACGCCGTCCGCTCCAATAAAATTTTCTGAAGGAATAACGGACAAATCGCGAAGCAACGACATCTTCCGGCTGGTTTTACCTGCGGTCAGGAGT
This sequence comes from Erwinia wuhanensis, assembly GCF_030484085.1. NCBI lineage: Bacteria > Pseudomonadati > Pseudomonadota > Gammaproteobacteria > Enterobacterales > Erwiniaceae > Erwinia > Erwinia wuhanensis. The sequence goes on from NZ_JAUJUH010000007.1 coordinate 106,698, forward strand.
CCAGGAAAACGCCTACACTTATTGATTCCGCTATGAACCGATCCTGCTGGAGGAGAATCCGTGAAGGTTATTCATCTTAACTGTGGCTGTATGTGTCCCGTTGGCGGCGCGCTTTATGACGGTTTCAGCAAAGGCATCCGGGCGCATCTTGCCTGCCATTGCCTGCTTATCGAAACGGAAAACAGCGGGCTGGTGCTGGTTGATACCGGATTCGGTACGGAAGATATGCGCGCGCCCGGCAGCCGCTTAGCCACTTTTTTCCGCGTGATGAACAATATTCAGCGCAAACCCTCTCTGACAGCGCTGTCGCAAATCCTGGCGCTGGGCTACCAGGCCTCGGACGTTCGCCATATCGTGCTGACCCATCTGGACTTTGACCATGCCGGTGGGCTGACCGATTTTCCGCAGGCGCAAATTCATCTGATGCAGCGGGAAATCGATACTTCCCGGCAGCGCGACAGCTGGCTGGCCCGTTCCCGTTATCGGCCTGGCCAGTGGAGCGGCGTTTCAGGCTGGACGGGTTATCACGCATCCGGTGAAAAGTGGTTTGGCTTTGATGCCGTCACCGGTTTAAAAGGCCTGCCGCCGGAAATATTGCTGATCCCTTTGCCTGGTCATACGCAAGGCCATGCGGGAATAGCGGTGCAGACCGATAGCGGCTGGCTGCTGCACGGCGGCGATGCGTGGTTTTATCAGCGCGAGCTTGAGCATCCGCGCCACTGTACGCCGGGATTGCGGTTTTATCAGTGGTTTATGGCCGCCGATAATGACGTCAGGCGCGTTAATCAGCAGCGCCTGCGCGAGCTGGCCCGCCATCACTCTGCGGAAATCAGTTTGTTTTGCAGCCATGATTTCCGCGAGCTGGAGCGGATGATCGCCGGAGGCTCGCCGCCTGACCAAAACCGATAAGCTTTCCGGGCTTTCCCCTGCAAGGGGCTACCTTATGCACTTTTCACCAGGCCAGCGCTGATGGAAGCCGTTATTTTCCTGTAATCCCCATTTTTTTCATTCTGGAAAGCAAGGTAGTCCGTTTCAGCCCCAGACGAACCGCCGCACCGCGCGGCCCGGCGACGACGCCGTTGGTTTCTTTTAATACCTGAATAATGCGCTCGCGTTCATCCTCCCCGCTTAGCGGTGGGGCCGAGGCTTCCGCCGCCAGGCTGGGCACATCGGCGATCGGCAGCGGATAATTCAGCTCAGGAAGCTGTAAATCCAGCACGCTGCCGCGCGTCAGCAGCACCGCACGCTCAATCACGTTTTCCAGCTCACGCACGTTGCCCGGCCACGGCATACGGCTGAGCAACCTCAACGTTTCTGCCGGAATGCTGTCGATAGTCCGCTTCATACGGCGGGAAATTTTATAGGTCAGGAACTTCACCAGCTGCGGAATATCCTCCGGACGTTCGCGCAGCGGCGGGATCACAATGGGGAAGACGTTTAACCGATAATAGAGATCGCTACGGAAAGCCTTGTCGGCCACCATCTGGCTCAGATCGCGGTTAGTCGCCGCGATTATCCGCACGTTTACGGAAATTTGCTTGCTTCCGCCGACCCGTTCAAATTCCTGCTCCTGGAGGATCCGCAACAGCTTGGGCTGCAGTTCTAAAGGGATTTCACCCACCTCGTCCAGAAACAGCGTCCCCTGGTCGGCCAGCTCAAAACGGCCCATACGCTGAGCCGTCGCGCCGGTGAACGCGCCTTTCTCATGGCCAAACAGCTCGCTTTCCATCAGGCCGGCGGGCATTGCCGCACAGTTCATCTTTACCATGCGTTTATCACGCCGATCGCCCAGGTTATGTATCGCCCTGGCAATCAGCTCTTTGCCCGTGCCGGTTTCACCAAGGATCAATACCGAACAGTCACTTTTCGCCACAATTTCAACTTGTTTCAGCACTTTTGACATACTGGCGCTTCGCCCAACGATATCGCTGAAATCGGGATTGTGGCTGTTGATCTGCTCGGTCAGATAAAGATTTTCATGCTGTAGCTTCTCCTTCAGGCTCTTGATCTCCTGATAGGCCAGCGCGTTATCTACCGCGATGCCGATGCGCTCGGCAATCTGCTGCAACACCCTCAGGTTGGCGGGCGTAAAGTTGTCGGGCTGCGTCTTGGCCAGTTTCAGCACGCCCAGCGTTTTGTCTTTAAAACGCAGCGGCAGAATACATAACGTTTTGACCTGATTAGGCCACAGCTGCTGAAACAGGGCGTTTTGCACCTTCTCCTGCCCTTTGGCGGGCGGCACGTTGATCAGCAGGCTTTCACCGCTTTTCATCACCTGCTCTTCCAGCGTGCCGACCAGCGTGATGCGGGACTGTTCACGCTCCGCGACGTGCGCCTCTATATAGTGAGTGGTGTAAACATTTGCCTGCTCGCTCGTTTTATCCACGTCGCACAGTACGATGCTGATGGCGTTGATATGAAAAAAGTGGTGGATCGTTTTGGCAATTTCACCGGTCAGTTCATCCAGATCCAGGCGGGAAATGACTGCGTTAGTAATATCGACCAAAAGACGAAAATCATCCCGTTCATGACGCAACAGCGACTGCTGTAGCTGGGCATTCTCATGCAGCTGGATCTGTTCAACCGCCACGGCAGCCAGCAGGCACAGCTCATTCAGCGCCTTTTTATCTTCAACAGTAAACGCCTGGCCGTTCTGACGCATAAATTCGCAGCCGCCCAGCACGCCGGACGGCCCTGTTAGCGGCACCAGGCAGTAGTCGGTAAACGGCGGATAAAGATCCAGCGCGGCCAGCTGCGGATAATGCCGATGCAGCGCTTCACCACGCCAGACCTGCGTGCTTGCCGTTTTACGCAGTGAATGCACCGGGCCGCTTGCCAGCAGCGTCTCATCCTCATACACAATCGGCTGATGCATCGCATCGGTGCCGTAAAAATGGACGCGGGCATTGTTGCCGAACAGCAGCAGCGTGACGGCTTCTGCCATATTCACGCGCTGTACCACCTGCGTCAGGGCTTGCAACAGCGAGCTCATGGTTTGCTGCCGCAGCAGGGTTCGCGTCAGCGTCAACAATCCTTCTTGTTTGGTGTTGCTTAGAGTGGCAGTTTGCATAGCTTTACCCTGGATAACCTCTGATAAGAAAGAGAATTGCGCAAAGAAAGTCAGATCCGATACGCTTTTATTAAGGTCAACAAATGCGCGGCAAAGGCTCTGCATGGGGTAACATCAGCTGGCGCGAAACCCCCAGCGCGCCGCGTAAGCAGACCTGCGGATTTGCCGTCATCTCGCCGATAGTGACCGCATCCGCGCCCAGCGGATGATTGCGCAACACGCTTAACACCTGCTGCTCTGCCCGGGCGGAAACCGCCAGCACCAGCTTGCCTTCGTTAGCGAAATTCAGCGCCTCCAGCCCCAGCAGTTCACAAATCCCTCTTACCGCAGGCTTTACCGGCAGGGCATTTTCCTCTATTGAGATACCCAACCCGCTGGCCCCGGCGAACTCGTGCAGGACAGCATTGACGCCGCCGCGCGTGGCGTCGCGCAGCGCGTGCACGCCGGGCAGCAAACGCAGCGGCGCAATCAGGGGAGCTAACACCGCACAGTCGCTCTGCACGTCCAAATCCATTCCCAACTGCTCGCGCAGATTCAGAATAGTGGCGCCATGGTCGCCAAGCGTACCGCTCACCAGGATCTTGTCTCCTGGCTGAACGGTGCTGGCCGCCCATTTCACCGCCGTTGGGATCGCACCGATCCCTGCCGTGTTAATAAAGATCTTATCGGCTGCGCCACGCTGAACTACCTTGGTATCACCGGTAACGATAGCGATGCCAGCCTGCTGCGCGGTCTGCGCCATGGCACTGACGATGCTCTGCAAATCGTCAAGCGGCAGGCCCTCTTCCAGGATAAAACCACAGGAGAGGTAAGTGGGTATGGCGCCGCAGACCGCCAGATCGTTCGCTGTACCGCAGACCGCCAGCTTGCCGATATTGCCGCCAGGAAAGAAAATGGGATCGATAACATAGCTGTCGGTGGAAAAAGCCAGCCGGTCGCCCTGACGGGTAAAATCGGCCAGCGACAGCCGGGCGCCGTCTTCCCGCTCGTTAAGCCAGGGATTATCAAACGCCTGCAGAAACATCCGTTCAATCATCTGCTGCATGGCGCGGCCGCCGCTGCCGTGCGCCATCGTTACGGTTTGTGCCGTCATTCGGTTACCCTCGTAGCTGCCCCTGGCGGAACTTCCGCCGGGGTTTCCTGGTGCCGATACTGGTACCAGGCGGCGCAGGCGCCTTCGGAAGAAACCATCAGCGCACCAAAGGCGTTATGCGGCGTGCAGGCGGTACCGAACAGCGGGCACTGGTGCGGTTTACAACGTCCTGTGAGCACATCGCCACAGCGCGCCTGGGGATGATCGGCGACGGCGTATGTGCCCGGTGTAAAGCGCCGTTCGGCGTCAAAACCGGCATAGGCTTCGGTCAGCGAAATTGCGGATGCCTCAATCAGCCCCAGTCCGCGCCACTCGCTGCTGCCGGCAAGCTGAAAGACTTCCCGTATCGCCCGCTGCGCCAGCAGGTTCCCCTCTTCCGGCACCACGCGTCGATATTGGTTTTCTGTTTTACAGCCTGACTCGCACACCTGCTCCACCAGCATCAGGACGCTTTGCAGTATATCCAGCGGCTCAAACCCACTGACCACCAGCGGCTTGCCAAATTGCTGATGGATAAACCGGTATGGTGCGGTTCCGGTGATCATGGTGACGTGGCCGGGCGCCAGAAACGCGTCAATTCGAACATCGTCCTGCTGCAGCAGGCTGCGTAAGGTGGGCATCAGGCTGATATGCTGACAAAACACGCTGAAATTGCCGAGCCGCTGCCGCTTTGCCTGTTGCAGCGTAACGGCAGTAACCGGCATGGTGGTTTCAAAGCCCAGCGCAAAAAAGACCACCTGCCGCCGGGGATTTTCCCGCGCCAGCTTAAGCGCATCGAGCGGCGAGTAAACCACGCGGACGTCCGCGCCACGCTCGCGGGCCTGTAACAGCGAGCCTTGCTTGCCCGGCACGCGCAGCGCATCGCCAAAGGTACAAAAAATGACGTCTGGCCGGGCGGCAATCTCACAGCAGGCATCGATTCTGCCCATAGGCAGCACGCAGACCGGACAGCCCGGCCCGTGGATAAACTCCAGCGGTGGCGGCAGCAGCTTATCCAGGCCGAATTTAAAAATGGCATGGGTATGCCCGCCGCACACCTCCATTATCCGCATCGGTTTTTCTGCGGTAAAAGGCAGCCGCGTCGCCTGCTGGTTAAGCCGTTCAAGCAGCTTCTTCGCCAGCGCCGGATCGCGAAACTCATCAACAAAACGCATATTTTACCTCTCACCCGCCAGGAACAGCGCCACGTCGGCTTCCAGCTCTTCCATGGCATGAAGGGCGGCCAGCGTCTCCTGCGCTTCCTGCTCGTTCAGCCGGGCCAGCGCAAAACCCACGTGGATCAGCACCCAGCTTCCGAGCAAGGCCTCGCGGCTGTCGCCACGGACCAGAGCGATATTGACTTCGCGACGCAGGCCGCAGACCTCAGCCCAGGCATGATCGCTGTGCTGTTCATGCAGCGCGACAATCTGCCCCGGAATGCCTATGCACATTGCTGTTGCTCCAGCCATGCCAGCCAGCGCGCCATGCCTTCTCCGGTGGTGGCCGACAGCTGAATGACGTCAATCTGTGGATTGACCAGCCGCGCGTTAGCGATACAGGCTTCAACGTCAAAATTCAGGTAAGGCAGCAGGTCGATTTTATTCAGGATCATCAGGCGCGACGCCGCGAACATATGGGGATATTTCAGCGGCTTGTCTTCCCCTTCCGTGACCGACAGTACCGCCACTTTGCAATGCTCCCCAAGATCAAAACTGGCCGGGCACACCAGATTGCCGACGTTTTCGATAAACAGCAGGCTGTGGTTTTCAGGAGCCAGCTGATGTACCGCCTGATGCACCATTTGCGCATCCAGGTGACAGCCTTTGCCGGTGTTGACCTGAATCGCCGGGACGCCGGTCGCGCGGATGCGCTCGGCATCGTTAGCGGTTTGCTGATCGCCCTCGATAACGGCGCACGCTTGCCGCGGCGCAAGGCGCAGCAGAGTGTTCGTCAGCAGGGTTGTTTTACCCGAACCGGGGCTGGAAACCAGATTCAGCGCCAGAATGGACGCGGCGGCAAAATGCTCGCGATTATGCGCGGCGATGTGGTTATTTTTTGCCAGGACTTCGGTTTCTATATCGACCAGACGGCGCGGCGCATAAGGCAGCCCATGGGCGCGCTCCTGGTGGCTGTGAGCATGGCCGCCGTGGTGATGGCAATGGCCGCCGCCATCGTGAGAATGCAAGGCGTCGCCGCTCACGCCTTCAATACGAAGCTCGCCGCTGGCACAGCCGCAGGTACTGCACATAATTTTCTCCCCGGGCGCTGGCCCGCTATTCAATTTCGATACGTTTAATTTTCATGCCGTCATCCGCAATCACCCGCAGACGACGTCCGCCACAGTCCGGGCAGAGCAGCACGCCCGCCATCAATAAGGTGATATCGCGCTGGCAGTCGTGACACCAGCTGACCGCCGCTGGCGTATCAAGATGCAGATCGCAGCCTTCCGCCAGCGTTTGCCGACAGGCCAGGTCGAAACAGAAGCGCAGCGCTTCGGGCTCGACACAGGAAAACGCGCCGACTTCCAACCATACGGAGGTAATACGTCGGGCATGATGACGCAGGGCAAACTGCTGCATTATTTCTACGGCGTTTTGACACAAAGTAATTTCGTGCATTGCCTTTCTCCTCGGATGCTGAGGAGTAATTTGCAATATCAATGCCAGCTTTTTTCGACACGGCGTTTATGCCTTATCGATATGGCCAGAGCCGGAAAGAAACGCGTATTTAACTGACCGTCAGATATGACGAAATGGCATGTCTTTGACATCGACAGCGCTAAATAATCGGGCAAAGAGATTACCGCCAATCGCCTTTAAATTGATGAACTACAAAGTGTTTTAGAATATTTTCATGACCTGGCACACTTTATGCCAATAGGTTCTCAGCAATCCTGTTTCGTCGGCGTAATAGCAATGTCGAAACGGTATCCTGTTCACCTTAACCCGTGGTAATGCTTATGAGCTCCCTTAGCGAACTGGCCGACCAGGCTGAGTATATCGCCAGTAAAAACAACCAGTTGAAAGCGCACTGGCGTACCTATCAGAACGCGCTGACGCAGGCCGTAGCCCTTTCCAGTCACAACATTAATCATGAATTCACCTGCAGCAACGAGCGCGGCATCCATTTTGTCTTATTTAACCATTTTATTATCAGCATCCATTTGCAGGCTGACTTTTACAGTCAGCAAATCGTCTACAGCCTTAATATGGCGCAGCCAGGCGAGCCGGAAGATTTTCAGGCCTTTTCCCGGGCGACATTAACCGAAGACGGCCGTATTGATAACGCTGTTGATATTCACGACAGGCAGGCCGTGCTTGATCACTACCTGAATAAAATAGCCGCTATTTATCAGTGTATTTATGACGCTATTCATAGCAGCACCCCAATCCATCCGCAGTTGGAAAAGTTAATTAAAGCCTTTTAACAGGCCAGCCATTATCCCCTGGAATAGATCTGATGGCCTGCACAGGGGCAGTAATGACGACATAAATGACGAAATTCTGTTTTCAACGTCAATTTCGTCACTTTTGACGAAATCCCAAGGAGATTTCATGAGCCGCCCGACCGCCATGAATCATTATGTGATAGCCGATGCCAGACGCTGTATCGGTTGTAATACCTGTGTAGCCAGCTGCTCACAGGAACATCAGCGTTATGGTCTGCAGTCCGCGCCGCGCCTGGAGGTAATGCGCAACCTTCAGGATTCCGCGCCGGTCATGTGTCGCCAGTGCGAGGATGCGCCCTGCGCCAAAGTTTGTCCGGTTAACGCTATTACATTGCGGGATCGCGCTGTTCAGCTAAATGAGAATCTGTGCGTCAGCTGCAAGCTATGCGGCATCGCCTGCCCGTTTGGCGCCATCACTTTTTCCGGCAGCACGCCGGTAGCAACGCCCCGCGACTGCAATACGCCGAAAGCCTTGCCCGCCCCACTGCCGCCGCGTCCGCTCAGCCCTTTCCTTGATTGTGTGCCGGGCGTGCGGGCGGTGGCCGTGAAATGTGATTTGTGCAGTTTCAGCGAGGATGGCCCCGCCTGCATCAGAACCTGTCCGACCCAGGCCATCAAGCTGGTTACCGTCGATCTGTCCCTACACGCCAGTCAACGGAAGCGCATGAATGCGGCCAGCTCGCTCCCTGTCGATCTGTTTATCTCTGGCAAGGAGAACCCATCATGACCTCCCTTTTTTCGCCCGCGCCGCTGTTGACGTTTGCGCTGCTGCTCCTGCTGCTGAGCGGCGGCATCGGCTGGCTGCTCGCCGGGGCTGCCCGTGTCAGCGCGGCTGTTTTTAGCAGCGGCGGCCTGGTGGCTTCTCTGGCGACGATAGCGGCAGCGATGCAAATCCTGCCCGGTGACGCGCTGACCGTCGCCCTGCCGCCGTTCTCTTTTCAGGCAGGCTTCAGCCCGCTGAACGCGCTGCTGCTGCTGGCTATTTGGCTACCCGCGCTATTTTGCAACCTGTACGCCTGGGTCTGGCTGCGCAGCGTCGGTGGGCCTGTTCGCGCGCGGGCTGGCCTGCTGTGCCATTTGCTGATGGCGACGCTGACGACAGCCGTGCTGGCCGTCAACGCGGTGCAACTGATCCTGTCGATGGAGCTGGCCGCGCTCTGCGCCGGACTGCTGATTGTGCAGAATGACGACGTGAAAAGCCGTCGCGCCGGCTTAAATCAGTTTTTGTCCGCGCGGCTTGGCACGCTCTGCCTGGCGCTGGCTTTTGGCCTGCTTTATCACACCAGCGGCAGCCTGAACTTTGACGTGCTGCGGCACAGCGAGCTTTCTGCGGGCGTCAGGTCGACGGCCTTTCTGCTGTCGCTGACCGGCTTCGGGCTTTACGCCGGGATTATTCCTCTGCATGGCTGGGTGCCGCAGTCGCACACCAGCGCCCCCGCTCATGCCGCCGCGCTGTTCTCTTCGGCGTTAATGAAAGTCGGCATTTTAGGGGTAATCAAAGTCGGGCTGGATCTACTGGGCGCACCGCCGCTGTGGTGGGGCGTGCTGGTCATCCTGCTGGCGATGCTAACCGCCTTTATCGGTGGGCTTTACGCGCTAATGGAACATGATATCCGCCGCCTGCTGGCTTACCACACGCTGGAAAATGTCGGGATCGTTCTGCTGGGCGTGGGCGGCGCGATGATTGGCGTCACGCTGCGTTTGCCGCTGCTGGCAGCGCTGGCGCTGCTGGCCGGTCTGTTCCATCTCTTTAACCACGGCCTGTTTAAAACCACGCTGTTTTTAGGCGCGGGCGAAATAGAGAGGCAGACCGGAACGAAAGATATTGAGCGGCTCGGCGGGCTGGCGCGTCTGATGCCGTGGACGGCGGGCGCAATGCTGATTGCGCTGATGGCGATGGCCGCTCTGCCGCCGCTAAACGGCTTTGCCAGCGAATGGCTGCTTTACCAGTCTTTTTTCCAGCTTGGCAGCAGCCCGTTCTGGCTGACTCGCCTGCTCGGCCCGCTGCTTGCCGTCGGGCTGGCGCTGACTGGCGCGCTGGCGCTGATGTGTATCGCCAAAGTTTTTGGCGTTGCCTTTCTGGGCAGCCCACGCGGCGGCACCGCCGGGGCCAGGCCTGCTCCTCTGGCGGTCACGCTCAGCGTGGTTATCCCGGCGCTGCTGTGCGTGGTGTCTGGCGTCGCGTCTCCCTGGATCATTCCCCTGTTTTCCCTCGTTACCGCCGACGTGCTGCATATGACGCCGCCTGTCGTTACGCAGCATGGTGCCGTCTTCTCGGCTACGTCGGCGGTTTCCGCTCCGATGGTGGCGATTTTACTGCTGGCGATGCCGCTGCTGCCCTGGCTTATTGCCGTTGCGCTGCGCGGCAGCCGTCTGCCGAACCGGCAACGCGGCGATGCCTGGGCCTGTGGCTACGGTCATTCCGCCGGGATGGTGGTGACCGCCACCGGTTTCGCTCAGCCGCTGCGCGTGATGTTTGCGCCGCTGTATCGTCTGCGCCAGCGTCTGCTGCCTGCCGCTCTGGCGACGGCCCTGCATCAGGGCAGGCTGGCTGCGCTGTGCCGCCGCCTGGCGTTTATTGAACTGGCCGTGCTGCTGGTCGCGGCGCTGGCCTGAGGAACTGACGATGACTTTTCCCTTTGTTCTTACCGGTTCGCTGTGGCCGCTGGCGCTTATCCAGGCGGCAGGGCTGCTGGCCATCGCGCCGCTGTTTACCGGCATCAGCCGCGTGCTGCGCGCCCGTATGCATAATCGCCAGGGGCCTGGCGTACTCCAGGAGTATCGCGATATCGCCAAACTGTTACAGCGGCAGAGCGTGGCGCCGGCGGCTTCTGGCCCGGCTTTTCGCACTATGCCCTGGCTCCTCACCGGCATCTTGCTGGTCATTGCCAGCGCGCTGCCCGTGGTAACGCTTGCTTCGCCAGCGGCTGGCGCAGGCGATCTCATCACCCTTATTTATCTGTTCGCCCTGGCGCGCTTTGTCTTTGTTATCGCCGGGTTGGATACCGGCAGCCCTTTTACCGGCATCGGAGCCAGCCGGGAAGCCGTGCTGGGCGTGCTGGTCGAACCCATCCTGCTGCTGGGCCTGTGGATAGCCGCGCTGGTTGCCGGTTCGACCGCGCTTAGCGCCATTAGCGCGCAGGTGCTGCACTGGCCGCTTTCGTCCTCGCTGACCCTGCTGCTGGCCGGGCTGGCCTGCGCCTTCGCCACCTATATCGAAATGGGCAAGCTGCCGTTCGATATGGCCGAAGCCGAGCAGGAGCTGCAGGAAGGCCCGTTGACCGAATATTCCGGCGCGACGCTGGGCGTGCTGAAACTCGGCCTCAGCCTGAAGCAGCTGGTGGTGCTTCAGCTGTTTCTCGGCCTGTTTCTCCCCTTTGGCCTGGCGGCGGAGCCAACGCCGTTCGGCCTGCTGATCGCCACCGCGCTCTGTCTGGCAAAACTGCTGGTTGCCGTGCTGCTGGTGGCGCTCATTGAAAACAGCGTGGCGCGTTTGCGCTTTTTAAACACTTCCCGCACCACCTGGGCGGGATTCGGCCTGGCGTTTCTGGCGCTGGTTTCCTGGCTGATAGCGGGCTGACATTTTTCTTGTTCCGCCACGGCGGGAAGAGGTTTGGTAATGAGTGAAGTCACAACGGCATTAAATCAACATCCGGTCGGCCTGCACTACCTGGCGGCGCTGGAAAAACAGTTTCCTGCAGCGCTGCTCTACAGCGAATGGCAGACCGATACGCAGGCCACCGTCACCGTCAGGCTGAACGCGCTACCGGAGGTCGTGGAGTGGCTCTATTATCAGCAGGGCGGCTGGCTTTCCGTGCTGTTTGGCAATGATGAGCGCACGCTGTGCGGCAATTACGCGCTGTATTATGTGCTGTCAATGGAGCAAGGCGTAAAGTGCTGGATCACCGTGCGCACCGAAGTGGATCCCGTCTCGCTGGAGTTCCCGTCGGTCACGCCGCGCGTCCCGGCGGCCGTCTGGGGCGAGCGCGAAGTGCGGGATATGTATGGCCTGCGCCCGGTCGGCCTGCCGGATGAACGCCGCCTGGTGCTGCCGGATGACTGGCCAGACGATTTGTATCCTCTGCGTAAAGACGCGATGGATTACCGCCAACGCCCGGCCCCAACGACCGATAACGAAACCTATCCCTTTATCTCTGAAACAAAGGAAGCGAGCACGATTGTGCCAATCGGCCCGCTTCACGTCACTTCTGACGAACCCGGACACTTTCGCCTTTTCGTCGACGGCGAAGACATTATTGACGCCGACTACCGGCTGTTTTACGTGCATCGCGGCATGGAAAAACTGGCCGAAACCCGCATGGGCTACAACGAAGTCACCTTTCTTTCCGATCGCGTCTGCGGCATCTGTGGCTTTACCCACAGCGTGGCGTATACCACCTCGGTTGAAAACGCGATGGGCATTGTGGTGCCGGCGCGCGCCCAGACTATCCGTTCCATTTTGCTGGAGGTTGAACGTCTGCACAGCCATCTGCTGAATCTGGGCCTGGCCTGCCACTTCGTCGGCTTCGATTCCGGCTTTATGCAGTTTTTCCGCGTGCGCGAGCAGTCGATGAAAATGGCGGAAATCCTGACCGGCGCCCGTAAAACCTACGGGATGAACCTGATTGGCGGCCTGCGTCGCGACATTCTGAAAGAGGACATGATCCAGACTATCGCGCTGTCAGCAGGGATGCGCGGCGAGCTGAACGACCTGGTGGATATTCTGCTCAGTACGCCGAATACCGAACAACGCAGCGTCGGCGTCGGCCTGTTAGACCCGCAGATAGCGCGCGATTTCAGTAACGTCGGCCCGATGATACGCGGCAGCGGCCACCGCCGCGATATGCGGGCGGATCATCCCTATGCCGGCTATGCCAGCCTGCCGTTTACGCTTTACAGTGAAACCGGCAACGACGTCTATTCCCGCCTGAAGGTGCGCATCCACGAAGTGTTTAACTCGCTGAATATGATCGAGTTCGGCCTGCAAAATCTGCCGCAGGGGCCGCTGATGAGCGAAGGCTTTACCTATATTCCCCACCGTTTCGCGCTGGGCTTTGCCGAAGCGCCGCGCGGCGATGACGTGCACTGGAGCATGACCGGCGACAACCAGAAGCTGTTTCGCTGGCGCTGCCGCGCGGCGACCTACGCCAACTGGCCAACGCTGCGCTACATGCTGCGGGGCAATACCGTTTCGGACGCGCCGCTGATTATCGGCAGCCTTGACCCCTGCTATTCCTGCACCGACAGGATGACGGTGGTCGACGTACGTAAGAAAACCACCGTCGTCGTGCCTTACAAAGAGATCGAACGTTACGGCATTGAACGCAAAAACTCGCCGCTTTAGGGAGGGACAACATGTTAAAGCTGATTAAAAAAGTGCTGAAAACCGGTACCGCAACGGTGGCCTATCCGGCAAAACCGCTGGAGATGGCGGCCAACTTTCGCGGCAAACCTCAGTACAACGCGCAGCAGTGTATCGGCTGCGGTGCCTGCGCCAATGCCTGTCCGTCCAACGCGCTGACCATGACGCCGCCAGAAGAAGGCGAGGCGATCCGCTGGTCGCTGTTTTTGGGCCGCTGTATTTTCTGCGCGCGCTGCGAGGAAGTCTGCCCGACGGCCGCCATCAGGCTGTCGCAAGAATTTGAACTGGCGGTATGGCGTAAAGAGGATCTGTTTGAAACCGCTGATTTCCCGGTTTGCCGCTGCCGGGAATGCGGCCATCCCTATGCCGTGCAGAAAGAGATCGACTTCGCGCTTTCTCTGTTACAGGAAAGCGCAGCGCTGAGTGAACGGCAGATTGCTGAACGTCGCGAGCAGTATGAAACCTGTCCGTCCTGCAAGAAAAAGCATCAGCTGCCCGCATCCAGCCGGATAGATATTGGCCGCCATCTGACCCCCGAGGCACAGCTATGAGCCAGATCCTGCACGGGCCACGCGACGAAAACGGGTTGCCGGTGCCCGTTACGCTCGACGAGAGCATCGCCAGCCTGAAAAGCACGCTGTTGAACAACATTCGCCGTTCCGCCTACGTTTATCGGGTTGACTGCGGCGGCTGCAACGGCTGCGAAATAGAGATTTTTGCCGCCATTTCACCGCTGTTCGACGCCGAACGCTTTGGCATCAAGGTAGTTCCTTCCCCGCGTCATGCCGATATTCTGCTGTTTACCGGTGCCGTCACCCGCGCCATGCGCGTGCCTGCGCTGCGGGCCTGGGACGCGGCGCCAGACCCGAAAATCTGTATCTCTTATGGCGCCTGCGGCAACAGCGGCGGCATTTTTCACGACCTTTATTGCGTCTGGGGCGGCACGGACAAGATTGTGCCGGTGGATGTTTATATTCCCGGCTGCCCGCCCACGCCCGCCGCCACTATTTATGGTTTTGCCATGGCGCTTGGCCTGCTCGATCAAAAAATTAAAGGTCAGCAGCACCCTGAGGCGGCTGAACCGGCGGCGTTGCTGCACCCTACGCTGCCGCAGCCGCTGCGGGTATTGCTGGATCGCGAAGCGCGACGCATGGCCGGCTATCGCTATGGTCGCCAGATTGCCGATCGCTTTATGCAGGCGCTGGCCGCGCCCGGCGTGCAGTCCGTAGAACAGCGCGTGGCGGACTGGCTGGATGAGCAGGGCGATCTCCGCCTGGCGGAGATCGTGGGGCATTTACAGCAAATTTATCAGCAGGTTCTGCGCGGGGAGGTTCGCCTGTGAGCACCGAGGTTAACCAACAGCGTTACGCCCGGCATCAGCCGTCGGCCCGCGTCCTGCACGACAAAGTGGTGTTTTACGCTTTGGGCAGCAAATTCGTCGATGAAAAATGCGCGCAGCAGCGTAGCTCGAAGAAAGCCCAAGAGGTGGTTTACTACAGCCTGGCGATTGGTCACCACGTTGGCGTTATCGACTGTCTGCAACCGCAGCTCACCTGCCCGCTTCAAGGCTATCTGCAATGGATTGCCTGCCTGGCGGAAAACAGCGAAGCCCAGCGGAAAATGGCAGGCGTGCGCCGCTTTGGCGAAATCACTATCGACAGCAGTCACACCCATCTGCTGGCCCTGGCGCTGCGCGACGCCCGTGAGCGGATGAGTGCAGAGCAGCAAGCGTGGAGCGATCGCCTGATCGCCCTGCTCCAGCAAATTGAAAACGACCCCGCCATGTACCTGATGGTCAGGAGATACGATGCTTAATTCCTCTTCCCGCTACGCGCTGTTATGCGTGGGCAACAGCATGATGGGCGACGACGGCGCCGGGCCACGCCTGGCCGAACTTTGCGCCGCCGCCCCTTTGCCCGGCTGGACGGTGGTGGATGGCGGAGCCGCGCCGGAAAACGATATTGGCTACCTGCGCGAGCAGCGGCCCGATCGTTTGGTGATTGTGGACGCCACCGACATGGGGCTGGCTCCCGGCGAAATGCGCCTTATCGACGAAAGCGATATCGCCGAAATGTTCGTGATGACCACCCACACGCTGCCGCTCAGCTTTTTAATTCAGCAGCTACGGGAAGCTATTCCGCAGATTACCTTTGTCGGCATCCAGCCCGATGTGGTGGCTTTTTACTATCCCCTTAGCCCAGCGGTCGAGCGGGCGGTTGGCGAGCTTTATCAGCGGCTTCCTCTGCTGGAGACGGGCCTGGGCATCGCGCCTTTTCGCCCACGGCCGACATGACATAAGTGTCGGGAAAATGACGATACGGCCGACAGACCACAGTCACCCCCTACGAACCCTTATTAACCCATTGAAAATAAATAAGAAAAAATAAACCCTCTGGCTGGAACGCTTTATGCATTACCTCCGCCATAAGGCCGGGATCCGTCGGCCGCTTATTTAATGGAATCAGGAGATTCAGATGAACCGGTTCATCATTGCCGATCCCCAAAAATGTATCGGCTGCCGTACCTGTGAAATCGCCTGCGTGATGGCTCACAGCTTGTCGCAGGATATCTCGCAGCTCAATACCACCACCTTCACGCCGCGTTTGCATGTGATCAAAAGCGTCAACCTCAGTACGCCGGTGCTGTGCCGCCAGTGTGAAGATGCCCCCTGCGCCAACGTCTGTCCGAACGGCGCAATCGTGCGCAGCGGCGACGCAATCCAGGTTATGCAGGAGCACTGCATTGGCTGCAAAACCTGCGTCGTCGCCTGCCCTTATGGCGCGATGGAGGTCGTGGTCAAACCCCTTTTTCGTCAGAACGCGGCGGCGATGACCGCCGTCGCAGATAAAGCCGAAGCGCATAAATGCGATCTGTGTCAGGGCCGTGCAGAAGGCCCAGCCTGTCAGGAAGTCTGTCCGACCAAGGCCTTGCTGACCGTTGACCGCGATCGGCTCAAGGAAATGAACGTAGAAAAACGCCGCCGTGCGGCGCTTGCCAGCACTTCCGGCCTGCTGTTTTAACCCCGGAAAGAGGAAAAATAAGATGAAAAAAGTCACCACCGTCTGTCCTTACTGTGGGGCCGGATGCAAGCTGAACCTGGTCGTGGAAAACAATAAAATTCTTCGTGCCGAAGCCGCCGATGGCGTAACCAATCAGGGCGAGCTGTGCCTGAAAGGCTACTATGGCTGGGATTTTCTCAACGACACTAAACTGCTGACGCCGCGCCTGACGCAGCCGATGATCCGCCGCCAGAAGGGCGGAAAATTCGAAGTAGTCAGCTGGGATGAAGCTATCCGCTATACCGCTAAGCGCCTGAAAGAAATCAAAGAGAAGCACGGCCCGCGCGCGATTATGCATACCGGCTCTTCTCGCGGTACCGGCAACGAAACCAACTATGTCATGCAGAAGTTTGCCCGCGCGGTGATCGGCACCAATAATGTCGACTGCTGCGCCCGCGTTTGTCATGGCCCGTCGGTGGCCGGTTTACAGGCCACGCTCGGCAACGGCGCGATGAGCAATTCCATCAACGATATTGAAAATTCCAAATGCCTGCTGGTGATCGGCTATAACTGTGCGGATTCCCACCCTATCGTGGCTCGCCGCGTAATAAAAGCCAAAGAAAAAGGCGCGCAGATCATTGTCTGCGATCCCCGCCGCATCGAAACCGCCCGTATCGCCGACCAGCATCTGCAAATCAAAAACGGCTGCAATATGGCGCTGGTTAACGCCTTTGCCTACGTGCTGATCGAAGAAGATCTCTACGATCGTGACTACGTGGCGAAATATACGGAAGGATTTGACGAGTACCGTCGCCAGCTGGCCGACTATTCGCCGGAGGCGGTTGCCGAACAGACCGGCGTGTCCGCTCAGCAAATCCGTCAGGCTATGCGTACCTTTGCTGCTGCGCCCTCCGCGACCATTATGTGGGGAATGGGCGTGACGCAGTTTGGTCAGGCTGTCGACGTGGTGAAAGGCCTCGCTGGCCTGCCGCTGCTGACCGGCAATCTGGGCCGGCCTGGCGTCGGCGTCGGCCCGGTACGCGGGCAAAACAACGTGCAGGGCGCCTGCGATATGGGCGTGCTGCCGAATGAGTTCCCCGGCTATCAGTCGGTGACCGATCCGCAGGTTCGGGCAAAATTTGCCGCAGCCTGGGGTATTGACGCCGAGCGGATGGATGCGGAAATCGGCCATCGCATTACCGAAATCCCGCATCTGGCGCTGGAAGGGCAAGTCAAAGCCTACTACATCATGGGTGAAGATCCGCTGCAGACCGAAGCCGATTTAAGCCTGGTGCGCAAGGGGTTTGAGGCGCTGGATTTTGTGGTGGTGCAGGATATCTTTATGACCAAAACCGCCGAGCAGGCTGACGTCATTTTACCCGCCACCTCCTGGGGCGAACACGGCGGCGTATTCTCCTGTGCCGATCGCGGCTTTCAGCGCTTTGAAAAAGCTATCGAACCCAAAGATAATGTTAAGCGTGACTGGGAAATTATCAGCCTGCTGGCAACGGAACTCGGCTATCCGATGCATTACAACGATAATCAAGAAATCTGGGATGAAATGCGCGAACTCTGTCCGCTGTTCTACGGCGCTACCTATGAAAAAATGGGCACGCTGGGACACGTGCAGTGGCCCTGCACCACGCTGGACAGCCCTGGTACGCCTTATCTCTATCAGGACAATCGTTTCACCACGCCAACCGGCAAAGGCCAGCTTTTTGCCGCGCCATGGCGCGCGCCGGCCGAGGTGCCGGACGCAGATTATCCGCTGGTGCTCTGTACCGTGCGCGAGGTCGGCCACTACTCCTGCCGCTCAATGACCGGCAACTGTTCCGCGCTGCAAACGCTGGCGGATGAGCCGGGTTTTGTGCAGATCAATCCGCAGGATGCGCAGGCGCTGGGCATACGCGATGGGCAACTGGTTTGGGTCGCCTCGCGCCGCGGTAAAGTGATTTCACGCGCTAATCACAACGAGCGTATTAACGTTGGCGCAGTCTATATGACCTATCAATGGTGGATTGGCGCCTGCAACGAACTGACTCAGGAGAACCTTGACCCCATTTCTAAAACGCCGGAAACCAAATACTGTGCGGTGAAGGTGGAGCGGATTGCCGATCAGTCGTGGGCGGAGAACTATGCGCGTCAAACCTACAGCGAGATGAAAGCGCGCCTGCGCAGCGCCGTGGACGATGCGATCCCGATTGCCGTAACCGCTTAAGTTCTGCGCCAGTGCGGAACGGGAAGCCAGGTGGATATGACATCCCGCATTCCTTCCGCAAGGGTTCAGGCTAATCCGATCCAGGACCGGGCAGCCCGGTCCTTCAGGAGCTGACTATGTCCGATTCAGGAGTGTCCGTGCGCGTCAGCGGCAAAGTGCAGGGCGTCGGCTTTCGGCCTTTTGTCTGGCAGTTAGCCAGGCGGCTACGGCTACGCGGCGAAGTCTGCAACGACAGCGCGGGCGTGGAAATACGCCTGCTTCAGTCTGCCGCCATTCCGCTCTTTATCGAACGGCTACGGCACGAGCCGCCGCCGCTGGCGCGTATCGACAGCCTCAGCGTCCAGCCTTATGCCTGGCCGTCTCCGCCGCAGGATTTTATCATTGCGGAAACCCGTCAGGGCCGGATGATGACCCAGGTTGCCCCCGATGCGGCAACCTGCCCCGATTGTCTGGAGGAGGTGCTGCACGCGGGCAACCGTCGTTCAGGCTATGCCTTTACTAACTGTACCCACTGCGGCCCGCGCTTTACGCTCATCCGCACCATGCCCTATGACCGGTCAGGCACCAGCATGGCGGCATTTCGCCTTTGTCCCGCCTGTCGCCGGGAGTATCAGGATCCGGCCGACCGCCGCTTTCATGCCCAGCCAGTCGCCTGCCCGCACTGTGGGCCGCAGCTCTTTGCCACCGGGCAGGATGGCACCACGCTGGCACGTGAAAGCGCCGTGATTGACTATGCCGCAGCAGCGCTACTTGCGGGCAAAATTGTGGCGATCAAAGGGCTGGGCGGCTTTCATCTTGCCTGCGATGCTACCCAGCAGCAGGCCGTTATGCGTCTGCGCCAGCGCAAACGGCGACCGGCCAAACCGCTGGCGGTGATGCTGCCAGGCATCGGCTGGCTGGCGCGCTGCGGCAAGAGCGATCGGGCGCGACAGGCGCTGATGCTGTCTGCCGCCGCGCCCATTGTGCTCACGGAAAAAAACGCGACGTCGCCGCTGTGCGCAGCCGTTGCGCCGGGGCTGGATGAAACGGGGTTGATGCTGCCGTTTACGCCGCTGCACCATCTGCTGATGCAGGCCTGCCGGGTGCCGCTGGTGATGACTTCCGGCAACGGCGCCGACCGCGCGCCGGCGCTGACCAACGAAGAGGCGCTGAGCCAGCTTGCTGGCATTGCCGATATCTGGCTGCTGCACGACCGCGATATCATCCAGCGCGCCGATGACTCTCTGGTTCGTCTGGGGCCGCAGGGATTGGAAATACTGCGCCGCGCCCGAGGCTATGTGCCGGATGCCGTCACGCTTCCTCCCGGCCTGACGGCCCGCTCGCCGCTGCTGGCGATGGGCGGCGACCTGAAAAACACCTTCTGCCTGGTACAGGGCGATCGGGCTATGCTCAGCACGCATTTCGGATCGCTGGCAAACAGCGATATTGCGTGCCAGCGGCAGCAGGCCGTTATCCATTTTCAGCAGCTGTATAACTGCACGCCCGCAACGATCGTGCAGGATGCGCATCCTGCTTACGTCGGCAGCCAGCAGAGCGAACGGCCGGTGCTGGAGGTGCTTCATCATCATGCGCATATCGCCGCCTGCCTGGCGGAACATCGCTGGCCGCTGGCGCACGGCCCGGTCATCGGCCTGGCGCTGGACGGGCTGGGCTACGGCGAAAACGGCGCGCTCTGGGGCGGTGAATGCCTGCTGGCAGACTATCACCGCTGTCAGCATCTGGGAGGGTTGCCCGCCGTCGCGCTGCCGGGCGGCGACCGTGCCGCGCGGGAACCCTGGTGCAACCTGTTGGCGCACTGGCTGGCCTTTGTCCCGGACTGGCAGCAGCGGCCAGAGTCTAAGGCGCTGCTGGGCAAGCCCTGGCAGCCGCTTGCGCGCGCGGTGGCCGCTGGCGTTAACTCCCCTTTGGCTTCTTCCTGCGGCCGGTTGTTTGACGCGATAGCCGCCGTGCTCGGCTGCGCGCCTGCCGTGCTTAGTTGGGAAGGAGAAGCCGCCTGCCGCCTGGAGGTTCTGGCCAGGCAGGCAGCAGACATAGCGCATCCCGTTACGCTGCCGCTGCGCCATACGGCAACGGGCACGCGGCTGGACCTGGCGGTGTTCTGGCAGCAATGGCTGGACTGGCAGGCAGCCCCTGCGGCGCGCGCGTTTGCCTTCCATGACGCGCTGGCGCGGGGATTTGCCGCCCTCGCCCATTATCATGCCGGACAAACGGGTCTGGATACCGTCGCGGCTGGCGGCGGCGTCCTGCAATCGCGCCTGCTGCGCCAGCTTTTACAACGCTATTTATCGCCTCTTCATGTGCTGATGCCGCAGCATATTCCCGCTGGCGACGGCGGGCTGGCGCTGGGCCAGGCCGTTATTGCCTGCGCCCGCTTGCACAACGCGGCTCCTCATACTGTTACCAGGGATTGTTATGACTAACTCTGCTTTTTTTCGTACTCATCGCCGGGCTTTCTGGCTGTTAAGCGCCCTGCTGATGGCCAATCTGCTGGCCTGGGGGTGGGCGCTGGTGCTTTTCCGCCACCATGCCACGCTGATTGCGGCGGCCGTGCTTGCCTATGGTTACGGCCTGCGCCATGCGGTAGACGCTGACCACATCGCCGCCATTGATAACGTCACCCGTAAACTGATGCAGCAAAATCAGCGGCCTGTGGCGGTCGGCGCGTTTTTCTCTCTCGGCCATTCCAGCATCGTGGTGTTGGCGTGCGTGGCGATTGCCGCCGCCGCTCTGCTCTCCGGCAGCGAAATCAGCTGGCTGCATCACTATGGCAGCGTTATCGGCACGCTGGTTTCCGCGCTGTTTTTGTTGCTGATGGCGCTGCTGAATACGCTGATCCTGCGTGATGTTTATCACCGTTTTCAGCAGGCGAAACAGAGAAAAACCTTCAGCGATCGGCCTCCCCTGCCGGGCGCTGTAATGAGCAGGCTGTTTGGCCGCGCCTTTACCCTGGTTAATAAAAGCTGGCAGATGTATCTGGTGGGTTTTTTGTTCGGTCTGGGCTTTGATACGGCTACGGAGATCGGCCTGCTGGGCCTCTCTGCGGCAGGCGCTTCCAGCGGGATGTCGGTCTGGAGCATTCTGGTGTTCCCGGCGCTGTTCGCCAGCGGCATGGCGCTGGTGGATTCCCTGGACAATTTTATGATGGTGGGCGCCTATGGCTGGGCGTTTAAGCAGCCGGTACGCAAGCTCTACTACAACATGATGATTACGGCGACCAGCGTGCTGATTGCCTTGCTGATCGGCGGACTGGAAGCGCTGGGATTACTGGCGGATAAGCTCGATTTACACGGCGGGATATGGACGATCGTCAACAATCTGAACGGCAATATGGGCAGCGTTGGCTACCTCTGCGTGGCAATTTTCGTCGCTGCCTGGGGCTTCTCGGTGCTGAACTATCGCCGTAAAAATTATGATGCGCTAAATATTACCCAGCCGTAACCGGGAGCGGCATTGCCGACAGCGGTCGAAAGGCTCGCGCGGTCGGCAATGCTGTGAAAACAACGGCCTCCGCCTCGCCGCTACGCGCTGACCGTAAAGCCAGGCATCATGCCGGTATCTTCATGCTCCAGCAGATGACAGTGCGCCATACAGGCCCGGTCCCTGTCCGCAAGATTTTCTAAGCTGCCTGTACGGCAGTGAACCAAACGTCGACGATGGCCACGTCGTTCTTTTTTTTCTAAGCTGCCTGTACGGCAGTGAACTCGTCCGCGAATACCTCGCCGACCGGCCGCACTTTCTAAGCTGCCTGTACGGCAGTGAACTTGCTGAAATCCTTCGAGCCTTACCGCGCATGTTTCTAAGCTGCCTATACGGCAGTGAACCCTACCACGATTTTATGCGTCGGGCGTTTGTCTTTCTAAGCTGCCTGTACGGCAGTGAACGAGAACCTGGCTCCTGAGTACTTCCGCACCCTTTCTAAGCTGCCTGTACGGCAGTGAACTTTCAAAACATGCCAACTCTGATACTGCATCTTTTCTAAGCTGCCTGTACGGCAGTGAACTCTAAGCTGCCTGTGCGGCAGTGAACGAACCGTTTCTAAGCTGCCTGTACGGCAGTGAACAGTTGCCTCTTTAGCTTAACCCAATATTTTTTCAGCGAAATTGACCTTAGCCCTGTAAAAACCCTTTTTTCAGCCACGTGATTCAGTGCATTAAAAATCAATCACTTAAGCAAGCTACCAAAAAAAGGGTGCCGTCCGTCAGCCGCTACGCGCTGACCGTAAAGCCAAGCATCATGCCGGTATCTTCATGCTCCAGCAGATGACAGTGCGCCATATAGGCCCGCTCTTTGTCCGCCAGATGGTCAAAGCGCACCAGCACTTCGCTGCGCCAGCCTTCCACCCGAACCGTGTCTTTCCAGCCGCTGCGGTGCGGCGCGGGCGGCTTGCCGTTTTCAGAGATAATACGAAACTGCGTGCCGTGAATATGGAATGGATGCAGCATCTCGTCGCCCTCGCCGGAAATCGTCCACTTTTCCGTCACGCCCTGCTTTACATCGAAAGCGGGTTTGGTCATATCGAAAGCGACCCCGTTGATCTTATTGCCGTTATGAAAATCGTACTGCTCAGGCTGCTGATGCGCCATCGAGTGGTCTGCGCCGCCGTCCATAGCGTGGCCCTGCATTCCCGGCATTGCCGCGTGGTCTCCGCCCATGTCCTGCATTGATTCGCCGTCGTGCGCATCGCCGCTCATACCGGCCATCGCCGCGTGGCCGTATCTTTGCATCAATGCCACCATGCCGCGACGATCCAGCTCGGGATCCATCGACAGCTGTAGCCAGCGAGTTTTCAGGTCGGCCTGGGCGGGCAGCGGCGGCACGTCCACCAGCTTATCCGGCAGCGACCCGCTGGCCATCACCCGGAGTGGCTGAATGCTCAGCAGCGGCAGCGGCTGGTTGAACGGCGCCAGCGACATGCCCATCTGCCGCACCGGCAGCGTCTGCAAATCAAACGGCTTGCCGTCCAGCGTGTCGACCAGCACCTCAAAGCGCTCGCCCGGCATCATCGACAGCTCGGTCACTTTTACCGGCTCGCTCAGCAGGCCGCCGTCGCCGCCAATCACATAAAGCGGGCGCCGATCGCTGGCGGCAATATTCAGCGAGCGGGCGTTACAGCCGTTGAGCAGCCGCAGCCGCAGCCAGCCGCGCGGCACGGCGTGTTGTGGATAAATCGCGCCGTTGGTCAGCATCGTATTGCCAAACCAGCCTACGGCAGCGCTCATCACGTCCAGCTCGTAGTCAATTTTGCTGCCGTCCACCGACAGTTTTTTATCCTGGAGGATCACCGGAATATCGTCGATGCCCCAGATTTTCGGCAGCAGCAGTTTCTCCGTTGCGTCGTCTTTCAGGATAACCAGACCGGCCAGGCCCTGGGCGACCTGATAGCCGGAGCGGCCATGCTGATGAGGATGGAACCAGCAGGTCGCGCCGGGCTGATCGGGGGTAAAGCTGACGGTGCGCGTGGCGCCGGGGGCAATCTGCGCCTGCGGGCCGCCGTCTACGCCGCCCGGCAGCTCCAGCCCGTGCCAGTGAACCGTGGTGGCTTCCGGCAGCTGATTGCGCAGGTTGATGGTGACCGGCTTGCCGCGCTCCAGCTGGATCGCCGGGCCGAGCAGGCTGCCGTTATAGCCCCAGGTCGGCACCGCTTTATCCAGCCAGCGGGTGCTGCCCTGCTGCGCCGTTACGGTCATCTCGCCACGCGCATCCGGCGTTAATAAGGCCGGAATGGGCAGCGCGGGACGTGGCTGCGCGGCCATCAGCGATCGGCTCCACAGGGGTAGTGCGCTGGCCGCGCCCAGCGCGGTGCTCAGCTTTATAAAATCACGACGTTGCATCAGTCTTCCTCGACCCGGCTCTTATTTATTGCCTGCAGCATAAACCCTTCCCCCAAGGGAAGGTCAAGTTTCGCCGCGCCCTGCTGGAAAATTGCGTTTTACGGACATTTCTCTGCTGAAATTGACTGTCGACCGACGGTAACTGTGCTAACGTCAGAGTATTGACACCCTTTGAGTACAGTTATGAAGAAAAGCATCAAGGCTCTGTTGTTACTGGGCCTGTTTGGCTTCTCATCGACAAGTTTTGCGCTGAGCGAGTCGGAAGCGGAAGATCTGGCGGATCTGACCGCTGTTTTTGTTTACCTGAAAAATGACTGCGGCTATCAGGATCTTCCGGATGGACAGATCCGTCGCGCGCTGGTCTTTTTCGCCCGGCAGAACCGCTGGGATCTGAGCAACTACAGCAGCTTTAATATGAAATCGCTGGGCGCGGACAGCTATCGCGATTTAAGCGGCATCGCCGTGCCCAACGACACCAAATGCAAATCACTGGCCCGCGATTCGCTCAGCCTGCTTGCCTACGTGAAGTAACCCCCGCCGTTTTCCGCCGCCAGTTTGACCGTGCAAGCACGGTCAGAGTTGGCTATCATATCGCGCCCATTTTTCGTGGCTGCTACAACCAGGAGAGCCGTACCATGGCCGAAAAAGAGATGTGGTATGAAACGCTTCATACCGGTTTTGGGCAGTATTTTGCTGTCGATAAAATTTTATACCGCGAACAAACCGGACATCAGGATCTGGTTATCTTTGAAAACGCCGAGCTGGGTCGGGTGATGGCGCTGGACGGCGTGGTGCAAACCACCGAGCGCGATGAATTTATCTATCACGAGATGATGACCCACGTGCCGCTGCTGGCGCACGGCGCGGCGAAGCGCGTGCTGATTATCGGCGGCGGCGACGGCGCGATGCTGCGTGAAGTCAGCCGTCATCAAAACATTGAACAGATTACGATGGTGGAAATCGACGCGGGCGTGGTGACGTTCTGCAAAGCGTATCTGCCTAATCATAATGCGGGCGCTTATGAAGATCCGCGCTTCAGGCTGGTAATCGATGACGGCGTCAATTTCGTGCGCCAGTGCAATGAAAAATTCGACGTCATTATTTCTGACTGCACCGATCCGATTGGACCGGGCGAAAGTCTGTTTACCTCGGAATTTTATGAAGGATGCCGGCGCTGCCTCAATGAAAACGGCATTTTTGTGGCGCAGAATGGCGTCTGCTTCCTGCAGCAGGACGAAGCGGTCAACAGCCATCGCAAGCTGAGCCACTATTTCCGCGACGTCAGCTTTTACCAGGCGGCCGTACCGACCTATTACGGCGGCATCATGACCTTTGCCTGGGCAAGCGACAACCCGGCGCTGCGCCAGCTGGATACGGCCACGCTTGCGGCGCGTTATCAGCAGGCCGGCCTGACCTGTCGCTATTACAATCCGGCGATCCACACCGGCAGCTTTGCCCTGCCGCAATATCTGTTGAATGCGCTGGCTGACTAGCCGGGCATTTTAAGGGGGTGAACGAAATTGCAAAAGCTTAAACTACATGGCTTCAACAACCTGACGAAAAGCCTGAGTTTTTGTATCTACGATATCTGTTACGCGAATACCGATGCGGAGCGTGACGGCTACATTGCGTACATTGATGAGCAGTACAATGCCAACCGTCTGACGGAGATCCTTAGCGAAACCTGCTCGATTATCGGCGCTAACGTGCTGAATATTGCACGCCAGGACTATGAGCCACAGGGCGCCAGCGTCACCATTCTGGTGAGCGAAGAGCCGATCGATCCGAAAGATATCGATAAGTCGGAGCATCCTGGCCCGCTGCCGGGTTCGGTGGTCGCGCATCTGGATAAAAGCCATATCTGCGTGCATACCTACCCGGAAAGCCACCCGGAAGGCGGACTCTGCACCTTCCGCGCGGATATTGAGGTGTCGACCTGCGGCGTGATTTCGCCACTGAAAGCGCTGAACTATCTGATCCACCAGCTGGAGTCGGATATCGTCACCATCGACTATCGCGTGCGCGGCTTTACCCGCGACGTGAACGGCGTGAAGCACTTTATCGATCACGAGATCAACTCGATTCAGAATTTTATGTCGGAAGATATGAAGTCGATGTACGACATGATGGACGTCAACGTCTATCAGGAGAACATCTTCCATACCAAGATGCTGCTGAAAGAGTTTGATTTAAAACATTATCTTTTCAATACCCGCCCGGAAGATCTGACACCGCAGGAGCACAAGCGCATTACCGACCTGCTATGGAAAGAGATGCGGGAAATTTACTACGGCCGCAATATTCCTTCTGTAGGCTTTAAAACGCTGTAAGAAGCTGGTCTCTACCACGGGCGGCCTGCGGGCGGCCCGTTTTGCTCAGGGTTTCGCCAGCGTCAGCGTAAACGGCTGCCCGCTCAGCGCCTTCACTTCCTGCTCGCCCAGCAGCTCGTCGGTAATGATATCGGTCAGGCTTTGCAGCGGCGTGGCGCAGAACAGCGACCAGGAACCATATTTGCTGCTGTCCGCTAACAGCACCCTGCGTCGCGCGTTGATCAGCAAATCCTCTTTCAGCCCCGCTTTTTCTTCGGTCGGCGTGGTAATGCCCTTCTCCAGGCTCCACGAGTTACAGCTGACAAACGCGACGTCCGGGTAGATATTCCGCAGCAGCCTGCGCCCGTGCTCGCCAATGCAGGACTGGCTGGAGTCGTCGATGCGCCCGCCGATAATCGTCACCTCAATCTGCCTGAACTCCGACAGAAACAGCGCGATATGCAGGTCGGCGGTGATCACCCGCAGCGGCAGATGCGTCAGCTGACGCGCCAGTTCCAGCATGGTCGTCCCGGCATCCAGCACCACCGCGTCGTTGGCTTTCACCAGGCTGGCCGCCGCCAGGGCGATAGCCTGTTTTTCCGTGAGATGACGCTGCATTTTTTCCAGCGTGGTGGGCTGAGCGGGAATAAAGCGGTTAAGGGTAACGCCGCCGTGCGTGCGGCTGATTACCCCTTCCCGATCCAGTTTGATCAGATCCCGTCGGATCGTAGCCGGCGACGCGGAAATCGCCGCCACCAGCTGATCGACAGTCACCAGATTATGGCTTTTCAGATAGTCCATGATCTGGTCCAGGCGACTTTGTCCCTTCATAGGTCCTTATGCAAGCTGCATCGCTAGCTGAATGGAAATCGCCATGCTCTCAGACTTCGCTTTACCTGTCCAGGCAATATCAAACGCCGTGCCGTGGTCGGCCGAGGTGCGGATAAACGGCAGGCCAGCGGTAATATTTACGCCGTCGTAAAAGCCCAGCAGCTTAAGCGGAATATGCCCCTGATCGTGGTACATCGCCACCACGATGTCGTACTGGCCTTCATAGCACTGCAAAAACACCGTATCCGGCGGGCACGGGCCGAAGGCGTTGACGCCCTGCGCTTTCATGGCTTCTATGGCCGGGCCGACGATGGCGATCTCTTCGTCGCCGAACAGCCCGTTTTCGCCCGCGTGCGGATTAACGCCCGCCACCGCGATGCGCGGCTTATCATAGCCGACGCGCCTGAGGAAGGTTTCCGCCATGCCGATCACCGTCTCCACCCGCTCGCGGTTGAGCGTATCCAGGAACTTACGCAGCGCGATATGCGTGGTGACGTGGATCACCTTCAGGCGATCGGTATAAAGCACCATCGCGTAGTTTTTGCTGTCGGTCAGCTTCGCCAGCAGCTCGGTATGGCCGGGATAGAGATGGCCCGCCGAATGCAGCGCCTCTTTGTTCAGCGGCGCGGTGGCGATAGCCTGCACTTCGCCCGCCAGCGCCAGCTCGGTTGCGCGCTTCACGCAGCGGTAGGCCAAATCGCCTGCGGCTACCTGCACCACGCCGGGCTTTAACGCATCAGGATCGGCCAGCGGCTCGTCGATAACGTTAATAATGCCCGGCGCAAAATGCGCCTCGGCCACGCTGTTTACGATCCGCAGCTCCGCCTGCGGCGTAATGCCCATCGCCATAATTCGCCGCAGCGTGCTGGCGCAGCCCACTACCACCGCAGGCGCGCCGGAAAGCTCGCCCTCCGCCAGGGATTTGATGATTATTTCCGGGCCAATACCCGCCGGATCGCCCATGGTAACCGCAATAATTTTACTCACTCGCCTTCTCCTCAATAAAACGAAAAACTTCTACCAGGGTGTTTTCATCACCAAAACCGCCAGCCTTGGTAAGCACCAGCAGGTTGTCGTTACCTTGCAGCAGATGGCCGTAAGGCACGCAGCCCGCCACCTGCCCTGAAATTTGAAAGCTCTGCGCGCCCAGCCCGCGCGCCACCGCTATCGCCACGTCGCCGCCGGAGAGATAAAGCGCTGAAGGCGTAACGTTGCGCAGCACGTCGGCGGTCAGTTCCGCCAGATAAGCGCAAATCTGTTCGCCAAGCTGCTGGCGGCTGAGATCGAGCCGTTCGCACAGCGAGGCGATAGCCTGACGCTGCTCCGCCTGCTGGCAGGTGCGGATCACGCAGTGTCGGCCCTGCTGTAGCGCCTCCGTCACCGCCTGTCGCCAGCGCTGTCCCGGCGCGCCGCCGCTAAAAAGCTGACTGATATCCACATCGATCAGCCGGATTGCCTTTTGCTGCATCAGCTGCGTTATCTGCCGCTGCGCGACTTCACTCATCGATCCTATAACCGCCAGCCCGGCCTTTACCGGAGCGCGCGAGCCTGCCGTCCCGCCCGGCGCCAGCCTCGTCAGCCGCCTGCCCAGCGCGTCGCTCAGCCCGGCGGCGCCCACCAGCAAAGGGCGCTCGTCCAGCTCGTCCGCCGCCTGCATGATGCGTTGCAGATCGGCGTCCGTTTGCGCATCCAGCACGATCAGCCGCTTGCCGTCAGCAATAGCCGCTTCGATCCGCTCTCGCAGATCCGCCTGCGCCGACAGCGGGATCAGGCCAACCGGCAGCGTGGTTTGCTCGCCAAGGCGCGCCGCTATGCTGACACTGCTTACCGGCGTTTTAGGATCGCTGGCATATTCCGTTTCCGTCAGCAGGCGGCCATCGATATAGCAGCAGCCTTCTACGGTGGTACGGCCCAGCGCGGGCACCGCTGGCGCTATCAGCGCCACGCGTTTATCGCCTGCCAGCAAAGCCGCTTCGATTTCCGCGCCGGGATTGCCGCGCAGCGTCGAGTCGATTTTTTTAAACAGCCAGCCGTCGCGGGCCACATCCCTTCTGCCCGCTATTGCCGCAGCGGTACGCCGGGCGGCCTGTTCCGCGCTGGTCGCCCGGCTGTCGGTATTGACGACCCAGGCATCGGCCTGTTCCACGGTGGGTGTGGCCGCATCAAACAGCACATGAACCCGCGCGCCGACGTTGGCAAGCCCGACCCCGGCATCGTTCGCGCCGGTAAAGTCATCCGCAATCACCAGCACAGGCATCTTCCATTTTGTGCGCATCTTCATCACTCCCTAAGTTCGACAAGCCGGTTTTCATTGGGATTGATTATATTCAATCACAATTGATTATATGTGAGCAAGTTCAAATTAATCAAAATCAATTTGGCCTATAAATTCCTCCTGCCTGCCGCGAATGAGCAGGTTAATGACCAAATGTAATCAATTCACCCTCAGCCAGGACAGGACTTATGACCATTAACAGCACCGTGATTGCTGGTTACCAGGCGCTTAGCGACATCGGCTATCTGTTGCAAAACCATCGGCACGTGCTGCTGGTGACGGATAAAAACATTGTCGGCATTCCGGCGGTGCAAACGCTGATCCAACAGATTGGCAGCAGAGCGACACTGAGCATTGTGGACAGCGTGCCGCCGGAGCCGAGCCAGCATGACGTGGCGGCGATAGTGGCGTCGCTGCCGGGGAAAAAGGTGGATATGGTGGCTGGCGTCGGCGGCGGCAGCGTGCTGGACGTCGCCAAACTGCTTTCCGTGCTCTGCGTTGAGGACGCGCCTTCGCTGGAAGCGCTGCTGGCCGGTGAAAAACCGCTGCGCCGCACGGCCTCGCTGCTGATCCCAACGACCGCAGGCACGGGTTCCGAAGCCACGCCAAACGCGATCCTCGCTATCCCGGAGAAAGAAACCAAGGTCGGCATTATCTCGCCGGTGATGCTGCCGGATTACGTGGTGCTGGCGCCCGAACTGACCACCAGTATGCCCGCGCATATCGCCTCTTCCACCGGCATCGATGCGCTTTGCCATCTGATTGAGTGCTTCACCGCCACCGTCGCCAATCCGGTCAGCGACAACTACGCGCTGATCGGCATGAAAAAGCTGTTCGCCAGCCTGGAAAAGACGATTGCGGAGCCGGATAACCTGGCGGCGCGTCTGGATATGCTCTGGGCATCGTATTACGGCGGCGCGGCCATCGCCCATGCCGGTACGCACCTGGTGCACGCCATGTCCTATCCGCTGGGAGGCAAATATCACCTGCCGCACGGCGTGGCGAACGCCATTTTGCTGGCACCGTGTATGCGTTTTGTCCGTCCTGCGGCGGTCAGTAAGTTCGCCCAGGCTTACGACCTGCTGCCTGACGCCGACGCCTCGCTGAGCGAAGAAGCGAAGTCCGTGGCGCTGGTTGACTATTTCGCCGCGCTGGTGAAGCGCCTGAAGCTGCCTGCCAGCCTGGACGAGCTGGGCATCAACGCTGAGCATCTGCCTTATCTGGTCGAGGCCGCGCTGGACGTGCAGCGCCTGATGAAAAACGTGCCGTGTGCGGTCAGCGCCGACGACGTCCGCGAGGTCTATCTGACCCTGTTTCCGACCCTGAATCACTAACCGAATAATGAGGCCATGATGAACACAATCACCGGCGTACTGACCGCCATCGTCACCCCTTTTACCGCTGACGGCGACTACTGCGAGCACGCGATGCGCCAGCAGATCCAGCGCCAGCTTGCCGCTGGCAACGGTATTTTTTGCGGCGGCACCAACGGCGAGTTTTTTGTGCTGAACGAGCAGGAAAAGCTGGCGGTCACCGCCACCTGCGTGGAGGAAGTCGCGGGCAAAGCGCCGCTGGTGGCGCACGTGGGCGAAATCTCCACCCGCGAAACCATTCGCCTGGGCAAGCAGGTCGCCAGACTGGGCGTGGATGCCGTTTCGGTTATCACGCCTTACTTCGTGCCGCTAAAACAGGAGGAGCTGATCGCCCATTACGAGGCGGTCGCCGACGCGCTGGAGGTGCCGGTCTTTCTGTATAACATTCCGGCCCGCACCGGCAACACGCTCCAGCCGCAGACGGTGCGCAAACTGGCCGCGCATCCCAATATCGTTGGCATCAAAGACAGCGCGGGCAGTTATGAGAGCCTGAGCGGCTTTTTGCAGGCGGCGCAGGGCACGGAAAATTTCAGCGTGCTGAACGGCCCGGACTCGCTGATCCATCAGGGCTTTGTTGACGGCTGCGCCGCCTGCATCTCCGGGCTGGCCAACGTCGCGCCGAAAGAGATCAACGCCATCTGGGCGCGTTTTAACGACGGCGATATCGAGGGGTCGCGCCGCGCGCAGGAAAACGTGACCGGTCTGCGCACCGACCTTTACAGCGTCGCCTTCTCGCCAGCGGCGGTGAAAAAAGCCGTGGCGCTGATGGGCTATGACGTAGGCGAAAGCCGCTATGCCGTGCGCTTCAGCGCCGAAGAAGAGCAGCGTATTCGCCAGATTGTTAATCAGTACACCCGGTAACCCGACCGTGGCGACGCGGCAAAAATGACCGCGCCCCGCTTCGTCGACCCTTTATTTTGCGGCGCGCCCGCTCTTCGACCAGGACAAGCAAAATGAAAGTGATCTGTACCTCGCCCTCGTTTGCCAAATATGACGCGCAGCCCATCGCCACGCTGAAGGCGCAGGGCTTTGAGCTGATAACGCTGCCCGCCGACGCGTCGCTGGACGCGCTGATGCCGCATCTGGCCAAGACGGTGGCGATGATCGTGGCCTTTACCGAGGTCGACGACGCGCTGCTGGCGCTGGCGCCGCAGCTGAAAATTGTCTGCAAGCACGGCGTCGGCGTGGACAACATCGATCTCGATGCGGCTAAGGCGCGCGGCGTGACCGTTACCAACGTGCCGGACGCCAACAAGCATGCCGTGGCGGACTTCGCCTTTGCGCTGATCCTCAACGCTGCCCGTCAGGTGACGCAGGCGGTGACGGAAACGCGCGCCGGGAACTGGCCGCGTATTTTCGCCACCGACGTCTATGGCAAAACGCTGGGCATTGTCGGCCTGGGCAATATCGGCAAGCAGGTCGCGCTGCGCGCCAGCGGCTTTAATATGCGCGTGCTGGCTTTTGACTACTATCCCGACGAGAAATTTGCCGCCGAACATAATATCCGGTTCGTCTCTCTGGATGAGCTGACCGAACAAAGCGACTTTATTACGCTGCACACGCCGCTGACCGCAGAGACGCACAGCCTGTTTGATGCCACGCGCATCCGCAGCATGAAGCAGTCCGCTTTTTTAATTAACGTCTCACGCGGCGGCGTGGTGAACGAAAACGATCTGTACCACGCGCTGGCCGACAACCTGATTGCTGGTGCCGCCGCAGACGTATTCGACCACGAGCCGCTGGAGCGCCATCCGCTGTTTT
Source organism: Erwinia wuhanensis (assembly GCF_030484085.1). Classification (NCBI taxonomy): domain Bacteria; kingdom Pseudomonadati; phylum Pseudomonadota; class Gammaproteobacteria; order Enterobacterales; family Erwiniaceae; genus Erwinia; species Erwinia wuhanensis. The sequence continues at coordinate 139,247 of NZ_JAUJUH010000007.1, forward strand.
CACTGCCTAATTTTATGCCCACCTCGCATATTGCTGGCTATACCGACGGCGCTATCAGCGCCATCGGCGAGCGCTGCGTTCAGCAAATTATTCAGTGCGTTAAACAACAGCAGCGGCCGGTAAATGCCCTGTAGTCAAACGCGGGACGCCGTTTCCGTCCCGACTTAAAAAGCCGACCGTCGAGTCGGCCACTAACCTCTGACCGAGCCAGGACGATGAAAACTGCAAACCCAACCCGTATCCGCTGGTGGATCGCTGGCCTGATGTGGCTGGCTATCGCCATTAACTATATCGACCGCACCGTGCTGTCGGCCGCCGCGCCGCACCTGATCGACGAGCTGAAGCTCAGCCCCGAACTGATGGGCTTTATTATGGCGGCGTTCTTCTGGTCCTATTCGCTGTTGCAGATCCCGGCGGGCTGGTTTGCCGACCGCTTCGGACAGAAAAAAGGGCTGGGGCTGGCCGTTGCCTGGTGGTCCATCGCTACCTCCATGATGGGGCTGGCGACCGGCTTTAAATCGCTACTGGCGCTGCGCCTGGCGTTAGGCGTCGGCGAAGCGGCCGCCTATCCCAGCAATGCGGGCATTACGGCGCGCTGGTTCCCGGATAAAGAGCGCGCCACCGTCTCTGGTCTGTTCGACAGCGCCTCTAAATTCGGCGGCGCCGTGGCGATGCCGCTGATCGTCTGGATGATCTATCTGTTCGACTGGCGCCTGACCTTTCTGATTATCGGCGCGGTCGGGCTGCTGTGGGTGATCGCCTGGTATTTTATCTATGCGGAGAACCCGGAAGAGCACAAAGCTATCAGCGCTCAGGAAATCAGCCTGATCCGCGACGGCCAGGCCCGTAAGCACGGCGATAAAAACGTTCGCCCGATGAAGTGGTACAAGCTGCTGCGCTACCGCAACATCTGGGCCATGTGCATCGGTTTTTTCACCATCAACTACACCTCCTATTTCTTTATCACCTGGCTGCCCACTTATCTGGTGAAAGAGAAAGGCATGGATTTTATCAAGATGGGGATGATCGCCGCCCTGCCGCTGCTGTGCGGCATGATTATCGAAGTGGCAGCAGGCTGGGCTTCCGATCGGCTGGTGCATAAGAAGGTGCTGTCTCTGACCGCCACCCGCAAGCTTTTCCTGACTGTCGGCCTGCTGATGGCGCTCTGCATCGGCTTTGCGCCCTTTACCGATTCCGTGTTTATGACCGTGTTTCTGCTCTGCGTGGCGAAGTCCGGCACCACGGTAGCCGCCTCGCAGGTTTGGGCGCTGCCCGGCGACGTCGCGCCGAAAAACAGCGTCTCTATCGTGGCCGGCTTGCAGAACACCGTTTCCAATATGGGCGGCGCTATCGGGCCAATTGTGACCGGCGCTATCGTCGCCGCGACCGGATCTTTTACCTGGGCGCTGGTGTTCTCCGCCGCGCTGGTGATGATTGGCATCATTAACTACCTGTTTTTGATGGGTAAAGTTGAACCAATTAACGAAGAAGAGCACGCCTCGTCGCCCCAGGCGGTAGCGAGTCGGACATAATTTTCAGCCCGTGCGGCAGTATGCAGGCCGTACGGGGATCTACCTCCAGCGCTTTCGGCGCTTAACCCTACAAAGGCGTGAAAAGAGCCGCAAGGCCGCCGCGTCTGCTCATAGTGAGGCATCACAATGAAAGCGTTTTCTACTGAAGGCACGTTGATTATTATCTGTATGGTGGTCGCCTATATTTTATTTACCACCTGGCTGACTTACCGCTTAAGAAGTAAAAGCTCCGGCGACTTTATGGAAGGGTCGCGCGCCATGCCCGCTTTTATCGTGGGTATTATGCTGATGTCGGAATATATCGGCGCCAAATCCACCATCGGCACGGCGCAGGCCGCCTTTGAGGATGGTTTTGCCGCTTCCTGGTCGGTCATCGGCGCGGCAATTGGCTTTCCCATTTTCGGGCTGCTGCTGGTCAAGCGTATCTATAATACCGGCAAGATTACTATTTCCGGCGCGATAGCGGAAAAGTACGGCAGCACCACCAAGAATATTATCTCTATTATTATGATTTATGCGCTGCTGCTGGTGAACGTAGGGAATTACGTCAGCGGCGCGGCGGCTATTTCCACCGTATTAAAAGTTAATCTGCCCGTTGCGGCCTTTATTACCGCTATCGTCAGCACCTTCTATTTCGCCTTTGGCGGCATGAAAGGTATGGCGTGGGTCACCATGCTGCACAGCGCGCTGAAATATGTCGGCATCCTGATTATTCTTGGCGTGGCGCTGAAAATGACCGGCGGCATCACGCCGATGGTCGAGAAAATGCCGTCCTTTTACTGGACGTGGGACGGCCATGTCGGCGCCAGCACCATCGTCGCCTGGCTGATTGGCACCATTGGCTCCATCTTCTGCACCCAGTTTGTGATTCAGGCGATCTCTTCCACTAAAAGCCCGGCGGCGGCCAGACGCGCCACCTGGGTCGCCTTTTTCTTCTGCCTGCCTATCGGTATCGCTATCGCCATGATCGGCGTGGCGGCGAAATATCTGCACCCCGAGATCAACAGCCTCTATGCGCTGCCGGTGTTTTTGCAGGATATGAGCCCGTGGCTGGCCGGTATCGTCACCACGTCGCTGGTCGCGTCGATCTTCGTCAGCGTCGGCACCGTGGCGCTGGCTATCGCGTCGCTGATTGTAAAAGATTTCTATGTGCCGTACCGCAACCCCACGCCGGAGCGCGAATTCAAAATGACGCGCTGGCTGTCGCTGGCAATCGGCTTTGCGCCGCTGGTCTTTGTGCTGTTCGTGCCGGAAGTGCTTAAGCTTTCGTTCTTTACCCGCGCCATTCGCCTGTCGATTTCCGTGGTGGCGATCATCGCCTTCTATCTGCCGATGTTTAAAAGCGCGCGCGGCGCAAACTGGGGGCTGATTGGCGCCTGCGTAATGACCTCCGTCTGGTTTGTGCTGGGCGATCCTTTCGGCATCAACAACATGTATATCGCGCTGATTACGCCAGCGGTGATTATGGCTATCGACTATATGATCCCAAGCCGTCAGAGCGTGAAGAAAACCGACAACCGTATGCAAAAAAGTGGAGCCTGAGATGAGTGAAACCCTGACCGTAGAACGCAGCGGCCTTGTGCAGCCCGCGGATAACGCCACGCGACTGCGCAGCGCCATGCTGCCCTCGCCCTGCCCGCAAAATCACGCGGCTAATCTGCTGCCTTTGCCGGATGGCGATCTGCTTTGCGTCTGGTTTGGCGGCACTCAGGAAGGCATTGCCGATATCTCCATCTGGTGCTCGCGGCTGGCGAAAAACAGCGAGCGCTGGAGCGAACCGCAGAAACTTTCCGACGACAGCAGCCGCTCCGAGCAAAATCCGGTGCTGTTTTTAGCGCCCGACAACGTGCTGTGGCTGCTGTGGACGGCGCAGAAATCCGGCAATCAGGACACCGCCATCGTGCGTTTTCGTCAGTCGCAGGATTTCGGCAAAAGCTGGGGGCCGATCGCCACGCTGCTGGACAAGCCCGGCACCTTTATTCGTCAGCCGATTGTGGTGTTAGCCAACGGCAACTGGCTGCTGCCGGTGTTCTACTGCACCACGCGGTCCGGCGAAAAATGGGTCGGCAACGAGGATACCAGCGCGGTGAAAATCTCCGCTGACCACGGTAAAACCTGGCGCGACGTGGCGGTGCCGGAAAGCACCGGCTGCGTGCATATGAATATTACCCTGCTGAAAGATGGCTCGCTGCTGGCGCTGTTTCGCAGCCGCTGGGCGGATAATATTTACGCCAGCCGTTCCGTTGATAACGGCGAAAGCTGGTCGGCGCCGCAACCGACGGAACTGCCGAATAATAACTCGTCAATCCAGGTCACGACGCTGACCAACGGCGATCTGGCGCTGGTATTTAACGCCATGAGCGCCGAGGGCGCCAGCGAGCGGCGTCTTTCCCTCTACGATGAAATTGAGGATGAGGAAGGCGATACTGCCGTTACGCCCGCGACGCACGCCGGAAAAACGGCGTTCTGGGGGGCGCCGCGCGCGCCGATGACGCTGGCGATTTCAGCCGACGGCGGCCGCAGCTGGCCGTGGCAACGCAACCTGGATGAAGGCGACGGTTACTGCATGACCAATAACTCGCAGCAGAAGCTGAACCGCGAGTTCTCCTATCCCAGCATCAAACAGGGCATCAATGGCGAACTGCATATTGCCTACACCTATTTCCGCCAGGCGATTAAATACGTCTGCGTGGACGAGGCCTGGGCTAAGGAGGCCCCATGATTACCGGTAATCTGTCGACGCTGAAAATGGCAACGCTGCCGCCCGTGCTTACCGCGCTGCTTGCCAGGCCGGAACATCATCTGGCGGCGCTACAGGCGCGGGATGACGGCCGCATCCAGCCGGAAGGGGAAAGCTGGTTCTGCACGCTGAGTCCGACGCGCACCGCACCGGCGGCAACGCGGCATACCGAATTTCACCGGCAGTATCTGGATATTCAGATCCTGCTGGCGGGCGAAGAGATCGTCCATTTTTCCTGTGCCGATGCCCGTAACCAGCAGGCGGAAGAGCGCAAGCCGGATTTGTTTATCGTTGAGCGCCCCTGGCTACCGCATTCGGTGCGTTTGCAGCCCGGCGATTTCGTGATTTTCTATCCTGGCGAAGCGCATCAGGCGCTTTGCGCGGTCGGCGAACCGGCAGCGGTACGCAAGGCGGTATTTAAGATCCCGCTGGCGATGCTGGAGGCGCGCGCATGAGCCGTCACGCGTTGATCACGGGCGTCAGCTCCGGCATTGGCGCCGCCACCGCCGATAAGCTGTTGGAAGAAGGCTGGCGCGTAACCGGGCTGAGCCGCACGCTGGTTAAGCGCGACAGCGACGCTTTCGTCTCGCTTTCGGTGGATCTGTTTGACACCGCCGCGCTGAAGCGGGCGCTGGTTAGCTTGCCGCCGGTCGATGCGGTTATTCACGCCGCTGGCATGATGAAGGCCGCGCCGCTGGGCGATCTGGATGAGGAGACAAGCGAAAAGCTCTGGCAACTGCATATTCGGGTAGCAGAGGTGCTGGCGAATCAGCTGGCGCCGCAGCTACCCACGGGCGGGCGCATTGTACTGATCGGCAGCCGCACCTCAACCGGCGCGGCGGGACGCAGCCAGTATGTCAGTACCAAATCGGCGATGAAAGGCATGGTAAGAAGCTGGGCGGCGGAGCTGGCGCCGCGCGGCATTACCGCCAATATTGTCGCGCCGGGCGCAACGGCGACGCCGATGTTAAGCCAGCCCGGACGGGAAAGCTCGCCGCCGAAAATGCCGCCGATCGGGCGTTATATCCAGCCGGAAGAGGTCGCCGCGCTGGTCGGCTATCTGCTCTCCCCCGCCGCCGATGCTATCACCGGCCAGGAGCTGGTGATCTGCGGCGGCGGATCGCTGTAGCCGAGGTTTTAAGGGCAAGCAGCTGCCACCAACGGCAGCTCCTTTGATCTCAGGAAATATGGCAACGGTCAGAAATGCTATAGTGCCTGCCTGTTTTTTATTCAGCATGGAAAGGAAAAAGCATGGCGATCCTGAATATTCTGGATTTCGGTGCGGTACCTGATGGAACAACCTTATCAACCGGCGCGATACAAAGCGCCATCAACCAGGCGGCGGCGGGCGACCGCGTCCTTATCCCTGCCGGACGCTATCTTACCGGCTCGCTGTTTTTAAAAAGCGAGATGACGCTGGAACTGGCTGAAGGCACGGTTTTGCTCGGCAGCCAGCGCCTGGAGGATTACCCTAAAATCGCCACCCGCGTTGCCGGTATTGATATGCTCTGGCCGGCGGGGATCGTTAATATCAACCGGTGTCAGGCGGTGAAAATCACGGGCGCGGGCACGATTGACGGCCAGGGCGCGGTCTGGTGGCATAAATTCTGGGGCGAGGATGAAAACGGCGGCATGCTGGCGGAATACAGTCGGCAGGGCTTGCGCTGGGTAGTGGATTACGAATGCGAGCGCCCGCGCAACGTGGTGGTTTACCAGAGCGAAGCGGTAGAGCTGAACGGTTTTCATTCACGCGAATCCGGCTTCTGGAATATTCATCTTTGCTATTCGCATCGGGTCTTTTTACAGGATCTGCGGGTGAGTAACGCGACCGGTCCCAGTACCGACGGCATTGATATCGATTCGTGCGAGCATGTTCGCGTGGAACGATGCGTGGTTTCCTGCAATGACGATAATATCTGCGTCAAATCGGGACGCGGCGCGGAAGCGCAGCGACTGGCAAAAACGACGAGCGATATTGTTATTCGCGACTGTGAACTGCATAAAGGCTCCGGCATTACGCTGGGCAGCGAAACGTCCGGCGGGATCGAAAATGTGCTGATTGAACATAACCGCTTTTTTGGCACCGGCGTCGGTTTTCGCATCAAATCTGCGCGTAATCGCGGCGGCTGGATCAGGAATATTACCGTGCGCCATCTGCTGCTGGAAGACGTCAGCTATCCCTTTATGATGCAGCTTAACTGGTTTCCGCAGTACAGCTACGGCCAGCAAGTGGGTGAGGATAGCCCTCCGCACTGGCGCAAACTCAGCGAAGGCGTGGAAGGGACAGACGGCCTGACGCGGGTTGAAAATATCACTATTTCTCACGTTACCGGCCGCTTAACCGCGCCGCACCATTTCTCTCGCGCATTTTTTATCGAAGGCGCAGAGGAACGTCCGATCGAACGGCTGCACTTCAGCCATATTACCTTGCAGGCGCAGGAGTTCGGCAAAATCGCTGGCGTGAATAAGCTGAGCTTTGAACAGGTTAGCGTGGATGCCCCCGCCGTCACGCTGGAAAAAAACGACGCTTACGAACGGTAAACCTGATGGGGATGCACATCATCCCCGTATCTTATCCGGCCTGCTGCAATAATTCTCGGGCGCACCGGATTTGCGTTGCTGCCGCAAAAACTTAACGGCAAAACGTGCGCCTGCCCTGCATCCCTCAGGCTGTCTATTGCTCGACCTTTTGGGCGGCAACGCTTTGCCGGACGTTGCGCCTGGCTATCCATGAGGTAAATAACGGGGTAAGGATGGCCGTGGTGATCACAGAAGCGGCAATCAGCGGCGTAGCGGCGGAAGCCACGTGCAGAAGAGAAGGATCGGCTTGCGCAATCGCCAGCGGGGTGGCAACCGCGTTCCCCGCCGTACTGGAGGCCGCGGCGCCTGCTATTCCCGTTCCGCCAACGAGGCGATCGATACGAACGTTAAAAAAGCCGCCGAAAAAGGTGGTCAGCAGGCCCAGCGCGACCCCAGCCAGGCCCCCTTCAATCAGCATCGCCAGATCGATCCCCGTGCCCAGCGCAAAAGCGAAGAAGGGGATCAGCAGCGGCCCGCCAGCGGTAAGAAACTGCCGCATATCGGCATCAAGATTCCCCAGCATCATGCCGACCAGTAGCGGCACGATCACGGCAACCAGCGCCATCAGCGGGACGGAAGCCATACTGGCCGCGCCCAACGCAATCAGCGTGAAAAAGGGACCATCGCTCAACGTCATCAGCGGGATCGCGCCGATATCGCTTTCGCTGCCGAATTCCCCGACCAGCGCCGCATAGAGACCGCCGTTGGCATTGCTCATCGCGGCAATAATCGCTACGCTGCTCAGCCCCCAAACGCCTTCCGCCCCCATGAACTTATCGACAGCAAACCCAAGCGCCACCGCGACGAGCAGCTTAACCAACGTAATGCTGCCGCCCTGAAGAATGGCGCGAGGTGCCGCGCCGAAACCGATGCCGGCCCCCATGCAGATTAAAAAAGCGCCAATAAGCGGCGCGGCGCCCTGTTTAAACAAGGCCGTGGTGAAGCCGCCGATTTCCAGCAGCTGTGGCGCGAAGGTATTGAGGGTGGTTCCGGCAACCAGCGGCACGACCATCATGCCGCCGGGAATTTTCTCAATCATCCTTTTCAGTTTCATCAGCATCCTGCCTCGTTTTAAGGTTATCCCCCCCGTTTGATTCTAATGAATCAAAAGTGAATAAAAACGATCACGATCGCAGATAAAAGCATCCAGATTGATTAAAAAATGTCAAAGAAGACGGTTCAACGCCCCTGAAGAAAACCGCGATAGGCGAAAATCACCGCCAGAAAATCCTCGACGCCGCAGAAGCACAGGCTCTCTTCATCGTAGTAGCTCATGCCCTCTTCCATCTCGTCGCCTTCAATACTGAGCAGATTGGCGCGCACGATCACCTCTTCTTCATCCAGCCAGATCGTATATTCGCGGCCCACGCGCTGCCACTGGCGCTCGCTGCCTTTCACTTCGGCGACGGCGGCCTCTACCTCATCCAGCAGCGCTAAATTGTCCGCTGCCTCTTCATTAAACCAGTGGCCGATAGCTTCATGCCCCATCGACATGCGTACTTTTACCGTGCCGGTAACGTCGCGTAAAAATTCATATTCCATACTGCTTTCCTCTGACCTTACCGGGCTGCGGCCTCAATCTGCCGCCTGCGCCGGCCCGCTCCTGTGAACGGGTTAACCTTTCTATTATCGCAGCATAAGGGCCAAAGAAAAGGAAAGAGAGAAGAAATGAAACAACGATCTCGCAAAAACGGCAGACGTATGATCAACCGCTCGGGCGGCTCTGTCCGGGAACGTAAGATAAACTCGCTATAATGCATATACACTAAACTTCGGGCCGTTCGGCATACAGAAAAGGGCTAAAAACATTGGATTAATTAGCTTCAGTAAAGTAGATCGAGCTGCGAAGGTGGAGAAAGCATCACCAGCTTGCCTGAATTTTCTTTTCGGAAAACGATTTCATATCTGGCATGGCCTATTCCCATAACGTCATTATCCAGATCGGTATAGGCCACTCTGACGGCTTTGTTTTTAGCCCATGCGGGTAAAGCGGTTATCTGGTAGGTAAAATCAACGGTCACCGTGCCATCGTTATGATGATTGAGATCGGTTATCTTACTAACCTTAAAATTACCGTAGCAAAAGTCACCGGACTGGTTGAAAGCTTTTTGGCCGTATGTGGTCAGCCGCCAGTCTATTTTTCCGCCTGTAGTTTTTTTAGTAATCAGACCGGCCTCTTTTAACGCCTCCATTTTTGCATTTATCCAGCTATAGCCCTGCGTATTTGTAACGGCTGGCCAGGTTTTCTCGCCAAGACAAAGTGGCGGCTGGTTATCTAATGCCTGCTGTATCGCCGCTTTATAGTTATTATCATTCACGCCAGCGTTACTGGCATGACAAGATACAGTAAATAACGCTGCCGCCAGCATGATAATTGCTTTCATTTAAACTCATCCATATTAATATTTTTAAGCGCTTCGTCCACGTCGTTGAATTTTTCTTTGGTGATGTAGCTTCCCGCCAGGCTCCATTGAAACGCAGGGACGCCCGGATCGTTTTCCCCTTCCGTTATAACATAGCGATTTATCCTGACCAGGCCTGAGTTCAATACGTCGCTGCCATCATTATCAGTAGCGAATTTTTCAGCGCTAACTACAGAATATCCGTTGTGGTAAACGAGCAATCTGTAATCATATATTTTAACGCCAGAGGCGGAAAGCCTGATATCGGCCCATGTAAAACCGCTGGCCTGCGGGCAGGGAACGCTGTTGTAACCACCCTGCTTATTTTTTATAAAAACATTCATCGTCTGGCTGGGATGAGACGTGTTATTGTCATAATCCGCGATAAACAAAATATCCTTCAGACCATCGGCATTAATATCAATAACGTTCTGCCCGCTGTGTAAAGAAACGTATTCAGCCTGAGCGCTGGCGAATCCTGAAAAAAGCAGACCCATCAGTAAAAATTTATTTTTCACTCACGGCATTCCTGACCAGGCGAAAACCGATATCAGACATGACGAATTTTGCACTATGCGAGTCACAGCTTGCCAGGGAAGCAGAATGGGCAATATAGCTTCCTCCGCAAAAATAGTGCATGGCAACGCCTGCCGTCTCACTTTTGTCGTTTATCCATTCATAGACGTTACCGCTCATATCATAAATATCCGCATCATTTGGTTTTAACGAACTTACTTTGGCCGTGCCAAATTGCTGACTGTTAAACGGTGGATACCAGGCAACGCTGTCGGCTCTGTCACTGCCAGAAAAACGATTGCCATAGCGACCTTTGGCTACTGCTTTTTCTCCGCCTCGCGCGGCTACCTGCCATTCATTAATATCAGGTAAGCGATAACCGTCTGCGTGGCTGTCCTCATGCAGGTTGTCAGTCTCTTCAACATTATAGACAATAGCTCCTTTGTTCGTCAGATAGACGGGCTGCAAATGCTGTAACACGCTTAACGCATTGGCAAAGACAACGGCATCGCCCCATTCGATATTAGTTACCGGATGCTTTCCCTGTTCGTAATCAGGCTCGCGACAATCTTCATAAATAGCGCCATTGCAGCCGGGGTTAAACAAATAGTTATTATTCTGCCCCCACGCATAGATCTGTTGATAAAGCGCGTAGCTAACCTCGGTTTGCATGATGTAAAAGCTTTTTATTTTTGCATTGGCATGCTGTGCATAGTCGTGTTTGCCAAAAACGTCGCCTACGTAATAATCACCGCCCTTTATTAAAACTTCAGAGATATCGGGTTGAGCAAAAACCTTATAAGAAAAGAAGCATAGAAAGATGATGAGATTTCTTGCCAGGATGTTCATTGAGCCTCGACATATCAGAAGATAGTTACAGGATGTTTTTAAAATCAGTATAGGGACATTCCCACAATAACCGAACTGGTCTTTAAAAGGAAGGTTATGCGCTTACCTGCCCTTCCTGAAAAATAATGAGACGCTGTATCATTTTTTTTGCGTAGTGATTTATTATGCGCTAATTTATAAACAGGCAATGCGTGGTTTGTCGGCATAAGTCAGCTTTAGTTTTCAGCCCACATCTATATTATCTTTTCTTGTTGGACTGCGCTTTTATCCGACGTTATTTTTCCTGAGCGTTTGCCGCTACACTATTTTCCTTTTTAAATGGACGGCAAGGTAGCGGCTTATCTGAAGGGGCACAGAAATGTCTCTTGGCGTTCACTTTTGCCATAGGAGGGTAAGAGTGGTGCTTAGGGATAAAAATGGCGGATGCGTATCATTCCCTGATTTTAAACTGCCTGTACGGCAGTGAACACTGAGCGCTTTAAAAGCTGCGTAACCGAAATTTTCTAAGCTGCCTGTGCGGCATTGAACTGCGGCATCGCGCTGCACGACTGGCGCTACGTTTTCTAAGCTGCCTGTGCGGCAGTGAACTGTAACGCTTTCAGTTTAACATCATGTATTGCAGGGAAAATTGACCTATCTCGGGTAAAAACCCTTTTTTTAGCCCTTCATTAAAACCACTTAAAATCAATAGATTAAATAACCACCCTAAAAAGGGTTTCAAAGAACCTGCCTGATTCCTTCATACGATCCTCTGATTTGCGCCCATAAAAAATCCGGGACTGAAAACAGCCCCGGACTTTTATTTACCGCGAAAGCGCTATTCGGCTCTGAATAACGCTTATTGAGGATTTAAACCGCAGTCTGGAAAATCACGCCGTCGGCTTTCTCCGTATACTGGCTCAGCTGATCGAAGTTCAGATAGCGATAAGTATCCACCGCCGTCTTATCAACCTGCGCCATAAACTGCTGATATTCGTCCGGCGTTGGCAGTTTGCCCAACAGCGAAGCGACCGCAGCCAGCTCTGCTGAAGCCAGATAAACGTTCGCGCCGGTGCCCAGGCGGTTCGGGAAGTTACGGGTTGAGGTGGAAACCACCGTCGCACCGTCCGCCACGCGTGCCTGGTTACCCATGCACAGTGAACAGCCAGGGATTTCGATACGCGCGCCGCTCTTGCCAAAGACGCTGTAGTAACCCTCTTCCGTCAGCTGCGCCGCATCCATCTTGGTTGGCGGAGCCACCCACAGGCGCGTTGGCAGCTGGCCTTTATGACTGTCCAGCAGCTTACCGGCGGCACGGAAGTGACCGATGTTGGTCATACAGGAACCGATAAAGACCTCGTCAATCTTCTCGCCCTGCACGTCCGACAGCAGACGAGCATCATCCGGATCGTTTGGCGCGCACAGGATTGGCTCTTTGATTTCAGCCAGATCGATTTCGATAACCGCCGCGTATTCCGCATCCGCATCGCCTTCCAGCAGCTGCGGATCCGCCAGCCATTTTTCCATTCCCTGAATACGACGTTCCAGCGTGCGGCGATCGCCGTAGCCTTCCGCAATCATCCACTTCAGCAGCACGATATTGGAGTTGAGGTATTCAATAATAGGATCTTTGCCCAGCTTGATCGTACAGCCAGCCGCAGAACGCTCGGCGGACGCATCGGACAGCTCAAACGCCTGTTCGACTTTCAGATCCGGCAGGCCTTCGATTTCCAGGATGCGGCCGGAGAAGATGTTTTTCTTGCCCTTCTTCTCAACGGTCAGCAGGCCCTGCTTGATGGCATACAGCGGAATGGCGTGAACCAAATCGCGCAGCGTAATGCCCGGCTCCATTTTGCCCTTGAAGCGCACCAGCACGGACTCTGGCATATCCAGAGGCATCACGCCGGTTGCCGCCGCAAACGCCACCAGCCCGGAACCGGCCGGGAAAGAGATGCCGATTGGGAAACGGGTGTGCGAATCGCCGCCTGTTCCTACGGTATCCGGCAGCAGCATACGGTTCAGCCAGCTGTGGATAATGCCGTCGCCCGGACGCAGCGATACGCCGCCACGGTTCATAATAAAGTCCGGCAGCGTGTGGTGCGTAGAGACGTCAACCGGCTTAGGATAGGCTGCCGTGTGGCAGAAAGACTGCATCACCAGATCGGCAGAGAAGCCCAGGCAGGCCAGGTCTTTCAGCTCGTCACGGGTCATTGGGCCGGTGGTGTCCTGCGAACCCACGGAAGTCATTTTTGGTTCACAGTATGCGCCCGGACGCACGCCTTCCGTACCACAGGCGCGGCCAACCATTTTCTGCGCCAGCGAGTAGCCGCGCGTGCTTGCCGCCACGTCTTTCGCCTGACGGAACACGTCGCTTTGCGGCAGGCCCAGCGCTTCACGAGCTTTAGTCGTCAGACCGCGACCGATGATCAGCGGGATACGACCACCCGCACGAACTTCATCGAGTAGAACGTCAGTTTTCAGCGCAAAGTTAGCTAACACTTCGCCCGTCTCGTGGTTACGGACTTCGCCTTTATAAGGATAGATGTCGATAACATCGCCCATATGCAGGTTTTGCACATCCACTTCAATTGGCAGCGCGCCAGCATCTTCCATCGTGTTGAAGAAGATTGGCGCAATGTTGTTACCCAGCACCACGCCGCCGCCTTTTTTGTTCGGCACGTAAGGGATGTCGTCGCCCATAAACCACAGCACCGAGTTGGTGGCGGATTTACGGGAAGAACCGGTGCCGACTACGTCGCCGACATAAGCCAGCGGGAAGCCTTTGGCCTGAAGCGCCTCGATCTGTTTGATCGGGCCAACGGCACCAGGCTGATCCGGCTCGATGCCTTCGCGGGCATTCTTCAACATCGCCAGCGCGTGCAGAGGGATATCCGGGCGTGACCAAGCATCAGGTGCAGGAGAAAGATCGTCGGTATTGGTTTCGCCGGTGACCTTAAACACGGTGACGGTGATTTTTTCCGCCAGCTCCGGACGGGAAAGATACCATTCGGCATCCGCCCATGATTGCAGGATCTGTTTTGCGTGTGGGTTGCCGGCTTTGGCTTTCTCTTCTACATCGTAGAAGCTGTCGAACATCAGCAGCGTGTGGGACAAGGCTTTAGCGGCAATCGGCGCCAGCTTTTCGTCATCCAGCGCGTCAATCAGCGGATGGATGTTGTAGCCGCCCTGCATGGTGCCCAGCAGTTCAATCGCTTTTTCAGGAGTAACCAGAGGAGAGGTCGCTTCGCCTTTGGCGACAGCAGCCAGGAATCCGGCTTTTACATAGGCCGCTTCGTCAACGCCCGGCGGAACTCGATTAATCAACAGATCGGACAGGAATTCTTCTTCACCCGCTGGCGGGTTTTTCAGCAGTTCAACCAGCGCGGCCATTTGGGAAGCATCTAATGGTTTAGGAACGATCCCTTCGGCAGCACGCTCGGCAACGTGCTTACGGTATTCTTCTAGCACGACGTTCTCCTCGCTCACAGTGTAATGACCGGGCGCCTTCAGGCTTATCGCAAATGCTTTGCGCTCTTTTCTGTAGGGTAAGGTGCCCGGTTTCGCGAGGGCCAGCATAGCAGGATTTTGATGCGGTGTTAATCTGTTTACAAAAAAGCAACATCATTAACAGAGTGGATCAGGCACGGATTACGCGACCGGAAAGGCCTTTTAAGCGGCTTGCGGGGACGGCAACTGCACCGTGTTGCCTGGTTATCCGCACTTTTTGTATTGCGAGCGTGGCGGTGGATTAACTAGCCGTTATAGGGATAGCAGGACGGGATATTAATTGGGACGGCCGAGCTGCCTATACGGCAGTGAATAATAAAGGGAACGCCTGCGGCCCCTTGAGCCTACATTTCTGAGCTGTCTGTGCGGCAGTGAACCTGTTCGCACTCTCTCCAGATCGAATTCCAGCTTTCTAAGCTGCCTGTACGGCAGTGAACCCTCCCTAAACGGTCTCAAACGGTTTGTAGCGTTTCTAAGCTGCCTGTACGGCAGTGAACGCCAGACGGTGTATTTATATCCGCATATATGCTTTCTAAGCTGCCTGTACGGCAGTGAACAGTTGGCGATACAACATAACGCACTTATGTTAAAAGAATTTTGACCAAAACCCGATAAAAACCCTCTTTTTCATCCATTACTTAATCTCCTTATAAAACAGTCCGTTGAAATACCCCTCAAAAAAAGGGTTTCAGCGCCCTGCTTTAAACTCATCCGCGGCCTGCTACCCACTTTCGTGGCAAAAAACGCAGTTATAATCGGATAACCCTGCACACTATAAGTCTTGCATTTTTCATCAAAGGAATGGCGCTGCGCTGTTTTATTGAGTATTTGCAGGCGTTTAATCAGAAAAATGACGCGGAAATGAGATAAAAAAACGGCCCCTTTCGGAGCCGCTTCGAATGCTTTTAGCGCTTACTTCTTCTTCGCTTTCGCATTTGGCAGATCGGTGATGCTGCCTTCAAAGATTTCCGCCGCCAGGCCTACCGACTCGTGCAGCGTCGGGTGAGCATGGATAGTCAGCGCGATATCTTCGGCGTCGCAGCCCATTTCGATAGCCAGACCGATTTCGCCCAGCAGCTCGCCGCCGTTGGTGCCGACAACGGCCCCGCCGATCACGCGATGCGTCTCTTTATCAAAAATCAGCTTGGTCATGCCGTCTGCGCAGTCGGAAGCGATAGCACGGCCTGATGCCGCCCACGGGAAGGTCGCCGTCTCGTAGCTGATGCCCTTCTCTTTTGCTTCTTTCTCGGTCAGGCCAACCCAGGCAACTTCCGGCTCGGTATAGGCGATAGATGGGATCACTTTTGGATCGAAGTAGTGCTTCTTGCCGGAGATCACTTCCGCCGCTACGTGGCCTTCGTGCACGCCTTTATGCGCCAGCATTGGCTGACCAACGATGTCGCCGATAGCGAAAATGTGCGGCACGTTGGTACGCATCTGCTTATCGACACGGATAAAGCCGCGATCGTCCACTTCCACGCCCGCTTTACCGGCATCCAGACCTTTACCGTTCGGCACGCGGCCAATCGCCACCAGCACCGCGTCGTAACGCTGTGGTTCAGCAGGCGCTTTTTTGCCTTCCATCGTGACGTAGATACCATCTTCTTTGGCTTCTACCGCGGTCACTTTGGTTTCCAGCATCAGGTTGAACTGCTTCTCGATGCGCCTGGTGAAGACTTTCACCACGTCTTTATCGGCCGCAGGGATCACCTGATCGAACATCTCAACCACGTCAATCTGAGAACCCAGCGCGTGATAAACGGTACCCATTTCCAGGCCGATGATGCCGCCGCCCATGACCAGCATACGCTCAGGCACTTCTTTCAGCTCCAGCGCGGCGGTGGAATCCCACACACGTGGATCTTCATGCGGAATAAACGGCAGCTGAATAGGACGAGAACCGGCAGCGATAATCGCGTTATCGAAGTTGATAGTGGTGCCGCCGTTTTCGCCGTCAACGAACATAGTGTTCGCGCCGGTGAACTTAGCTTCGCCGGTGACCACTTTCACTTTACGGCCTTTCGCCATACCGGCCAGACCGCCGGTCAGCTGATTAATGACCTTCTCTTTCCAGGTACGGATTTTGTTGATGTCGGTTTGCGGCTTGCCGAACACCACGCCGTGTTCTTCCAGCGCTTTGGCTTCTTCAATGACTTTCGCCACGTGCAGCAGCGCTTTGGAAGGAATACAGCCCACGTTCAGGCAAACGCCGCCCAGGGTGCTGTAACGCTCAACAATCACGGTCTCCAGACCTAAATCAGCAGCGCGAAATGCCGCAGAGTAACCTGCCGGACCTGCCCCAAGTACCACGACCTGAGTTTTAATTTCTGTACTCATCATGACCTCTTAGTTAACTGGCGGATATCCATCCACCGGTTCGTATTCAGGGCAAGAGTTTACAGAATTGTTAACAGAGTGCAAACAACCTGCCCCAAACCATCACAACTTGTCGACTAAAACAGCGAGAGTCGGCTATAAGAAGGCCGGCATAAGCCGGCCAGAGTACTTTTACATCACCAGTCGGCGAATATCGGCTAACAGATTGCCGACGATGGTGATAAAGCGGGCACCGTCAGCCCCGTCGATAACGCGGTGGTCGAAGGAAAGAGAGATTGGCATCATCAGACGCGGCACAAACTCTTTACCGTTCCAGACCGGCTCCATCGCGGATTTAGAGACGCCCAGGATAGCTACTTCCGGCGCGTTGACGATCGGCGCAAAGTGCGTGGTGCCAAGACCGCCAAGGCTGGAGATAGTGAAGCAGCCGCCCTGCATGTCGCTGGCCGTCAGCTTGCCGTCGCGCGCTTTTTTCGAGGTTGCCATCAGCTCGCGGGAAAGCTCGGTGATGCCTTTTTTATTCACGTCCTTAAAGACCGGAACCACCAGGCCGTTAGGCGTATCGACCGCCACGCCGATGTTGATATATTTTTTCAACGTCAGCTTCTGCGCGTCTTCAGAAAGCGAGCTGTTAAAGCGCGGCATCTGCTCCAGCGCGGCGGCAACGGCTTTCATAATGAACACAACCGGCGTGTATTTCACGTCCAGCTTGCGCTTCTCGGCTTCGGCGTTCTGCTGTTTACGGAACGCTTCCAGATCGGTGATATCGGTTTTGTCGAAGTGCGTAACGTGCGGGATCATCACCCAGTTACGGCTCAGGTTCGCGCCAGAGATTTTCTGGATGCGGCCCAGCTCGACTTCTTCGATTTCGCCGAACTTGCTGAAGTCCACTTTCGGCCACGGCAGCATGCCTGGCAGACCACCGCCGCTGGCGGCAGCCGCTGGCGCGGTCTCGGCGCGTTTCACCGCGTCTTTCACGTACGCCTGCACGTCTTCTTTCAGAATACGGCCTTTACGTCCCGTACCTTTTACCTTCGCCAGGTTAACGCCGAACTCGCGCGCCAGACGACGGATAACCGGCGTGGCGTGGACGTAGGCGTCGTTCTCGGAGAAGTCGCCTTTTGCTTCCGCTTTCGCTGGAGCCGGTGCCGCAGCAGGCGCCGCTTTGGCTTCCTGCGGAGCCGGAGCCGCTTCCTGTTTCGCTGCCGGAGCAGGCGCCGCGCCTTCCACTTCAAAGATCATAATCAGCGAGCCGGTGCTCACTTTGTCGCCGGTCGCGATTTTGATCTCTTTTACCGTGCCGGCAAACGGCGCAGGCACTTCCATCGAGGCCTTGTCGCCTTCGACGGTGATCAGCGACTGCTCGGCTTCGACTTTATCGCCAACCTTAACCATCACTTCGGTGACTTCAACTTCGTCGCCGCCGATGTCCGGCACCTGCACTTCTTTCGCGCCGCTGGTCGCCGCAGGCGCCGCTGCCGCTTCTTCTTTCATCGCTGGCTTCGGCGCTTCGGCCGGTGCTGCGCCTTCCGCTTCAAAGATCATAATCAGCGAGCCGGTGCTGACTTTGTCGCCGGTAGCGATTTTGATCTCTTTTACCGTGCCGGCAAACGGCGCAGGCACTTCCATTGAGGCCTTGTCGCCTTCGACGGTAATCAGCGACTGCTCGGCTTCGACTTTATCGCCAACCTTGACCAGGATCTCGGTGACTTCAACTTCATCACCGCCGATGTCCGGTACGTTGACCTCTTTGCTTTCCGCTTTGGCAGCCGGCGCCGCTTCTTTCTTCTCTTCTTTTGCTTCCGCTTTGGCTGGCGCTGGCGCAGCCGCGTCGGCAGATTCAAAGATCATAATCAGCGAGCCGGTTTCCACTTTGTCGCCGGTAGAAATTTTAATTTCTTTGACCACGCCCGCTTCTGGCGAAGGCACTTCCATTGAGGCTTTGTCGCCTTCAACGACGATCAACGACTGCTCTGCTTCCACTTTGTCGCCGACCTTGACCAGGATCTCGGTGACTTCCACTTCGTCGGAACCGATGTCCGGTACTTTAATTTCGATAGCCATTACTCTTTACCTCTTATGCCAGACGCGGGTTGACTTTATCGGCATCGATATTGAATTTGGTGATGGCTTCCGCCACCACTTTCTTATCGATCTCGCCGCGTTTAGCCAGTTCGCCCAGCGCTGCAACCACCACGTAAGACGCGTCCACTTCGAAGTGGTGACGCAGATTTTCGCGGCTGTCGGAACGACCGAAACCATCCGTGCCCAGCACGCGATAGTCGCTGGCTGGAATATAGGTACGGATCTGCTCGGCGAACAGTTTCATATAGTCGGTTGAAGCCACGGCCGGTGCGTCGTGCATGATCTGCGCAACGTAAGGCACGCGAGGCGCTTCAGTTGGGTGCAGCATGTTCCAGCGCTCGCAGTCCTGACCGTCACGAGCCAGTTCGGTGAAGGAGGTCACGCTGTAAACATCGGAGCCAACGCCGTAGTCTTTCGCCAGGATCTGTGCCGCTTCACGAACGTGACGCAGGATAGAGCCTGAACCCAACAGCTGGACTTTACCTTTGCTGCCTTCTACCGTTTCCAGCTTGTAGATACCTTTACGGATACCTTCTTCTGCGCCCTGCGGCATCGCCGGCATGTGGTAGTTTTCGTTCAGCGTGGTGATGTAGTAGTAGATGTTTTCCTGCGCTTCGCCGTACATACGCACCAGACCGTCATGCATGATAACGGCGACTTCGTAAGCGTAAGCCGGATCGTAAGAGATGCAGTTAGGGATAGTCAGCGACTGAATGTGGCTGTGACCATCTTCATGCTGCAAGCCTTCGCCGTTCAGCGTGGTACGACCGGAGGTGCCGCCAACCAGGAAGCCGCGCGCCTGCTGGTCGCCCGCCGCCCAGCACAGATCGCCGATACGCTGGAAGCCAAACATCGAGTAGTAGATGTAGAACGGGATCATCGGCAGGTTGTTGGTGCTGTAGGACGTTGCCGCCGCCAGCCAGGATGCGCCTGCGCCCAGTTCGTTGATGCCTTCCTGCAGGATCTGACCTTTCTCATCTTCTTTGTAGTAGGCAACCTGCTCACGGTCCTGCGGCGTGTACTGCTGGCCGTTCGGGCTGTAGATGCCGATCTGACGGAACAGGCCTTCCATACCAAAGGTACGCGCTTCGTCGGCGATGATCGGCACCAGACGATCTTTGATCGACTTGTTCTTCAGCATCACGTTCAGGGCACGCACAAAGGCGATCGTGGTGGAAATCTCTTTGTTCTGCTCATCCAGCAGCTGACGGAAGTCTTCCAGCGCAGGCATCTCCAGCTTCTCGCTGAAGTTAGGCTGACGCGTCGGCAGATAGCCGCCCAGCTTCTCGCGCTGGCCATGCAGATATTTGTACTCTTCCGACTCTTTGTCGAAGGTGACGTACGGCAGGCTTTCGATTTTGTCATCTTCTACCGGCACGTTGAAACGATCGCGGATGTAGCGTACGCCATCCATGTTCATTTTCTTCACCTGGTGAGCGATGTTCTTGCCTTCTGCCGTGTCGCCCATACCATAGCCTTTAATGGTATGCGCCAGGATCACCACAGGTTTGCCTTTGGTGTCCTGCGCTTTTTTCAGCGCCGCGTAGATTTTCTTCGGATCGTGGCCGCCACGGTTCAGCGCCCAAATCTCGTCGTCGGTCATATCTTTGACCAGCTCGGCGGTCTCCGGATATTTACCAAAGAAGTGCTCGCGCACGTAGGCGCCATCGCGGGATTTAAAGGTCTGATAGTCGCCGTCAACGGTTTCATTCATCAGCTGGATCAGCTTGCCGCTGGTATCTTTGCGCAGCAGCTCGTCCCAGCGTCCGCCCCAGATAACCTTGATCACTTCCCAGCCTGCGCCGCCAAAGATGCCGCTCAGCTCGTTGATGATTTTGCCGTTGCCGGTTACCGGGCCGTCCAGGCGCTGCAGGTTACAGTTGATGATGAACACCAGGTTGTCCAGCTTCTCGCGGGTGGCGATGGTGATCGCGCCTTTGGATTCCGGCTCGTCCATCTCGCCATCGCCCAGGAAGGCGTAAACGGTCTGCTGTGAGGTATCTTTCAGGCCACGGTGCTCAAGATACTTGAGGAATTTCGCCTGGTAGATCGCGCCGATTGGGCCAAGACCCATCGAAACGGTCGGGAACTGCCAGAAATCCGGCATCAGTTTTGGATGCGGATAAGAAGAGAGGCCTTTGCCGTGCACTTCCTGACGGAAGTTGTTCATCTGCTCTTCGGTCAGGCGGCCTTCCAGGAAAGCACGCGCGTAAACGCCCGGCGAAATGTGGCCCTGGAAGTACACCAGGTCGCCGCCGTCTTTTTCGCTGCGCGCGCGGAAGAAGTGGTTAAAGCACACTTCATAAATGGTCGCCGAGGACTGGAAGGAAGACATATGGCCGCCCAGCTCCAGATCTTTCTTCGATGCACGCAGAACGGTCATGATGGCGTTCCAGCGGATGGCGGAACGGATACGACGTTCCAGCGAGGTATTACCCGGATAGTCAGGTTCGTCCTCAACGGCGATAGAGTTAATGTAGCTGCCGGCCCCAGTGCCCGCCGCTACCTTTACGCCGCCTTTGCGTGCTTCGCTCAATACCTGATCGATCAGGAACTGCGCGCGCTCCACGCCCTCTTCACGGATGACCGATTCGATCGCCTGTAGCCAGTCGCGAGTTTCAATCGGATCCACGTCATTGTGTAAACGTTCTGACATGGGGGTATTCCTTATCTGTGTCTAATACGTTGAATTGTCTGGAGCCTGTCTCTCTGTCCTCTGGCTCAGTGCAAAACACAGAGAGACAGGCCCTTCGTGGTTGTCGCGTTATGATTACGCGTTAATCCTTACGCTGCTGTAATCGGCGCAGGGAGCGCTCTCTTCGGCTCTGTTCCCGGCTTCTGTCCAGCAATATTTCCTCGATAAACGCCAGATGGCGGTGTGAGGCCTCGCGTGCCTTTTCGGGTTCGCGCGCCACAATCGCCTCGAAAATACTGGCGCGGTGACCGCTCACTTTTGCCAGCATTTCGCGGCGCGAGTAGAGCAATTCAAAATTCTGTCGGACGTTCTGTTGCAGCATCGGCCCCATTGAGCGTAGCAAATGCAGCAGCACCACATTATGCGCCGCCTCTGTGACAGCTATCTGATACTGCATGACCGCGTTGGCTTCGGCATCAAGGTCGCCGCTCTCCTGCGCGGTCTGGATTTGCAGATGGCAATCCCGGATACGTGCCAGATCTTCTTCCGTTCCTCGTAGCGCCGCATAGTAGGCCGCTATCCCTTCCAGCGCGTGGCGCGTTTCCAGCAGATCGAACTGCGATTCAGGGTGATCGGCCAGCAGTTCCACCAGCGGATCGCTCAGGCTTTGCCAGAGGTTAGTCTTTACAAAAGTGCCACCGCCCTGACGGCGCAGCAGCAGGCCTTTTGCTTCCAGACGCTGGATAGCTTCACGCAAAGAGGGACGGGAGACGTCGAACTGTTTAGCCAGCTCGCGTTCAGGGAGGAGCTTTTCACCGGGACGCAGCGTCCCTTCCATAATCAAGGACTCAAGCTGCTGCTCGATAGCATCGGATAGCTTTGGTTGGCGGATTTTGCTGTAGGCCATCATCCCTTCTTCGTGCCGTTTGCCCGAGTAAATTGGTCATACCAATTGCAAAAAGGAGCCCGTAAAGTAACAAAGTATTCACCTGATGTCTATATGGCAACGGCGCAAAACCAGACGCATGTCTCGTTTTACGGGCGCGAATTAACGCCTTATAACAGGTTAAACGCGTCAGAAAGAATGTTAAAAAAATTAACTTTTCTGAAGGAGACCAGGCAGTTAATGGCGCCCGATTAACGGCGTCATAAGTAAAATCGATTCGTCTTCAGGCATCCTTTATGACAAAAACAAACGTTGCCGAAACCTGTTTTTTTTGCAGCCGTCCCGGCTTAAACAGAAAGCGAGTGCATTACCCGGCGCTTATCATTATTCTTATCGCGAAAGTAGAGGCAGCCCCGCTTTTGCGGGGTTTCTTATGTAAACATTTAAGTACATCTATCGTAATAAAATGATGACAAAGGCTCGCCCTTAGTACAATAACGAGACCAAGAGGATCACTATGGAACAACAGCAGGGCGATATGCTGAAGCGCGGCCTGAAAAACCGCCATATTCAGCTAATTGCATTAGGCGGCGCCGTCGGCACCGGCCTTTTTCTGGGGATCGCACAAACCATTAAAATGGCGGGCCCGTCCGTCTTACTGGGCTACGCCATCGGCGGCTTTATTGCCTTTTTAATTATGCGCCAGCTGGGCGAAATGATCGTGGAAGAGCCGGTTGCCGGTTCTTTCAGCCATTTTGCCTATAAATACTGGGGCAACTTTGCCGGTTTCGCTTCCGGCTGGAACTACTGGGTGCTCTATATCCTGGTCGCGATGGCGGAACTGACCGCCGTCGGCCAGTATATTCAGGTCTGGTGGCCCGCGTTTCCTTCCTGGGCCGCCGCCGCCATCTTCTTTGTGCTGATTAACGCTATCAACCTGACCAGCGTAAAAATCTTTGGCGAAATGGAGTTCTGGCTGGCGATTGTGAAAGTGGTCGCCGTGGTGGCGATGATTGTGTTCGGCTGCTGGCTGCTGTTCAGCGGTCATGGCGGCCCGGATGCGAAGATCAGCAATATCTGGGCGATCGGCGGCTTTTTCCCGCACGGCGTGGGCGGACTGGTGATGGCGATGGCGATCATTATGTTCTCTTTTGGCGGCCTGGAGCTGGTAGGCATCACGGCGGCCGAAGCGGATGACCCGCAAAAAAGCATTCCGCAGGCCACCAACCAGGTGATCTGGCGTATCCTGATCTTTTATGTCGGCTCGATTATCGTGCTGCTTTCGCTTTATCCCTGGACAAAAGTTACCGCCAACAGCAGCCCGTTTGTGATGATTTTCCACGACCTGGGTGAAAGCCTGGCGGCGAACGTGCTGAACCTGGTGTTTTTAACGGCGGCGCTCTCCGTTTATAACAGCTGCGTCTATTCCAACAGCCGGATGCTTTACGGCCTGGCCCGTCAGGGCAACGGCCCGAAGGCGCTGCTGAAGGTTGACCGTCGTGGCGTGCCTTACGTGGCACTGGCGCTCTCAGCCGCTACCACGGCGATTTGCGTGCTGGTGAACTATCTGATGCCGGGCGAGGCGCTGGGCCTGTTTATGGCGCTGGTGGTCTCCGCGCTGGTGATCAACTGGGCGATGATCAGCTACGCCCATCTGAAGTTCCGCCAGGCGAAAGCGCGCGAAGGCGTGCAGACTCGCTTCAAGGCGCTGCTCTATCCCGCCGGCAACTGGATTTGCCTGCTGTTTATGATCGGCATTCTGGTCATTATGGCGATGACGCCGGGCATGGCGATTTCCGTATGGCTTATTCCGCCGTGGATTATCGTGCTGGCCATTGGCTACGCGGTAAAAAACCGGCTGCAAAAAGCCTGATGACCCGGGGCGCTTCGGCGCCCTTTTTACTGCGCGCTAATCCTCCAGCCTGCCTTACCTTTTATGGCCCTCACCGCGCGAATTGCCAGCTTACTCACACTTTTCCGGTTACAGCCGTTTTGTCCATCTCTGCAACCTTTTGCGCCAGCGCAAGACGCTATTAAGCCAGTGATAATCTCTGCTTCATCCTGTGGGAGAGATTATCCATGAAGAGCGCGGCGCTTTCGGTAAAAGAGAAGATTGGCTATGGCATGGGAGACGCGGGCTGCAATATGATCGGCGGCGCGATCATGCTTTTCCTTAACTATTTTTATACGGATGTCTTTGGCCTTGCGCCCGCGCTGGTCGGCGTCCTGCTGCTTTCCGTGCGCGTGCTGGATGCGATTACCGACCCCATTATGGGCGCGCTGGCCGACAGAACGCAGAGCCGCTGGGGACGTTTTCGTCCCTGGCTGCTATGGATTTCCCTGCCCTATGTGCTGTTCAGCGTGCTGATGTTTACCACGCCGGACTGGAGCTATGACAATAAGGTTATCTACGCGTTTGCCACCTACTTTCTGATGTCGTTAACCTATACCGCTATCAATATTCCTTACTGCTCGCTTGGCGGCGTGATTACCAACGATCCCGGCGAACGCGTCTCCTGCCAGTCTTACCGCTTTGTAATGGTCGGCATCGCCACGCTGATCCTGTCGCTCTCCCTGCTGCCGATGGCGGAATGGTTCGGAGGCGACGACAAAGCGCGCGGCTACCAGATGGCGATGAGCGTGCTGGCCTTTATCGGCCTCTGCATGTTCCTTTTTTGCTTCGCCACGGTGCGTGAACGCATTCATCCTGCCGTACCGAGCAACAGCGATCTGAAATCCGATTTACGGGACGTGTGGAAAAACGACCAGTGGGTGCGCATCCTGCTGCTGACCTTTTGTAACGTCTGTCCCGGCTTTATCCGCATGGCGGCCACCATGTACTACGTCACCTGGGTCATGGGGCAAACGACCCATTTCGCCACGCTGTTTATCAGCCTGGGCGTAATAGGCATGATGCTGGGCAGCACGTTGGCCAAAGTGTTGACCGATCGCTGGTGCAAACTGAAAGTCTTCTTCTGGACCAATATCGTGCTGGCGCTGTTCTCCTGCGGCTTCTATTTCCTGGATCCGCACGCTACGGTACTGATTGTGGTGATGTACTTCCTGCTGAATATTCTGCATCAGATCCCTTCGCCGCTGCACTGGTCGCTAATGGCGGACGTGGACGATTACGGCGAGTGGAAAACCGGCAAGCGCATTACCGGCATCAGCTTTTCAGGCAATCTGTTTTTCCTCAAAGTTGGCCTGGCCGTAGCGGGCGCGATGGTTGGCTTCCTGCTCTCTTTTTACGGCTACGACGCGGGCGCGAAAGCCCAGTCGCCGCTGGCCGTCAACGGCATCACGCTGCTGTTTACCATTATTCCGGGCGTCGGTTATCTGATTACCGCTGGCGTGGTCAGGCTGCTGAAGGTTGACCGACCAACGATGCAAAAAATCCAGCTGGATTTGGAACAGCGTCGCCATAATTTCCGCGAACTCAACGATTATCATCACGGCAAAGCGCCGGTTAAACCAGAAGGAACAGGAGCATGAGCAGTCACTGGCCCGTCCCCCTTATTGCACAGCGCGCCGATCCCTTTATTCTGCGCCATCGGCAGCATTACTATTTTATCGCCTCCGTACCTGAATACGATCGGCTTGAGCTGCGCCGCGCCGCGACCTTAGCCGATCTGGCGGCAGCCGAAGCCGTCGTGGTCTGGAAAAAACACGCCAGCGGCGAAATGAGCGAGCTGATTTGGGCGCCTGAACTGCATCTTATTGATAACGTCTGGGTCATCTATTTTGCCGCCGCGCCGTCCAGAGAAATCAAAGATGGGCTGTTCCAGCACCGCATGTTCGCTATCGCCTGTCATGACGACGATCCGCTTACCGGCGCCTGGCATGAATGCGGTCAGGTCGTGACGCCCATCGACAGTTTTGCGCTGGACGCGACCCACTTCGTGCATCAGGACAGAAACTGGTATCTGTGGGCGCAAAAAGATCCGGCGATCCCCGGCAACTCCAATCTCTATCTGGCCGAACTGGAAACGCCGTGGTCGCTGAAAAGCGCGCCGGTGATGCTGAGTCGGCCTGAGTTCGACTGGGAATGCGTGGGCTTCAGCGTCAACGAAGGGCCTGCGGTTATTCGTCACGGCAACCGCCTGTTCGTCAGCTATTCGGCCAGCGCGACGGATGAAAACTACTGTATGGGCCTGCTGTGGATCGACGTTGCTGCCGATCCGATGAAAGCGGAAAACTGGCAAAAATCCCCTCAGCCGGTCTTTAAAACCAGTTGGGAAAACCGCCAGTTCGGGCCGGGGCATAACAGCTTTACGGTAACGGAACAGGGTGAGGACGTACTGGTTTATCATGCGAGAGACTACACGGAAATCGAAGGCGATCCGCTTTACGATCCCAACCGGCACACCTGCATTAAAACCTTTACCTGGGATAGCGACGGCATGCCGGTCTTTGGCGAACCGCCGGCGGCCGTGGATTAACAAAGCCGTTAATTTGATGCCGGGCAGGCGAGTTTATTGGCGCTGCGATCGGCAACCTGACGACTATCCCGGTTATTTCCACTTTGGTATCCAAAGCAACCGGCTATATTGGAAAACGGATCGGTAGCTGGATTGGCAGCAGCGTGGGTAATCTTATCGAGGGAGGGTTTGGCACCGACGACAGCGCGGCTGCCTGAGCAATAACCTGACAGCCAATAATCCGGCCTGCGGGCCGGATTATTCCTGCTATACCAGCGCGCCGTAAATAGTCAGCAGCGCCACCACTACCACGATCACCAGCGACACTTTCTTGGCCAGCGCAACGGCAATTCGCGGCGTTTGCACCTTGTCCGTATGCAGATCGCGCGCCAGCGAAAACTGCGCCAGTCGGGTCAGCACCTGATATTGCGAGGTATGCCGGTCGCCCAATGAAGCAAACCAGGCCGGCAGCGCGCGTTCGCCATGTCCCAATAAGGCATAGGCAACTCCCGCCAGTCTTACCGGGATCCAGTCAACGCAGTGCAGAATAGCATCCACGCCGGATTGCGACCGTTCCAGTGGCGTATAACGACGCGCCAGCCAGCTCTGCCACGCGCGCAGAAAAGCATATCCCACCAGCAGAACCGGTCCCCATGGGCCGCCCACGACAAACCAGAACAGCGGTGCCAGATAAAAGCGGTAGTTAATCCACAGCAGCGCATTTTGCAGTTCGCAGAGATATTCGCGCTCGTTACACTCCATCGGCAGGCCGTGGATCAGCGTCAGCTCTTCTGCCATGGCGCTGTGCGCGTCCGTATCGTTATGGCTGGCCGCTTTCAGATAGGCATGATAATGCAGCCTTACCGACCCCGCACCGATGCACAACAGCCCAACGGCAATCCAGAACAGCAGCTGTAAAACGCCGAAAAAAAGGCCCTTCAGCGCCAGTAAACAGAGTGCGACCACCGCCATCGCCGCCAGCGTCATCGCCAGCGTGCGCAGCAGCGAAAAGCGCCGCTGACGACGGAACAACCGGGCCAGATGGTGATCCAACTGCCAGTGCTCGCCCATTTTAAACAAGCGTTCCCAACCCAGAACCAATAACAAACTAAAAAGCGTCATGCCTGTTACTCCTGCTGTACAGCGGAGGGATCGTGCTCCAGCCCGCTCCGAAATCTTTCCCAGTCAAACGCCGGTCCGGGATCGGTTTTTCTTTCCGGCGCGATATCACTATGCCCGGTAATATTTTCGACTATTTGCGGATAGTGCTTTGCCAGTAAACGGGTCACCGCCTGCAAAGCCTGGTATTGCGCATCGGTGTAGGGCAGCACATCGGTGCCTTCCAGCTCAATGCCAACAGAAAAATCATTGCAGGCCTCCCGTCCCTGATAGCAGGAAACGCCCGCGTGCCAGGCGCGTAAATCAAAAGGCACGTACTGGATGATTTCGCCATCGCGACGGATCAGGCAATGCGCGGAAACCCGCAGATGCGCGATATCCGCAAAGTAAGGATGGGCCCCGGCATCCAGCTGGCCGGTAAATAGCGCATCGATCCACGGGCCGCCGAACTCGCCCGGCGGCAGGCTGATATTATGAATAACCAGAAGCGTGGGCGTTTCGTTTTGCGGGCGCTGATTAAAATGCGGCGACGGCACCCGCTTCACGCCGGTCAGCCAGCCTGACTGCAACTGCATGGCCTGCTCTCCTTTTCTATAGATAACATCAGAGTAACATGAATCCCTGACGCGGGAAGCCCCGCCGCCGCAGAAACAGCTCGGGGGAAGTTTCGTCGCTTTTTGCCCTGTCAGGCGGCAAAAAATCGGCTGCCCTGGCGCAGTAACCGACTCGCCAGCCGCAGGTAAAAAAGCTAGCATGGTTCTCTCTTCAATCCGCCCTTTTGGAGTTTGACCATGACAACCCGTCGCTACGATGCGGACAGCCGCCGTGCCGCGCTGTTGGAACGTATTAAGGATGATATTCCTCCTGCCGTCGCCCTGGCGCTGCGAGAAGACCTGGGCGGCGAGATCGACGCCAGCCGGGATATTACCGCCAGCCTGTTACCAGAAGATGCCCGCTCTCATGCCGTAGTGATTACCCGTGAACCGGGTATTTTCTGCGGGAAACGCTGGGTCGAAGAAGTTTTTATCCAGCTTGGTAATAAGACGCAGATGATTTGGCACGTGGAGGATGGTGACGCGATCGTCGCCAACCAGCCGCTGTTTGAAGTAACCGGCCCTTCCTCGCTGATACTGACAGCGGAACGCACCGCGCTGAATTTTGTCCAGACGTTATCCGGCGTGGCGACCGAGGTCAGCCGCTATGTGGCTATGCTTGAAGGCACCAAAACGCAGCTGCTGGATACGAGAAAAACGCTGCCGGGACTGCGCACCGCGCTGAAGTATGCCGTGCTGTGCGGCGGCGGCGCTAACCACCGACTGGGCCTTTCCGACGCTTTCCTGATCAAGGAAAACCATATTATCGCCACCGGTTCAGTACGCCAGGCCGTGGAAAAGGCGTTTTGGCTGCATCCGGACGTGCCGGTGGAAGTTGAGGTTGAATCGCTGGACGAGCTTAGTCAGGCGATCGAGGCCGGGGCGGATATCATCATGCTGGATAACTTCAGCGTTGAGCAGATGCGGGAAGCGGTGCGCCTGACCAACGGCCGCGCGCTGCTGGAGGTTTCCGGCAACGTCACCGACGAGACGTTACGGACTTTCGCCGAAACGGGCGTGGATTACATCTCGGTCGGCGCGCTAACCAAGCACGTGCGGGCGTTGGATCTCTCCATGCGCTTTCGCCCCGCTGCCGCCCATTAATTTTACCTGTCATTTTAACGCCGTCTCCGGATGGCGTTTTCGCTCCCATCACTGAATTTTGCGAGCCGTCTTCCCGCCTTTTTGTCTGCTGATGTAATAGCGAAAGAATTCCTGCTGCCCTTCTTCGGAAACGTTTTTTTGCCGCTGGCCTGCGTTTTTTTTCAGCGGTACGTTGCTGACTCCTTAAACACATGGAAGTCAACATCATGAAAAATCAGCAGGGATTTACCCTGGTCGAACTAATGATAGTTATCGCTATCATCGCCATTCTCAGCGCTATCGGCCTGCCGGCTTACCAGAACTATCTGCAAAAAGCCGCGCTGACCGATATGCTGCAAACGGCGATGCCTTTTAAAACCGCCGTGGAACTGTGTGCCATCGAGCACGGCGGCGCGGAAAGCTGTAGCGCAGGCAGCAACGGCGTGCCGTCCGGGAAAGGGTCGCGCTATGTTGCCACTGTGGCCGTGCAGGGCGGCGCGCTGACGCTGACGGGCCAGGAGAGCCTGAATGGCCTGACGGTAACAATGAAACCGCAGTGGGACGGTGCCGAAGGCCAAATCGGCTGGCAGCGCACCTGCGCCACCCAGCAAACGGGACTGAAAGAAGCCTGTGAAAATATCTTCCGCTTTGACGATGACAGCGAGGTGGCGGAATGACAGCGTCTTCCTCTCTGCAGGCCGTCGAGGCCCTTTGTCAACGTCATCACGCCGTGGTGCTTTCGCTTACGCCGCAGCGGCTGCACATCGCGATGGCGACGCCGCCCTCGGCCGATATGATGGCGGCGCTGCGTTTTACCGCTCAGGGCGCGATTGAGATTGAGTACTGGCCACCGGCGCGACTGGAACAGTATCGGCAGGATCGTCCGGCCGCATCGGAACCTGCGGCGGCACATAGCGAAACCACCATCCAGCGTATCGACAATCTGTTGGCGCTGGCGATACAGCAGCGCGCGTCCGATATCCACATCGAACCTCAGGCCGACGCGTTACGCATCCGTTTTCGGGTGGATGGCGTGCTGCAAAACGTGCCGACTTCGCCAGCCGACAACGCCGCGGCGCTGCTGGCAAGGCTGAAAATAGTCGCTAACCTGGATATCGCCGAACGCCGGATCCCGCAGGATGGCCAGTTCACGCTGGCACTGTTGGGAAAACCCGCTTCCTTTCGCCTCTCGACGCTGCCCACGCGCTGCGGTGAAAAAGCGGTTATCCGACTGCTGCAAACTGACACCCAGTCCGTGTCGCTGGAGAATCTCGGCATGTCGCCAGCGGCGCTGCGCTGCTTTCGCGAGGCGCTGGCGAGGCCGCAGGGGCTGATTCTGGTTACCGGCCCTACCGGCAGCGGGAAAACCTTTACCCTTTACAGCGGGCTGAGCTCGCTTAACACGCCGGGCCGCAACCTGTGCAGCGTGGAAGATCCCGTGGAAATCCCGCTGCCGGGCGTTAATCAAACCCAGGTACATCCTAAAACCGGACTTGATTTCAACCGCGTGCTACGCGCTCTTCTGCGTCAGGATCCCGACGTAATTATGATTGGCGAAATCCGCGATGCGGAAACGGCGGAAATCGCCATCAAGGCGGCGCAGACCGGCCATCTGGTTCTGTCGACTTTGCATACCAACTCCACGGCGGAAACGCTGACCCGGCTAAGGCAAATCGGCATTCCCGGCTACCAGCTTGCCTCCGCGCTAAAGCTGGTTATCGCCCAGCGTCTGGTACGCCGTCTCTGCCCGCACTGTCGCGAACCCGCCGAAGCGCTGGCCCATTTCCCTCAGGATCTCTGGCCGGGTACGGTGCAAAACTGGCGCGCCGTCGGCTGCGAACGCTGCTATTCCGGCTTTTATGGCAGGCTGGCGCTGTTCGAGCTGCTTCCCGTTAATGCGCGGCTGCAAAATGCTATCGCGACCGACAGCGCTCAGGAGGCGCTGCTGAAAATTACCCGGCAGCAAAATATAAACTCGCTGTTTGTAGAAGGACTACATAGCGTGAATAAAGGCGAAACCACGCTGGCAGAGCTGAATCGAATTGTCGGTAATGACGATGACTGATCCGCTGTTAGTGGAATGGCAGGCCATGGACAAAGAAGGCGCTTTTCATCAGGGAGCCTGTTTTTGCCGTGGCCGCCAGGAAGCAACAGAACGGCTCATGGCGCTCGACCTGCTGCCGCTAAAGGTTAGCAAAGGACGCCGCTATCGCGCCGGCGACTGGAAATGGCAGCACAAGATTACCTTTTTCCGCGAGCTGGCTACGCTTTTGCAGGCAGGCATGACGCTTTCTGCCAGCCTGCGGCTGACGGCTGAAGGCCATGCCGATCCCGGCTGGCAGGCTTTACTCACGCAAATAGAGCAAAGCGTGTCGGAAGGCATACCCTTTTCACAGGCGCTGGCCGACTGGCCTGTAGTTTTCCCACCGCTCTACCCTGCCCTGATCGCGGTTGGCGAACTGACCGGCAGAATGGACGAATGCTGTCTGCGGCTGGCCGGTCAGCAGGAAAGAGAACAACAGCTGCAAAAGAAAGTAATGAAAGCGCTGCGCTACCCGCTGTTTGTGGTCGCCGTCGCGCTGCTGGTCAGCATCGGAATGCTGATGTTCGTTTTGCCGGAGTTTGTAGCTATCTATCATTCCTTTAACGCGCCGCTACCGGCCTTTACCGCAGCCATAATCGCCCTTTCAGAGGGGCTACAGCGTTATGGCATGCTTATTTTGCCGCTGGCCTTCGGCGGCCTCGCTTACTGGCGCTGGCAAAGCCGCCGCCTGCCCGTCTGGCAGCGTAACGAGCAGCGATGTCTGTTACAGCTGCCGCTTATCGGCAGGCTTTATCGCGGCGGCCAGCTCAGCCGTATCTTTCTGACCCTGACGCTGACGCAGCAGGCTGGTCTGACGCTGTTGCAGGGGCTGCAGGCGGTAGAGAAAACGCTCGATCATCTGCTGTGGCGGGAGGCGATAGTCGCCCTGCAGCAGCATATCGCCGCCGGTAACCCGCTGTATCGGGCGCTGGCACAGCACGAGCTTTTCACGCCGCTGTGCTACCAGCTGATAAAAGTGGGCGAAGAGGCTGGCGCGCTGGACAGCCTGCTGCTGCGGCTGGGGGAATGGCATGAGGCCAGCACGCATGAGCTGGCGGATAATCTGGCCGCCGCGCTGGAACCGTTAATGATGATCGTTACCGGCGTGCTGGTCGGCACGCTGGTAGTCGCGATGTACTTGCCCATCTTTAACCTGGGCGATGCTTTGGGATAGTGACCGTTTTGACCAGGCGATGTATTCACACAGAGGACGTATTAAGACAGACAACGCTTTGAGACAGGAGACGCCTTGAGACAGACAATGCTTTAAGGCAGACAATGCTTTGAAGCAGGCAACATTTTGGGACAGGCGACGCTTTAAGGCAGGCAAAGTGATGCCGTTCTACCAAGCAGGGTGTGAAAGCGACAGCGTAAAAACCTGCCGCTCAGCGCAAGCGGCAGGCCAGTTGCCGACTTTAACGGTTGAACACCCGGTTTTCCTGCTCCGCCACGCGGATAAAGGTCGTGCGCTTGGTCAGCTCTTTCAGCCGCTCAGCGCCAACGTAGGTACAGGCAGAGCGCAGGCCGCCAAGAATGTCTCGCGCCGTGTTGTCTACCGGGCCGCGAACGGGAAGCTTAACGGTTTTGCCTTCTGCCGCCCGATAGCCCGCCACGCCGCCAACGTGCCGGTTCATCGCAGATTCAGAACTCATGCCGTAAAACAGCATAAACTGCTCGCCGTCCTCTTCCACCAGCGTGCCTTCGCATTCATCATGCGCGGCCAGCATCCCGCCGAGCATCACAAAATCGGCGCCGCCGCCGAAGGCTTTCGCCACGTCGCCCGGTACCGAACAGCCGCCGTCGCTGACAATTTGACCGCCCAGCCCATGCGCCGCATCCGCACATTCAATTACGGCGGAAAGCTGCGGATAGCCTACGCCAGTTTTCACCCTTGTAGTACAGACGGATCCGGGGCCGATGCCCACCTTCACGATATCGGCACCGGAAAGGATAAGCTCCTCCACCATTTCGCCCGTCACTACGTTACCCGCACAGATAGTTTTATCCGGGCAGGCCTCGCGAGCGCGCTGTAAAAACTCGACAAAGTGTTCGGAGTAGCCGTTAGCAACGTCAATACAAATGAAATTTAACGCGGGCGACAGTGCGAGGATCTGCTGCATTTTAACGAAATCGGCATCGGAAGTGCCGGTAGAAACCATCACGTATTGCAGTACGCTTTCAGGTACGCGATCGATAAAGGCCTGCCATTGTGCCACGCTATAATGCTTGTGAACGGCGGTAAGGACCTGGAATGAGGCCAGCGCTTCCGTCATGCTGAAGGTGCCGACAGTATCCATATTGGCGGCAATGATCGGCACGCCTGACCAGGCGACGCCGGAGTGTTTGAAGGTGAACTGACGGTTCAGGTCAACCTGTGAACGACTCTTCAACGTGGAACGCTTGGGGCGGATCAGGACATCTTTAAAACCTAGCTTAATATCTTCTTCAATACGCATAAATCACTTCCTGGTTGATGGCGCAATCTGATGATTGGGTGCTGCTGCCAGCTCCAGTAGCCTTATCATACGCGCTAAAAACGCACGGACAAGACTGCGAAAACAGGTTTATTTAGGCTACAATCCCATAAATTTATCTGTGATTCTCTTATGTGATCTGCACCCCACTTTTAGCGGCCGCGTCAATGCTGGCCTGAGCGGATGCGGTCACATCGGAGCCGTGAGAATCGGGACTATGAGCTATACTGTTGCGCTGACCGGTGGTATCGGCAGCGGGAAAACCACTATCGCTAACGCCTTCGCGGCCAGAGGCGTGGATATCGTTGACGCCGATATTATTGCCCGTCAGGTCGTGGAGCCCGGTCAACCCGCGCTGAAAGCGATACAAGAGCGGTTCGGTGCGGCGGTCATTCGCCCGGACGGCTCGTTAGATCGCGCCTCGCTGCGTCATCGGATTTTCAGTTCCGCGCAGGAAAAAGCCTGGCTGAACGCCCTTCTGCATCCGCTGATCCATAGTGAGACCCGTCGCCAGCTGGCGTTAACCCGCTCCGTCTGGTGCCTGTGGGTCGTTCCTTTGCTGGTTGAAAACAATCTGCAACAGCTGGCCGATCGGGTGCTGGTTGTGGATGTCGATCGCGAAACGCAGCTGGCGCGTACCATGAGCAGAGACCACATCAGCCGTGAACAGGCTGAACATATTTTGGCTGCGCAGGCCACGCGTGAAGCGCGACTTGCCGTAGCCGACGACATTATCGATAACGGCGGCACACCTGATGATGTGGCCGCCAAAGTTGCCCGGCTGGATCAGCGCTATCGCCAGCTTGCCGGAGCAACAGATCAGGATTAAAGCATGAGCACAACGGTTTTATTTGAGTACCCATTAAATGAAAAAATGCGGACCTGGCTGCGCATTGAATTTTTGATGAATCAGCTGGACAGCAGCCGTACCATCGTCGATTCAGTCAGCGCGCTAACTTTTTTCCGCAATGCGGCCGAGCTGCTGGATGTATTTGAACGCGGCGAACTGCGTACCGAAATTGTCAAAGAGCTGGATAAGCAGCAGCAGAAGCTGCGCTCCTGGGCGGAAGTGCCGGGCGTGGATATGGATCTGGTGCATAAGCTGCACGACAGTCTGAAAACGCGTTCGACTGCGCTAATGGCCGCTCCGCGTATGGGACAGATGATGCGGGAGGATCGGTTGATCGGACTGGTGCGTCAGCGTTTAAGTATTCCCGGCGGCTGCTGCAGTTTCGACCTGCCTACGCTGCATATCTGGCTGCATATTGAACAGGAGAAACGGGACAGTCAGGTTGCGCTGTGGATGAACTCGCTGGCGCCTATCCGCGACGCGCTGACGCTGATTTTGGACTTAATTCGCCAGTCGGGCGCTTTTCGCCATCAGACCAGCCTGAACGGATTTTATCAGGACAATGCGGAAGGCGCCGATCTGCTGCGCCTGCAGCTGATGCTGGAAGACTCGCTTTATCCGCAGGTTTCCGGCCATAAAAGCCGCTATGCTATCCGCTTTCTGCCGCTCGACAGCGAGCACGGCGAGGTGCCGGCGCGCCTCGATTTTCAACTTGCCTGCTGCTGAGGTAACGATCAATGAATGAAGTCATCACCGTAAACTGTCCAACCTGTGATAAAGAGGTTATCTGGGATGAGCTGAGCCCCTGGCGGCCCTTCTGCAGCAAGCGCTGCCAGCTGATCGATTTGGGCGAATGGGCTAACGAAGAGAAACGTATTCCCAGCGAGGGCGACCTTTCCGACAGCGATGAATGGAGCGAAGAACCGAAAGATCGCTACTGACAGCCTACTACCAGGAAGATGACCGCTGGCTGAATATGGCCCTTTTCAGCCAGCAGCGAGGCAATATCGTCTACGTTGACCC
Organism: Erwinia wuhanensis; assembly: GCF_030484085.1. Taxonomy (NCBI): domain Bacteria; kingdom Pseudomonadati; phylum Pseudomonadota; class Gammaproteobacteria; order Enterobacterales; family Erwiniaceae; genus Erwinia; species Erwinia wuhanensis. The sequence goes on from NZ_JAUJUH010000007.1 coordinate 174,938, forward strand.
GCTCTGAAGACGAACAATATCGCCTGTATCAGCCCCGGCCTGCACACGAGAAATATCGCTCAAATTAGCCCGGTTTGCAGGCAACGATATCGTCTGAATCAGCACGGCCTGCGAGCGATATCGCCTGAATCCACCCAAGCCTACGGGCAACGATCGCGTCTAAATCAGTCCGGCCTGCAGGCGAGCGATCAGTTCTGCATTGGCGGGAGGAAATTCTTCCGCCACCAGCGCCTGCTGCGCGACCCAACGTTGCGGCTGCCCTTCACGTCCCCACGGTTCGCCCTGCCAGGCCTCTACCAGAAAGAAATGCAGCGTGACCTGTAGCTCGCTGTCCGTATGGCTGGCCATACCGCAGGCCGATGCGCTCAGCGGAGTGATGCCCGTTTCTTCCTGTAGCTCGCGCTTCAGCGCCTGTTCCGGCGTTTCGCCTGCTTCGATTTTCCCGCCGGGAAATTCCCATCGGTTAGCCATATGGGATTTAGCGGAGCGCTGGGTTAGAAATATTCTTTTCTGCCCGTCACGAATGATGCCTACTGCCACCTGCAAATGCTTCATAACTGTTCTCTGGATTGCCTGAAGTATGCCGCCACTATTCCAGCGTTGCGGCACAATCGCAAGCCCGATTGTAAACTGCGAGCCGTTACGAAAATCAGCTATATAACAGCATGAAAATGGCCGAAGGCCGGTACGGCAGTAAAAACAAAGCGTAGAATTTCGTTCCAGGGAAGCCCGTCTTAAGCAAAGCAGACAGGCACGGCGACGTCTGCCGACTCACGGATAAGAGGAGAGAAATATGCGCCGCATCTTTAGCCTTCAGGTAAACATGTTCATGCTGCCAGCGCTACTGGCAGTGACAACAATCGTTATAGCGCAGCTGCCTCTGAGGCTGTGGCTGCCGGCGCTGCTGCTAAGCTGGACGTTATTAGCACTGGCAGTCGTGGATTATCGCCTGTTTCTGCTGCCGGATATGCTGACGCTGCCGCTGCTCTGGCTTGGACTGCTTGCCAGCACGATCGGATTGCTGCCGGGCCTGACGCCGGAGCAGGCCGTTTATGGCGCAGCGGCGGGTTACAGCACGCTTTGGCTGCTCTCGCGCGGCTATTGGCTGCTGAGAAAAAAAGAGGGGCTGGGGCTGGGCGATGCCAAATTACTGGCGGCGCTGGGCGCCTGGACGGGCCTGGAGCGGCTGCCCTGGATCGTGCTGCTGGCGACGCTTATCACCTCAGCCGCGCTTTTTGCCGCGTGGCTGATGTTCAGGCATCCGCTTAATGCGCCTTTCCCTTTTGGGCCTGCGCTGGCCTTTGCAGGCTGGACGATATTTCTCTGGCTCTATGGATAACGGCCAGGAGGCCGGCCCTGACGTGGCAAAGACTATAACTGGCATAACACGGCCTCGCTTTGGCAAAGACTATAACTGACGCAAGGTGAGCTGGCTTTAGTAAAAATTATGTGGCTGTGGCTGTGGCTGTGGCTGTGGCTGTGGCTGTGGCTGTGGCTGTGGCTGTGGCTGTGGCTGTGGCTGTGGCTGTGGCTGTGGCTGTGGCTGTGGCTGTGGCTGTGGCTGTGGCTGTGGCTGTGCAAGAGCGTACTGGTTTGCCCTGTCTCTCCGCCATAAAAAAACCGGGGAATTCCCCGGTTTTTTAAAGCGTGGTCAGCAATACCCGTCAGGCCAGGCGGCCGTGACACTGCTTATATTTTTTTCCTGAGCCGCAAGGGCAAGGATCGTTACGTCCGACTTTGCGCTCGCCGGTCTGCTCAGCCAGCGCCATTGCCGCTTCCGTTTCGGTATCCACATGGCTCAGCTGCTGCTGCTGCGCCAGACGCTCGGCTTCTTCACGACGCTGCTCTTCCATCGCTTCGACTTCTTCCGGCATCCGGACCTGCACCTTGCTCAGCGTGCTGATCACTTCATACTTCAGCGACTCCAGCATTGCGGCGAACATGGCGAAAGACTCGCGCTTGTACTCCTGCTTAGGATCCTTCTGCGCATAGCCACGCAGATGGATGCCCTGACGCAGATAGTCCATTGCAGCCAGATGCTCTTTCCACAGCGAATCCAGCGTTTGCAGCATCACGCCTTTTTCAAAGTTGCGCATCATCTCAATGCCGACCACTTCTTCTTTACGCTGATACTGCTCTTTGGCCTGCGTCATAATACGTTCGCGCAGCGTCTCTTCATGCAGGTCAGGCTCTTTGTCCAGCCACTCTGCAATCGGCAGCTCCAGGTCGAAATCGTTTTTCAGACGTTCCTGCAGGCCTGGCACATCCCACATCTCTTCCAGCGACTGCGGTGGAATGTAGGTATCGATCGTGGTTTTAAACACGTCTTCACGGATGCTGGTGATAGTTTCCGATACGTCGGAAACGTCCAGCAGCTCGTTACGCTGGGTGTAGATAGCGCGACGCTGATCGTTAGCCACGTCATCATATTCCAGCAGCTGCTTACGGATATCAAAGTTGCGGCTTTCCACTTTGCGCTGTGCATTGGCAATAGCTTTGGTCACCCACGGATGCTCAATCGCTTCGCCCGGCTTCATGCCCAGTTTACGCATCATATTAGAGACGCGATCGGAGGCAAAAATGCGCATCAGCGCATCTTCCATCGACAGATAGAAGCGTGAGGAGCCGTTATCGCCCTGACGACCGGAGCGGCCGCGCAGCTGGTTATCGATACGGCGTGATTCATGACGCTCGGTGCCGATGATATGCAGACCGCCGGAAGCCAGTACCGCATCGTGACGCACTTTCCAGGCGCTCTTGATCGCTTCGATCTGCTCAGGGGTTGGATCGGTCAGCGCGGCGATTTCCGCCTGCCAGCTGCCGCCCAGCACGATATCCGTACCGCGACCCGCCATGTTGGTTGCGATGGTAACCGCGCCCGGCTGACCAGCCTGCGCCACGATATCCGCTTCACGGGCGTGGAACTTGGCGTTCAGCACCTCGTGTTTGATCCCGGCGCGAGTCAGCTCGGCTGACACCACTTCCGATTTCTCAATAGAGATCGTTCCCACCAGCACCGGCTGGCCGTTAGCGGTACGCTCGCGGATATCTTCAATGATCGCGTCGATCTTCTCTTTCTCGGTCATATAGACCAGATCCGGCAGATCTTTACGCACCATTGGGCGGTTGGTAGGTACGACAATCGTTTCCAGCTTGTAGATAGAGCTGAATTCAAAAGCCTCGGTATCTGCCGTACCGGTCATACCGGCCAGCTTGTCGTAAAGGCGGAAATAGTTCTGGAAGGTAATAGAAGCCAGCGTCTGGTTTTCGTTCTGGATCTCCACGCCTTCTTTCGCTTCTACCGCCTGATGCAGACCATCCGACCAGCGACGGCCCTGCATGGTACGACCAGTATGTTCATCGACGATAATCACTTCGCCGTCTTTCACGATATAGTCCACGTCGCGGGTAAAGAGCGCATGGGCGCGCAGCGCCGCCGTGACGTGGTGCATCATCATGATGTTGCCCGGCGAATAAAGCGACTCGCCCTCTTCCATGATGCCTTCGCTGACCAGCAGCTCTTCCACCTTCATCAGGCCACGCTCGGTCAGATGCACCTGACGCCCTTTTTCATCCACGGAGAAGTCGCCTTCGCCCTGGAAGGTGTCGGAGTCTTCTTTGTCCTGACGGATCAGGTGAGGGATGATTTTGTTAACTTTGATATAGAGTTCGGAGCTGTCTTCCGCCGGGCCGGAGATAATCAGCGGCGTACGCGCTTCATCGATCAGGATGGAGTCGACCTCATCCACCAGCGCATAGTTGAGCTTGCGCTGCACGCGATCCTCAGGGCTGAACGCCATGTTATCGCGCAGATAGTCAAAGCCATATTCGTTGTTGGTGCCGTAGGTAATATCGGCAGCGTAGGCTTCACGTTTGGCCGGAGCAGGCATTCCCGGCAGGTTGATGCCGATGCTCAGTCCCAGGAACTCGAACAGCGCGCGGTTGTTTTCCGCATCACGCTGCGCCAGATAGTCGTTGACCGTGACGACGTGCACGCCTTTGCCGCTAAGGGCGTTCAGGTAAGCAGGCAGCGTAGCGGTCAGGGTTTTACCTTCACCGGTACGCATTTCCGCGATGCAGCGATCGTTCAGTACCATGCCGCCCAGCAGCTGCACGTCAAAGTGACGCATGTTAAAGACGCGCTTGCTGGCCTCACGTACGGTCGCAAAGGCTTCCGGGATCAGGTTTTCCAGCACTTCGCCTTTTTCCAGACGCGCGCGGAACTCGGCGGTCTTCGCCTTCAGCTCATCATCGGACAGCTTCTCAAAGTCCGGTTCCATCTTGTTGATCTGCTCAACCACTTTGCGCATACGGCGCAGCGTACGGTCGTTACTGCTACCAAAAACCTTGGTTAATAATTTGATTAACATAAACAATATTCTCTCAGCCACTGCTTCTACAGCGCATCACTAAACTTTTAATGGGGGAACTATAGTCGATTTATGCGAGAGAGACAGGCCCGGCGCGAATGCCCTGCACGCTGGCCAGCCACAGGCCGGTCTGATAGCGAGGCGCGTCGGTTGTTTGCTGCGGCGTGGTCTGGCGAACAATCGCGGGCGGTCTGGCTTCATGCGTGAGTAGCGCATTCAGCGTGTCCAGCAGCGCCAGCCGATGCACCTCAAGCGGCGTGGCCTGCTCAATAACGGCAGCGGGCGTCAGCGTAAAAGAGAGATGGCGAATAACGGTGCGGATGGCGTGTTGATGCCAGTAATCCACATTAAAGCTGGCGCGACGCGCGTTCAATAACGCAAGGCTGTCGAAACGCACGCTATTATTGATATTCAGGCTTCTGGAAGCAGTTTCTGGTAAGGTATCACCTGAGGCGTGAGGCAGACCAAAGCTCGCCGCGACCATCCCCAACAGGAGATGCGGCCAGAAGTAACGTCTGCCAAATTGTCGCCAACAATTAAGAATACCCACTGTTTTCCGCCGGAGCCTGCTATGCGCGATAGTCGCCCGCAATCAATTGAAAGTTTTTTCGAAGCTGCCGAAGGCCAGAGTATGCTGCAATCCATTCAGCAACGCGCTATTGCGCTGAATAAGCTGAACCGTGCGTTGCAGGGTATTATCCCGGCTCAGCTGCATCCCTGGTGCCGCGTGGCGAATTTCCGCCAGGGCGTTCTGGTGCTTGAAACCGCTAACGCCAGCTGGATGATGCGCTTACGCTATGAACAATCCAGCCTGCTGTCAGCTTTACGAGCGCAAATATTACCATCATTGACGTCAATCGACATCAGGATAAATCCAACGATGGCGGCAAAAGCTCAGGAAAACGCGCAGGAAAACAGCGTTCGGCCAGCAAAAGAGAATAATCTGGGGCGTCAGCTTAGCGAAGAGAGTGCGGAAATTTTACGGGGAGTCGCGAGCCGTAGCCCGGAAAAACTAAAGAAAACATTAGAACGACTGGCCTTGCTGGCCGGAGAGAGTACCCGCTCAACCAGTCGTCATAAATAGTGCTTAAGCCAGCACCAGGTTTGGCGCACGGAAGGTCACCGGCAGCTCGGCTTCGTCTTCAAACGTTGCCCATTCCCAGGCTTCCTGCTTCGCCAGCACGGCCTGCAGCAGCTTGTTGTTCAGCGCGTGACCACCTTTGAACGCGGTAAACGCGCCAATGATGTTGTGTCCGCACATAAACAGGTCGCCGATCGCATCCAGCATTTTGTGACGCACGAACTCGTCCTCAAAACGCAGGCCGTCTTCGTTCAGCACGCGATAGTCGTCCACCACGATGGCGCAGTCGAAGCTGCCGCCCAGGCAAAGACCGCGAGACTGTAACGCCTCGATGTCGCGCATAAAGCCGAACGTACGGGCACGGCTGATTTGACGCGCAAAGGCTTCAGCGGAAAAATCCATGCTGTAGCGCTGTGAGCTGGCGTCGATAGCCGGGTGCTTAAAGTCGATGGTGAAATCGAGCTTAAAGCCGTTGTGCGGGACCAGTTCGGCCCATTTGTCGCCGTCTTCAACCCGGACAGGCTGTTTGATGCGTACAAATTTTTTCGCGCAGTTCAGCTCCTGAATACCCGCGTCCATCAGCAGATAAATAAAGGGCGCCGCGCTGCCATCCATAATAGGGATTTCAGGCGCGTTAACTTCCACCACGATATTATCAATGCCGAGGCCGGCAAGGGCCGCATTCAGGTGCTCGACCGTGGAAATACGCACGTCATGCTCGTTGACCAGACAGGTACAGAGCATGGTATCACGCACGGATTTGGCATCAGCCGGGAAATCAACCGGTGGATTCAAGTCAGTGCGACGATAGATGACCCCGGTGTTAGCCGGCGCAGGGCGTAGCGTCAGAGTGACTTTCTTGCCGGTATGCAAACCGACGCCAGTCGCCTGAACAATACGTTTTAATGTCCGTTGTTTGATCATCGCATTATCTCGCAAAATTACTCATCCGACCGCCAGTATAAATCACTGACGGGCGAACACTTTAACACAAAGAGCGGAGAACCCCAACCTTCAGGGAATTCTTAGTCCGCCTGCTTACGCAGGAAGGCCGGAATATCCAGATAGTCAGGCTCTTTGTTGGTTTGCGTGCCGGGCTCGTTGACCACCTTCGCCGCAGGCTTTTGTTCCTGAGGCAGCGGCGCCATACCGTGCTGCTGATAACGATGATCCATAACAGGCTGAGTCTGTGCCTGCTTGTTGGTCACCAGCGTGATTTCCGGACGTTTGTCCATGCCGATGCCGGTTGCGACCACGGTCACACGCAGCTCGTCGTTCATTTCCGGATCCAGCGAGGTACCGATAACCACGGTCGCATTGTCGGAAGCGAAGGCGCGGATAGTGTTACCCACGGTTTCAAATTCGTCCAGACGCAGGTCGAAACCAGCCGTGATGTTGACCAGTACGCCGCGCGCGCCGGAAAGGTCGATATCTTCCAGCAGCGGGCTGGAGATCGCCATTTCGGCCGCTTCTTCCGCACGGTCTTCGCCGCACGCCACGCCGGAGCCCATCATCGCATAGCCCATTTCGGACATCACGGTGCGCACGTCGGCAAAGTCGACGTTCATCAGACCCGGACGGGTAATCAGTTCGGCAATGCCCTGCACCGCGCCTTTCAGCACGTCGTTAGCCGCGCCGAACGCGTCCAGCAGAGAAATACCGCGACCCAGCACTTTCAGCAGCTTGTCGTTTGGAATAGTAATCAGAGAATCGACATGCTTGGAGAGCTCGGCAATACCCTGCTCCGCGAAAGCCATACGCTTCTTGCCTTCAAAATTGAAAGGCTTGGTCACGACGGCCACGGTCAGGATACCTAAATCTTTGGCTACTTCGGCCACGACCGGCGCCGCGCCGGTACCGGTGCCGCCGCCCATACCTGCGGCGATAAACACCATGTCCGCGCCTTCCAGCGCCTGACGTAATGCTTCACGATCTTCTTCCGCTGAATTGCGTCCTACTTCCGGGTTTGCCCCGGCACCCAGACCCTTGGTAATCCCGTTACCGATTTGGATGGTCTGGCCTACTGCCGTTTTGCGCAACGCCTGAGCGTCGGTGTTAACGGCAAAGAATTCTACGCCTTCGATGCGCTCACGCACCATATGCTCTACGGCGTTACCGCCGCCGCCGCCGACGCCGATGACTTTAATCACCGCGTCATTGGTTAATTCCATAGGTTCAAACATAATTTCTCTCCGTTATGTGCCTGTCGCCTGGAGATCATAAAATAAGCCTAGCATGATCTCCTTTTCTCTAAATTAAAACTCTTTTTTCAGCCAGCTGTTGATTCGCTTGAACCAGTTGCCCACTGACGCTCTTTTTTCCACATCCGCCTCACCGTTAAGATGAGACTCTTTTCCGTAGTGCAGCAGCCCGACAGCCGTCGAGTAGTAAGGCTCCTGCGCATAATCTGTTAAGCCGGTGATATTCAGCGGCTGGCCGATGCGTACCTGCGTATGAAACACGCGCTGCGCGCAGGCCGCCAGGCCTTCAATCTGCGCTGCACCGCCGGTCAGGACGATGCCTGCGGCCAGGTGATGCTTGACGCCCTGCTGACGCAGCTGCTCCTGCAGCTGTAAAATCTCGTCGTTGACCAGGTTCAGCAGCTCGGTATAGCGCGGCTCAATGACCTCTGCCAGCGTCTGGCGCTGCAGGCTGCGCGGCGGCCGACCGCCCACGCTGGGCACCTCGACGTTTTCGTCTTTGCCGACGATGGAGCCGAGCGCGCAGCCGTGACGCACTTTAATGGCTTCCGCATCGGTCGGCGGCGTGCCGAACGCATAGGCGATGTCGCTGGTGACCACGTTGCCCGCATACGGGATAACCTTGGTGTGGCGCAGCGCCCCGCCAGTATAGACCGCGATATCCATTGTGCCGCCGCCGACGTCCACAACGCAAACGCCCAGCTCGCGTTCATCTTCGGTCAGCACGGCGAAACTGGAGGCCAGACCGGCGAAAATCAGTTGGTCAACTTTCAGGCCGCATCGTTCAACCGCTTTAACGATGTTTTTCGCCATATCGTTATGGCAGGTGATCAAATGGACTTTCGCCTGCATACGCACGCCCGATAAGCCTACCGGATTTTTGATCCCTTCCTGATAATCGATCGCATATTCTTGCGGAATAACGTGCAAAATCCGGTGTTCGTCACGAACACGCACGGATTTCGCGGTGTGCACCACGTTTTCCACATCTTCCTGGGTCACTTCCTCTTCTGAAATAGGAACCATCCCTATTTCGTTCTGACAACTGATGTGTTTTCCGGACAGCGCCAGATAAACCGACGAAATCTGGCAGTCCGCCATCAGTTCGGCCTGGTCAATTGCACGCTGTACGCACTTGACGACCGACTCCAGGTCGTTGACGCCGCCTTTATCCATGCCGCGAGAAGGACAGCTACCCACCCCGATGATATTGACCATACCATCGGGCAAAACTTCCCCTACCAAAGCGGCGACCTTCGCGGTGCCGATTTCCAGTCCAACTACCAGTTTTCTGTCCGTCGCCTTGATCATTGTTGTTTAACCTGTGCCTGATTCTGTTGCTTATTACCGTCAGTGGCCTGAATAAGTGGCGGTGCCCAGCCTACTGCCGCGCCAGAGTCGTATCGCAGGTCCACATAACCGATCCGCTTATTTTCCGCTTGCGCCTGCTGCTGGAGCGTCGGCCAGAGCTGAATGAAGCGTTTCAGCCGCTTCATATCCTCGTTGCGTCCCAGTTCCAGACGCGTATCGTCATCCAGCACCAGCTGCCATGAACGCCGCGCCGTCATTGACGCCGCCTTCAGCTTAAATTTTCCGGCGGCCAGCATAGCGTCCATCTGATGGTAGCCTGCCAGCACTTCGGATTCGCTGCCTTCCGGCCCGTAAAGCATCACCATCTTCTCTTTGCCGAGGTGATTAGCCGGCACGCTGAACGATTTTCCCGTTGCATCAACCAGATGCAGGTCATTCCAGCGGGCAACGGGCACATATTCAACCAGATGAATCTTTAATTCGTCCGGCCACTGCTTACGCACGCTGACCTGTTGGATCCAGGGCAGCCGTTCGATCTGCTGCTGGATAACATCCACGTCCTGCGACATAAAAGTGCCAGGCTCGCCCAGCGACAGGATAGCCTGACGAATATCGTCGTTGGTGGTGTAGTGCATTTGCCCCGTCACCACCAGCCTGGACAGCGGCAGCCGGGACGCGTCGTTCATCCAGCGTACCACTACGTAACCGCCTGCCGACATCACGCCAAGCACTATCAACAGGAAAAGAATGCCGGCCAGCCGCGAGCCGTTGCTGCGGCCGGTGCGCGCTTTTTCCTGCGCCTCGCGATTGCGAACATTCAGAGCAGCCTGGGACATATCAGTCCGCCAGTTCCAGAATGCGGGCTACCAGCTGCGAAAAGCTCATGCCGGCCTGCTTAGCGGCCATCGGCACCAGGCTGTGGCTGGTCATGCCGGGCGAGGTATTCACCTCCAGCAGGTAAAACTGGCCGTCGCCGCCCATCATCAGATCGACGCGTCCCCAGCCGCTACAGCCCAGCGCGCGCCACGCTTTAATCACGATCTCGCTCAGTTCCGCTTCCCGCTCGGCCGATAAACCGCTTGGACAGAAGTACTGCGTTTCGTCAGAAAAGTATTTTGCTTCATAGTCATAGAACTCCGAAGCCACCTGAATACGAATGGAAGGCAGAATATCGTCGCCGATCACCGCTACGGTGTATTCCGGGCCGCTCAGAAACGCCTCTACCAGCACGTCGTCGTCGTGACGGAAAGCCTCGGTCAGCGCAGCCTGAAGCGAGTCAGCGTCGTTAACGCGGCTGATGCCGACGCTGGAGCCTTCGCTGCTGGGCTTAACGAAAACCGGCAGGCCCAGCGCTGCGATACGGGCGCGGATCTCGTCGTTAAGCCCGGCGTCCATCTCTTTACGGGTAATCGCCACGTAAGGCGATACCGGCAGGCCGCAGCCCTGCCACAGGCATTTGGTGCGCAGCTTGTCCATGGTAATGGCGGAAGCCATCACGCCGCTGCCGGTATAGGGAATAGCCAGAAACTCCAGCAGCCCCTGCAGGGTGCCGTCTTCGCCGCCGCGACCGTGCAGCGCGATAAAAGCTTTATCGAAGCCTTCTTCTTTCAGGCGCGTTACCGGAAAATCACGGATATCGACGGCATGCGCGTCGATGCCCGCCTCAAGCAGTCCGCTCACCACGGCGTTGCCCGACATCAGGGAAACGTCGCGTTCCGCAGAAGTGCCACCCAGCAATACCGCTACTTTCTCAGCCATGATGTTTACCTTCTTTCTGCGGTTGTAACTTATTTTCAGCAAGCGTGCGGGCAATACGGCCAACGTTGCCCGCGCCCTGCACCAGAATTAAATCGTTGCCGGACAGCTTCGGCGCCAGCATTTCCAGCACGGCGTCATGGTCCGACACCAGAATAGGATCGACTTTGCCGCGCCCACGGATGGTGCGGCACAGCGAGCGACTGTCGGCACCGGGGATCGGCGTTTCGCCAGCGGAGTAAACGTCCAGCATCAGCAGCACATCCACCTGAGACAGCACGTTCGCGAAATCGTCATAGAGATCGCGGGTGCGCGTATAGCGATGCGGCTGGAAGATCATTACCAGCTGCTTGTCCGGCCAGCCCGCGCGGGCCGCTTTGATCGTGGCGTCAACTTCCGTGGGATGATGACCATAATCGTCAACCAGCATCGCGGTGCCCTGCACGCCGTTCACTTCCTGTAGCGGATACTCGCCCAGGAAATCGAAGCGACGACCGGTGCCCTGGAAGCTTTCCAGCGCGCTCAGGATTTCTGCATCGTCAATGCCCTCTTCCGTCGCGACGGCTACCGCGGCGGCGGCGTTCAGCGCATTGTGGCGGCCAGGCGCGTTCAGCGTCACCTGCATCAGCGGCTTATCTTGGCGGGCCAGCGTGAAGTGGCCCTGCGCGCCGTGCTGCTCGTAGCTGGCGATACGCACGTCGGCATCTTCGCTAAAGCCGTAAGTGGTGATCTGGCGGCCTACGCGCGGGATCAGATCGCGGATCACCGCGTCATCCACGCAGAGCACCGCGCGGCCATAGAACGGCAGGTTGTGCAGGAAATTGATAAAGGTCTGCTTCAGGTTCTCAAAATCGCCCTGATAGGTATCCATGTGGTCAGCTTCGATATTAGTGACGATAGCCACCATCGGCTGAAGGTGCAGGAAGGACGCATCGCTTTCATCCGCTTCCGCAATCAGATAGCGGCTGCTGCCCAGACGCGCATGGGTGCCGGCCGCTTTGACCAGGCCACCGTTAACGAAGGTCGGATCCAGGCCGCCTTCCGCATAAATGCTGGATACCATGGCCGTGGTCGTGGTTTTTCCGTGCGTCCCGGCGACGGCGATGCCGTGACGGAAGCGCATCAGCTCGGCCAGCATTTCCGCCCGACGGATCACCGGAATGCGGGCTTCACGCGCCGCGATAAGTTCCGGGTTATCCTGCGACACCGCGGTGGATACCACCACCACGCTGGCATCGCTGACATTTTCAGGACGATGGTTAAAATAGATGGTCGCTCCCAGCGCGCTCAAATGCTGCGTGACCGCATTCGGCGCCAGATCGGAACCGCTGATTTCATAGCCTTCGTTGGCCAACACTTCGGCAATACCGCCCATGCCGGCACCACCGATGCCAACAAAGTGAATGTGCCGGACGCGACGCATCTCGGGCACGATAGAACGCAGTTTTGCCAGTTGTTGTGTATTCATCTCTTTCTGCCTGTCGGTACCTGCTGGCACCCTGTTCCGGGACAAGTCTCGTCCTGTGCTATAGCGCCGCTTTGCTGACTTCGGCTGCGACACGCTCGGTCGCATCCGGGATCGCCACGGCACGGGCCTTCGCCGCCATCGCCATCAGCGTTGGGCGATCCCATGCGGCCAGCGTCTGCGCCACGGTGTCAGCCGTAAACTGCGGCTGCTCGTAAATTTTTGCCGCGCCCGCTTTTTCCAGCGGCAGCGCGTTCCAGTACTGCTGACGATCTTTATGCTGAAACGGCACGAAGATCGCCGGTAAGCCTGCGGCGGCCACTTCGCTGACCGTCAGCGCGCCGGAGCGACAGACGATAACGTCCGCCCAGGCGTAGGCCGCTGCCATATCGTCAATAAATTCGGTGACTTTATGCTGCGTCTGTCCAACCTTACCGTAGGCGTCGTTGACTTCAGCCAGCGCGCCTTTGCCCGTCTGGTGCCACAGCGTAATGCTGTCGCCCAGCTTCGCGGCCACCTGAGGCAGCGTCTGGTTCAGCACGCGGGCGCCCTGGCTGCCGCCGATAACCAATACGCGAACCGGGCCGCTGCGATCGGCCATACGTTCAGCAGGCAACGGCAGAGCAAGCACGTCTGTCCGTACCGGGTTGCCGACCACATCCGCATCAGGGAACGCGCCGGGAAACGCCTGCATCACTTTTTTGGCGATTTTCGCCAGCAACTTATTGGTTAATCCGGCGATGCCGTTTTGTTCATGCAGCACCACCGGAATACCGCAGCTCCACGCCGCCAGGCCGCCCGGCCCGGAAACGTAGCCGCCCATGCCCAGCACCACGTCCGGCCTGTAGGCCTTCATGATTGCGCGGGCCTGACGTACGGCGTGGAAAATCCGCAGCGGCGCGGCCAGCTGCGCCTTCAGCCCTTTGCCGCGCAGGCCGCTGATGCGAATAAAATCGATGTCGATGCCGTGTTTCGGCACCAGATCGGCCTCCATACGGTCAGCCGTGCCGAGCCAGCGCACCTGCCAGCCCTGCGCCATCAGATGGTGCGCCACCGCCAGCCCCGGAAAAACGTGTCCTCCGGTGCCGCCGGCCATAACCATCAGTCGCTTCCCTTTCATCGACTACCTCGCGTAAACGCCTGGGCTTTTGCCAGACGCGTTTCATAATCTATGCGTAACAAAAATACGATGGCGGTTGACATAATTATCAGGCTGGAGCCGCCGTAACTGATCAGCGGCAGCGTCAGGCCTTTGGTCGGCAGCATACCTGCTGCGGCGCCAACGTTAACCAGCGCCTGGAAGCTGAACCAGACGCCGATAGAGCAGCCCAGAAAACCGGCGAAGCGCTGGTCAAGCTCCAGCGCGCGGCGCCCGATAGACATCGCGCGAAAAGCGACGAAGAATACCATTAACAGCGCTAAAACCACACCGATATAACCCAGCTCTTCACCGATAATCGAGAAGATAAAGTCGGTGTGCGCTTCCGGTAAATATTCCAGTTTTTGTACCGAGTTGCCCAGCCCCTGGCCCCAGAATTCGCCGCGGCCAAACGCCATCAGCGACTGGGTCAGCTGGTAGCCGCTGCCGAAGGGATCTTCCCACGGGTTCCAGAAAGAGGTGACGCGCCGCATACGGTAAGGTTCGGCAATAATCAGCAGGCAAACCGCAAAAATACCGGAGCCGATGATCGCCAGAAACTGCCATAATTTTGCGCCAGCCAGGAACAGCATCGCCAGCGTGGTGACAAACAGCACCACCACGGTACCCAGATCGGGCTGCGCCAGCAGCAGGACCGCCAGCACCACCATCACGCCCATCGGCTTGCAGAAACCCCAGAAATTGTTGCGCACTTCCTCTACCTTGCGCACCAGGTAGCTGGCGAGATAGCAGAACAGCGAAAGCTTGGAGAGCTCCGCAGGCTGGATACGCAGCGGGCCGAGCGCAATCCAGCGCGAGGCGCCGTTTACCGAACTGCCCACCACCAGCACAATCAGCAGCATCACCACCGTGACCAGCAGCATAATGTTGCTGTAGCGCTGCCAGAAAGCCATCGGCACGCGCAGCGTGACCAGCCCGATGCCGAACGCCAGCACGATGTAAAAGGCATCGCGCTTGGCGAAGTAAAAAGGATCGTCCGATAAACGCTGGCCCACCGGCATGGAGGCCGACGTCACCATCACGAAGCCGATAATCGCCAGCCCTATCGTCAGCCAGAGCAGCGTGCGGTCGTAAAGCACCATGGTGCTGGCATCGCTCTCGCGCGAGCCCATCACCCACTCTTTCAGGCGTTCTGACAGCCAGCTGGCAACGCTTAAACCCGGAACACGCATCAGCCCAGCTCCTTTGCCAGTCGAGTGAACACGTCGCCGCGCTGCTCGAAGTTTTTAAACTGATCGAGGCTGGCGCAGGCCGGCGACAGCAGCACCATATCGCCAGACTGCGCTTTGGCGGCAATCTGCTGCATGGATTCCTGCATCGTTGCGGTCTGCACTGCCCTTTCCGGGCGCAGCGCCGCCAGCGCGGCCGCATCCCGACCAAAGCAGTAAATTCTGATGTTATCGCCCTGTAAGTAGCGAGCCAGCGGAGTGAAGTCGGCGGATTTGCCGTCGCCGCCCAGCAGCAGCCAGAGCGTGCCCTGCACGGTCAGACCGTTCAGCGCCGCTTCGGTGCTGCCGACGTTGGTCGCTTTGGAGTCGTTGATCCAGCGAATGCCGTTACGCTCGTGCGCCAGCTGGAAGCGGTGCGCCAGGCCGGTAAAGGTAGTCAGCGCTTTCAGGCTGGAGGCGCGAGGCAAACCCACGGCATCGGCCAGCGCAAGGGCCGCCAGCGCGTTGGTATAGTTATGCTGGCCGACCAGGGGCATCTCGCTGGTGTTCAGCACTTTTTCGCCCTTAACGCGCAGCCAGGTGCTGCCCTGCTGGCGCGTCAGGTGATAGTCGCCGACATCGACGCCAAAGCTGATGCAGCGTTTATCCGCGCCGCGTACCGGCATGGTCATCGCATCGTCCGCATTCACAATGCACGCGTCTGCCTGTTCGTAAACGCGCAGCTTGGCCGCCCGATACTGCTGCATCCCGAACGGATAGCGATCCATATGATCTTCCGTCACGTTCAGGATGGTCGCCGCCGCCGCTTTCAGGCTGTGGGTCGTTTCCAGCTGGAAGCTGGAGAGTTCCAGCACGTAGAGCCGGGCGGGCTGAGCAAGCAGCATCAGCGCCGGCAGGCCAATATTGCCGCCCACGCCGACCTGCCAGCCTGCGGCTGTAGCCATCTCGCCCACCAGCGTGGTCACGGTGCTTTTGCCGTTAGAGCCGGTGATCGCCACAATCGGCGCCTGCGCCTCGCGGCAAAACAGCTCGATGTCGCCTACGATCTCCACGCCCGCTTTCGCCGCCGCCGTCAGGGACGGATGCGACAGCGCCAGCCCGGGGCTGGCGACAATCAGATCGGCGCTTTGCAGCCAGTCGTCGTTCAACGAACCCAGCCAGCGTTCCACTTCTGCTGGCAGCTTTTCCAGGCCCGGCGGAACAAGTCGGGTATCCATGACGCGCGGCGTGACGCCACGCGCTAAAAAGAAGTCAACGCACGACTGCCCGGTCAATCCCAGACCGATAATGACGACTTTTTTACCCTGGTAATCAGTCATTATTACCGCACCTTCAGCGTCGCCAGGCCAATCAGCACCAGCATCAGTGAAATGATCCAGAAACGTACGATAACGCGCGGTTCCGGCCAGCCTTTAAGTTCGTAATGATGATGAATAGGCGCCATGCGGAAAATTCGCTGGCCGCGCAGCTTGAACGACCCCACCTGTAGGATCACCGACAGGGTTTCCACCACAAAGACGCCGCCCATAATCACCAGCAAAAACTCCTGACGCAGCAGCACGGCGATGGTGCCCAGCGCGCCGCCCAGCGCCAGCGATCCGACGTCGCCCATAAAGACCTGCGCCGGATAGGTGTTAAACCATAAAAAGCCCAGCCCGGCACCGACGATTGCCGTACAGACAATCACCAGTTCGCCAGCGTGGCGCAGATAGGGAATATGCAGGTAGTTAGCGAAGTTCATATTACCGGTGGCCCAGGCAACCAACGCAAAACCGGCGGCCACAAAAACGGTAGGCATGATTGCCAGGCCGTCCAGCCCGTCGGTCAGGTTCACCGCATTACCGGTGCCGACGATAACGAAGTAGGCGAGCACCACGTAAAACAGGCCAAGCTGCGGCATGATGTCCTTGAAGAACGGCACCACCAGCTGCGTCGCCGGCGTGCCTTTTCCTGTCGCATAGAGCGTAAAGGCGACGCCCAGCGAAATCACCGACATCCAGAAATATTTCCAGCGCGCGATCAGCCCTTTCGTATCTTTACGCACCACCTTGCGGTAATCGTCCACAAACCCAATGATGCCAAAGCCCACCAGCACCACCAGCACGCACCAGACGTAAGGGTTGGACGGATAGGCCCACATCAGCACCGAGACGGTAATGGAGAACAGGATCATAATGCCGCCCATGGTCGGCGTGCCGCGCTTGCTGAAGTGCGATTCCGGGCCGTCGTTACGCACGACCTGACCGAAGGACATTTCCTGCAGGCGGGCGATCATGCGCGGCCCCATCCACAGCGAGATAAACAGCGCGGTCAGCAGGCTGACGATGGCGCGAAACGTCAGATAGGAAAAGACGTTAAAGCCTGAATAAAAAGCGACCAGATGTTCGGCCAGCCAGACTAGCATGTTCTTTTCTCCTGTAAGCTCTGTACTACCTGCTCCATGGCGGCACTACGTGAACCTTTAACTAAAATGGTGATCGTCGGCTGTTCCGCCAGCAGCGTCCGCAGACGCGCCGTGACGGCAGCCTTATCGGTAAAATGTTCGCCCACGCCGCTGGCCTCGCCGATAGCGCGGCTTAATGTGCCCACGCTGAGCACCTTATCAATACCGGCACGACGGGCCGCTTCGCCCACTTCGCGATGGCACGCTTCGGCCTCCTCGCCCAGCTCCGCCATATCGCCGGTGACCATCACGCGATAGCCCGGCATATCCGCCAGCACCTGAGCCGCTGCGGTCATCGAGCCGACGTTGGCGTTATAGCTGTCGTCCAGCAGCAGCTGATTTTCCGCCAGCAGAACCGGGAAAAGGCGGCCCGGCACGGCTTCAAGCTGGCCTAAGCCAAGCTGTACCGCTTCCAGGGAAGCGCCGACGGAGATAGCCAGCGCGGCGGCGGCCAGCGCATTCGCGATATTGTGACGCCCCGGCAGCGGCAGCTGAACGGCTACGCTGCCTACAGGCGTTTTCATCACAAAATGGGTGCCAGAGCTGGTGATTTGCACATCGCTGGCGGCGAACTCGCTTTCGGCCTGCGGTTGGGAAGAGAAGTGCCAGACCGTTTTGCCCTTCAGCATCGGCTGCCAGTTAGCCTCGTCGTTGCTGTCGGCGTTCAGAATGGCGGTGCCGTTGTCCGGCAGCCCCTGAAAAATTTCGCCTTTGGCTTTGGCCACGCCTGCCAGCGAGCCGAACCCTTCCAGGTGCGCGGCCGCCAGGTTGTTGACCAGCGCCGTTTCCGGTCGCGCCAGGCTGGTGGTCCAGGCGATTTCGCCCTGATGGTTAGCGCCCAGCTCAATCACCGCGTACTGGTGCTGCGCGCTCAGACGCAGCAGCGTCAGCGGGACGCCGATATCGTTATTCAGATTGCCTGCGGTATACAGCGTTTCGCCGCACTGGCGCAGAATGGCGGCGGTCATCTCTTTGACCGAGGTTTTGCCGGAAGAGCCGGTCAGCGCCACGACGCGCGCCGTCGACTGCTGGCGAACCCAGCCGGCCAGCTGGCCCAGCGCTATGCGCGTATCGCTGACCACCACCTGAGGAACCGCAACAGGTAAGTGCTTACTGACTAACAGAGCCGCCGAACCGGCCGCTATTGCGTCGCCGACCAGCTCGTGTGCGTCAAAACGCTCGCCCTTCAGCGCGATAAACAGACAGCCGGCGCTTATCTTGCGCGTATCGGTGGTCACTTCGCTAAAGGTAAGGTCGCTGCCGATTAGTTCACCGCCGGTGATCTCAGCCAGCTTTTGCAGAGAGAGTGCGATCATGCCATCACCCCCAGCAGACGCGCCACGGTTTCGCGGTCGGAATAGTCCAGCCGACGGTTGCCGACGATTTGATAATCTTCATGACCTTTACCGGCAACCAGCACGATATCTTCTTCTTTAGCCTGCATGATGGCGTTAGTGACCGCCTGTGCTCGCCCGGCTACCACGCGGGCGCGGCCCGGATCGAGCAGGCCGGTCAGAATGTCGGCCACGATAGCGGCAGGATCTTCGCTGCGCGGGTTATCGTCGGTGATCACCACCACGTCGGAGAACTGCTCGGCAATGGCGCCCATCAGCGGACGCTTGCCTTTGTCGCGATCGCCGCCGCAGCCGAAGACGCACCACAGCTTGCCTTTACAGTGCAGGCGAGCGGCCTCCAGCGCTTTTTCCAGCGCGTCCGGCGTGTGGGCATAATCCACCACTACCGTTGGCTTCGCGGGCGCGCTGAAGACTTCCATACGGCCGGTGACCGGCTGTAGTCGGTTGCCGGTCGCCACCAGCTCGTTGAGCGGATAACCCAGCGCCAACAGCGTTGCCAGCGCCACCAGCAGATTGCTGACGTTAAACGCGCCCATCAGACGGCTTTCCAGCTCGCCGCCGCCCCAGCTGGAGTCAAAACGGATAGCGGCGCCGTTGTCGTGATAGCGCACGTCCGTCGCCTTCAGCCAGCGGCCATGACAGCCCGGCTCCAGGTTATCTTCCAGCGTAACGGCAACGGCGTCCGGCAGGTTCGCCAGCCAGCGGCGTCCCGTCTCGTCATCGGCATTGATAATGGCCTGGCCGACCATGTGCTCGGAGAAAAGCAGCCATTTGGCGGACTCATAGCGCGTCATATCACCGTGGTAGTCCAGGTGATCGCGGCTGAGGTTGGTAAAGGCCGCAGCGGCAAAAGGCAGCGCCGCTACGCGATGCTGCACCAGACCGTGGGAGGAAACCTCCATCGCGGCCAGCGTCGCGCCCTGCTCCACCAGCGAAGCCAGCGTCTGCTGTACCTCAACCGCCGAGCCGGTCGTGTTTTCAACCGGCGCCAGATGCCCGTAAAGGCCGTTGCCGACGGTGCCCATCACCGCGCCGGTTTCGCCCAGCAGCTGCGCCCATTGCGCCAGCAGCTGAGTGGTGGTGGTTTTGCCATTGGTGCCGGTCACGCCAATCAGGCGCAGTTTTTCGCCCGGCTGCTGGTAAAAGCGCCCGGCCAGCGCGGAAAGCCGCTGGCTCAGCTGCGCCAGATAAATCACCGGCACGCCGTGCACGGTAGTGATGTCGCCATCTTCCGCTTCGCCTTCCGCTTCGGCGATAATCGCCGCCACGCCCTGCGCGATAGCCTGGGGAATAAAACGACGGCCGTCTGCCGTATGGCCTTTTACGGCGACAAAGAGATCGCCGGCAGCCGCTAAACGGCTGTCCAGGATCATTTCACGCAGCGGCAGCGCGGGCGCGCCAGGCACCCACGGCGCCAGTAAGTCGTGCAGATTACGATCTGTCACTTGATCCCTCACTTATTGTCTACCAGCTCGTTTTTTTCAACGACCGGTAGCGCATCAGGTTCGATATTCATGGTGCGCAATACACCGCCCATAATGGCGCCAAACACCGGAGCCGAAACCGCGCCGCCGTAATATTTACCGGCCTGGGGATCGTTGATCACCACCACCAGCGCAAAACGGGGACGGCTTGCCGGTGCAACGCCGGCGGTGTAGGCAATATATTTGTTAACGTAGCGCCCGTCCGGCCCGACTTTTTTCGCCGTACCGGTTTTAATGGCGATGCGGTAGCCTTTGATGGCCGCTTTTACGCCGCCGCCGCCGGGCAGCGCCACGCTCTCCATCATATGCATGACGGTGCGAACCACTTCTTCAGAAAATACGCGCTGTCCGCCCACGGGCGGATCGACTTTGGTAATCGACAGCGGGCGATAGAGACCATAGCTGCCGATTGTGGCGTAGACTCGCGCTAACTGTAACGGCGTTACCATCAGCCCGTAGCCGAAAGAGAAGGTGGCCCTCTCTATGTCAGACCACCGTTGTTTTTGGGGATATAAGCCACTACTTTCTCCGACCAGTCCCAGATTGGTCGCTTTACCCAGTCCAAAGTGCGAGTAGGTTTCTACCAGCGCCGAGGACGGCATCGCTAACGCCAGCCTGGAAACGCCGACGTTACTCGATTTTTGCAGAACGCCGGTCAGCGTCAGCTCGTTATAGCGGGCCACGTCTTTGATCTCATGGCCGTTAATGCGGTAAGGCACGGTGTTCAGCACGCTGTTTTCGCGCACCACGCCGCGCTGTAGCGCGGTCATGACCACCATTGGTTTGACGGTTGAACCCGGCTCGAAAATATCGGTGATGGCGCGGTTGCGCATTACGTCTTTGGTGACGCCGGTAAGGTTGTTCGGGTTATAGGCCGGGCTGTTGGCCATCGCCAGCACTTCGCCGGTGTTAACATCCACCAGCACGGCGGTGCCCGACTCCGCCTTGTTAAAGGCGACGGCGTTGTTCAGTTCGCGATAGACCAGCGCCTGCAGGCGTTCGTCAATGCTCAGCGCCAGGTTGTGCGCCGCCCGGCTGTCTACGGAAGAGACATCCTCAATCACGCGGCCATGGCGGTCTTTGCGCACGGTGCGCTCGCCCGGCTCGCCCGTCAGCCATTTATCAAAGCTCTTTTCGACGCCTTCAATGCCCTGACCATCAATGTTGGTAAAGCCGATCAGATGTGACGTGACCTGCCCTGCCGGATAGTAGCGACGCGACTCTTCCCGTAAAAAGATGCCGGGAAGCTTGAGTTTTTTAATGTAGTCGCCGATGGCCGGATTGACCTGGCGCGCCAGATAGACGAAGCGCCCTTTGGGGTTGGCGTTAACGCGCGCCGCCAGCTGATCCAGCGGAATGGAAAGCGCATCGGAAAGCGCCTGCCAGCGGCTGTCCAGCGTGATGCCGCCTTTGGCGTGCAGCTCTTTCGGATCGGCCCAGATAGCGTTGACCGGCACGCTGACGGCCAGCGGCCGCCCGGCGCGATCGGTGATCATGCCACGAGAGGTCGGAACGGCCTGGACGCGCAGCGAGCGCATATCGCCTTCCCGCACCAGCTTATCCGGGTTGATCACCTGCAGATAAGCCATGCGCGCCAGCAGTCCGCCCAGCGCGAGTAAAATACAGCCGCACAACAACGCAAAACGCCAGCTGACAAAGCTGGCCTGATCTTCCTGACGTTTTGTCTTAAGCGTCTTAACTGCGGCTTTCATTTATGCCCTTATGGCTGTACCACAATATTTTCCTGCGAAGGATCGACATGCTGCATTTGCAGTTTTTCCATCGCCGTTCTTTCCACGCGGCTGTGATCGCCCAGCGCATTCTCTTCCAGAATCAGGTTGCGCCATTCGATATCCAGCGCGTCGCGTTCCAGCACCAGCTGCTCGCGCTGCGCGGTGAGCAGGCGGGTTTTATGCGCCGTGGTCACCACCAGCACCGCAGACACCAGCACGGCAACAGCCAGGATCAGCGGGATTTTGCCGTGGCGTAAAAGATCGCCTGCAATCACGCCGGGTAAACTGTGTCGCTCGTTGCCGATCATGCGTCTGTTCTCTCAGCGATGCGTAATACGGAACTGCGCGCGCGCGGGTTTTCCGCCACTTCCGCTTCGCCCGGCATCATTTTGCCCAGCGCTTTAAGCTGACGGCCGCCGAGTTTGCTCAGCTGCGCTTCCGTCATCGGAATACCGGCCGGAACCTGCGGGCCACGGCTCTGTTCGCGCATAAAGCGTTTGACGATACGGTCTTCCAGCGAGTGGAAGCTGATCACCGACAGGCGGCCCTGCGGCGCCAGCGCGGAAAGCGCGCCTTTCAGCGCTTTTTCAATCTCTTCCAGCTCGCTGTTGACCCAAATACGGATAGCCTGGAAGCTACGCGTCGCCGGATGCTTGAATTTATCTTTTACCGGCGTAGCGGCATAAATCACGTCCGCCAGCTCTTTGGTGCGGGTCATTGGCTGCTCGCGGTTGCGCTCAACGATGGCGCGCGCGATGCGTTTTGCGAAGCGCTCTTCGCCAAAGGTTTTCAGCACAAAGGCGATATCGCTCTCCTCTGCCTGAAGCAGCCACTGCGCAGCAGATAAGCCTTTGGTCGGATCCATGCGCATATCCAGCGGGCCGTCGCGCATAAAAGAGAAGCCGCGTTCGGCATCATCCAGCTGCGGCGAAGAGACGCCCAAATCCAGTAAAATGCCGTCGATGCGGCCGGTCAGCCCGCGCGCGTCAACATACTCCGCCAGCGCGGAGAAAGGCCCATGTATAATGGTAAAGCGCGGATCGGTAATAGCGGCGGCGGCGGCAATAGCCTGCGGGTCGCGGTCGATGGCGTACAGACGCCCCTGTTCGCCCAGCGCGGAGAGGATCAGTCGGGAATGCCCGCCTCGTCCAAAGGTGCCATCAATATAGATGCCGTCTGGTTTGATATTGAGGCCGTTGACCGCCTCGTCCAGCAGCACCGTGGTATGTTTAAA
This sequence comes from Erwinia wuhanensis, assembly GCF_030484085.1. Classification (NCBI taxonomy): domain Bacteria; kingdom Pseudomonadati; phylum Pseudomonadota; class Gammaproteobacteria; order Enterobacterales; family Erwiniaceae; genus Erwinia; species Erwinia wuhanensis. Next base: position 197,698 of record NZ_JAUJUH010000007.1, read on the forward strand.
ATTTTCCTGCATAGCTATAATGACAAGTCCTGCAAGCGCTCAGATAGCGGTTCCTGAGACGACTGCTCCGCGTCAATATCCTCCCTGACTTGTTGATACCAGGTCTGTTCATCCCACAGCTCAAACTTGTTAAACTGTCCAACCAGCATCACTTCTTTGGTCAGATTCGCGTGCTGACGGAGCGTACCCGCAATCAGCAAACGGCCTGCATTATCCATCTGGCATTCGCTGGCATGACCAAGCAACAAGCGCTGAATACGGCGCTCTACCGGGTTCATGCTCGATAAGCGAGCCAGCTTACGTTCAATAATTTCCCATTCAGGCAGGGTGTAAAGCAGCAGGCATGGCTGATGGAGGTCAATAGTACACACCATTTGCCCCTGAGATTCCCCGATCAGCGTTTCGCGGTAGCGCATGGGCACAGCCAGTCGCCCTTTGCCGTCGAGATTGACTAACGTTGCTCCACGGAACATGCCAGTCTTCCCCTTTGGTTACCCTTAAGTCCCACTTTACACCACAAATTCCCACCCGGAGGAGTGTACGGAGCGGAGGAAATCATTGTCAAGCGACAGCGCAGGCCCTGAAGAATTATTTCTTTTCCAGAAAAAACAGCAAAGAGTTAAAAAAGAAGCGCCTTTAGCGCGCTATCGAAAATTAAACTAATGAATAGTGACGGGAAATTGATGAGAAAGTCTGAGTTGTTCAAAAATATACCAGCCGTTACCCGTAAAATTCCGGCCGCCAACTTTAGCCGTTGACCGGTATTTTAAGGAATTTCCTAAGAAAATGGCCTGATAGTGCCGTTCTGCCTGATGCGGCAGCGAAGGCGTGTCGCTAACGTTTTAATAAGCGTGCATTTTCGGAAAGTTAAAATCATTTGAAACTTTATCTTTACTTTTATTTACGCTAACGACAAACCAAAAACGCACCGGTCTTATTTGGGCATCCGGCACCGCGCGAAAAGTTGCGAAACCAGAAAAATAAAAGGTGCCAATAAAAGACACCCTTTTAGCAACTGATTAACTTCCTTTACGGCTCAGGCGTCCACGCCGGTAAAGATTGCGACGGATACGCGTCAGGCCGGGTTTTGGCTTACGCGGCTCGTCCAGGCTGGCCAGCACCAGTTCCAGCACCCGCTCGGCCACGTCGCGATGACGCTGACCTACCGCCAGTACCGGACAATCCAGAAAATCCAGCAGTTCATGATCGCCGAAAGTGGCTATTGATAAATCGGTCGGCATCCGCCCTTCCCGCTTCAGCGCCACGTCCATCACGCCCTGCAGCAGACCAAAAGAGGTGGTAAACAGCGCATCGGGCATGGCGTGCGTTTCCAGCCAGGTTTCAAACAGCGCCGCCGCCGCCGTGCGCTCAAAGCTGTTGGCATAGATATAGTCGATATGGCGCTCGTCGCCCTGCCACGCCTGGCGAAAGCCCATTTCACGCAGGAAGCTGACGGACAGCTCCGGCAGCGCGCCGAGGTAAAGAATGGATTCAGCCGGCTGCTTGCGCAGTTCGGCCGCCAGCATCTCGGCATCATCCTGATCGGCGCCGACGACGCTGGTGAAGTGTTCGCGATCCAGCGCGCGATCCAGCGCTACGATCGGCAGCGGATCGTTAATCCAGCGCTGGTAAAAAGGGTGTTCCGGCGGCAGGGAGGTCGAAACGATAATCGCGTCTACCTTGCGCTGTAACAGGTGTTCCACGCAGCGCATTTCGTTATCCGGCTGATCTTCGGAGCAGGCGATCAGCAGCTGATAGCCGCGCTGACGGGCCTGGCGCTCCAGATAATTCGCGATCCGCGTATAGCTGGTATTCTCTAAATCGGGAATAACCAGGCCTATCGAGCGGGTACGCCCTGCCCTTAAACCTGCGGCGACCGCATTAGGGTGATAATTATGCTCGCGAACCACCGCCATGACTTTTTCTACGGTCTTGTCGCTGACACGATACTGCCGGGCTTTTCCGTTTATAACGTAGCTGGCCGTCGTGCGCGATACACCAGCAAGACGCGCAATTTCATCCAGTTTCACAATAACTCCACGCTTCAGGCACCATGACGGCGCAGAAAAAATAGCCATGTCGCGGCTAAGGATAAGATAATCTTACATCTAACGGCTGCGCCAGCAACCTCTTTTAGCCCCAGTCGGGAGCTTTCTGGCAAAAATAAAAAAACCCGGCATTACGCCGGGTTAGAAGCTTTTCGCAATTATCACGCGGGGCAATCAGCGCATAATTCGCTCGCCGCGCGCAACGCCGACAACGCCTGAACGTGCAACCTCAACGATTTCCGCCACTTCACGAACGGTGCTTAAAAAAGCGTCCAGCTTGTCGCTGGTGCCCGCCAGCTGAACCGTATAAAGCGAAGGCGTCACGTCGACGATCTGCCCACGGAAGATTTCCGCGCTGCGCTTAACCTCTTCACGCCCGTAGCCGGTCGCCTGGATTTTCACCAGCATGATCTCGCGCTCGACAAACGCGCCCTGGCCCAGCTCCGTGACGCGCAGCACGTCCACCAGCTTGTGCAGCTGCTTTTCAATCTGCTCCAGCACCTTCTCGTCGCCCACGGTCTGAATAGTCATCCGCGACAGCGTCGGATCGTCAGTAGGCGCGACGGTCAGGCTTTCGATGTTGTAGCCGCGCTGAGAAAAAAGCCCCACTACCCGCGATAATGCGCCGGATTCGTTTTCCAGCAGTACCGATAAAACACGACGCATAATTATGTCCTCTCCGTTTTGCTCAGCCACATTTCGTCCATTCCGCCGCCGCGGATCTGCATCGGGTAAACGTGCTCGCTGCCGTCAACGTTAACGTCCACAAACACCAGGCGGCCTTTACGCAGCTCTACCAGCGCCTGGCTCAGTTTTTCTTCCAGCTCATGCGGATGATTAATGCCGATGCCGACATGGCCGTAAGCCTCCGCCAGCCTGATAAAATCGGGCAGCGACTCCATATAGGATTGCGAATGCCGTCCCGAATAGATCATATCCTGCCACTGCTTCACCATGCCCAGATAGCGATTGTTAAGGCTCAGCACCAGCACCGGCAGATTATATTGCAGCGCGGTCGACAGCTCCTGAATATTCATCTGAATACTGCCGTCGCCCGTGACGCAAACCACGGTTTCCTCCGGCAGCGCCAGCTTGACGCCCAGCGCGGCAGGCAGGCCGAAGCCCATCGTGCCCAGACCGCCCGAGTTGATCCAGCGGCGCGGCTTGTCAAAGGGGTAATAAAGCGCGGCGAACATCTGATGCTGCCCCACGTCGGAGGTCACGTAGGCGTCGCCGTTGGTCAGACGCCAGATCGTTTCGATTACCGCCTGCGGTTTGATTTTCTCGCTGCTGCGATCGAACGCCAGACACTGACGTGCTCGCCACTGTTCGATGCTCTGCCACCAGTCGCGCAGGCTGTCGCAATCCTGCTCGCTGTGCTGTTTTAGCATCTCCAGCATCTGCTTCAGCACATCGCGGGCATCGCCGACGATAGGCACGTCTGCCGGCACGGTTTTGGAGATAGTCGCGGGATCGATATCAATATGCAGCACCGTCGCGTTCGGACAATACTTCATTAAATTATTGGTGGTGCGGTCATCGAAACGCACGCCAACGGCGAAAATAACGTCGGCATTGTGCATCGTCATATTCGCTTCATAGGTGCCGTGCATCCCCAACATGCCTAAACACTGGCGATGGGTGCCGGGGAAAGCGCCCAGGCCCATCAGCGAGCAGGTCACCGGCAAATTGAGTTGTTCGGCGAACTCGCGCAGCTCGTTGGCGCAGTCGGCATTGATTACGCCGCCGCCCGCATAGAGAACGGGTTTTTTCGCCGCCAGCAGGCTTTGCAGCGCGCGCTTGATTTGGCCCCGATGCCCCTGCGTCGTGGGATTGTAAGAGCGCATACTGACCGATTCCGGCCACTGATACGGCAGCTTGTTCGCCGGATTCATCATATCTTTTGGCAGGTCGATCACCACCGGGCCGGGACGCCCGCTGGCCGCCAGCCAGAAGGCTTTTTTCACGACGGTGGGGATATCTTCAACCTGCCTCACCATAAAGCTGTGTTTGACGATCGGCCGCGAAATACCGACCATGTCGCACTCCTGGAAGGCGTCATAGCCAATAAGGGAGGAAGGAACCTGCCCGGAGAGCACGACCATAGGAATAGAATCCATATAGGCGGTGGCAATGCCGGTAATAGCGTTGGTGGCGCCCGGCCCGGACGTGACCAGCACCACGCCGGTTTCGCCGGTAGCGCGTGCGTAGCCATCGGCCATATGTACAGCGCCCTGCTCATGGCGCACCAGCACGTGGTCAATACCGCCCACGGTTTGCAATGCGTCATAGATATCCAGTACTGCCCCGCCGGGGTAGCCGAACACATGTTTTACGCCCTGATCGATTAACGATCGGACCACCATCTCGGCTCCTGACAACATCTCCATTTTTGCCTCCAGGCTTTAAGGTGCTGATTTACCGACGTGCTTAACGCGCTTATGCAGAAAATAACGCCTGCCTGCCGATAAGTTCAAAACCTGTGTTTATTCAACCGCTAAAAATATTTTCAGCGGCCAGGTACAGGGCGATGCCCGTTTTATTTTTGCTTTGAGTGAAGATTTACCATAACCGCAGAAAACCCGACAGGCAAACGTCCTGCACGTGACTGATGAATGAAAGCCCTCATTAAGGCACTACCTGTTTCGCTAACGCGTCGACGTTTACACTAACTATTCGCCAGGAAAAAAGCGGTTTATGCTGACTGCGCTTTATTTTCCAGTGTGATCGTTTCGTTATTAATGAGTGAACTTCTTTGAATAAAGTTTACCTGTTCAAACATCGCGGCGGATTTAGTTTTTTCTGCTGCTTCCCGATCTATCTGAAAAAGAATGCGCTAACTAACCGGGCATTATTGGTGAAAGTTGTTTATAAGAAAAACCTATGTAATATCCTGATAAAAAAGGCTATTTTTTGCTAAAAACCGCCAGCACTCCCTTTTGTTTTTCGATGGTTTTCTGCTGGGCGGCCTGCCGTACGCCTTTTTGTTCTGTCTGCCTTTGCTGAGCCAGAATAATTTCTCTGCGCTGATTTTACGTCGCTAATTATAACCTTGTGACTCGCCTTGACATCGCCCCCCGCTTTCAAGTATCAATAAAGGAACAGCAAATTTATGAGGCCTGACTCAATGATCCGTACCCTCCTCCTACCTGGTCTACTACTAAACGCATATTTATGCGCGGTAGACTTGTGGGCGGAATGAATCACTGATTCAGGCTTGCAAACTAAAAAACCCGCGCTACTGCGCGGGTTTTTTTATGCTCGTAGCATTAGCGATGCAAACATGAAAGGAATTATCTGATGAGCCAACAAGTTATTATTTTCGATACCACGCTGCGTGATGGCGAACAGGCATTGCAGGCCAGCCTGAGCGTGAAAGAGAAATTGCAGATAGCGCTGGCGCTGGAGCGTATGGGCGTTGACGTGATGGAGGTCGGTTTTCCGGTTTCTTCGCCAGGCGACTTCGAATCCGTGCAGACTATCGCTCGCCAGGTAAAAAACAGCCGTGTTTGCGCGCTGGCCCGCTGTGTGGAAAAAGATATCGATGCGGCTTACGAAGCGCTGCGCGTGGCCGAAGCCTACCGCATCCACACCTTTCTGGCGACGTCGCCCATGCATATCGCCACCAAGCTGCGCAGCACGCTGCCGGAAGTGATCGAGCGCGCCGTGCGTATGGTAAAACATGCGCGTAACTACACCGACGACGTCGAATTTTCCTGCGAAGACGGCGGTCGGACGCCAATCGACGATCTGTGCCGCGTCGTGGAAGCCGCCATCAACGCCGGCGCCACTACCATCAATATCCCTGACACCGTGGGCTACACCCTGCCGAGCGAGTACAGCAACATTTTCACCCAGCTGCGCAACCGCGTACCCAATATCGACAAAGCTATCCTGTCAGTGCATACCCATGACGATTTGGGCATGGCGGTCGGCAATTCTATCGCCGCCGTGCAGGCTGGCGCGCGCCAGATTGAGGGCACCATTAACGGTTTGGGCGAGCGTGCGGGCAACTGTGCGCTGGAAGAAGCCATCATGGCGATAAAAACCCGCAGCCAGCTGATGAACGTGCATACCCATATTCACCATCAGGAAATCTACCGCACCAGCCAGCTGGTCAGCCAGATCTGCAATATGCCAATCCCGGCCAATAAAGCCGTGGTGGGCAGCGGCGCTTTCGCCCACTCCTCCGGTATTCACCAGGACGGCGTGCTGAAAAACCGCGAAAACTACGAAATTATGACGCCGGAATCGATCGGCCTGCACCAAATCCAGCTGAACCTGACCTCTCGCTCCGGTCGTGCGGCCGTGAAACACCGCATGGAGGAGATGGGTTACAAAGAGCAGGATTACAATCTGGACAGCCTGTACGACGCCTTCCTGAAGCTGGCCGATAAAAAGGGCCAGGTGTTCGATTACGATCTGGAAGCGCTGGCCTTTATTAACAAGCAGAACGAAGAGCCGGAACATTTCCGTCTGGACTACTTCAGCGTGCAGTCCGGCTCCAGCGTGATGGCAACCGCTTCGGTCAAGCTGAACTGCGGAGAAGAATCCATCGCCGAAGCCGCGACGGGCAACGGGCCGGTGGATGCCGTTTACCAGGCGATCAACCGTATTACCGACTTTGATATCGAGCTGGTGAAATATCAGCTGACCGCCAAAGGCCACGGCAAAGACGCGCTGGGCCAGGTTGATATCGTGGTGAACTATAACGGCCGTAAATTCCACGGCGTGGGCCTGGCGACGGATATCGTGGAATCCTCCGCCAAAGCCATGATCAACGCCCTGAACAATATCTGGCGCGCGCGCCAGGTCGAGCAGGAACTGCAGCGCAAAGCCAACGAAAAGGAAGCCGTATAATGACAAGGACTTATCATATTGCCGTATTGCCGGGCGACGGCATCGGGCCGGAAGTCATGGCGCAGGCCGCGAAGGTGCTGGATGCGGTACGTCAGCGTTTCGATCTGCGCATCACCACCAGCGAGTATGACGTCGGCGGCATTGCCATCGACCGTCACGGCGAGCCGCTGCCGCCAGCCACCGTGGCGGGCTGCGAACAGGCGGATGCGATCCTGTTTGGCTCCGTCGGCGGCCCGAAATGGGAACACCTGCCGCCAGCGGAGCAGCCGGAGCGCGGCGCGCTGCTGCCGTTGCGTAAGCACTTCAGACTGTTCAGCAACCTGCGGCCGGCCAGCCTGCATCAGGGGCTGGAAGCGTTCTGCCCGCTACGCGCAGATATCGCCGCCAAAGGCTTCGATATTCTGGTGGTGCGCGAGCTGACCGGCGGCATCTATTTCGGCCAGCCGAAAGGCCGTGAAGGCAGCGGCCAGCACGAGCGCGCCTTTGATACCGAGGTTTATCACCGCTTCGAGATCGAACGCATCGCCCGCATCGCCTTTGAATCTGCCCGCAAGCGCCGTAAAAAAGTGACGTCGATTGATAAAGCAAACGTGCTGCAATCGTCCATTTTATGGCGGCAGATCGTAACGGAAGTGGCGCAGGATTACCCGGATGTCGAGCTGCATCATATGTATATTGATAACGCCACGATGCAGCTGATCAAAGAACCTTCACAGTTCGACGTTATGCTTTGCTCTAACCTGTTTGGCGATATTCTCTCCGACGAGTGCGCGATGATTACCGGCTCAATGGGGATGCTGCCTTCCGCCAGCCTTAACGAACAGGGTTTTGGCCTGTTTGAACCGGCAGGCGGCTCCGCGCCGGATATCGCCGGAAAAAATATTGCCAATCCTGTCGCTCAGATCCTGTCGCTGGCGCTGCTGCTGCGCTACAGCCTGCAAGCCGCCGACGCGGCCGATGCCATTGAGCAGGCCATCAGCCGCGCGCTGGCAGAAAATTACCGTACCGGCGACCTGGCTGGCGACGGCGACGCCGTCGGCACCGAGGAGATGGGTTCCGTTATCGCCCGATTTATCCGCGAAGCCTGATTATGAAAACATTATACGAGAAGCTGTTTGACGCCCATGTCGTGTATGAAGCGCCTGACGAGACGCCGCTGCTTTATATCGACAGGCACCTGGTGCATGAAGTGACCTCGGCGCAGGCTTTTGACGGTCTGCGCGCGCACGGCCGCCCGGTGCGTCAGCCGGGTAAAACTTTCGCCACGATGGATCACAACGTCTCTACGCAAACGCGGGATATCAACGCCAGCGGCGAGATGGCGCGCATTCAGATGTCGATGCTGATCAAAAACTGCGAAGAATTCGGCGTGCGGCTGTACGATCTGAAGCATCCTTTTCAGGGCATTGTGCACGTTATCGGGCCTGAACAGGGCATGTCGCTGCCCGGTATGACCATCGTCTGCGGCGATTCGCATACTTCTACCCACGGCGCTTTCGGCGCGCTGGCGTTTGGCATCGGCACGTCAGAAGTCGAACACGTGCTGGCAACGCAGACGCTGAAGCAGTCGCGCGCTAAAACCATGAAGATCGAAGTCGTGGGGCAGACGGCGCCGGGCATTACCGCCAAGGATATCGCGCTGGCGATCATCGGTAAAACCGGCAGCGGCGGCGGCAACGGGCACGTGGTGGAGTTCTGCGGCCCGGCCGTGGAGCAGCTCAGCATGGAAGGCCGCATGACGCTGTGCAATATGGCGATTGAGCTGGGCGCGAAAGCGGGCCTGGTCGCGCCGGATGAGACCACGTTTAATTATGTGAAGGGCCGCCAGTTTGCGCCCAAAGATCGGGCCTGGGAACAGGCAGTCGCCTACTGGCGCACGCTGAAATCCGACAGCGGTGCCCGCTTTGATAAAGTCGTGACGCTTAATGCCAGTGAGATCGCGCCGCAGGTCACCTGGGGCACCAATCCCGGCCAGGTGATCGCCGTCAACGACGTCATCCCCGATCCGGCCAGCTTCAGCGATCCCATTGAACGCGCCTCGGCGGAAAAAGCGCTGGCCTATATGGATCTCAAACCGGGCATCAGGCTGACTGACGTGCGGATTGATAAGGTATTTATCGGCTCCTGCACCAATTCCCGTATTGAGGATCTGCGCGCGGCGGCCTCCGTGGTCAAAGGGCATAAAATCGCCGCTGGCGTGCAGGCTTACGTCGTGCCCGGCTCCGGGCCGGTCAAAGCGCAGGCCGAAGCGGAAGGTCTGGATCAAATCTTTCTGGCTGCCGGTTTCGAATGGCGCCTGCCCGGCTGCTCGATGTGTCTGGCGATGAATAACGATCGCCTGAGTCCGGGCGAGCGCTGCGCCTCAACCAGCAACCGTAATTTCGAAGGCCGTCAGGGCCGTGGCGGACGTACGCATTTGCTCAGCCCGGCGATGGCCGCCGCTGCGGCGGTAGCCGGTCACTTTGCCGATATCCGCGAGCTGGATCAGGAGTAACTATGGCGAAAAAATTTACGCAGCATACGGGCGTGGTGGTGCCAATGGACGCCGCCAACGTCGACACCGACGCCATTATCCCGAAGCAGTTTTTACAGATGGTGACGCGCACCGGTTTTGGCCGCAACCTGTTTTACGACTGGCGCTACAAGGATGCGGAAGGTCAGATCCCTGACCCGGACTTTATCCTGAATAAACCGGCCTTTCGCGGCGCCAGCATTATGCTGACGCGGGAGAACTTCGGCTGTGGATCTTCGCGCGAACACGCGCCCTGGGCGCTGACCGACTACGGTATCCAGGCGATTATCGGCAGTGATTTCGCCGATATTTTTGCCAATAACGCGTTTAATAATCAGCTGCTGCTGGTGACGTTAAGCGAAGCCGAAATGGATGCGCTGTTTCAACGGGTCGCCGCCGAGCCGGGCGTCAGCTTTACCGTGGATTTGGACAGGCAGGAAGTGGTGGCAGGCGACAAGCGTTACGCTTTCAGCATCGATCCTTTCCGTCGTCACTGCCTGTTGAACGGGCTGGATAGCATTGGCCTGACGCTGCAGCACGAAGCCAGCATCAGCGAGTATGAACGGCGGCAGCCAGCGTTCTTGCGCTAGCTTCAGTCGGGTTAAAAGCGGCCCGAGCGGGCCGCTTCCCTCCACTCAAACATCCTTCACCTTAGCCGACATCGCCAAAGCCGCGACGGCGAGGATCAGCGCGCCCCAGTAAACCGAATAGTGGCCGAACGTTTCTGCCAGCGCGCCCTGCAACACGCCCGCCAGGATCACGCCGGTCGAAATGCTGTTGGTAAAAAGCGTGGTGGCCGCACCTGGTCTGCCGGGCATCAGATCCTGAAAATAGAGCATGCCAATCCCGGCGATGATGCCGATAAAAATAGCGTTGAAAATCTGTAGCGCCAGCAGCGCCGCACGCGAGTGAAACAGCACCAGCCCCAGATAAAACAGCACGCCCGCCGCCACGGCAAACAGCATCATGTTGCGCTTGCCGAAGCGCTTAACATAGTGCCCGGCCAGCAGCATCGCCGGGATCTCCAGACCCGCCGCCACGCCCATCAGCAGGCCCGCCAGCCTGTCCGGCAGGCCCAGCACGCTGCTGATATAAAGCGGCATATCAATGATATACATGGTGTTGCAGGTCCACATCAGCAGCGAGGCGATAAACAGCAGCCGCACGTCTCTGTTTTTCCACGCGCTGATTTGCGTGATAACCACCTCCGGCGACTGTTCCACTCGTGGTACGGAAGGCAGCGCAAACCAGATCAGCGCGATGCAGAGCACAAACAGCGCGGCGGCAACGGAAAACATGGTGGTAAAGCCGTAGTTCAACGCCAGCGCGAAAGAGAGCGGCGGGCCAATCACCCACGCCAGCGAAAGCTGGGCGCGCATTACCGAACTGAACATCACGACTTCACGCGCAGAGCTGTCCGCATACTCGCGCGCCAGCGCAAAAATTTGCGGCATGGCGACGCTGGCCAGCGCCGACAGCAGCACGCCAAAAGTGATTAGCGTCAGATAATCGCGGTTAAAAGCGAACAGCAGCGCGTTGCCTGTCGCCATCAGACAGCAAAAGAGGATCAGCATACGTCGATCGCCACGGTTGTCCGATCGTTTCGCCAGCAGCAGGCTTACCGCAATACCGGCAATTGCGTTCACGGTATAAAACAGCCCCACCCAGAATGGCCGCTCGCCCACTTCGCGCGTCAGAAACAGGCTCAGCGTTGGCGCCTGTAGCGCCCCCGCGATACCCACCATAAAAGAGACAGCCATAAAAGCGAGGTAAACCGGGTTAATACGACGTTGACGCGTAAGCAACGATTTCATACCACATCCCTTGCAAATAAAGAGGCCCGCACGCGGGCGCAAACAGCAAGCATAGAAGAAAACGGGAAATGAAAAAAGCCAGCGGGCAAGACGCCTGCTGGCTGGTGAAAGCACACCTTACTCAGATATAAAGTCTTGAAAGCGCGCCATTCAAAAGAATGCCTCCCGCACTTTCATCGCTAACCAGTATTGCCTTAATATAGGGCAAGAAAAACAGGCGACTTTTCAGCAAGAGTTCCCCTTTTATGCAATCAACGCGTTTACAGCAGCAGTTTATCCGGCTCTGGCAGAGCTGCGAGGGCCAGCCGCAGGAAACCACGCTCGACCAGCTGGCGCTCCAGCTTAGCTGTTCGCGTCGCCATATGCGTAACCTGCTTGGCGCCATGCAGCAGGCGGGCTGGCTAACCTGGCAGGCAGAAGCCGGGCGCGGCAAGCGCTCGAAGCTGACGTTTCACTATACGGGCCTGGCGCTTCAGCAGCAGCGCGCGGAAGACCTGCTGGAGCAGGATCGCATCGATCAGCTGGTGCAGCTGGTCGGCGATAAAAATACCGTGCGGCAGATGCTGCTCTCTCATCTCGGCCGCAGCTTTCGCCAGGGAAAACATATCCTGCGGGTGCTCTATTATCGCTCGCTGCTGAACCTGAATCCCGCCACCGCGTTGCGTCGTTCGGAAACGCATCTGGCCCGGCAGATCTTCAGCGGCCTGACGCGCATAAATGAGGAAAACGGGGAAATCGAGCCGGATATCGCCCACCACTGGCAGTCGGTTTCTTCGCTGCACTGGCGCTTCTATTTACGCCCTGCGGTGCATTTCCATCACGGACGCGAGCTGGAGATGGCGGATGTGATCGCCACGCTGGAACGCGCGCGGACGCAGCCGCTTTTCGCCAATATTGTCCGTATTCACTCTTCCACGTCCTGGACGCTGGATATTCATCTGCACCAGCCCGACCGCTGGCTGCCGTGGCTGCTGGCGGGCGTCGGCGCGCTGATCGTGCCGAAAGAGTGGCCTTTTCTGCCCGATTTCAGCCGTCAGCCCGTCGGCACCGGGCCCTATGCCGTGGTGCGTAATCAGCAGAGCCAGCTTAAGATCGAAGCCTTCGACGCCTATTTCGGCTACCGCGCGCTGCTTGATGAGGTCAACATCTGGGTATTACCGGAAATCAGCGAGGAGCTGGTCTATTCCGGCGTCAGGCTGGAAGGCGGCAGCCTGGATGAAAAATCGGAAGAGAGCCGCCTTGAAGAAGGCTGCTATTTTCTGCTGTTCGACCAGCGTTCGCCGCTGGGACGGGACGAGCAGATCCGTCGCTGGGTCAGCGCCATCGCCAACCCGATAGCGCTGCTGAACCGCGCCGGAGCAGGCTATCAGCGCTACTGGTTTCCGGCCTATGGGCTGCTGCCGCGCTGGCATCATCGACGCGATCTGGACGCGCCGGAAAAGCCGACGGGCCTGACCTCGCTTACGCTGACCTGGTATGGCGATCATCTTGAGCATCAGGCTATTGCTAATTTGCTCCATCCGCTGCTGGCTGCGCAAGGGGTGACGCTGGTTACGAAGCAGGTCGATTACGCCAGCTGGCATCAGGGCGAGGCGGAAAGCGACATCTGGCTGGGCAGCGCTAACTTTACCCTGCCGCTGGAGTTTTCGCTGTTTGCCCTGCTGTATGAGATCCCGCTGCTGCAACACTGCGTGCCGATTGACTGGCGGCAGGACGCGCAGCGCTGGCGCGAACAGCAGCTGCCGCTGGCCGACTGGAGCAGGCAGCTGACAGCCGACTGCTACTTTCATCCGCTTTTCCATCACTGGCTGCTGCTGGAAGGCGAACGCAGTATGCGCGGGGTGCGCATGAATACGCTGGGCTGGTTTGACTTCAAGTCCGCATGGTTTGCACCACCCGAATCATGATGCTTTCGCTACTCTGTAGAAATCATTAGAATAAGCCGTTCTCAACGGGGTGCGCGGCATTAGCCGACGCTGAGATAAACCCGTCGAACCTGACCCGGCTAATACCGGCGTAGGGATTTGAGAGTGCTTCACCTGCTCAGATCGCGCGTCGCCTGACCCTCAAGGAACTCCAGGTGCTAAAAAAAATCCTGCCTCTGCTGCTGCTCTGCTCGCTTTCCGCCGTTGCCGCCAAACCCGCGCTGACGGTCTATACCTATGACTCTTTCTCTTCCGAATGGGGACCCGGTCCGGCCATTAAAAAGGCTTTTGAGGCCGACTGCGGCTGCGAGCTGCGCTATGTCGCCCTGCCCGACGGCGTCGCGCTGCTGAACCGCCTGCGTATGGAAGGGAAAAACAGCCGCGCCGACGTGGTGCTGGGGCTGGATAACAACCTGCTGGACGCGGCGGAAAAAACCGGCCTGTTTGCCGCCAGCGGCGTCGATACGCGCAGCGTCACCGTGCCGGGCGGCTGGTCAAACAGCACTTTCGTTCCCTACGACTACGGCTGGTTCGCCTTTGTCTATGACAAAACTAAACTGCAAAACCCGCCCAAAAGCCTGAAAGAGCTGGTCGAGGGCAGTCAGCCGCTGAAAATTATCTACGAAGATCCGCGCACCAGCACGCCGGGACTGGGCCTGCTGCTGTGGATGCAGAAAGTCTATGGCGATAACGCGCCCGCCGCCTGGCAGAAGCTGGCGCAGAAAACCGTGACCGTGACCAAAGGCTGGAGCGAGGCTTACGGCCTGTTTCTGAAGGGCGAAGCCGACATGGTGCTGAGCTACACCACCTCACCCGCTTATCATTTGATTGCCGAGAAAAAAACGCAGTATGCCGCTGCCGACTTTAGTGAAGGTCATTACCTCCAGGTGGAAGTCGCCGGGCAGCTTAAAACCAGTAAACAGCCGCAGCTGGCGCAGAAGTTTATGCAGTTTATACTGGCTCAGCCTTTCCAGCAGACCATTCCGCAGGGCAACTGGATGTATCCCGCCGTGGCGGGCAAGCTGCCGGCAGGCTTTGACACGCTGACCCTGCCGAAAACCACGCTGCAATATTCGTCGCAGAACGTTGCCAGCCATCGCAGCCAATGGATCAGCGAATGGCAACGCGCCGTCAGCCGCTAGCCAGCTATCAGCCTTCAGGCAGCCTCGTTCCTGGCTGCCTGGCCGCCACGCTGCTGGTCGCCGTGGCGCTGCTCGCCTTTATCGCGCTGGGGCGCAACGCGCCGGTCAGCGCCCGCGCGCTTTGGGAAGACAGCTATCTGTGGCACGTCCTCCGCTTTTCCTTCTGGCAGGCGTTTCTCTCCGCTTTGCTGGCGCTGACGCCCGCCGTGCCGCTGGCGCGGGCGTTGTATCGCCGCCGCTTTCCGGGCAGGCAACTCGTGCTGCGCCTTTGCGCGATGACGCTGGTGCTGCCGGTGCTGGTGGCGGTATTCGGTATCCTCAGCGTTTACGGGCGTACGGGATGGCTGGCGTCGCTGTGCGCCTGGCTGGGCGTGGACTATCACTTTACGCCTTATGGTTTGCAGGGCATTTTGTTGGCGCACGTCTTTTTTAACCTGCCGCTGGCCGCCAGGCTGCTACTGCAAACGCTGGAGCAAATCCCCACCGAACAGCGCCAGCTGGCCGCGCAGCTGGGCGTCACGGGCTGGCATCAGTTTCGCCTGGTTGAGTGGCCCTGGCTGCGGCGCCAGCTGCTGCCGGTCGGCTCGCTGATCTTTATGCTCTGCTTCGCCAGCTTCGCCACCGTGCTGGCGCTGGGCGGCGGCCCTAAGGCCACCACTATCGAGCTGGCGATTTTTCAGGCGCTGAATTTTGATTACGATCCCGGCCGCGCCGCCTTACTGGCGCTGCTGCAAATGATCTGCTGCCTGAGCCTGGTGTTGCTGAGCCAGCGGCTGAGTAAAGCGCTGCCGTCAGGCACCACTCATCTGCAAGGCTGGCGGGATAAGCAGGAAGCGCCGGGCGCGAAGCTGCTGGACGGCGTACTGCTGTTGCTGCTGCTGCTGCTGATCGCGCCGCCGCTGTTGGCCGTGATTGCCAGCGGCCTGAACAGCAACCTGTTTAGCGTCCTGCAACAGCCCGCGCTCTGGCAGGCGACCTTTACCTCGCTACGCATCGCCCTGGGCGCCGGCGTGCTCTGCGTGCTGCTGACCACGATGCTGCTGTGGAGCAGCCGCGAGCTGCGCCTGCGCCAGCAGCCTTTCGCGGGCCAGCTGATGGAGCTGAGCGGAATGCTGATCCTGGCGATGCCGGAGATCGTGCTGGCGACCGGTTTTTTCCTGTTGCTGAACGATACCCTCGGTCTGCCGCAGTCTGCGGACGGCATTGTTATCTTTACCAATGCGCTGATGGCCGTGCCCTACGCGATGAAAGTGCTGGAAAATCCTTTGCGCGATATCGCCGAGCGCTACAGCCGCCTTTGTCTGGCGCTGGATATTCGCGGGCTGAACCGTCTGCGGCTGATCGAGCTGCGCGCGTTAAAACGGCCGCTGGCGCAGGCGCTGGCGTTTGCCAGCGTGCTGTCGGTCGGCGATTTCGGCGTGGTGGCGCTGTTCGGCAACGAAGATTTCCGCACCCTGCCGTTCTGGCTTTACCAGCAGATGGGCGCCTATCGCAGCGAGGATGGCGCGGTGACCGCGCTGCTGCTGCTGCTGCTCTGCTTTCTTTTGTTTACCCTGATTGAAAAACTGCCGGGACGCCATGCTGACGTTGACTAACCTTACCTGGATCTACCAGCATCTGCCGATGCGCTTTTCCCTGTCGATGCAGGCCGGGGAGCGCCTGGCGATACTTGGCCCCAGCGGCGCAGGTAAAAGCACCCTGCTGAGCCTGGTAGCGGGTTTTCTTACCGCCGACAGTGGCGAACTGCGGCTGAACGGCGAAGATCATCGCGCTACGCCGCCGGCCAGGCGGCCGGTTTCCATGCTGTTTCAGGAAAATAACCTGTTTCCCCATCTTACCGTGGCGCAAAATATCGGGTTGGGGCTGCATCCGGGGCTGCGGCTGACGGCGGAACAGCAGCGAAGCTTGCAGACGATTGCGGAGAGGGTCGGTCTGGAAGACTATCTGACCCGTCTGCCGGGCGAGCTTTCCGGCGGGCAGCGTCAGCGCGCCGCGCTGGCCCGTTGCCTGGTGCGCCAGCAGCCGATCCTGCTGCTGGACGAACCGTTCTCGGCGCTGGATCCGGCGCTGCGTAAAGAGATGCTGGCGTTGACGGATGAAGTTTGTCGGGAAAGAAAGATGACGCTGCTGATGGTGTCGCACAGTATTGAGGATGCGGCGCGCATCACGCCGCGCAGCGCCCTGGTGGTCGATGGCCGGATTTTCTGGGACGGCAGCACTTCCGCCTTGCTTAACGGTGAGGTCAAAGAGGCGGCCATATTAGGCATTAGCCTGCGGTAACGGCGGCGGCGCCTGGTTTACATACCGGGCCTCTCTGCCTTAAGCCGAGCCACGTCATAAGCATTCGCTGGCATAACTACAGTCCACATTAAACTGGCACTGCTAACTAAGTCATCTTTCCTGCAACGGCACAGATATATTGATATCAACAGGGCCAGACGGCTTTATTTACTTATTAAATAATTTCCTTTTTATTGCCATATATTAACGTACAGGAATAATCACCTTATTCATCTGTTAATTCAACTCAGAAACAAACTATTATCCTGCCATAAATAAAATGAATGATGAATGTCATGTAAGTTACATAAAGATATGTTACTAATGCGATATAGCAAGCATGACCAGAAATCTATTTTATTAAAGGAAAACAGGCAATGATTGATGCGCAAAAAAAGACGATATTAATCACCGGTGGGTCTAAAGGGCTTGGCCTGTCCTATGCCAGAGCGCTGGCGAAAGATCATCGGGTTATTATTACCGGCAGAGATGCGCAAAGACTGGCCGAACTTGAAGAGGAGTTTGGCGGTGCCGTTCACTGCCTCCAGTGCGACGTTACCGATCGGGTCGCGGTTGCCGCCTGCTTTGCCAGCATAGCCGACAAGTTTGGTCATATTGATGTTGTGATCAATAACGCCGGCGTCTGGGGGCCGGTAGATAAATTTGCCGATATCGAACTGGACGACTGGTTTGAGGCCATCAATATTAACCTGCTTGGCCTTTCTTATTGCACGCATGAGGCGCTAAAGCCAATGCGTGTGAAAAAGCGTGGGATTATTATTAATATCGTCAGTAATGCCGGGGTTTACCGCTGGCCTTATTGTACCTCTTATTCCGTAACCAAAGCGGCCGTGATTAAATTAACCGAAAATCTTGCGGTTGAAATGAAGCGTGAAAATATCTCTCTTTACGCCTATCACCCCGGCCTGGTTCATTCCACCGGCATGGTAACGAATCTGATTGATACCATCACCGACAGCAACAGCGCTCGTGGAAAAGCCTTGCAGTGGGTATATGATGAAAAAGATGCCGGGAATACCGTTGATGAAACGCAAAGCCTGATCAATATTGAAAAACTGTGCAGCGGGAAATACAGGTCGTTAAGCGGACTTTATCTTACCGTCAGAGACGATCTCGATTTGCTGCTGGAAAGAAAAAGGGAAATCCGGGAAGGCGACCTGTTTATGTTAAGGGTCAACGGGCTGGCTGTTTAGGCCCGCCGTTTCTTCGTCTGAAAACCGCCTCGTATCTTCAGTCTGCAAAGTATTCGCCTGGCCGCTTGCGTTTATGGCAAACGGCCGGGTTTTGTGTAAAACATCATGCCATCTTGTGCGTCATTCCCCGCTGTTTTATGTTTAATCCTCCCTGGCAATTAACCGGAGCAGCCTGATGGTCGAAAACCACACTGTCTGTACTATTTTTCAGGGGCGTGCCGGAGACCATAACGATCTTGCGATCCCAGCGGCCAAATCCTTTGGTAACGCGCTGGCATCCTGCCTCGGCCAGCGGCCGACTGTTATCGGTACGCCCAAACCGGCGCTGAACGCAGGCTGGCGCGAAGAGCTGGACGCGGCCATGCCCGATTTGCACGCGGTACAACAACATTTTGCCGCCGTGTTTGCCTCCGGGGCCGTTTCCGTAGCGGCCACCAGCCGCTGTGCCGTGTCGCTGGCGACGCTGCCCGCGCTGGCGCAACATTATCCCGATGCTTGTCTGGTGTGGTTCGACGCGCACGCCGATCTCAATACGCCGGCTTCTTCCACCAGTGGATTTCTGGGCGGACTGGCTCTGGCCGGGCCGCTGGGCCTTTGGGACACCGGCCTGGGCAGCGGTATCAGGATGGAACAGGTCGTGCTGGTCGGCCAGCGCGATCTCGATCCTTTTGAAGTGAACCTGATCGAGCAGCACAATATTTCCTCCCTTCCGCCCGGTGAAGATTTGCCGGATCGCCTGCGTAAGGCCGTTGCTGGCCGTGCGGTTTATGTGCATCTGGATTGCGACGTGCTGGCCCCGGGCACGGTGCCGACAGATTATCAGCCAGAGGGAGGATTAACGCTGGCGGAACTGACGGCCTGCTGCGAAGTGCTCGCCTGTTCGTCTTTAATCGGTATAGAGATAGCGGAATTGCAGAACGCCTGGCAGCCGGAAGGGCCGCCAGTTTCGCCTGAAAAATTGGTAGCCGCGCTGATGCCGCTGCTGAAATAGCCGCGGCCCGATGGGATCCTGCGGCATTGCGCCGCAGGAAAGCGATGATTATGCGAACTGTTTGAGAAGCAGCGCGGCTGTTGCCGCTGAGGAGCCAGGGTTCTGGCCGGTAATTAACAATCCATCCTGAACCACGTAAGAGCCCCAGTCGGCGCCCTTAGAGTAGATGCCGCCCTGCGCCACCAGCTCATCCTCTACCAGGAAAGGCACCACGTTGGTCAGGCCGACGCCTTCTTCTTCGCTGTTGGCGAAGCCCGTGACCTTTTTCCCTTCCACCAGCGGACGGCCCGCCGGCGTTTTCACATGGCGCAGCACGCCAGGCGCGTGACAAACCAGCGCTACCGGTTTTTCTGCGGCGAGGAAAGATTCAATCAGGGCGATGGAATGCTTGTCCTCAGCCAGATCCCACAGCGGGCCGTGGCCGCCCGGATAAAATACCGTGTCGTAATCGGCCTGGGAAATCGTGTCCAGACGCACGGTAGCGGCAAGCTGCGCAACAGCGTCGGCGTCAGCCTCAAAGCGATGCGTCATCTCCGTCTGAAAATCCGGCTCGTTGCTTTTCGGATCCAGCGGCGGATTGCCGCCGGCCGGCGAAGCCAGAGTTACTTCGGCGCCCGCATCTTTAAAGGCATAATAAGGCGCGGCCAGCTCTTCCAGCCAGAAACCGGTTTTACGGCCGGTGTCGCCCAGTCGATCGTGTGAGGTCAGAACCATTAAAACTTTCATCGTGTCTCTCCGCATGGTGGCATTAATATATAGTAGACCAGTCGTCTAATCTTGGGGTAAAAAAACAGGCCAGCCTGCTGGCCCTGTCGATCGTAAACCTGTAATAAAACTATCCGCCTGGCTTAGCGGCGCTTCAGCCAGCCAGGCCCAGCGTTTGCCAGGTCAGCAGCATTACTGAGGCAAACGGCGCTTCAGCCTGCCAGGCCCAGCGTATGCCGGGTTAACAGCATGGCTGAGGCAAACGGCCCTTTGTGGCGAACGATTTTCACCATCACGCTCGCGCCCAGCCAGAGCTGGTAAAGACTTTCTGCGACCCGGCCTGGCTCGTCGATAATCCGCAGTGACCCTTCCTTTGCGCCAGCCTCAATGGCTTCAGCCAGCCGCTCCACAATTTGCGAAGTGCCTTTTTCCAGCGCAAGTCGCATATTTTCCGACAGGTCGGCCACTTCCGCCCCCAGCTTTACCGCCAGGCATTTGCCCTGACAGTCCTGGAATGACTGTGTATCCTGCCACTGCTGCCAGTAGTGCATCAGCCGCTGCGCCATATTGGCACCGGGCTGGCTCATCGTGTGGTCAAGCCCGGCCAGGTAGTCGGCAAAATAGCTTTCCAGCATGGCGACAGCAAAGGCATCCTTGGAGCCGAAATAGTGATAGAAGGAGCCTTTAGGCACGCCCGCTTCGGTCAGGATTTCGTTCAGCCCGACGGCCGAATAGCCTCTGCCCGCCATGATGCGCTGTCCGGTGGCGAGGATATGCTCGCGGACATCGTCTTTGTGTTTATGCGTCGCTGTGTTCATGAACTAACCTTACACCTGATTAGACCGGTCGTCTAGAAATTAACGTATATTTTTTCGATCGCGCTTTTTTTGAAGCCGCGCCTGACCAGGACGGTAATAAAAATGAAGCGCCACATATAAAAAAATCCATACGATTCAATTAATTAACGAATAACCCCACCGATGCCTCCGCTTCTTACTCCTCTTCTTCCTCTCCCTTTTTCCCTGCCTCTTCTTCCTCTTCTCTTTCTTCTCTCTCTTCTCTCTTCTTCTGCTCAGGTAGCTTTATGAATACCATCACAAAAAAGAGAACCCGCTTTTACCCCTACGGCAGCCGATCAAAAATAAAACCGTAACAAATCCAATCGGTTTTATACGTATCGGCCTTATTCATGCCATCGACACATCAATCAATGCACTTTTTGCACTTATTTACTGCGATTTACTCAGCCAGTCTTCAAAGCAGGCGCGGCAAAAAGCGCCACTGACAAACTGGAGATCGCTATGCACCTTACTTCTGGCTTACCCCTGTCCCTGCGCGCCCGCATCGGCGCCATATTTCGCGTTACCTCAGGCAATTTTCTGGAGCAGTTTGATTTCTTTCTGTTCGGTTTTTACGCCACCTATATCGCGCACACTTTTTTTCCGGCAAGCAGCGAGTTCGCTTCGCTGATGATGACTTTCGCCGTCTTCGGCGCGGGCTTTCTGATGCGGCCTGTCGGCGCAATCGTGCTGGGTGCCTATATCGATAAGGTTGGCCGACGCAAAGGGTTGATTGTGACGCTTTCCATCATGGCGGCGGGGACTTTCCTGATTGTGCTTATCCCGTCTTATCAGGCCATCGGCCTTTGGGCGCCGCTGCTGGTGCTGACGGGGCGTTTACTTCAGGGTTTCTCTGCCGGCGCAGAGCTGGGCGGCGTATCGGTTTATCTGGCTGAAATCGCCACGCCGGGACGCAAGGGCTTCTATACCAGCTGGCAGTCAGCCAGTCAGCAGGTCGCCATCATGGTGGCGGCAGCGATGGGCTTTGCCCTTAACGCCCTCCTTGAGGAAACCGCCATCCGCGAATGGGGCTGGCGTCTGCCGTTTCTGTTTGGCTGCCTGATTGTGCCTTTCATCTTTGTTCTGCGCCGCAAGCTGGAAGAGACGCAGGAGTTTAACGCCCGTCGTACTCATCTGGCGATGAGGCAGGTTTTTGCCACGCTGCTGGCTAACTGGCAGGTGGTTATCGCCGGAATGCTGATGGTCGCAATGACCACCACGGCTTTTTATCTGATTACCGTTTACGCCCCGACCTTCGGCAAGAAAGTGCTGATGCTCAGCGCCTCCGACAGCCTGCTGGTTACGCTGCTGGTCGCTATCTCGAATTTTTGCTGGCTTCCTATAGGCGGCGCGCTGTCCGATCGCTTCGGCCGCAAACCGGTGCTGATTACCATGACGCTGCTGGCGCTCGCCACCGCCTGGCCTGCCCTTCGCCTGCTCGCTGGCGCGCCGGGCTTTTATATGATGCTGGGCGTGCTGCTGTGGCTGTCTTTTATTTATGGCCTTTATAATGGCGCGATGATCCCGGCACTGACAGAAATTATGCCGCCGGAAGTCAGAGTGGCCGGATTCTCGCTCGCCTATAGCCTGGCGACAGCGATCTTTGGCGGATTTACGCCCGTCGTCTCCACCGGCCTGATTGAGCTGACGGGCGATAAAGCCTCGCCGGGATACTGGATGAGCTTTGCCGCCGTATGCGCCCTGCTGGCCACGCTTTATCTCTATCGTCGCAGCGCGACGTCTGTTCAGCCGGTCGCCAGACCGCTCAGCTAAGGAAAAATCATGAATCAGACAGGAAGATTTCTTTGTGTATTGCCGCTTCTTTTTCTCCTCAGCTCGGGCGTGCAGGCCAAAGCGTTGACGGTCATGATATCCGGCGGCTTCAGCGCCGCCTGGGAAAAGCTCGCGCCGCGTTTTGCCGCGCAGGAGGGCTATAAAATCACCACGGTATCCGGCCCGTCGATGGGCCAGTCGCCGCAGGCCATTCCCGCCAGGCTGGCTCGCGGTGAACAGGCGGACGTGGTCATTATGGTTGGCGACGCGCTGGAAAAGCTGGATAAGGCGGGCTGGCTGGCTAAAAACTCCCGCGTGGAGCTGGCCGATTCGCCCGTGGGCGCGGTCGTTAAAAAAGGCACCACGCCCGTCAACATTAAAACGGAGCAGGCGCTGCGGGCGGCGCTGTTACAGGCGCAGTCCGTTGCCTATTCCGACAGCGCAAGCGGCAGATATGTCAGCGGGCAGTTGTTTGCAAAGCTGGGCATTGCGGAGCAAATGAAGAGCAAGGCGCAGATGATAGAGCGGATCCCGGTAGCGCGTGTTGTCGCTGAAGGGCAATACGCGCTGGGCTTTCAGCAGGTTAGCGAGCTGCTTCCCGTTGCCGGCGTCACCTTTATCGGCGAGCTGCCGGCCAGCGTGCAGTACACCACCCGCTTCGCCGGGGCCGTAACGAAAACCTCGGCCAATGCGCAGGAGGCGCAAAAGCTGCTGCGCTATCTTTCGTCGGCGGCGGTGCAGGAGAGCATTCGCGCCACCGGCCTGAAAACCGTGGCAACGCCCCAGGCGGCTACCGTTCAGTAATTAGCTTTTCAAGCTCGGCGGCGACGTGCGACAGCACCCTTCCGCTGCGCTTAAGTAAGCCAACCGTCCGCTGCACTACCGGTTCTGTCAGCGGCACGCTGGTGAGCACGGAATGGCCTGAATACGGCATCGACATAGCGGGTACGGCGGCAATGCCAAGGCCCGCTTCAACCATACCCAGCATGGTGGTGACATGGCGGGTTTCGCAAATACTGGGACGTTCCGGCACGATGTGCGCCAGCGCCTGATCGAGCAGGTTGCGGTTGCCGGAGGTCTTATCAAGGCCAATCCAGGCCTGCTGATAAAACGCCTTCCACGTAAGCGCTTTACTCCCCGCAAGCGGATGCTCATGCCGACAGGCAGCGACGTATCTGTCCGCCAGCAGCGGCAAAAATTCAATATCCGCCTGCGTACGGCCTGCAAAGCTGATGCCGAAATCCGCCTGGCCGCTGACAACGGAGTCGTACACATTGCTGGCGCTGCTGTCGATCAGCTTAACGCGCACTCTGGGATAGCGGCTCTGAAAGCGGCGGATAACATCCGGCATAAAATAATAGGCGGCGGAAGGGACGCTGGCGACAGTGACCAGCCCGGTACGGTTCTGGCTGACCTCGCTCAGATCCGCCATCACATCTTCGAAATCCGTCAGCAGCCGCCCCGATCGCTCGGCAAAGTTTTGTCCGGCCAGCGTCAGGCTGACGCGACGGGTCGTGCGTTCAAACAGCTTCAGGCCCAGCGCATTTTCCAGCTTGTCTATACGGCGGCTAAGGGCGGACTGAGACAAGCAGATCGACTCCGCCGCAAGGCGGAAGTTGCCGTATTCCACCAGCGCCCGAAAGGCGTAAAGATCGTTCAGGTCTACGTTTACCGGCATCTCTGTTTATCCCTTCAGCAGTCGCAGGCGCGGCCCCGGCCGGGCCGCTTTTGATGATCTAGCCGATAAACACCTGCCACAGCAGATGGCGGAAGATGGGCATCATCGGATGGAACTGGATCGCCACGAAGCTGGCGACGCCCGCCGCCATCATCAGCGGCGCGAGCCAGCGCAGGCGGCTCTCCGGCAAATAGGCCGTCGCCCAGTCATGTTGTTTTTTGGCGCGCAGCCAGCGCCAGCCCAGCCAGCCGCCCAGCCACACCAGCAGCGCTACCGCCAGCAGCAGCCATTTAAACAGGCTGCTGCTGGCGTCCTTCGGCACGTCAATCGCCACGCCAGCCAGGATGCCTGGCAGCAGGTACAGAGGCGGCCACAGCACGCAGCCGATTAAATTAGGCGGGATAAACTTCTTTACCGGCAGCTCCAGCATCCCCGCCACCAGCGGGATCAGCGGCCGCGTCGGGCCGATAAAGCGGCCGATAATAATGGTGAACATGCTGTGCTGATGCAGCGCGTGTTCGGTTTTATCCATCAGCGGCTGATGCTTTTTAATAAATGACCAGCGGTGCAGCGGCCCTTTGAACTGCCAGCCGATAAAGTAGGAGATCCAGTCGCCCAGCAGGCAGCCGATAATCCCCACGCCCCAGGCCGGATAGAGACTGATTTGTCCGCTGCCGACCAGTGCGCCCAGCGAGGCCATCAGCACGGTGCCCGGCAGCAGCAGCCCAACCAGCGCCAGCGACTCGAAAAAGGCGACCAGGCCTACTGCCAGTAAAGACCAGGCAACTGATTGAGTTATAAGGTGTTCCAGCCAGGCTTCCATAGATTTCACATTCTGTTTATTGGAAAGCCGGATTGTCCTGGCCCGTCCGGGATCCGTCAAGCGCTGTTTTGTATGGGAATGCGGATATTTCTTCTTTTCAGGTAAAGAAGAAAAGCGCTTGCCGGTGAGCGGCGCTGGCGAAGTAAGAACTGTATAAATAAACATGCTATTATAGGCCCGCATGGCGGTGAACAGCCCCGTATTCCATTCCCAGCCGCTCAGGAGGTTCAGGTGAACGACGCGCGCGCAGGCTTTCTGCTGACCCGACACTGGCGGGATACGCCCAGCGGCACGGAGATCGTGCTGTGGCTGGCCACGGACGACGGCCCGCAGCGGATCGTGCTGCCGCCGCAGGAGTCGGTCGCCTTTATTCCGCAGCAGCAGCTGGCGCAGGCGGAAACCCTGCTGCGTGCCGAAAAAGATATCAGGCTGACGCCGCTGACGCTGAAGGACTTCCGCCAGCGTCCGGTCGCCGGGCTTTACTGCAAACAGTATCGGCAGCTGCAAAAGCTGGAGAAGCTGCTGCGCGAAAACGGCGTGATGGTTTATGAAGCGGATATCCGCCCGCCCGATCGTTTCCTGATGGAGCGTTTTATCACCGCGCCGGTGTGGTTCAGCGGCCAGCAGGTCGGCGGCAGCCTGACGCAGGCGCGGCTTAAACCTAACCCGGACTATCGCCCGCCGCTGAAGTGGGTGTCGCTGGACATTGAAACCACGCGCCACGGCGAGCTTTACTGCATCGGGCTGGAAGGCTGCGGCCAGCGCGTGGTTTATATGTTAGGGCCGGAAAACGGCGACGCCAGCCGCCTGGACTTCAGGCTGGAATATGTCGCCAGCCGTCCTGCGCTGCTGGAAAAACTCAACGCCTGGTTTGCCGAACACGATCCGGACGTGCTGATCGGCTGGAACGTGGTGCAGTTTGATCTCAGGATGCTGCAAAAACATGCCGACCGCTATGGCATCCCGCTGCGGCTGGGCCGCAACAGCGAAGCGCTGGAGTGGCGCGAGCACGGCTTCAAGCCGGGGATCTACTTTGCGCAGGCGACCGGGCGGCTGATTATCGACGGCATCGAGGCGCTGAAATCCGCCTTCTGGGATTTCCCCTCCTTTAGCCTGGAATCGGTCTCGCGCGAGCTGCTGGGCGAAGGCAAAGCCATTAATAATCCGTGGGACAGGATGCAGGAGATCGACCAGCGCTTTGCGGAAGACAAACCGGCGCTGGCGCACTACAACCTGAAAGACTGCGAGCTGGTCACGCGCATTTTCCAGCGTACCGAGATCATGCCTTTTCTGCTGGAGCGCGCCACCGTCAACGGCCTGCCTGCGGATCGGCATGGCGGCTCGGTCGCCTCGTTCAGCCATCTTTATCTGCCGCGTATGCATCGCGCCGGCTACGTTGCGCCGAATATGGGCGAAGTCGCGCCGGAGGCGAGTCCGGGCGGCTACGTGATGGACTCGCGGCCAGGCCTTTATGACTCGGTGCTGGTGCTGGATTACAAAAGCCTTTATCCCTCGATTATCCGTACCTTTCTGATTGACCCGGTCGGGCTGGCCGAAGGCATGGCGCATCCCGACGACAGCGAGTCGGTCAGCGGCTTTCGCGGCGCGCGTTTCTCCCGCACCCTGCACTGCCTGCCGGAGATCGTCGGTCAGATCTGGCAGGGCCGCGAAACGGCCAAAAAGCACGGCAACAAGCCGCTGTCGCAGGCGCTGAAAATCATTATGAACGCGCTGTACGGCGTGCTGGGCACCAGCGCCTGTCGCTTTTTCGATCCGCGGCTGGCCTCCTCCATCACGCTGCGCGGCCATGAAATCATGCGCCAGACGCGGGAGCTGATAGAGGCGGAAGGCTATGACGTGATTTATGGCGATACCGACTCCACCTTCGTCTGGCTGAAAACGCCGCACGACGAGGCGTCGGCCGCCGCGATTGGCCGTCGGCTGGTGGAAAAAATCAACGCCTGGTGGCAGCAGCATCTGCAGGAAACGCTGGGGCTGACCAGCGCGCTGGAGCTGGAGTACGAAACCCACTTCAGTCGTTTTCTGATGCCGACCATTCGCGGCGCGGAACAGGGCAGCAAAAAACGCTACGCCGGTTTGATCCGCGAAGGCGACCAGGAGCGCATGGTGTTTAAAGGGCTGGAGACGGTGCGCACCGACTGGACGCCGCTGGCGAAAAATTTTCAGCAGGCGCTTTATCTGCGGATTTTCAAACGGCAGCCCTATCAGGATTACATCCGCGAAACCGTGCGGCAGCTGCTGGATGGCGAACTGGACGAGCAGCTGACCTACAGCAAAAAGCTGCGCCGCCCGCTGGAAGATTATCAGCGCAACGTGCCGCCGCACGTGCGCGCCGCGCGCCTTGCCGATGAGCAGAACCGCCAGCTGGGCCGCCCGTTGCAGTATCAAAAAGGCGGCCGGATCCGCTACGTTATCGCCACGTCAGGGCCGGAGCCGCTGGAGGCACGCCTGACGCCGCTGGACTACGATCACTACCTTTCCCGCCAGCTGCAGCCCGTTGCGGAAGGCATTTTGCCTTTCGTGCAGGATGACTTTGCTACACTGGTAACAGGTCAGTTGGGGCTTTTTTGACAGGTGACGAACGCGCCACCTTCCAGTACCATAGCGCCCTTCCTGCAAAACGAAATGAATCTGCCGGGCTTTATTGCCGGGCAGCCGTGCTATTGCCTGAAATAACCTCTACGAGAATCGAGCCGAATATCTATGCCTTTTACACTTGGTCAACGCTGGATCAGCGATACGGAAAGCGAACTGGGATTAGGAACTATTGTTGCGGTAGATGCGCGCATGGTCACACTGCTTTTCCCCGCCACCGGCGAGAACCGTCTTTACGCTAAAAATGATTCGCCTATTACTCGTGTGATCTTCAACCCGGGCGACACCGTTACCAGTCACGAAGGCTGGCAGCTGGAGGTGGCGGAAGTCGTGACCGAAAACGGTCTGGTCAGCTACATCGGCACCCGGCTTGATACCGAAGAGTCCGGCGTGATGCTGCGTGAAGTGATGCTCGACAGCAAGCTGGTGTTCAGCAAGCCGCAGGACCGCCTGTTTGCCGGCCAGCTGGATCGTATGGATCGCTTCGCGCTGCGTTTTCGCGCGCGTAAATACCAGAGCGAACAGTATCGCCTGCCGGTCAGCGGCCTGCGCGGCATGCGCACCAGCCTGATCCCGCACCAGCTGCATATCGCGCACGACGTAGGCCGTCGCCACGCGCCGCGCGTGCTGCTGGCTGATGAAGTGGGCCTTGGCAAAACCATCGAAGCGGGCATGATTATTCATCAGCAGCTGCTGGCCGGTCGCGCCGAGCGCGTGCTGATCGTCGTGCCGGAAACGCTACAGCACCAGTGGCTGGTGGAAATGCTCCGCCGCTTTAACCTGCGCTTTGCCCTGTTTGACGACGATCGCTACGCGCAGGCGCGCCTGGACAGCGACAACGCTTTCGATACCGAACAGCTGGTAATCTGCTCGCTCGACTTTGTGCGCCGCAACAAGCAGCGTCTGGAGATGCTGGCGGAAGCCGAGTGGGATCTGCTGATCGTGGACGAGGCGCATCACCTGGCCTGGGAAGAGGGTCAGCCAAGCCGCGAATATCAGGTAATTGAGCAGCTGGCCGAGCAGATCCCCGGTGTGCTGCTGCTGACCGCGACGCCGGAGCAGCTGGGCATGGAGAGCCACTTTGCCCGTCTGCGCCTGCTGGACCCGGATCGCTTCCACGACTTCGCCACTTTTGTTGAAGAACAGCAGCATTTTCAGCCGATTGCCGATGCGGTTTCCGGCCTGCTGGCCGATAAGGCGATCGATAACGACGCCCTGAATATGCTGAACGATCTGATGGGCGAGCAGGATATCGAGCCGCTGCTCCAGGTCGCCAACAGCGATCGCGAAGGCAAGCTGGAAGCGCGTCAGGAGCTGATCAGCATGTTGATGGATCGCCACGGCACCAGCCGCGTGCTGTTCCGCAACACCCGTAACGGCGTCAAAGGCTTTCCGAAACGCGAACTGCATCAGATCCGCCTGCCGCTGCCGACGCAGTATCAGACGGCGATCAAGGTGTCCGGCATCATGGGCGCGCGTAAGGCGGCCGATGAGCGCGCGCGCGACATGCTCTATCCGGAGCAGATTTATCAGGAATTTGAAGGCGACAGCGGCACCTGGTGGAACTTCGATCCGCGCGTCGAATGGCTGATGGGCTTTTTGACCAGCCATCGCGACAGCAAAGTGCTGGTTATCTGCGCCAAAGCCACCACCGCGCTCCAGCTGGAGCAGGTGCTGCGCGAGCGTGAAGGCATCCGCGCCGCCGTGTTCCATGAAGGGCTGTCGATTATTGAACGCGACCGCGCGGCGGCCTGGTTCGCCTCCGAAGAGGATGGCGCGCAGGTGCTGCTCTGCTCGGAAATCGGTTCCGAAGGCCGTAACTTCCAGTTCGCCAGCCAGATGGTGATGTTCGATCTGCCTGCCAACCCGGATCTGCTGGAGCAGCGTATTGGCCGTCTTGACCGTATCGGTCAGGCGCACGATATCCAGATCCACGTGCCTTATCTGGAAAAAACCGCCCAGTCGGTGCTGGTGCGCTGGTATCACGAGGGGCTGGACGCCTTTGAGCATACCTGCCCGACCGGCCGCGCTATTTACGATACGGTCAGCGACCAGCTGGTGAACTATCTGGCCTCGCCGGAAAACAGCGAGGGGCTGGACGACTTTATCCGCGACTGCCGCGAGCAGCATAACGCGCTGAAAAGCAAGCTGGAACAGGGCCGCGACCGCCTGCTGGAGCTGAACTCCAACGGCGGTGAAAAAGCGCAGGCGCTGGCGGAAACCATCAGCGAGCAGGATAACCATATCGAGCTGGTTAACTTTGCGCTCAACCTGTTTGATATCGTCGGTATTAATCAGGAAGATCGCAGCGACAACCTGATCGTGCTGACGCCGGGCGATCACATGTTGGTGCCGGACTTCCCTGGTCTGCCGGAAGATGGCTGCACCATTACTTTCGATCGCAATCAGGCACTGTCGCGCGAAGACGCACAGTATGTCACCTGGGAGCATCCGATCATTCGCAACGGCCTGGATCTGATCCTGTCCGGCGATACCGGCAGCTGCGCGCTCTCGCTGTTGAAAAACAAGGCGCTGCCGGTCGGCACGCTGCTGGTGGAGCTGATCTACGTGGTGGAAGCGCAGGCGCCGAAACAGCTTCAGCTGACGCGCTTCCTGCCGCCGACGCCGGTGCGGATGCTGGTTGATCGCAAGGGGACTAACCTGGCGGGTAAGGTCGAGTTCGAGAGCTTCAACCGTCAGCTGAACGCGGTCAATCGCCATACCGGCAGCAAGCTGGTTAACGCCGTACAGCAGGATGTGCACGAGATCCTGAAGCTGGCGGAAGGCCAGGCTGCCGAAGAAGCGCGCAAGCTGATCGAGATTGCCCGCACGGAAGCAAACGAGAACCTGAGCGCGGAGCTGTCGCGTTTGCAGGCGCTGAGCGCGGTTAATCCTAACATCCGTCAGGATGAGATCGACGCGCTGGAAAGCAATCGCGAGCAGGTGCTGGCGGCGCTTGATAGCGCGGGCTGGCGTCTTGACGCACTGCGCCTGATCGTTGTCACGCATCAGTAATTAGCACGGGGCGGCTGCGGTCGCCCCACACAGGCAAAAAGATGGAACCCTATAATCCTCCGCAAGATCCCTTAGCCGTTCTTTATCAGGACGAGCATATTATCGTGGTCAACAAACCGAGCGGTCTGCTGTCGGTGCCCGGTCGGCTGCCCGAGCATAAAGACAGCGTGATGACGCGTCTTCAGCGCGATTTTCCGCTGGCGGAATCCGTACACCGCCTGGATATGGCAACCAGCGGTATTATCCTGGTCGCACTGACCAAAGCGTCCGAGCGGGAGCTGAAACGCCAGTTCCGCGAGCGCGAGCCGAAAAAAACCTATCTGGCACGCGTCTGGGGTCATCCCGCGCAGGAAGAAGGGCTTATCGATCTGCCGCTGATCTGCGACTGGCCGCTGCGACCAAAGCAGAAAGTCTGCTTTGAAACCGGTAAACCGGCGCAGACCGAATATCAGGTGCTGGAGTATGCGGCGGATAACAGCGCACGCGTGCGGTTAAAGCCGATTACCGGCCGTTCTCATCAGCTTCGCGTGCATATGCTGGCGCTGGGGCATCCGATTCTGGGCGATAACTTTTACGCGCATGAAGAGGCCAGAGCGATGGCGCCGCGCCTGCTGCTGCACGCCGAGATGCTCACCATCACCCATCCCAAATACCAGACGCCGATGACTTTCCGTCAGCCGGCGGACTTCTGAGCAAAGGCCTCTGTCGCCAGAGGCCTTATTCAGCCGATGCAGTGGGACAGCGTTGTCGTGCTTAACCCATACCGCACGGCCATTTTCTCCAGCTCCGCCACCCGCGGCTTGCCGCGATCGGGGTGCATTTCCTCATAAAGACACCGCCTGTCCGTCAGCGCGTACTTGCGCAGGCCGAAATTGTGATAAGGCAGCAGATCGATGCCCTGAAAGCAGCGGCTGCCCTGCGTCATACTGGCGATGGCGCGCATCATCTTCTCCGCCTCTTTCCTGCTGTCGTTCACCTCAGGTATGACCGGAATGCGGATGCGCAGCGGGATCGTCTGCGCCAGCAGGCGCGTCAGGTTCTGCCAGATGCTGCGGTTGCTGACGCCGGTGTAGCGCTGGTGCAGGACGTCGTCGGCCAGCTTAACATCGTACAGGATCAGCTGGCTGGCTTCGCAGACCTGCCAGAGCGCGGGCCAGGTGGCGAAGCCGGAGGTTTCAACGGCGGTGTGGATCCCCTCCTGCCTGGCGCGGCGCAGTAAGGCACGGGAAAAATCAGGCTGCATGGCGGCCTCACCGCCGCTGAGCGTCATCCCGCCGCCTGAAGTACGGTAATAAAGCGCATCCGCCGCCACCGTGCGCATCACTTCGTCGACGCTAAGCGTTTTGCCCACCTTGCGCAGCGCCGCCGCCGGGCACTTCTGGTCATCCGGCCAGCTTTCATAGCCGACCGCCGCCATTTTAACGGCCGATCGGCCCGGACAGTGCTGCTCGCAAGGCGCTTTTGCACAGCGTTGCCGATCGAACAGGACTTCCGGCTGCGGCGCCAGGCTTTCCGGGTTGGCGCACCAGGCGCAGCGCATCTGGCACCCTTTCAGAAACACCACGGTGCGCACGCCGGGGCCGTCATGCAGAGAAAAGCGCTGAATATTGAATACGCTCCCGCTGGCGGCCTCAGAAAGACTGGAGCTGGGTACGGCTGATGATTTCATCCTGAACCTCGCGGCTGAGTTCAACGAAAAAGGCGCTGTAGCCCGCAACCCGGATCATCAGGTTGCGATACTGCCCGGGGTTTTCCTGCGCTTTTTTCAGCGTTTCGTTATCCACATAGCTGAACTGCATCTGTGCATTGCCCAGCAGGCTGGCGCTGCGCAGCAGGGTGATAATGCCCTGCTCGCCCTCTTCCGTATCCAGAATGCCGTGCAGCAGCTTAAAGTTATGCACCATGCCGATCTCCATCTCTTCGACATTGATCCGGCCAACGGAATTAATAATCGCCGTCGGGCCTGCATAGTCCGTCTGCTGGGAAGGGCTGATGCCGTCAGCGAGCGGCATACCGGCCAGTCGTCCGCTGGGCAGCGCGCCGGTGGTCAGGCCGAACGGCGTATTGTTAGAGATAGAAAGCGTCCCGTGGGTGAACGGCCCGTACAGCATCGAGTACCGGCGGTGCTCGCTTTCGATAAAGCGGATCAGATCGCGCGCGATCAGATCGACCTCTTCAATATCGTTGCCAAATTTGGCGACGTTCAGGCAGGCGTTGCGCAGCGTTTCGTGCCCGGAGAAATTATCACGCAGCGCCTGCGCCATCTGCGCTGGCGTCACCTGCTGCTGCTGATAAACCAGCTCGCGCATCACCATCATGGCGTTGGCGTAGTCCGCCATTCCCGTCCAGATCAGTCCTGGCCCGTTGTTAATTGCCGCGCCGCCGTGCATCACATCCTTGCCCTGCTCCAGACAGCCTTCGACCAGGCAGGAGATAAACGGCTTGGGCGCCAGCTCTTTATGCAGCTTTTGCATCATCAGCGTGGCTTCTGCGGCCTGCTTCACAATGTGGCACAGCTGCTGCCTGACTGCCTCCTCAAAGGCTTCCCAGCTTTTCAGCGTGGCGGCCTCGCCGGTCTGCGGCCCCATCTGGCTGCCGCTGGCGCTTCTGCCGTTATTTAGCGCCAGCTCAATGGCGCAGGTAAAGGTGGTATAGCCTACCGAGGTCCACTGATAGATGCGGCCAGAACGTTGCGGCTCTACGCAGCCCATCAGGCAGTAGTCGCGCGCATCGTCGTAATCGAAGCCTTTACGCAGCATCATTTTGATATGCGCGTCGTCAAAGTGACAGGCAGGGAAACCGATCCCGGCGCGGATCACCTCGACGATTTTGCGCATAAAAGGCTGCGGCGACTGGTTGTGGATCCGCACTGCCAGGCTTGGCTGATAAATTTTCAGCTTGCGCGAGCAGTCCATAATCAGCATGGAAAGCGGATTGGTGGCATCGCCGCCCTCGCGCTTCTGGCCGCCGACCACCAGATTGACAAAGGGCTGGTAGCCCGCGAAATACATGGCGGAACTGGCGCTGCAAATCCACATGCACTCGGACATTTTGATCATCCAGCAGCAAAGCAGCTCTTCCGCCTGTTCCTCCGTCAGCTCGCCGCTGGCAAGATCGGCCTCCAGCAGCGGCCACAGGTACTGATCGACACGGCCAAGCGAAATGCCGGTCTGGTTTTCTTCCAGAATAAACAGCGACTGCGCAAACCAGATGGCCTGTAGCGCTTCGTAAAAGGTGGCGGGCGGCTGTTCCGGCACGCGACGGCAAATAGCGGCCAGCTTTTCCAGCTCCGCTTTGCGCTGCGCGTCCGGCGTCTGCTCAGCCAGCGCCTGGGCGTAGTCGGCGTAGCGGTTGGCGTAATCCACCACGCCCTGACAGGTTTCCACGACCGCCTCATAGAAGTAGCGCTTGTCCTGATCCTCGGGGCAGGTTGGCGAAAGCTTATCCAGCGCCGCCTGTGCTTCCCGCTGCACGCCACCCATGCCTTTTTTCAGCAGGATGATGTCGTAGCCCGGACAGGTGTCGCCGCCGCCGTTCTGCGTTTTAATACTTAAATCACAAATTCCTTCAACGGTGCTCCATTCCCACAGCCCCGCGTGGCGCAGCCGGGTTTCCGCCACCTCATCCAGCGACCGCCCCTGCCAGAAAGGGAAAATCTCTTCACGCAGCTCGCGCTTTACCTCTTCGCTGATTTCATAGGGATCCTGCGCGCGCGTGGACATGGTATCCAGCTCGTCCGCCACCCAGCGCCAGGCGATTTCCGGCGACACTTCGCCACCGCGCGCCGCGCCTGCCGGATGACTGACAATCAGTTCATCTTCTGCAATCACCAGCGGCGCCGTGCGGCAGGCATGACGAAAGGCCATCGCGCGTAATAAAATTGCCGGCATCCCCGGATAGCGACGGTAAATTTCCGTGACCGCTCTGGCTCGCGCGGCCGAAATAAATGGCTTAGCCTGTAAATAACGCTCGCGCAGACGCTCAGCACGAGGTAAAAGCCGTGTGTTTATATCCTGCATTAAAATATCCCCATGGTAATACAGCCAATGCCGATAAGACCAATTCCCAGAACGGAATACTTATCGATCTTATTTCGATAAAAAATCACGCCAACCAGACTGATAATAACCACGCCCAACCCGGCCCACAGGGCATAAGAAAGGCCAACGGAAAGCACGACAATCGCTTTTGATAATGCGTAAAAACAGGTGCCGTAAATTGCCATGACACCCAGGGTCAGTCCCCAGCGTTTAAAATTATCGGTTTTAGGCAGCAGGCTGGTTGCCAGCACCTCCAGCAGGATGGCGATAAAAAGCCATAACAATCCCATCAGCGTACTGTGCATAATTAGTTTTCCTCCACGGTATCGTTACCGCGATCGCTTTTGGCCAGCAGATTAATCACCAGCACCCCGGCTATGATCATTAACAGGCCGACAATCGCGCCGCCGCTCAGGGAAACCTGGAACAGGAAGCGGTTGATCAGCGACGTCGCGACAATCCCCAGCCCGGCCCACAGGGCATAGGCCAGGCCCAGCGGAATTTTTTTAAGGGACAGCGATAAGAAATAATAGGAGAAACCATAAGCGGCCAGCGCCGTAAATGCCGGTAGCAGCACGGACATGCCTTTAGACAGCGCCAGCATCGTGGTAGCCGTTATTTCAGACGCGATAGCAACACAGAGAAAAAGAAAATATTTATCTTTATTCATATCTCATTAAGCCATTTTAATATTGTCAGGATTTTATTTCTCTATCATAGCGGCCCGCTGATAAACCCAGCATAAACATTTGCCGTTCGCTCAGACAGAACCTGTCTGTATATCATTCTGATTATTTATATTAACAATATAGCGCGCAGACGGGCTGCGGCGTGATTACAGCCAGGCGAGATTAACAAGAAAGGGGAATTAAAAGACAAGGCGTTAATAAAAAATCAGCGTGGTGTTAAAAATAATATTAATAATAAAGCTGGCATTAAAAAGGCCGACGAAAGCGCTCGTCGGCCGCTAACAAATTATTTAAACCCTTTTTCACGCTTGATCAGATCGTAAGCCGCCTGGATCTCCTGTGCTTTTTGCTTCGCCATCTCCATCATCTGCGGCGGTAGCCCTTTGGCCACCAGCTTATCGGGATGGTGTTCGCTCATCAGCTTGCGATAGGCGCGCTTGATGGTCGCCGCATCGTCGCTGCTTTTTACGCCCAGCACGCTACAGGCATCTTCCAGCGTTGGCCCGCGCTGCGCCTGCGCATAGCCTTGCGAACCGGCACCGTGCTGATAGCCCCCGCCGCCGAACTGCTGACCGCCCTGCATCATCCGTAAAAACTGATCGAATTGCGCATGCGAAATCCCCAGCTCTTCCGCGATGACATACAGCACCTGACGTTCGTTAGGATGGAGCGAGCCGTCGGCAAACGCGGCCTGGATCTGGATTTCCAGAAACATCCTAATCAGATCGAAGCGGCCGAAGCAGGCGCTGCGCAGCTCCCGCAGCTTGTCGCGCAGCGGGTAGTTGCCCTCTTTCCCCTGGCGAAAAGCCTGCTGCGCGGCCGTTCTCGCCTCGCCGTGCAGCTGCATACGATCCATCAACAATGACGCCATCTGGATGTCCGCATCAGTCACGCGGCCTTTTGACTTGGTCAGATGGCCCATAACCTGAAAGGTGGTGCTGAAAAAGAGCGCCTGACGGGTCTGCTGATTAGCAAAATAGCCCTGTCCCTGAACCGCTCGCGCTTTATCAACCAAATGCCCGAAGAGCAGGCCAATCGCCAGTCCCCAAAAGCCGGTGCCGCTTAACAAACCCAGCACAAGCCCGATTACTTTTCCCCAATAGCGCATATACTCCTCAATTCGCCATGCTGAAGGCTAAAAATTGCATTATCATACCCGTCATTTATCTCTGAGCCTAACGGCAACGCGGTCAAACAGCCTGGATAACACTAGCGCAACGCAGTTGAGTGCGTTAGTCTCTGACCGTTTGTCGGCATGATGCCAGCTATCACGGAATTTTCGATACCGCGTATGAAAAAACGACTACCTACTTTGCTGGCCACGCTTATCGGCTCAGCGCTCTACAGCCAGCAGGGTCTGGCAGATGACCTCGCCTCGCAGTGTATGCTGGGTGTACCGAGCTATAACCGGCCTCTGATTCAGGGTAAAAATACCAATGAACTGCCGGTTACTATCAACGCGGATCAAGCGAAAGGCAACTACCCTGACGACGCGGTGTTCAACGGCAACGTCGATATTCGCCAGGGCAACAGCCGTCTGCTTTCCGACGAGGTGCAGCTGCATCAGCGACAGCAGCCGGGCCAGACAACGCCGGTACGCACCGTTGACGCGCTGGGTAATGTGCAATATGACGACAATCAGGTCATCCTGAAAGGGCCGAAAGCCTGGTCGAATCTGAATACCAAAGACACCAACGTCTGGAACGGCACCTATCAAATGGTGGGCCGCCAGGGACGGGGTACCGGCGATCAGATGAAGCAGCGCGGTGAAAACCGCTATACCATCCTTGAAAACGGTACCTTCACCTCCTGTCTGCCCGGCGACAACAGCTGGAGCGTTGCAGGTACGCAGGTGATCCAGGATCGTGAAGAGCAGGTCGCGGAAATCTGGAACGCCCGCTTTAAGATCGGCGCGGTGCCGGTGCTGTACAGCCCTTATCTACAGCTACCGATTGGCGACCGCCGCCGTTCGGGCTTTTTGATCCCCAACGCGAAATTCGGCAGCTCCAACGGCTTTGAATTTATTCTGCCTTACTACTGGAACATTGCGCCGCAGGCTGATGCCACCATCACGCCGCACTATATGAGCAAGCGCGGCCTGCAGTGGCAGAACGAATTCCGCTACCTGACCAAGGCGGGCGCGGGCCTGGTTGAGTTTGATTATCTGCCGAGCGACGACCAGTACAATAAAGATGCCGCCACGCGCGGGATGACCGACGACAAAGATTCTAACCGCTGGCTCTTCTTCTGGCGGCACTCCGGCGTCTACGATCAGAACTGGCGCTTTAACGTTGATTACACCAAGGTCAGCGATCTTTACTACTTTACCGATCTGGATTCCACCTACGGCGACTCGACCGACGGCTACGTTACGCAGAAATTCAGCGTAGGCTACGCAGAGAAAAACTGGGATGCGACGCTGTCGACCAAGCAGTTCCAGATCTTCTCCACCCAGACCAATAACGACGTTTACCGCGCCGAGCCGCAGTTCGATTATAACTACTATCAGAACAACGTCGGCCCGTTCGATACGCATCTCTATGCGCAGGCGGTGAAGTTTACCAACGTTAACGATAATTACCCGGATGCAACGCGTTTGCACCTGGAACCGACTATCAACCTGCCGCTTTCCAACGGCTGGGGCAGCCTTAATACCGAAGCGAAACTGCTGGCGACGCACTATCAGCAGGATGACGTCGAGTATTACAACAACAACGTTGATACCAGCAAAGTCAACCAGCTGAAAAGCAGCGTAAACCGCGTTATGCCGCAGTTTAAGGTTGACGGCAAGATGGTATTTGACCGCGATATGGACTGGTCGGAAGGCTACACGCAGACGCTGGAACCGCGTATGCAGTACCTTTATCTTCCCTATCGCGATCAGAGCACGGTGCGCGCTTACGACTCAACGCTGCTGCAAAGCGACTATACCGGCCTGTTCCGCGACCGCACCTATAGCGGCCTGGATCGCATCGCTTCCGCTAATCAGCTGACCAGCGGCGTGACTACGCGAATATTTGATAACGATTTGGTTGAACGTTTTAACGCTTCCATTGGTCAAATCTACTCGTTTACCCCAGCTCGTACCGGACTGGAGAACGCAGACAGCGACGATCGCGGCAGCCTGGTCTGGGCTGGCGACACCTACTGGAAGATTAGCGATCGCTGGGGGGCGCGCGGCGGTGTGCAGTACGACACCCGCATCGATAACGTTTCCCAGGGGAACGCCGTTCTGGAATATCGTCGGGATGCCGATCGTCTGGTGCAGCTGAACTACCGTTACACCAGCCCCGAATATATTCAGCAGACGCTGAGCCAGATTAAGAACCCTGGCTACCAGCAGGGGATTTCGCAGGTAGGCGCCACGGCCAGCTGGCCAATCGCCGATGCCTGGTCGGTGGTCGGTGCCTGGTATTACGATACCAAGGCCAAACAGCCTGCCGATCAGCTGCTGGGCGTCCAGTACAGCTCTTGCTGCTACGCTATTCGTCTGGGTTATGAACGTAAAATCACCAATTGGGAAAACGACAGCAGCACGTACGACAACAAAATCTCGTTCAACATTGAGCTGCGCGGCCTGAGCTCATCCTATGGTCTGGGCACCGGGCAAATGCTGCGACAGGGCATCCTGCCTTATCAGCGCTCTTTCTGATGTTGTGATAATTAGTATGCCAACCCGCAGTGCGGATAGAAAAATGGAAAAAGTATGAAGAACTGGAGAATGCTGATCCTGGGGGCTGCGCTCACTGCCAGCACCGCGTTTGCAGCACCGCAAGTTGTTGATAAAGTAGCCGCCGTGGTCAATAACGGCGTTGTGTTAGAAAGCGATGTCGACGGCATGATGCGGTCGGTGAAAAGTCAGGCACAGCAGGCTGGTCAGCAGCTGCCGGATGATAAAACGCTGCGTCACCAGATTGTCGAACGCCTGGTGATGGACAATATTCTGCTGCAAATGGCGAAACAGGCGGGGATCCAGATCCAGGACGATCAGCTCGATCAGGCGATTGCCAATATCGCCGCTCAGAACAAGATGAGCGTGGATCAGCTGCGTAGCCGTCTGGCCTATGACGGTATGAACTACGCCACCTATCGCGAGCAGATCCGTAAAGAGATGACCATTGCCGAAGTCCGCAACAACGAAGTACGTCGTCGCGTGACTATTCTGCCGCAGGAAGTGGATTCGCTGGCGACGCAGGTTTCCTCGCAGAACAACGCGTCTACCGAGCTGAACCTCAGCCACATTCTGCTGCCGCTGCCGGAAAACCCGACGCAGCAGCAGGTGGACGAGCAGGAAGATCTGGCGAAACAGCTGGTCAGCCAGGCTAAAGGCGGCGCGGACTTCGGCAAGCTGGCGATCACCTACTCCGCCGATCCGCAGGCGCTGAAAGGCGGCAATATGGGCTGGGGCCGCATCCAGGAACTGCCTTCGCTGTTCGCGCAGTCGCTGGTTACGGCGAAGAAAGGCGATATCATCGGCCCAATCCGTTCCGGCGTAGGCTTCCATATCCTGAAAGTGAACGACGTTCGCGGCGACAAACAGAGCATCTCCGTGACGGAAGTGCACGCTCGTCATATTCTGCTCAAGCCGTCGCCGGTGATGACGGACGATCAGGCGCGCCAGAAGCTGACGCAGGTTGCGGCTGAAATCAACAGCGGCAAAACCACCTTCGCGCAGGCCGCTAAACAGCTTTCTCAGGATCCCGGCTCCGCCAACCAGGGCGGCGATCTTGGCTGGAGCTCGCCAGAGGTGTACGATCCCGCCTTCCGCGACGCGCTGCTGAAACTGAAAAAAGGCCAGATGAGCGCGCCGGTGCACTCCTCTTTCGGCTGGCACCTGATCCAGCTGATGGATACGCGCCAGGTTGATAAAACCGACGCGGCGCAGAAAGAGCGTGCTTACCGCCTGCTGTTTAACCGTAAATTTGCGGAAGAAGCGCAAACCTGGATGCAGGAGCAGCGCGCCTCTGCCTATGTGAAAATTCTGGATGCCAATGCTCAGTAATATGCGCGTGGCGATCACTCCCGGCGAACCCGCCGGGATTGGTCCCGATGTCACACTACAACTGGCCCAGCGCGACTGGCCAGTTGAACTGGTCGTCGTCGCCGATCCAGCTTTGCTGCGCGAGCGCGCGGCAAAGCTGGGCCTCCCTCTGACGCTGCGTGACTATCAGCCGGGCGTTGCTGCCCGGCCGCAGGCTGCCGGCACCCTGACCGTGCTGCCCGTTAGCGCGCCGCAGCCGGTAAAAGCTGGCGAGCTTTGCGTCGCCAACGGCCACTACGTGCTGGATACGCTGGCTCGCGCCTGCGACGGCTGCCTTAACGGCGAATTTGCGGCGCTGGTTACCGGGCCGGTACACAAGGGCGTGATCAACGACGCCGGTATCCCGTTCAGCGGCCATACCGAGTTTTTCGCCGAGCGCGCAGGCTGTGCCCGCGTGGTGATGATGCTGGCGACGGAAGCGCTGCGGGTCGCGCTGGCGACCACGCATCTGCCGTTAAAAGACGTCTCCGCCGCCATTACCCGCGACAGCCTGCATGAAGTGATCAACATCCTGCATGCCGATCTGCAAAGCAAGTTCGGTCTGGCGCAGCCGCATATTTTTGTCTGCGGCCTGAATCCGCACGCGGGCGAAGGCGGCCATATGGGACGTGAAGAAATTGACGTTATCATTCCGGCGCTTGACGAGCTGCGGCGCAGCGGCATCCAGCTGACCGGCCCGCTGCCGGCGGACACGCTGTTTCAGCCTAAATATCTTCAACATGCCGACGCGGTTCTGGCGATGTATCATGACCAGGGCCTGCCGGTACTGAAATACCAGGGCTTCGGGCGAGCGGTGAATATCACGCTCGGCCTGCCCTTTATCCGCACCTCCGTTGACCACGGCACCGCTTTAGAGCTGGCCGGCCAGGGCAACGCGGATGCGGGCAGCTTTATTACGGCGCTTAACCTCGCCATTACCATGATTAAGAGCAGTAATGAATAATCGCGTCCATCAGGGCCACTTCGCCCGCAAACGTTTTGGCCAGAACTTCCTTAACGATCAGTATATTATTGACAGCATCGTTTCCGCCATCCACCCTCAGCCCGGCGAGGCGGTAGTCGAAATCGGCCCCGGTCTGGGCGCGTTAACCGAACCGGTTGGCGACAGGCTGGAAGCGATGACGGTGATCGAACTCGACCGCGATCTGGCGGCTCGTTTGCAGACCCATCCGTTTTTAGGGCCAAAGCTGACGATTTTCCAGCAGGATGCCATGACCTTTGATTTCGCGGCCTACGCCCGTGAAAAAGGCCAGTCTCTGCGCGTCTTCGGCAACCTGCCCTATAACATCTCTACCCCGTTGATGTTCCACCTTTTCAGCTATACTGATGCGATCCGCGACATGCACTTTATGTTGCAGAAAGAGGTGGTCAACCGACTGGTTGCCGGGCCGGGCAGCAAAGCCTATGGTCGTCTGACGGTAATGGCGCAATATTACTGCCAGGTGATCCCGGTGCTGGAAGTGCCGCCGGAATCCTTTACGCCTGCGCCGAAAGTGGATTCCGCCGTGGTTCGTCTGGTTCCACACGCCACGATTATGAATCCGGTGCAGGATCTTAAAGTCCTCAGCAGGATCACCACCGAAGCGTTCGGCAAACGCCGTAAAACGTTGCGCAACAGCCTTGGCCATCTGTTTACGCTGGAAGCGCTGCAGGAGATGAATATCGATCCGACGCTGCGCGCGGAAAACATCTCCGTAGCCCAGTACTGCCAGCTGGCGAACTGGCTGTCTGCGCATCCTCAACAGACGCCGCAGGAGAGTTAAACATGGATACGCCCCGAGTTTGTGTGCATGTACAAAGCGCTTATATTGCGTCGCAGTCCGCGCCGGAAGAAAACCGCTACGTTTTTGCCTACACCATTACCATTCGTAATTTGGGGCGTCACGCCGTTCAACTGCTGGGCCGCTACTGGCTGATTACCAATGGCAACGGCCGCGAAACGGAAGTTCAGGGCGAAGGCGTTATCGGCGAACAGCCGCACATCGCACCCGCTGGCGAATTTCAGTACACCAGCGGCGCGGTACTGGAAACCCCTATGGGCACCATGCAGGGACACTATGAAATGATCGACAGCGAAGGCGAAGCTTTCCGCGTGGCGATCCCGGTGTTCCGGCTGGCCATCCCCAGCCACATACACTAATTCTGATTGCGATCCGGGCGCT
Source organism: Erwinia wuhanensis (assembly GCF_030484085.1). Taxonomy (NCBI): domain Bacteria; kingdom Pseudomonadati; phylum Pseudomonadota; class Gammaproteobacteria; order Enterobacterales; family Erwiniaceae; genus Erwinia; species Erwinia wuhanensis. The sequence continues at coordinate 239,865 of NZ_JAUJUH010000007.1, forward strand.
GGTCCGGCGCTGAGGTTCGGATTGTTGATGAGCACTTACCTGATTGGCGATATTCACGGCTGCTACGATGAGCTTCGGTCACTGCTGGACCAGGTGGCTTTCGATCCTGCCCGGGACAGCCTGTGGCTGACGGGCGATCTGGTCGCGCGCGGCCCCGCTTCGCTGGAAGTCCTGCGCTACGTTCGTTCATTGGGCGATGCGGTGAAAGTGGTGCTGGGCAATCACGATCTGCATTTACTGGCCGTGTTTGCAGGTATCAGCCGCAACAAGCCAAAGGACAGGCTGACGCCGCTGCTGGAAGCGGAAGACGCCGACGATCTGATTAACTGGCTGCGCCGCCAGCCGCTGATCCAGGTCGATGAAGAGAAGAAGCTGGTGATGGCGCACGCGGGCATCACGCCACAGTGGGATTTGGCTACGGCGCAAAGCTGCGCCCGCGAGGTCGAGGCGGTGCTCTCCAGCGATACCTATCCGCTGTTTCTGGATGCGATGTATGGCGATATGCCCAACAACTGGACGCCGGAGCTGACCGGGCTGGCTCGTCTGCGCTTCAGCACCAATGCGCTAACCCGGATGCGCTTCTGCTTTCCTAACGGCCAGCTGGATATGATCTGCAAAGATACGCCCGATTCGGCGCCCGCGCCGCTAAAGCCTTGGTTTGCTATTCCGGGGCCGGTGTCGCGCGACTACACCATTGCGTTTGGTCACTGGGCTTCGCTGGAAGGAAAAGGCACGCCGGAAAATATCCTGGCGCTGGATACCGGCTGCTGCTGGGGCGGCACGCTGACGATGCTGCGCTGGGAAGATAAAACCTGGTTTACTCAGCCGTCAAAACGGTTGTCAAACGAACATGAGACCGCTATAACGGCGCCGTCTGCTGACTCATAAGCGTCAATTGCTTTCGCGACAGGCTTTTTGCTATCCGATAAAGAGTGAGCGCCACGCCCTTAAAGGCGTGGCTTTACTCAGCCGATAAACGTATCCGTCCGCTTTCAGGCACCCAATACGCCGCCATCCTTGCGCGTAATCATTATCACGGAAGAGCGGGGACGCGGGCTATTGTCAGGAAAGTGCGAGTCTTTCTCTTCTCCCGGATGTTGCACATTCACAAACATCGTTTTGTAGTCCGGTGTAAAAGTGATCCCGGTCAGCTCACAGGATTTGGGCCCCACCATAAAGCGACGAATTTCTCCGCTCTGCGGATCGCCCACCAGCATCTGATTGTTCCCCTGCCCTTCATAGTCGCCTTTATTACTGTATTTACCATCCGTCAGGATCCACAGGCGTCCGCCTTCATCAAAGCCCAGACCATCAGGGCTATTAAAGGTGTTCTGCTCGGTGATGTTCGGCGTACCGCGATATATGCCCTGCGGATGCGCAATTGGATTACCGCACAGCACAAAAATATCCCAGTCAAACGCTTGGGCCGTAGCGTCCCCTTTCTCATCCCAGCGAATAATCTGCCCATAAATGTTATCCGGCCGAGGATTAGCCGCGTTGATCGGCATTCCCTCATCGCCTCGCTTGCTGTTATTGGTCAGGGTGCAGTAGGCGCGGCCATCATGGGGATTAACGGCAATCCACTCAGGGCGATCCATACGTGTGGCTTTCACCACATCCGCCGCGCCGCGCGTGTTAATCAAAATATCTGCCTGGGTGCGGAAACCGTTGTCGGCGGTCAGGCCGTGCTGCCCCTGAACCAGCGCCACCCAGTGCCCGGTTCCCTTCAGCGGCGTACCGTTTCTGTCGCCGTCAAAGATGGCAACATAGAGCGTTCCCTCATCCAACAGCCTGGTATTTGCCGCCGGATTAGCGCGATCGACCTTGCCTTTGGAAACATATTTGTAGATATACTCGCCGCGTTCATCATCCCCCATATACACCACCAGCTCGCCGCTTTTCGCTACCGTAACGGCCGCGTTTTCATGCTTAAATCGGCCCAGCGCGGTGCGCTTGACCGGCACGGAATCGGGGGCGAAGGGATCGATCTCGACAATCCAGCCGTGACGATTAAATTCGTTAGGGTTTTTCGCCACATCAAAACGCGGATCGAAATCGGACCAGTTGCGCTCGGGATCGGCGGGACTCAGCGTGTAGCGCTTTTGCGCCGCCGTCAGGCTGAAATCCGCTTTTTTAGTGCCGAAATAGGTATCGAAATTTTCTTCACAGGTGAGATAAGTACCCCAGGGCGTTTTGCCGTTAGCGCAGTTGCCAAAGGTGCCGAGCACGTTCATTCCTTGCGGATCGGCTGCGGTATGCAGCGCCGCATCGCCAGCGGCAGGGCCGGAAAAACGCATTGGCGTATTGGCAGTGATGCGGCGGTTATAGCGTGAAGGACGGACAACTTCCCAGCGGTTTCCCTGGCCACGACGGACTTCCATCACCGATACGCCGTGCCCCGCCTGCGATTTTTTTACATCTTCAGCATCGTGCGCCTTGCTGTCGCCGTGAGCATAGAGATATTGCTCATTAACATATTCATTGTTAACCGCAATTAAGCCGCGATCCCGGCTTCCCTCCATGGCAAAAAAGCTCATGCCATCATTGTTATCGCCGAACTGTTTTTCCTGATCGGCTGCGCTGTTTTTTCCTTCCGCGTCAAACGCCGGGGCGCCATCGACCAGCGGATCGCCCCATGAAATCAGCACATCAGCCTGATAGCCGTCGGCAATGGCAATTTCATCCGCTGTGGAAGCCGGAATACCGTCAAAGCCCAGCAATTGACTGCCGCCCGACACGGGCTTCGCCAGCGCCAGAGAGGGAACAGAGAGACCGCCGCCAATAAAGCCTGCCAGACTCAATGCCCCGGTTCCTGCAAGGAATTTACGACGGCCAGGATTGGGCGTGACGGCTTCGTTCGGTAACGGCGATTGATTATTCATAGCGCATTGCTTCCTTTACGGTTTGTAAAATGAAGCAATGCTAGAGATATTTTGTTACACTTAGGTTACAAAATGTTCGAAAGGAATGTAAAGTTACTTACTGTCGACGGTCCAGAATTTCAAAGCAGTAGCTGTGCGTGTTTTTCTCGTCAGCGTCGTGAAATTCGCTAAAGGTCGACTGCCACTCATCCGGCTCATAGTCCGGGAAAATCGTGTCGCCTTCGACTTCCGCATCAATATGCGTCAGATACAGGCGATCCGCGCGCGGCAGCAGCTGTTCATAGACGCGCCCGCCGCCAATCACCATGATCTCTGCCACGTCGCCCGCCGCTTTCAGCGCTTCCTCAATGGAAGTGACCCAGCGCACGCCTTCCGCATCGCCCTGCTGGCTGCTGATCACAATATTCAGCCTGTCCGGCAGCGGACGGCCGATCGACTCAAAGGTGCGGCGTCCCATAATGACCGGTTTGTTCAGGGTGTGCTTTTTAAACCAGGCCAAATCGGCTGGCAGATGCCACGGCATGGCATTTTCCATCCCGATAACGCGGTCGGTCGCCATGGCTGCAATCAGGCTTATCATCTGAGAATACTCACAAGGTGTAAAATTGGCGCCATCATACGGAAAGGCGAAAGTTTCGTCGATAGCAAAACCTGGCGAATTAAGTAAAGGTTTAGCGGCGCCGTGTTATTTATTAGCGCTTCAGGCTAAAATAGCCACGGCAAACCCTTTGGGGTTTCTCTCTTCTGCTGAATTCTGAGAACACCATGTTAGAAACCAGTTTACTTATCGTCACTATTGCGACGCTGGGCATGCTTTCGCCCGGCCCCGATTTTTTTCTGATTATCAAAAATGCCGCGCGCTATCCACGCCGCGCCGCGCTGATGACGGCGCTTGGCGTTAACTGCGCCGTGGCAACGCATATGACCTATTGCGTCGCCGGGCTGGCGGTGGTGATCACCACCACGCCGTGGCTGTTTATGCTGCTGAAGTATGCCGGGGCGGCTTATCTGATCTACGTCGGCATCCAGGCGCTGCTTTCACGCGGCGGCAGCAAGATGGACCTCAGCAACGTCGCGGCGGAAAGCACCTCGTTAAAGAAAGCCTTTATGCAGGGCTACCTTTGCAATCTGCTGAATCCTAAGGCCACGCTGTTTTTCCTGTCGATGTTTACGCAGGTGCTGAACGTGCATTCCAGCCTGGGCGAGAAGATTTGGTATGCAGGCATTATTATCACGCTCTCTTCCATCTGGTGGCCGACGCTGGTGGTGCTGATCCAAAGCCCGCCCGTACGCCGTGGCCTGGCCCGCGCGCAGAAGCTGATCGACAGGCTGCTGGGCACCGTGCTGATCGCTTTCGGTATCAAAGTCGCGCTCTCCTGATTAGCGGGGGATAAGCGAAGGCCCGGTTGGCATTGTTGGCAACCGGGCCTTTTTACTTTGCGGCTTTAGCGACTATACGGCAGCAGCAATACCTACTTCCCACGCGCGGACGGGGTAAAACCACAGGGTTATTCTGCGGTGGGTTATCTGTCGAGGTTTCCGGCCAGCGTCGTCTGACGTTTAAACTCGTCCTTCGCTTTTTGTAGCTGTTGCATAAAACTTTCGTCAGCGTGCAGACGGGCCACGACAGCCCCGCCGACGATGCGGGCGGCGTTAACATCGCTCTGCCAGTGATAGCCGCAAATTACCCGGCTCTGGCCCATTTCATAGCCGCGCTTGAGGATTTCATTCTGTCTGGCGGGGTTTATTTCGGTCAGCACCAGCGCCGTAGCCCAGCCAATTGTTGTATGCCCGGAAGGATAAGCGCCGTTGGTAGACAGCTCCTGCTGCTGATCGGTGCGGCAGGTCGGTTCCTGATAAAAAGCAAAAGGACGAATGCGCATATAGCGAATTTTGGCGCTGCGGGTGGCCAAATCGCCGGCATCCTCACGCATTTTCATCACCAGCCGATAAAGCTCCGGCGTTTTACTCTTGCTGATTTCTCGTCCAAACGCGCCGGAAAAAGCCGCGGCCACGCCATCGCCTGCGACATGCGCATCTTGCCACGCCTGCTTGCCCCGGGGCGTATCGCGCAGGCTTTTGCCCAGCTCGTACTGCGCTTTGTCGTTAAGAAATTCGATGCTGTCCGTCGCGGGCGGCGGCGGCAACAGCGTCAGGCTGTCGGGGGATTGCGCCTCCTGCAGGAAATAAAAGTCAGGTTGCGTGGTAACGTCTTTCGCCGCAAAGGCCTGCGAAAAAAAGGCCATGCAGGCCAGAGCTATTAAGCGTTTTTTCATTGTTTCATCCCTGATGTTGAGTAAAAGCGCCGACGGTTCGGCAACGGGACAAGCCTATAGCATTTTTTGGCGCATCAATTTTAAAGGCGTCACAAAACGGGTTATTGGGGCGGGAACGCGGCGGAGATAAAAAAATCCCCGCCGTAGCGGGGATGGGCAGAGAAAACGCTTTAAGCCTGTTTGATCTGCGCGTGCATTTCCTGCACGGAGATCACCTGCTCAGTCGGATCGGCATTCAGCGACATAGCCGTCGCGAAACCGCCGTTCAGCGTGGTGTCATAGTGCACCTTGTACTGCAACGCGCTGCGGCGGATCAGTTTGGAATCCTCAATCGCCTGGCGTCCGGCCGTGGTGTTAACAATGTAGGCATATTCCCCGTTCTTCAGGCGATCCTGAATATGCGGGCGGCCTTCATGCACCTTGTTAACCAGACGCGGATTGATGCCCGCTTCGCCCAGCACTACCGCCGTTCCGTGGGTGGCGTCCAGCTCAAAGCCCAGCTTTTGCAGCTTAGCGGCCAGATCCACAATACGCTTTTTGTCGCCTTCGCGAACGGAGAGCAGCGCGCGGCCGCTTTTCTTCATATTGCTTTGCGCGCCCAGCATCGCTTTAGAGAAAGCTTCGGCAAAGGTGCGGCCAACGCCCATGACTTCGCCGGTGGAGCGCATTTCCGGGCCAAGGATAGGATCGACACCCTGGAATTTATTAAACGGCAGTACCACTTCCTTCACCGAATAATAAGGCGGGATCACCTCTTCCGTTACGCCCTGCTCTGCCAGCGTTTTGCCCGCCATCACGCGCGCGGCGACTTTCGCCAGCGGCACGCCGGTCGCTTTAGAGACAAACGGCACGGTACGCGCGGCGCGAGGGTTAACCTCAATCAGATAGACTTCGTTATCTTTTACCGCGAACTGCACGTTCATCAGCCCGCGCACGCAAAGCTCAAAGGCCAGTTTTTCGACCTGCTGACGCATTACGTTCTGGATCTCTTTGCTCAGCGTATAGGCCGGCAGTGAACAGGCCGAGTCGCCGGAGTGCACGCCAGCCTGCTCGATATGTTCCATGATGCCGCCTATCAGCACGCGCTCGCCGTCGCAGATGGCGTCAACGTCCACTTCAACCGCGTCGTCCAGGAAGCGATCCAGCAGCACCGGTGCATCGTTGGAAACGGAAACCGCCGTCTGGAAATAGCGCTTCAGGTCAATTTCGTCATAGACGATTTCCATTGCCCGGCCGCCCAGCACGTAAGAAGGACGCACCACCAGCGGATAGCCGATAGCCACCGCTTTTTCCACCGCCTGCTCCAGCGCCGTGACCGTTGCGTTGGCCGGCTGCTTCAGGCCCAGGCGGTCCACCGCCTGTTGAAAACGCTCGCGGTCTTCGGCACGGTCAATCGCATCCGGGCTGGTGCCGATAACCGGCACGCCTGCGGCTTCCAGCGCGCGCGCCAGCTTCAGCGGCGTCTGGCCGCCGTACTGCACGATCACGCCTTTTGGCTTCTCGATGCGCACAATTTCCAGCACGTCTTCCAGCGTGACCGGCTCAAAGTAGAGGCGGTCAGAGGTATCGTAATCGGTAGAGACGGTTTCCGGGTTGCAGTTAACCATAATGGTTTCATAGCCGTCTTCACGCAGCGCCAGCGCGGCGTGCACGCAGCAGTAGTCAAACTCAATGCCCTGACCGATACGGTTTGGCCCGCCGCCCAGCACCATGATCTTGTCGCGATCCTGGTTGGGATTGGCTTCGCACTCTTCTTCATAGGTGGAGTACATATAGGCGGTATCGGTAGAGAACTCCGCCGCACAGGTATCCACGCGCTTGTAAACCGGGTGCAGATTATACTGCTGACGCAGCTTGCGCACTTCTGATTCCGCCACACCAGCCAGCACGGCCAGGCGCGCGTCGGCAAAGCCTTTACGCTTCAGGGTACGCAGGAAATCGGCGGTCAGGCCGTTGATGCCTTCGCGGGCAACCTGCTCTTCCAGCCGCACCAGCTCTTCGATCTGCACCAGGAACCAGCGGTCAATATTGGTCAGATTGAAGACGCCGTCCACGGACATGCCCGCGCGGAACGCATCGGCCACATACCAGATACGGTCACAGCCGGCATCTTTCAGCTCGCGGCGAATGGTGGTCAGCGCTTCCGCATCGTTCAGGTCAACTTTCGGGTCGAAACCGTGCGCGCCTACTTCCAGGCCGCGCAGTGCTTTCTGCATTGATTCCTGCAAGGTGCGGCCAATCGCCATCACTTCGCCCACGGACTTCATCTGCGTGGTCAGACGATCGTTGGTGCCCGCAAACTTTTCAAAGTTGAAGCGAGGGATTTTGGTGACGACATAGTCGATGGAAGGCTCAAACGAGGCCGGCGTGCGGCCGCCGGTGATATCGTTCATCAGCTCGTCCAGCGTATAGCCGACGGCCAGCTTGGCGGCGATTTTCGCAATCGGGAAGCCGGTCGCTTTGGAAGCCAGCGCCGAAGAGCGGGAAACGCGCGGGTTCATTTCGATAATGATCAGACGACCGTTTTCCGGGTTCACCGAGAACTGCACGTTGGAGCCGCCGGTTTCCACGCCGATTTCACGCAGTACCGCCATCGAGGCGTTACGCATGATCTGGTACTCTTTGTCGGTCAGCGTCTGCGCAGGCGCTACGGTGATGGAGTCGCCGGTATGGATGCCCATCGCGTCAAAGTTTTCAATGGAGCAGACAATGATGCAGTTGTCGTTTTTGTCACGCACCACTTCCATTTCATACTCTTTCCAGCCGATCAGCGATTCATCAATCAGCAGCTCGTTGGTTGGCGACAGATCCAGGCCGCGCTCGCAAATCTCTTCAAATTCTTCGCGGTTGTAAGCGATACCGCCGCCGCTGCCGCCCATAGTAAAGGAGGGACGGATAATGCATGGGAAGCCAACATCTTCAGCAACTTTCAGCGCTTCTTCCATATTATGGGCGATACCGGAACGTGCGGTTTCAAGGCCGATTTTCTTCATCGCCTTATCGAAACGCTGGCGGTCTTCCGCTTTATCAATTGCATCCGCCGTCGCGCCAATCATGGTGACGTTGAACTCTTCCAGCACGCCCTGACGCTCCAGCTCCAGCGCGCAGTTCAGCGCGGTCTGGCCGCCCATGGTCGGCAGCACGGCATCCGGACGCTCTTTCTCAATAATTTTGCGCACCACTTCCCAGTGAATCGGTTCGATGTAGGTGGCATCGGCCATTTCCGGGTCGGTCATGATGGTCGCCGGGTTGGAGTTCACCAGGATAACGCGGTAGCCCTCTTCGCGCAGCGCTTTACAGGCCTGCGCGCCAGAGTAGTCAAATTCACAGGCCTGGCCGATAACGATCGGACCCGCGCCCAGGATCAGGATACTTTTTATGTCGGTACGTTTTGGCATGCTTTCGCTCCTGATTATTTATTTGAACGGTAGGCTTCGATCAGTTCGATAAAGTGATCGAACAGCGGTGCGGCGTCGTGTGGGCCAGGGCTGGCTTCGGGATGGCCCTGGAAACTGAACGCCGGCTTATCCGTGCGGTGAATGCCCTGCACCGTGTGGTCAAACAGCGAGGTATGGGTAATACGCAGGTTCGCTGGCAGGTTGTTGTTGTCTACGGCAAAACCGTGGTTTTGCGCGGTGATCATCACGGTATTGTTGTCGTGATCTTTCACCGGATGGTTGCCGCCGTGGTGGCCCAGCTTCATCTTCACCGTTTTCACATCGCTGGCCAGCGCCAGCAGCTGATGGCCCAGGCAGATGCCGAATACCGGGATCTCCGTTTCCAGGAAAGTCTTAATCGCGGCGATAGCGTAGTCGCAGGGTTCCGGATCGCCAGGGCCGTTAGAGAGGAAGATCCCGTCCGGGTTCATCTTCATTACCTCTTCCGCAGGCGTTTGCGCCGGGACAACCGTCAGGCGACAGCCGCGATCCACCAGCATCCGCAGGATATTTCGCTTCACGCCGTAATCGTAGGCCACCACGTGGAAAGGCAGCTCCTCTTCTTTCTTCGGTGCAGGCAGGCCATCCAGCGTCCAGCTGCCCTGTAGCCACTTGTAGGTTTCTTGCGTAGTGACTTCCTTCGCCAGATCCATGCCCTTCAGGCCTGGAAAAGCTTTTGCTTTTTGCAGCGCCAGCTCGGCATCCGGCGCGTCGCCTGCGATGATGCAGCCGTTCTGCGCGCCTTTTTCACGCAGCAGACGGGTCAGCTTACGCGTGTCGATATCGGCAATGGCGACAATATTCAGACGCTTCAGGTAAGCGGAAAGCCCCTCTTCATTACGGAAGTTGCTGGCGATCAACGGCAGGTCGCGGATAACCAGGCCTTCAGCATGAACCTGGGCGGATTCTTCATCGGCGATATTGGTGCCGACATTGCCGATATGAGGATAAGTGAGAGTAACAATCTGGCGGGAATAGGAAGGATCAGTGAGGATTTCTTGATAACCGGTCATTGAAGTGTTGAAAACAACTTCACCCACTGCCGTTCCTGTTGCCCCGATGGCCCGACCGTGGAATTGGGTTCCGTCTTCCAGAACCAATAGCGCTGACTTAATCAAAACATCCTCCAGAGAATAAACAGTCACATTATTTGCATATTAATTCAGGATACACCTTTAAATCAATGCAAAACCTGCCTGCCTGCTCGATTTTTGGCAAATTGCGCGCATTCTAATGATCGCCCCGGCTGATGTCTACCCTGAAGCGGAGTTTTTCATTGTTTTTTGTGCCACTGGCGTAAAAAGATGATGATAGCCACCAAAAACAGCAACTATCGTGGTGATAAAAACGGTTGCCTGACGAAATGAATGGGAAAAATCCAGATAGCCCGAAAAATAGTGGACCAAATGGTCAAAATTAACAAATCAACCCTGTAAAAATGCAGAAAAACACCTAAAAACAACTTTTTGTTAAAAATACCATCTAAATATTATTTATATGCACAAATAAAAAAAGGGCAGCAAAACTACCCAATTAAAACAGCAACTTAAAAAAATATCCAGACTCGTACTTATCAATTATTATCAATATTAAGCACATTCCTCATATCAAAAAGACCTTCTTTACTCGCAAAAACCCAGGATGCAGCACGAACAGCGCCTTTTGCAAAGGTCATACGACTTGAAGCCTTGTGCGTTATCTCTATACGCTCGCCAATATCCGCAAACATCGCGGTATGCTCGCCGACGATATCGCCTGCCCGCACGGTAGCAAAACCAATGGTTTGTGGCTTACGTTCGCCGGTGTGCCCTTCCCGACTATAGACCCCATGCTCTTTAAGATCCCAGTCCATGGCGTCCGCTATCGCTTCGCCCATCGCCAGCGCGGTGCCGGAAGGCGCATCAACCTTATGGCGATGGTGCGCTTCGATAATTTCGATGTCCGCATAATCGCCCATCACCTGCGCGGCCTGCTCCAGCAGCTTCAGCACCAGATTGACGCCCACGCTGAAGTTGGCGGCAAAAACGATGGCTATCTCTTGCGCAGCCGCGCCGATCGCCGCCTTACCGGCCTCGTCAAAGCCGGTGGTGCCGATGACCATCGCTTTTTTGTGCTGACGACAAAACGCCAGATATTCCAGCGTGCCTTCGGGACGGGTAAAGTCGATCAGGACATCAAACTCATCGGCAACCAGCCGATCGCTGACCTTCACGCCCAGCGTACCGGTTCCGGCCAGCTCGCCCGCGTCAATGCCGACCAAAGAAGAGCCGTTACGCACCAGCGCGGCCCCCACGCAAACGCCTTCCGCTTCGTGAGCGGCCTGAATTAACTGACGCCCCATGCGTCCCGCTGCGCCAACAATAGCCAGACGGACCTGTGCCTCATTCATAATGTTTCCCTTAAGTCTGTGCATACAAAACGAAGACAGGTTAACGACACCTTAAGCGCCGCGCCACTAAAAAACACAGGACAGCGCGCGTCTGGCAAAGCTTTCAGGCGGACGGAGAACCGGAAGTGCCGTGTAACAAACTGACGGAAGGCAAACTGGCCCGGACGCCGCGTTATAGCAGCGCCCGCAGGTTAAAATGACGGCATCATTTTATGGGACATGAAAGATCGTGACTACAGGGGGGGTTCTGGTGCTATTGTTGGTGCTGGTGTTGTTGGTGCTGGTGTTGGTGGTGTTGGTGCCCCTGAACACAGATAGTTCATCAATACCAGCCCGCCCAGCAAAAAGAAACCTACTTTGAACAGGTTGGCGGTTAACGCCAGGTTGGCCTGACTGAGATCGCATAAAAAGCTTCCGCCGCTGACGCGGGTGGCTTCTGTTCGGGTTATTTCTCTCATTTTAATTTCCTTTTAAAATTGAGCGGTGCCACACAGAAATAGCAGCGTGAGGCACGACTTATCACCTGAAAATAGTATATCCCCTTCTGACAGAGCAAAATCATACTACGTCTGATAAAACATTCCCGTCAAAATAAATATGCACCCTGCAGTAAAAAAAATAAAAAAAAGGCAAGATTCATTAATAATCAGAAAATAACCAATCAAAAGAGGCTTAAACATGGTAATTTCACGTCACTACATGAAAAATCGAGAAAGGAAGTGTTTAAAGCGCCCCATCAGAACGAATACAACTTTCAGCCCCGCTTAACTGCAAACCCTGACTGCAAACCCTGACTGCAAACCCTGACTGCAAACCCTGACCGCAAACCCTGACCGCAAACCCTGACCGCAAACCCTGACCGCAAACCCTGACCGCAAACCCTGACCGCAAACCCTGACCGCAAACCCTGACCGCAAACCCTGACTGCAAACCCTGACATTAAGCATTAAATTTTAAATATTAAAGATCAATATTTTAAGATGAAAACCAAAAATCTTTATTATCGCTTTATCTACCAGACTTCCCCGGCCATTAATTAGCATTATAATATTTCAGTTATATATTTAAATATTTAAAAGACCTTCCAAAACCACTGCATTAATTATTTCCAGCAGAAGCACATAAGAAACGAAAAGAACTACTTTTAAAGCACCATTGAAAACAGGTGGCCCAGTTGCTAATGAGTAACTGTCTTATTTTATTGGCGCTCCGGTTACCTGATTGAGATAAACCCGGGCGGCCAGTCTGTCCGCCCGTTTTGTAAAACGGCCATTTTCATCATGGCTCAGAGATTTGCTTACGGCAGTCGCGGATAGGCATCAGCAATCCTGTCGCCGGTAAAATTCGCAATCCAGCCTTCCTGATTGTCGAAAATACGGATAGCGGTAAAGTGCGGTGACGATCCCATATCAAACCAGTGCGGCGTTCCCGCAGGCACGGAGATCAGATCGTTCTTTTCACACAGGATTTGATAAATATGCCCGTCCAGATGCAGGCAGAACAGCCCCGCCCCCTCCACGAAGAACCGCACTTCGTCCTCGCCATGCGTATGTTCGGAAAGAAACTTTTCCCGCAGCGTCTCTTTCTGCGGATTGTCCGCGCGCATACTGATTACGTCCCAGCTCTGGTAGCCTTTTTCCGCGACCAGCCGATCGATAGCGTGCTGATAAGCGTTTATAACCGTTTCCGGCTGCGGATCCACGCCTAAATCGCGATCCGCCTGCCAGCGCTCAAAACGCACGTTTTTGCCACTCAGTTTCTGACGGATCGCTTCTTCATCGGTACTTTGCCAGATCGGCGTTTTCGCTTCGCTGTCGGTAAAAATGGTCAGTGCGCTCATACAAACGACTCCAGAGTAAGGTGATCGAACCGGTTGACCTGAGGATGACGGCTGACGTCATCCGCTTCATCGCGAATTAGCTGCACGGTATGCCAGCCCGCTTCCCGGGCGGCGTCCAGCTCCTGACGAATATCGGATAAAAACAGCAGCTCGCCCGGTGCCAGCCCGATATCTGCGGCAATATTGCGGTAAGAGTCCGTTTCGCGCTTGGCCCCGACGTGCGTATCGAAATAGCCGCTGAACAACGAGGTAATATCACCCTCGTCGCTGTAGCCAAATAACAATTTCTGCGCAGCTACCGAGCCGGATGAATAAACATACAGCCCAATGCCAGCCTGGTGCCAGGCTTTCAGCGCGGGCAGCACGTCCGGATAGAGATGGCCGGTAAAGCTGCCGTTAAGATAGCCGTCGCGCCAGATCATGCCCTGTAACGCTTTCAGCGCGGTGGATTTGCGGTCTTCATCCATAAAACCGAACAGCACGGTGATTAAATCCTCTACCGTGGCCTGCGGCTGCGCGATTTCATCACGCAGATCGCTCAGCGCCTGCGCCACCTCTTCCCGGTGCTGAAAAGCGGCAATAAAGGCCGCCAGATTTTCGCGCGCATACGGGAAAAGCACGTTGTGTACGAAGCGAATATCGCTGGTGGTGCCTTCAATATCGGTGACAATAGCGCGGATCATTGGGCCTCCAGAAGCCGACGTTGTAATTCACACTGGAAAAGGAACTCCAGCCCTTCAAGATGGCGACGCGCTTCGTTCACGTCTCTGCCCCAGCAGGTCAGGCCGTGGCCGCGCAGCAGGAAACCGTAGCGCAGCGGATGGCCTTCCGCGTACTGCTCAATACGTTTCGCCAGCGCCTCAATATCCTGATCGTTATCGAACAGCGCAATAGCCACCTCTTCCAGATGCGAGCTTTGTCCGGCCAGCGTTTTCTGCATTTCATAGCCTTGCAATACTAATGCGGCGCGTTTCTCAACTCTTGAGAGTACGGTCGCGTTCACCGTATGAACGTGCAGTACGGCACCCGCTTCGGGAAACAGACGATAGATTAGCGTATGCAGGCCCGTTTCTGCGGAAGGCCTGCGGCCGGAAGGCGCATGGTTAGTGGCGATGGCGACCTGAATAAAGTCCTCGCGGGTTAGCGAACCTTTGTCTTTGCCGGATTCGCTCAGCAGGCAAAACTCGCTGTCCTGCCGCACCGACATATTGCCGCCGGTGGCGGGCGCCCAGCCTTTGGCACCGATCCAGTGGCAGGCCGCCACCAGCCGATCTAATTGCGATGTTGTCATAACCTTCCTTTTCAACCGCTAAGCACGGCATATTCTTATCGTTTAGACGTCTAAGCGTCTTGATTGCCAAATATTAGCACTGACGTTATAGTGGCAGCAACGGGCTAAAACATATCCATAGCGTTCCGCAAGGGTGACTAATCATGAGCCAGACGCCGATTAAGCCTGAGAGCAAACTCCCCGCTCTGGGCACCACTATTTTTTCGCAAATGAGCGCGCTGGCGCAGCAGCATAACGCCATTAATCTTTCTCAGGGCTTCCCGGATTTCGACGGCCCGGACTATCTGAAAGCGCGCCTGGCGCATCACGTCAGCGCTGGCGCCAACCAGTATGCGCCGATGACCGGCGTGCAGCCGCTGCGGCAGGCGATTGCGGCTAAAACGGCGGAGCTTTACGGGCATAAACCCGACGTCGACAGCGAAATCACGGTGACGGCAGGCGCGACCGAAGCGCTGTATGCCGCCATTACCGCGCTGGTGCGGCCGGGCGATGAGGTGATCTGTTTCGATCCCAGCTACGACAGCTATGCGCCAGCGGTGACGCTGGCTGGCGGCGTGATGAAGCGCATCGCTTTGCAGCCGCCGGCTTTTCGCGTCGACTGGCAGGAATTTACCGCGCTGCTGTCGCCTCGTACCCGTCTGGTTATCCTCAATACGCCACACAATCCTTCCGCTACCGTCTGGCAAAAAAGCGATTTTGCCTCGCTGTGGCAGGCGGTGAAAGCACAGGAAATCTATGTGCTGAGCGACGAGGTTTACGAGCATATCTGCTTTGCCAAAGAGGGCCACGCCAGCGTGCTCGCCCATCCGCAGCTGCGTGAGCGCGCTATTGCCGTTTCCTCGTTTGGCAAAACCTTTCATATGACCGGCTGGAAGGTCGGTTACTGCGTGGCGCCGCCAGCCTTAACGGCGGAAGTGCGCAAGGTGCATCAGTATCTGACCTTTGCCGTCAACACCCCCGCACAGCTGGCATTGGCCGATATGCTGAACGCCGAACCAGAGCACTACCGCGAGCTGCCGGCGTTTTATCGTGCCCGCCGTGACCGTTTTGTACAGGCGCTGGCGAAAAGTCGCCTGAAAATCCTGCCGTGTGAAGGCACCTACTTTCTGCTGGCCGACTACAGCGCCGTTTCCGATTTGGATGACGTCGCCTTTTGCCAGTGGCTGACCAAAGAAGCGGGCGTGGCGGCGATCCCGCTGTCGGTTTTCTGCGCCGGGCCTTTCCCTCATAAACTCATCCGTCTGTGCTTTGCCAAACAGGAAGCCACGCTGGATGCGGCAGCGGAGCGGCTATGTCAGCTTTAAACCTGAGCGTGCTACAGCAGCCGCTGGTCTGGATGGACGGCGAGGCCAACATGCGTTTCTTTGACGCGCTGTTAGCCGGATTAACGGGCCGCGATCTGATTGTGCTGCCGGAAATGTTTACCACCGGCTTTGCGATGGAGGCGGCGAAAAGCTCGCTGCCGGAAGCGCGCGTGGTGAGCTGGCTACAGGAGAAAGCCCGCGCGGCTGATGCCATGATCGGCGGCAGCGTCGCCGTTCAGACGCCCGCGGGCGCGGTCAATCGCTTCCTGCTGGCGGAGCCGGACGGCACGGTACATCGCTATGACAAGCGTCATCTGTTCCGCATGGCTGGCGAGCACCAGCATTATCTGGCGGGCGAAAAGCGGGAAATCATAGCGTTTCGCGGCTGGCGCATTCTGCCGCAGATTTGCTATGACCTGCGCTTTCCGGTGTTTTCCCGCAGCCGCAACGATTACGATCTGGCGCTGTATGTCGCCAACTGGCCGGCAGCGCGTGCGGCGCACTGGCAGGCATTGCTGCTGGCGCGGGCGATTGAAAATCAGGCTTACGTAGCCGGTTGCAATCGCACCGGCCATGATGCCAACGGCCATAGCTACAGCGGCGACAGCCGGATTATCAGCCCGCAGGGCGAAATACTGGCGGCTGGCGAACCGCATCAGCCAGCGGTACTGAGCGCCGAGCTGTCGCTGGATTCGCTGCGTGAATACCGGGAGCGTTTTCCGGCCTGGCGCGATGCGGACGAGTTTAGTTTATAAGCCGTTGCTGCCCGGCATCGCATAGCCTGCTGGCTGAATGCTTCAGCCCGATCGGCTTTCCTGCACGCTTACCGTTCCTTTAACGCTGTTAAACATAATATTCAGCAGCACGGCTACAACACAGGCGGCGCTGATGCCGGAATGGAAAATCGTTCTGACCCAGTCAGGGAAGCGGTCGTAAAAGGTCGGCATCACGATGGGGATCATGCCAAACGCAATGGCCGTCGCCACCACCACCAGGTTCATATTCTCTTTGTAATCGACCTTTGCCAGCGTGCGGATACCGGATGCCGCGACGGTGCCGAACAATACCACGCCCGCGCCGCCCAGCACCGGAGCGGGAACGGCCGCGACTATCCGGCCCAGCACGGGCAGACAGCCAAGCAGCACCAGGATCGCGCCGCCCGCCGCCACTACATAGCGGCTTTTGATGCCGGTAATAGCGACCAGACCAATGTTCTGGGCGAAGGCGCTCTGCGGAAAGGAGTTAAACAGCGGCGCGAGCGCGCTGGTCAGCATATCGGCCCGCAGCCCGCTGGCGATGCGTTTACCGTCAACCTCCGTACCGACAATGTCGCCGATAGCGATCAGCCCGGCAGTGGTTTCGGTAAGCAGCACCAGCACGATCAGCGTCATCGACAGGATGGCCGCCACGTCGAAAACCGGCAGTCCAAAGCTGAGGATGCCGGGCAGCGCCACCACGTCGCCATGCAGCACGCCCGAAAACTGCGTTTTACCGCCTGCCACAGCAAACAGCGTGCCCAACACCATAGCCGCCAGCACGGCCAGCCTTTTTATCGCGGCGTTGCCTACGCGATGAAACAGCAGCACCATCCCCAGCGTCAGCGCGGCCAGCCCGATATTGCCCGGCGAGCCCCATTCCGGCGCATGTGGATTGCCGCCCATCGCCCAGCGGGCGGCGACCGGCATCAGCGACAGGCCGATCACCGTAATCACGGTGCCGGTCACCACCGGAGGAAAAAAGCGGATGATATGGGCAAACAAAGGAGCAATAAGCAGACCAATCAGCGAAGAGGCGATCACCGCGCCGAACACCACCGGCAAGCCGCCGCCGCTGGTCACTAACGTCACCATGGTCGCCACGCCCGCGAAAGAGACGCCCTGCACCAGCGGCAGACGTGAGCCGAAACCGGGCACGCCCAGCGCCTGGAGCAGCGTGGCGCAGCCGCTGACAAACAGCGCCGCCGTCACCAGCATCCCCAGTTCGGCGGCGTGCAGCCCGGCGGCCGAGCCGATAATCAACGGCGGCGCGATAATGCCGCCGTACATCGTCAAGACATGCTGCAATCCCCAGGCAAAAGATTTGCCTGCCGGGTAACGCGTATCTTCTGGCCTGGCGCTCATGTTTACCCCTCACTGCTGCACTCGCCGCAAAGGCGGTGCTGGTTATTAATCTCTCCCCAACATCATTCAGGCTGCGGCCCGAAGGATAAAAGGATCAGCTGCCGCGATAGGTAGACCACGACCACGGCGAAATCAGGAAAGGCAGGTGATAGTGGCTGCCCGCTTCCGGCAGCACGAAATCGATTTGGGCGCTGACGTAGAGCGCGTCGCGGCCGTCGGCGGCAAAATAGTCGCCGATCTCAGCAATTAAGCGGTAATGGCCCGGCGCCAGCGACTCGGGCGTTAAGTCTGTGATGCGGCCATCCGCATCGGTATCGCCCTGCGCCACCGGCAGCCAGCCCTGACTGCTGTTCTGCTCCAGCGAAACGGCGACGCCAATCGCCGGTTTGCCCAGCGCGGTATCCAGAATATGCGTGGTGATGGTGCTCATTGAACTCTCCTGTGCAAATGTAGCTGGGTTAGCGAAACGTCTCTTTTAAACGCAGCAGAGTGATTTCCCGTAGCTGATCCAGCGCTTCCTGCTGCTCCTGTTGCGGGTCGTTGGCGAGGCGTCGATGCAGTTCGGCCAGCATCTCTCCGGCGCTTCGCCCTTTAGCGCGGATTAAAAACACCCGGCCAAAGCGCTGTTCGTAAGCGGCGTTTCCTGCCCGTAGCGCCTCTTTCAGCGCGGCATCCGCCTCCTTAACGCTGCCCTGCTCGCCGCTGGAAAGCGCGGCCTCTTTGTCGCTGCCCTGCGCCTTTTCACCGATGCGTGGATGCGCGGAAAGCGCCTTGTCCAGCGCCTGACCGTCCCAGCCGCTCGCCAGCTGCTCGCCGGTTTGCAGCAGCTCGTCCAACGACGCGAAAGGGCGTGCGGATACCACTTCTTCCACCCAGCTTGCCAGCGCGACGCAGTGGGCGATGTGCTTTCTGGCCTCGGCGACCGGGGCCTGATTAAACTGTTCAGGCGACACGCTGACCTCCTGTGCTGTCTGCTGACAGCGCTATCTCGCTCACCGCTTTCGTCCAGGCGCGAACCGCCAGCGCCACGTCTTCCACCCTGACCGATTCCGCCGGATGGTGGCTGATGCCGCGATCGCAGCGGACAAACAACATGCCGACCGGCCAGCGCTCCGCCATGGCAATGGCGTCGTGGCCCGCGCCGCTGGGCAGCGAAAGCGAGCGGCCCTGCACCGCCGTTACCGCCTGGCTCAGCGCCGCCTGAAGCTTTTCGTCACAGCGCGTCGCCGGGATCTGGTAATACTCTTCGGCGCTGAAGCTTAAGCCGCGCCGCAGCGCTATCGCTTCCGCCTGGGTCAGCAGCGCCGACAGCAGTTCAGCCAGCGCCCGATCTTCCGGCCCCCGCACGTCCAGGCTCAGCGCCACCTCGCCGGGGATCACGTTGACCGCGCCGGGCTGGCACTGCAGCGTCCCCACCGTTGCCACCAGCTGCGGGCCGTGCTTTGCCGCAGCCTGTTCGATAAACACCATCCATTCCGCTGCCGCCGCCAGCGCGTCTTTACGATGCGTCATCGGCACCGTGCCCGCATGGCCCGCCTCACCGACAAACCGGCAGTTCAGGCGGCGTGCGCCGTTGATCGCCGTGACCACGCCCAGCGCCAGGTCTTCCTGCTCCAGGCACGGCCCCTGCTCTATGTGCAGCTCCAGATAGGCGACGATATCTTTTACCTCACGCGCCGCCTCGCCAATCGCCTGCGCATCCAGCCCGACGTCGGCCATCGCCTGCGCCACGGTGATGCTGTTGCCGTCGGGATGGCTGACCCAGCTTTCCGGCCAGCTTCCGGTCAGGCCGCGACTGCCCAGCAGCGTGATGCCGAAGCGCGTTCCCTCTTCGTCGCCAAAGCCGACGATTTCCACCGCCAGCGGCAGCCGCAGATTTTGCCGGTGCAGCGCCTGCACGGCTTCAATCGCGGTCAGCACGCCGAGCATCCCGTCGTAGCGGCCCGCGTTGCGCACGGTATCCAGATGCGATCCCAGCAGCACCGCAGGGGCATCGGGCTGCTGCCCTTCATAGCGTCCGCAGATATTGCCGACGCTGTCCTGCCAGACGCGCATTCCCGCCGCCGCCATCCATTCCCCTACCAGCCGGTTGGCCTGGAGGTGTTCAGGCGACAGATAGACGCGGGTGAGCGCGTCCGCCGTTTCGCTGATTTCCGCCAGGCGATCGCAGCGCGCCATCACCCTGGCCGCCGCCTGCTGCGCCTCTGCAAGATTGAGTGGCTCCATCAGCGGCTCCCGACGGCGTAACGATCCCAGGCCGCCTGCATCGCCGCGCCCTGAGGCGTTTTATAACCCAGCCAGGTCAGCACCGATTCCAGCGCGCTCAGCGTCTGCATCACGCAGTCTTTACGGGCGTTATAGCCCATGGTGCCGATGCGCCAGACCTTGCCGTGCAGCGGGCCGAACGAGGTGCCGATTTCAATGCCGAAGTCCTCAAGCATCAGCTTGCGCACCTGGTCACCGTTAATGCCCTGCGGGATGACCACGCCCAGCACGTTGTTCATTTTGTGTTGCAGGTCGCCGAAGGTTTCCAGCCCCATGCCCTGAATGCCTTTCAGCAGCGCGTCGCCGTGCAGCTCGTGGCGGGCGATGCCGTTATCCAGGCCCTCCTGCATAATCAGCCGCGCGCATTCACGCGCGCCGAACAGCGCCGACGTCGCTTCGGTGTGGTGGTTCAGCCGCTCCGGCCCCCAGTAATCCATGATCATCCCCAGATCGAAATAGTTGGAGTAGATCATCTCGTCGTCGCCATCCTGATGCGCCGCCGTGCGGATCCCTTCCTCTACGCATTTGCGTTTGCGGATCGCGGCTTCCATTTCCGGACTTAGCGTGATCGGCGAGGTGCCGGACGGGCCGCCGAGGCATTTCTGCATTCCGGCGGAGACCGCGTCCAGACCCCAGGCGTCGGTTTCCAGCGCGTTGCCGGCCAGCGAGGCCGTGGCGTCGGTATAGAACAGCACGCCATATTTTTTACAGATGCCGCCCAGATCGGCCAGCGGTTGCAGCATGGTGGTGGAGGTATCGCCCTGCACGGTCAGCAGCAGACGAGGGCGCACGGTTTTGATCGCGTCTTCGATGCGATCCGGCGTGAAGACTTCGCCCCACGGCACTTCGATGGTGTGCACTTCCGCGCGGCAGCGGCGGGCGATCTCGCACAGCAGATGGCCAAAGCGGCCAAAAACGGGCACCAGCACCTTATCGCCGGGGCGGATCGCCGACAGCAGAATAGCCTCGATGCCCGCGCGGGAGGTGCCGTCAACCAACAGCGTCCAGCGGTTCTGCGTGCGAAACACGCCGCGATACAGTTCCATCACCTCGTTCATATAGTGCGTCATGGCCGGATCGTACTGCCCGAGCAACTGGCTGGACATGGCGCGCAAGACGCGAGGATCGGCGTTAATTGGCCCAGGCCCCATCAACAGGCGCTGCGGCGGATTAATTTGCGGATAGCGGGTTACATCCATTTCGTTTCCTTCTCTTGCAGATCCGGTGCTCAGCTCAGGCCGCGCACCGATGAGATAAACTGTTTCAGCTCCGCCGTCTGCGGGCTGGCGAACACGCTTTTGCTGTCGCCCTGCTCCCAGACGCGGCCCTGATGCATAAACACCACGCGGTCGCCCACTTCCCGGGCAAAATTCATTTCGTGCGTGACTAAAATCAGCGTCATGCCTTCGCGGGCCAGCTGCTCAAGCACCTTCAGCACTTCACCCACCAGCTCCGGATCGAGCGCCGAGGTGATTTCATCGCACAGTAACACTTTGGGCGTCATCGCCAGCGCCCGCGCAATCGCCACGCGCTGCTGCTGGCCGCCGGAAAGGCTGGACGGGTAGTAATCCATGCGCTCACCGAGGCCGACCTTCTCCAGCATTTGCGCCGCCAGCGCCCGGCATTCCACCTCTTTCTTTTTCAGCACGCGCCTGGGCGCCAGCATGACGTTTTCCAGCGCCGTCATATGCGGAAACAGGTTGAAGTTCTGAAACACCATGCCGACGGAGCGGCTGATTTCCCGCGCCTGCGAATCGCGATCGGTAATGGTCATGCCGCCCAGCTTGATGCTGCCTTCCTGATAGCCTTCCAGCCCGTTGATGCAGCGCAGCAGCGTGCTTTTCCCCGAGCCGCTGCGGCCGATAATCGAGATGACCTCGCCCATATCAATGTCCAGATCCACGCCTTTCAGCACGTGGTTGGCGCCGTAATATTTCTGTACCTGATTAATGGTGATGAGCGGCATTGAATTTTTTCTCCAGGTACTGGCTGTAGCGCGACAGCGGATAGCAGATCAGGAAGTAGCCCAGCGCCACCAACCCGAAAACTTTAAAAGGTTGGTAGGTCACGTTATTCAGGATGGTGCCCGCCTTGGTCAGCTCGACAAAGCCGATAATCGACGCCAGCGCGGTGCCTTTGACCACCTGTACGGCAAAGCCCACGGTCGGCGCGATGCCGATACGCAGCGCCTGCGGCAGCACCACGCGATACAGCGTCTGGCCTTTGGCAAGCCCCAGGCAGCGCGACGCCTCCCACTGCCCTTTCGGCAACGCGTTGATGCTGCCCACCCAGATATCGATCAGAAAGGCGCTGGTATAGAGCGTCAGCGCCAGCGAGGCGGCCGTCCACGGCGAGACGTCGATGCCGAACAGCGCCACGCCGAAAAACGCCAGGAACAGCTGCATCAGCAGCGGCGTGCCCTGAAAAAGCTCGATATAGGCGCTGATAACCCGGTTAGGCCAGCGGCGGCGCGTCAGGCGCACCATCACCAGCGGCATCGCCACCAGCGTGCCGCCGAAGAACGCAGTCAGCGACAGCAGCAGCGTCCAGCGCGCCGCCAGCAGTAAATTGCGCAGAATGTCCCAGTCGGTAAATGTCGTCATCAGGCCGTTCCTCCCAGCCATTTACGTCCGGCCGCCAGCAGCAGCTGACGCATGGCGATCGACAGCGCCAGATAAATCAGTGTGGTGACCAGATAGACCTCAAAACTTAAAAAGGTGCGTGACTGGATCAGGTTGGCGGCAAAGGTCAGCTCTTCATACGAAACCTGCGAGACCACGGACGATCCCAGCATCACAATGATGCACTGGCTGACCAGCGCCGGATAAATGCGCTTTAAAGAAGGCGGCAAAACCACGCGCAGGAAAGTCTGCGACCGCGTCAGGCCCAGTACCCGGCCCGCTTCCCACTGGCCTTTCGGCGTGACCTGGATCCCGGCGCGGATAATTTCCGTGCTGTAGGCGCCCAGGTTGATCAGCATCGCCAGCAGCGCCGCTTCGCCAGCGGTCAGCTTCAGCCCCAGGTTCGGCAGGCCAAACACGATAAAGAACAGCTGCACCACAAACGGCGTGTTGCGGATCAGCTCAACGTAGCAGCCCCACAGGCGGCTGAGCGCCGAAGGCCGTCCGCTACGCAGCGCCGCGCCCAGAATACCGAGCGCCACGCCGCCCGCCGTCGCCATCACCGTCAGCTGAATAGTGATCCAGAGTCCGGCCAGCAGCTGCGGCCAGTAAGGCAGCAGCGCCGGAAAGTCGAGTTGCTCCGTCATCGGCCGGCCCTTACGCGCTGAAGTCGGCCGGCAACGGCGCTTTCAGCCACTGCTGCGACAGCCCGTTCAGCGTTTTATCTTTGATCGCCTGTTCGATAAGGCCATCCACCTTCGCCTTCAGCGCCGGTTCGCCTTTGCGCATCCCGATAAAACAGGGCGAATCTTTCAGCATAAACTTAGCCACCGGCGCTTTGTCTGCGTTCTGGCGCGCAATCGCCGCCACCACCAGGTTGCCGGTCGCCACATACTGTACCTGGCCCGACAGGTAGGCCGACAGCGTGGTGTTGTTATCCTCATAGCGTTTCAGCTGCGCGTCTTTGGGCGCAATATCGCTTAATGCCATATCCTCCACCGCGCCGCGAGTTACGCCAATCGACTTGCCGCTCAGCCCGGCTGCCGCTTTCAGTTCGGCCTCTTTCGGCCCGAAAACGCCCAGGAAGAAAGGCGCATAGGCGCGGCTGAAGGCGATAACTTTTTCCCGCTCGGGATTTTTACCCAGGCTGGAGATCACCAGATCCACTTTATCCGTCTGTAAATAAGGGACACGGTTGGCGCTGGTGACCGGCACCAGCTGTAACTTAAGTTTCATCTGGCTGGCCAGGTAGCGCGCCATATCGATATCGTAACCCTGCGGCTGTAGCTCGGTGCCGACCGAGCCAAACGGCGGAAAGTCCTGCGGCACGGCGACGCGAAGCACGCCGCGTTTCTCTATATCCTGCAACTGATCCGCTTGTGCGGCCTGGGTGAACAGCAATACTGCGCCCGCGATCGCCAGTAACGTTTTTTTCATTTTCTCTTCCCCGGTTAAGCCAATATGAAACGAAAGATTCCTGAAATAATCATTTGCAACTAATGTGCCAGCCACGGAAAAAGGGATCGCCAGCCGTGGAACAGCACGCAAACAAAGGAAAAAGCGGTTTCAAACCAGCCAGAAAGCAGGAGATAAGGCAGAAAAAGAAGCATGTCAGCAAGTTCAGAAAATGGTTTCCCGATGCCTGCGGCGCTGCCCTGAAATAAAGCAAAGCACCAAAATGGTGCCCTGTCAGCGTTGTTCCAGCTCGTCCAGCTGGCCGTACAGATTAGCGATATGATGGATGCGCTGACGACCTTTACTTAACAGCTCATGCAGCAGCGCATTGGTCAGCAGGTTGATGAGGCTGTTGGCGCAGGCATAGCTGTCGAAAGCGGACACGCTGTCCAGCGGCGCGCAAAGCTGCCATGTCGCCAGCGCCAGGATCGCCTGCGCCTGCGGCTCACAAATCACCAGCGTGGGCACGCCAGCCTGCTGAAGCTGTTGCAGCAGGGGCTTAATGATGCGCGGACGACGGCGAAAGGCAATCACCACCACTACATCGTCCGGCGTCATATCCGGCAGCTCTTCCGCCAGCGTCTGCCCCGGCTGCGGCACGACGGAGACCTCGCCGCGCGCCTGCAACAGCTGCTGCCGAAGGTGCAGCGCCACCGGCCAGGAGTTGCGCATACCGACAATAAAGATGCGCCTGCTGGCGGCCAGTCTTTGCACCACCTCGCCGAACTGCGCGGCGTCCAGCTGGCTTACCCACTGCGTCAGGTTTGCCATCTCTTGCTTGTAGTGGCGCGCCAGCAGCGTGTTGCCCTGCACCGCGTCGCGATTGTCGGTCAGCGGCATGCCGCTTTGGCGCAGCGTACGCAACTCGTCGCGCATATCGCGATATTTCTCATAGCCAAGACGTTTGAATAAGCGGCTGACGGTCGCTTTAGAAACGCCGCTGAGCCGCGCCAGCTCTGCGCTGTTATAGCTAATCAAATCGTCAAAATGATCGAAGATGAAATCCGCCGCGCGCTGCTCCTGCGGAGAAAGCTGGGGATAGTGATTTCTCAGGCGCTCATCAAGCTGCTTCATGATATGAACCTTGTAACTTTTGTTTCAGAGAAGATAACGTATACAAATAACGTGCCGGGCAGAAAAGTTCACCTTCATCTTGCAAGCCGGACGCGTTTTTTCACTGCCCTGCCGTTCCGGCTGCAACAAACTGGAACAGCTCTTGCTTCCCTTTCTGCTCCGTCCCTGAAAATGAGAACGTGATGATACAAAGTAATCTCGCTCCGCTTGGCATGGCCGTAACGCCTCATCATCTCGCCAGTGAAAGCGCGCTGGCCATTCTGCGCGAAGGCGGCAACGCTATTGAGGCGATGGTCGCGGCGGCGGCCACGATCGCTGTGGTTTATCCCCATATGAACGGGCTGGGCGGCGACGGCTTCTGGCTGATTATGCCGCCGCAGGGCGATCCTGTCGCCATCGACGCCAGCGGCGCGGCCGGATCGCTGGCCGATTTCGCTTTTTATGACGGCGCGGCGGCTATCCCCCATCGCGGGCCAAAATCGGCGCTGACGGTAGCCGGAACGGTCAGCGGCTGGTCAGAAGCGCTGACGATAGCCAACGAGCTTAGCGGTGCCGTGATGCCCGTTTCACGCCTGCTGGCCGATGCGATCCGCTATGCGGCGGACGGCATTCCCGTCACCCAATCGCAGTCGACCGCAACCGCCGGCAAATATCACGAGCTGGCGGCGCAGCCGGGCTTCGCGGCCGCTTTCCTGCCGGATGGCGAGGTGCCGCGCGCCGGCAGCCGCTTTACTCAACCGGCGCTGGCAAACACACTGGGCATCCTGACGGAACAGGGGCTGGACAGCTTTTATCGCGGCTCGCTGGCTAATCGCCTGGCGGCAGAAATGTCGGCGCTTGGCATGCCGATTACGCTGGAAGATCTTAATAAGCATCGGGCGAAGCGCCGTAAGCCATTAAGCATCCGCCACGAGTACGGCGAGGTCTTTAATATGACGCCGCCGACCCAGGGCCTGGTGTCGCTGGCGATTTTGGGCATCACCAATCATCTGAATATGGCGGAAGCAGACGAGGTGCAGACCGTGCACCGCATCGTGGAGGCGACCAAGCTGGCTTTCGGCCTGCGCGACCGCTATATCACCGATCCGCTGCATATGCGCGAAGAGATGCAGGCGCTGCTTGATTCCGACCAGCTCGAAACGCTGGCGGGGCAAATCAGCGACAGCCGCGCAGCCGGCTGGGGAACCGGCAAAGGGCCGGGCGATACCGTGTGGATGGGCGTGATGGACAGCAGCGGCCTTGCCGTCTCTTTTATTCAGAGCATCTATCACGAATTCGGCAGCGGCGTGGTGCTGGCCGGCACCGGCATCACCTGGCAAAACCGCGGCGCGGCGTTCAGCCTGGATCCCGAACACCTGCTGGCTTTAGCGCCGGGCAAACAGCCTTTTCATACGCTTAATCCCGCCGCCGCTCGGCTGAACGATGGCCGCACCATGGTCTACGGCTCGATGGGCGGCGACGGCCAGCCGCAGACTCAGGCCGCCATTTTTACCCGTCACGTGGTGCAGGGAATGCCGCTACAGCAGTGCGTCAGCGCGCCGCGCTGGCTGCTCGGCCGCACCTGGGGCCAGGCTTCCGATTCGCTGAAGCTGGAGGGCCGTTTTTCCGCCACCACCTTTACCCGCCTGCGCGAGCTGGGGCATGAAGTCGAAGCGCTGGAGGATTTCAGCGAGGCGGTCGGCCACGCAGGCGCGATTGTCCGCCATACCAACGGCATGCTGGAAGGCGCCAGCGATCCCCGCAGCAACGGCAGCGCGGCCGGTTTTTAACAGGAGAACATTATGAACACCGAAATTGACTGGACGGCTTATCTGGCCCACATGGAGCAGGTGCTGGGCGTACCGATGGACGATCGTCGTCGCGCCGAGCTGCTGGTGCAGTTTTCACGTATTGCCGAGATGGCCGGGCCGCTGATGGCGTTCCCGCTGGATGAACGTCAGGAAATCGCAGGAGTATATAAAGCATGACGCTCAGCTCCCTTTCCATTGCCGAACTAAAAAGCGCGCTGCTTAAAGGCGAGCTGAGCGCCAGAGAAATCGCGCAGCAAACGCTGGACGGGATCGAGCGGCTGGATCCGACGATCAATGCCTGGACGAGCGTAACGCGGGATCGCATGTTGAGCGAGGCCGATCGCCTCGATCGTCAGCGCAAAGAGGATCGTCCGTTACCCGCGCTGGCGGCCATTCCCTGCGCGGTAAAAAATCTTTTTGACGTTGCAGGCCATACCACGCTGGCGGGTGCCAGCCTGCTCAGCGATCGCCCGGCGGCCAAAAAAGACAGCTGGGCAGTGAGCAAGCTCAGCGAGGCGGGCGCGCTGCTGTCCGGCATGGTGAATATGGACGCCTATGCCTACGGTTTTACCACGGAAAACAGCCATTACGGCGCCACGCGTAACCCTCACGATAGCCAACGTATCGCCGGGGGATCCTCTGGCGGCTCGGCGGCGGCCGTCGCCGCTGGCCTGGTGCATTTTTCACTGGGCTCGGATACCAACGGCTCGATCCGCGTACCGGCTTCGCTGTGCGGCATTTTTGGCCTGAAGCCGACGTTTGGCCGCCTGTCGCGCAGCGGCAGCCAGCCCTTTGTCGCCAGCCTCGATCATATCGGGCCTTTCGCCCGCAGCACCGAAGATCTGGCGTTGGTTTATGATGCGTTACAGGGCCGCGATCCGCAGGATAGCTTTCAGGCGGAAAAAGCGATCCAGCCTGTTCATCGCCTGTTGGAGCAAGGCGCACAGGGCCTGCGGTGCGCCGTGCTGGGCGGCTATTTTCAAACCTGGTGTGATGACGATGCCCGCGCAGCCGTCGCGCAGGCCGCAAAAGCGCTTGATGCGCAGGAAGAGGTGCTGATGCCGGAGGCCGTGCTGGCCCGTACCGCCGCGTTTATCCTGACCGCTGCCGAAGGCGGTAACGCCTGGCTGCCCGCGTTGCGCGCGCAGCCGGAGCGTTTTGAGCCGCTGTCGCGCGAGCGCCTGCTGGCCGGTGCGATGACGCCTTCCGCCTGGTACGTGCAGGCGCAGCGCTTCCGCCACTACTTTCGTGAGCGGGTGCTGCCCCTGTTCGGGCAGTTTGACGTGCTGATTGCGCCCGCCACGCCCACCAGCGCCACGCTGATTGGACAGGAAACGATGCATATCAACGGCAGCGATTTGCCCATCCGCGCCAGCATGGGCATGTTGACGCAGCCCATCTCCTTTCTGGGGCTGCCCGTGACGACCGTGCCGCTGCAAACGCCGGGCGGCATGCCGATCGGCCTACAGCTTATCGCCGCGCCGTTTAAAGAAGAAGCCTGCCTGCGCGTGGCATGGACGCTGGAGAAAATGGGCATCGCTAAAGCACCTGTAGCAGGAGGATTGACAGCATGACGGATAAAATTAATCGCCCTTCGGTGCTGGCAGAGGTTACCGACGCTTTTTATCGCTACGAGCAGGCGCTGACCGGCAACGATATCGACGTGCTCGACGAGCTGTTCTGGCATGACGAGCGCACCGTGCGGCTGGGCGCAGGAGAAAATTTATACGGGATTGAGGCGATCCGCGCTTTCCGCGCCGCGCGTCCTGCACAGGGCCTGGCTCGTCAGCTGCGTAATACGGTAATCACCACGTTTGGCGATGATTACGCGGTATGCAGCACGGAGTTTACCCGTGAGGGAACGGATAAGATTGGTCGTCAGCAGCAGACATGGGTGAAGCTGCCGCAAGGCTGGCGGATTGTCGCCGCGCAGGTCAGCCTGATAACGTGCGGCGAATAATGCCGTTTCACCAGGAGTGAATCCGCAGACCCGGCAGAAGTCCGATCGGCTATTTTTTAGCCTGAAAATGCTTTTACCAGGGCCAGGCTCTTTTCTGTCACCTGTTTGCGGGAGAGAGCCAGGCCTTAAGGTCGTTTAATCCGTAACCGGATAGCGCATTAAAAAATGGACCGCATCAGTTTATTTAAGCGCTTAAGCATCAACCAGTCTCTATTGGTTTACCGTCGTCCTTAAAAACCCTGTTTAATTTCTGTGCGCAGAATAAAGCAGCGTGACCAAGCCCCAAAAAAAGCAGGACCGATAAAATATAGGGCATAAATTACGATAAACATATTATTAGCTACGATGCATATTTGCAGTACCCTCTGTACGTCATGAGCAAGGTTATTTTTTGTTCAATACTTGATGGCGCACCTCCGTGCATTGATTGAAAATTACACACAACCTTTCCTTATTTTCCCTTCCTGTCAGCACCACATTTTATAAAAAAAAGATCGTTTTAGCTTACCAACAGCATATGTCAGCTGTTTAAAATAGATGCAAAGTATAAATAGATATTACCAGATAGACTCTACCAACCAAGATTAAAGATAAAAAAGACTGAAGTATAGTTATGTTAATAAGTGTTAATAAAGAACTAACAATGAAACAAATAACAATTAAAACAACAAGTTATAGATAACCTCAAAACCATTGATATTAACAATGATCCAATTTAGATTATGTGACTGCAAATTAAACATAAAGCAGTACGAATGCATTAACCGGCTACGACTAATGCTTAATGGGGATAACAATCCCAGCATACGGCCAATGCAACCAATTTATATACAGGCTGAAATGTATAAAAAATCTACAGCCTGTAAAACAAATCGTATAGGGAGAATCATCATGTCTAAGCCGAACCTTTCCTACCAGGAAACCTATGCCTGGAGCGGACGCGTTTTAAATGGCCTGAGAAAATCAGCGGCAGAAAACAACTTTACCGAAATCCTGCCCAGCATTGTTTCTTCCAGCTTTGAACCCGGAGCCAGACATTCAATTGCAGTGCTGGGCGATAAAGATCTGCCAGAAATCGTTGCCGATCGGCCTGGAAACGTACAGGTAAAAGGGAAAGAAAAATATTACCTTCCTGTAAGCCACGTCGTTGAAAAACAAATGTCATTAGAATTTTTGGATAAAGTGTACTGTGTTGCGCCTTGCCTCAGATTAGTGATGGAAGGTGAAGAAAACTCAGGGAAGCACCTTTATAACTTTTTCCAGTTTGAAATCGAGTGGCGTACCAGCAGTATGAGTGACGTATTCAAACAGGGTGAAACAATACTGACCTCAATGGCAAAATCGATTTTGGAAGACCCTACGCTGCAGCATTCAGAAACGGGTTTACGCAATATCAAGGCATTAGCAAAATCAGGTTACCCCACTATTACTTTTGCGGAAGGTCACCGGTTGATTGGCAATTCTCCCGATCTCAAAAGAGATTTCACCGCAGAAGAAGATGAAAAATTAACGCAGCTTTTTGATATTCCATTCTGGATTTATGACTATCCGGAAGGTGTCCGCGACTCTATTTACCATCAAAATGAAAAAGGAAGCTATGACACTTACGATCTTATGCTGCCTTTCGGTTATGGTGAATTAACAACGGGTGGTATCCGGCCTAAAACCGCACAGGATATTCATCAGCAATCACAAAAACTCGGTAAGTCATACAGTAATGAATACGCGGCATGGAAAGATAAGTCGCAAATTCAGACCGCAGGTTTTGGTATCGGACTGGAACGTATTATCAGGTTTATGAGCGGTTGCGAATCCATTCTCGATATCGTGCAGTATCACGATTTAGGGCCGAACCGCACTATTAACGAAACTTTCTTTAAAGAAAAAGAATCGGTTTAACCATTTTCCCGAGGGCTATATGATTACGGAAAAGCTCAAGAGAGATGAGTCCTTATATGCTGTCCCAACCAGGGATAGCGCGGCGATCGCAATGCCAACAGCATGTCGGGAACGATTCAGGCAAGAGTATGCTGATAAAAATCTGACAACCAACGATGCTATTATTACGCTTCACAGAGAAATTAAAAGCATCATCGATCCGAAAGATGAAATATCGAGTCAAATACGTGAGTGCGTAGCCCGTCAGGGCTACGCTATAGTCTCGGGGTTTCCAACAGACGACAGCAAACCAGACACGCCGCTGAAAAAAGTAGTAGATATTCCAACCGGGAATTCGATTACAGAAAAAACGCTGGTATATTTATCCTCCTTGTTGGGTATGCCTCACGCTTACGAACAGGAAAACAGCGGTCGTTATATACACAATCTTTATCCTGTAAAAGGTGACGAAACGGTCGCTTCAGGTACAGGTTCGGAAGTGGATCTTGAATTTCATACGGAAATAGCTTTCGACGATAATAAACCAGATTATCTGCTGTTAACGGCAGTCAGAAGCCGCACTGAGCAAAACGTTCCCACGACGTTAGTCAACGTGCCGGAGGTGCTCGCACAATTATCTGAAGAAGAGATAAATCTGCTTCAGCAGAAAATATACTTTGTAAGAGCGCCTTATTCTTTTTCAGGTGGCGATGATATTTATTACCGTAGATCCTTAGCCGATTTCAGCAAAGGCGGAAGTTTCTGCTTCAATTTTAATCGCGGCGTGGTTCATTGCGGCACGCCGGAAGCCAAATCGCTGTTTGAGAAACTAAGAGCCCTGTTTAATGAATATGCTTTTGAAGCTCTGCTTTCACCCGGTTCCGCATTAATTATTGATAATAACCAAATGCTACACGGCCGTTCGCTGTTTAAACCGGTATTTGATGGTAAAGATCGCTGGCTACAAAGACTTTACGTAAAGAAAATTCAGGAAGCCGTATGAAAAAACATATCATGGTTGTAGAAGCGTCTTTTCTGGGCGTTTCCTATATCGCTCGTGCGATCAGAAATCTGGGCTATGAGCCAATTTTCCTGACTAATTACTGGAACCAGGAAGGCGATGCCTTGATCCAGCTGGCGCAGGAAAGGGCTATTTTCTGCGAAACCACAGAGATCGAAGATATTAAACGCGTGGTGAACGCGTTCGGCAGAGAGAAAATTGCGGGCCTGACCACGCTTCTGGACAGCCGCCTGGCCATTATCGCCACGGCAAACAAAGAGCTTGGTCTTCCTGGGGTTTCAGCCAGCGTGCTTAATCTGAAGGATAAAGCCTGGGTTAATGAAATTATTCCTGAATATATTCCCGCCTCCCTGGGCATCGAGTGGCAGGTCACGCCTGAAAAAACCATCGAAGACTTTATTGCTGCTTCAGGAGCAGCAAAATACATTGCTAAACCCGGCCTGACGGCGGGCGCAATAGGCACCTTTACCTTCCAAAGCTTTGATGAATTCAAGGAAAAAATCTCTCTCGCTATTGAGAAGATCCCGGATTACCTCAATCCTAATCAATATATTATTCAGGAATTTTTTGACGGTGAACTGGTCAGTATAGAGGGTTATGCCTGTCAGAATAAGGTCGATTTTATCGGCGCTACAAAGCGTTTTAAGTATGGAAATACAGAAGTACAGCATAAATTCCCCTACCAGAACGACATGGGTAATACGGCTTACAACAAATGTAAAAACGTTGTCAGTACGCTAATCGACCGCGCCGATTTTAACTATGGCTTTTTCCATATTGAGTTTATGGTCAACGGCGATGAAGTCAGGCTTATCGATGCCAATATGGGCAGGCCCGGCGGCACGAATGTGATGGAGCTGATTGCATTTGCCTATGATGTCAGTCCGGTAAAAATCTTTGAGCATGCTATCAGCGTTGCTGTCTTGCAAAAGCCTGTTATTGAGAACAGCTTTTTTGACAGCCCGGTTCGCGAGGACGTTACGGGGATCCTTTATGGCCTGGCGGAAAGCGCAAGACTGTTGCGATTTGATCTTCCTGACCCCGCTTCTTCGCATCATCTGGCTGTCAATATGGGCACGGTCATTCCCGCGTTAGGGGAAAGCAACTGGTCAGCTATAGGGACGCTGACAGGAAAATCTGAAGATGTTTTTGATGATTTAGCAAAAATAAAGATGATTACTGACAAAGGTGAATATGGTGCCGTCATTACCAAATAAGCAGTCGGGCAGCCTTTCAGTTGGAATAATTATCGTTTTACTGGTCGCTATGGGCCAGTTTAACAACACGCTATTTATTCCTTCCTTACCCCATATGCGTTCTCCACTGGGCACTACCGATGCCCTTTTACAACTTTCAGTGACGTTAACGCTGGTGTCTTTTGGTCTGTCGCAGCTTTTTTATGGCCCGCTCTCGGACTATTATGGCCGCCGCCCTGTTGCCCTGATCGGCTTATCGATTTTTTTTCTTGGTAATCTTGCCTGTTTTCTGGCCACGTCCGGCCCTGCTTTCCTGGCCGGCAAGATCGTGACTGGTCTGGGAGTAGGCTGTGTCGGCCCGGTCGCTCGCGCCATCGCTCGGGATATGTCACACGGTAAAAAATTACTGAAACTTATGGGCATATTGGTCATGTTTATGTCCGTAACGCCCGCGATTTCACCTATGGCAGGTGGAGCCATTCAGGGTTTTTTAGGCTGGCGGATTAATTTCGCCACGCTGTGTGTGATGGCCTTCTGCTTTATTGTTTACCTCTACTTTTCGCTTCCTGAAACCAACGAAAATGTCGGAGACGAAGCAAACAAGTTTACGCTGGTCCGACTGGGGAAAAACTACCGTGATATTTTTAGCCACGGTGAGTTTATGAGAATGGCATTGTTTAATATGTTGGGTTATGCCGCAGAGCTGGTTTTCCTGCTTTCTGCTTCTTATATCCTTCAGGATAACTTCCATCTTTCTCCACAGGAGTTTGGTTTGGTTCCGCTGGCTATTGTGCCCTGTGTAATGGCCGGAAACTTTATCGTCTCGAAACTCTCTGCCCGTTTTGAGGTGACGACGATTTGCACTGTCGGCGTGTTACTCATCCTTACCGGCTCTGCATCCATGCTGATCCTCAGTAAGATGTTACCCAACGCTATTATTTCCTTCATTATTCCTATGACCATCGTCGCGCTTGGCGAAGGCATCGTGACGCCCAGCTCGACGGCCAGATGCATGGATCTGTATGGCAAGAAAGCAGGTTATGCGGGCGCAGCCGTAGGCGCTATTGCGATGACGGGCGCAGGATGCGTGATTGCCCTTTCTACGCTGAATCCTCTTCGCAGCGCGCTTGATATCTCTGTTGAGCTGTTAATAATTTCTTTTTTACTGCTGGCGCTATGTATGATGAATTTTGTCCGTTATCAAAGGGAGAGAGCGTAATGCCTTACAGTATTGGGGTGCTGGCCGGTATGGGGCCGCGCTCCACCGCGCCTTTTATCGATATGTTGGTGGATGAGTGCCAAAAGCAATACGGGGCCAGGTTCGATATCGACTATCCCAAGATGCATATTATTTCCTTGCCGACGCCTTTTTTCCCTGACCGGGCGGTTGAAGATGCCGCAATGTCAGCGGCACTGCGCGATGGCATTAGCGATCTGGTAAAAGTCGGGGTCAATTTGATCGTGGTGCCCTGCAATGTAGCCCATTGCTACTTTGCTGAAATGCAGGAGGCCAGCGCTGGCATTCCTGTCCTGCATATTGCCGACTGCGCGCTTGAACGCCTTGCCGCAGCGGAGAACATCGCCGTGATTGCTACTGAGGCTACGCTTGATGCGGGTTTTTATCAGCAGCGTCTGCATCTGACAGGAAAGCGCTGTGTCTCTTCTGAGCCATTACGTGCGAGCACAACGCGTTTGATAGCGCTGATTAAACAAAACGGATTTACCGATCCTGAAGTGATAACGCAGTGGCGGGCGCTGATTTCTCTGGCGCAGGAAGCTGGCGCCCAGGCGCTGCTTATTGCCTGTACGGACATCAGTCCCTTACTTAAAAGCCATCCTCAGCAGTTGCTGCCGATTGTTGATACGGCAGCAAGCCTGGCTGAAGCTGCTATTCGTGGTTTTGCCAGCTCCAGGTCGATCCGCTAGCTAATTTTTCCTCTGCTGGCGATCCTGTCAGGATGGCACATCATGCCTTCCTGACAGGTTTACTTACGCCTCCGGCGCCGGGTGCGTCTTTATCCAGTGGTCGGCAATCTGCTGGCGCGTGCAGATCCAGACCTTATCATGCTGCTGTACATGATCCAGAAAGCGCTGTAATGCGCGGAAGCGGCCAGGCCTGCCCAGCAAACGGCAGTGCATGCCGATGGAAAGCATTTTCGGCGCGGTTTCACCCTCTTCATACAGCACGTCAAAGCTGTCTTTCAGATAGGTGTAAAACTGCTCCGCCGTGTTAAAGCCCTGCGGCGTGGCGAAACGCATGTCGTTGGTTTCCAGCGTATAAGGTACGATCAGGTGCGGCTTGACCGTCCCGTCCTGACAGGTCACCTTTGTCCAGAAAGGCAGATCGTCGCCGTAATAGTCGCTGTCGTAGGTAAAGCCGCCCTGCTCCACCACCAGCCTGCGCGTATTCGGGCTGTCGCGTCCCGTATACCAGCCGGTTGGCGCTTTGCCGAAAAGATCGGTCAGCGTATCCACCGCCTGTTGCATATGCTGCCGCTCGGTTTTTGCATCCATTCCCTGATAGTGGATCCAGCGCCAGCCGTGGCTGACCACGTCGTAATCGGCGTTTTTAATCGCCTCGACGATTTCCGGATGACGTGCCAGCGCCATCGCCACGCCAAAAACGCTTAGCGGCAGGCCGCGCTTCTGGAACTCGTTGTGGATGCGCCAGAAACCGGCGCGCGAGCCGTATTCATACAGCGATTCCATCGACATATGGCGCTCGGGATAGCTGGCCGCACCGATAATATCCGATAAAAACTGCTCGGAGCCGGTATCGCCATGCAGCACGCTGTTTTCCGCGCCCTCTTCATAGTTCAGAACAAACTGCACGGCGATACGTGCATTATCCGGCCAGGCCGCATGGGGCGGCTTTCCGGCGTAGCCGATCAGATCGCGGGGATAGTTTTTATTGAAGCTGTACTCTTTCTTTTCATCAGCATCGGTCATGATCGTAGTCCTGTTCCAGAGCAAGATAACTTAGTTTAGGCGCTTAAACTGACCCGACAGGTTTTTTCGCAGCGGATAGTCCAGATCGCCATGCTTACTGGTCGACAGCCCCAGCGCCACCAGCGATTCCACCATTTTTACCGCCGCGCCCACGCCGTCAATAACCGGCATATTCAGCTCCTGCGTCAGTTCCCGCGCCAGCCGGGCCATGCCGCCGCAGCCCAGTACAATGGCGCCGCTGCCGTCCTCTTTTTTTGCGCGGATGCAGCGCTCACGCACTTTTTCCTGCGCCAGCCCTGTGCCATCCTCCAGCGCCAGTACCGGCAGATCGATAGCATGCAGCGCGGCGCAATGCGGTTCAAAACCATACTGCTGTAAAAGATGACGCGCGATAATAACGGTGCGCGGCAGCGTGGTGACGATGGAAAAGCGCGTGGCAACCATCGTAGCCATATGCATAGCGGCTTCCGCAATGCCGATAACCGGCCCCGAAGCCAGTTCGCGCGCCGCCAGCAGCCCCGGATCGCCAAAGCAGGCGATAACGTGCCCGCAGACGCCCTGCTCGCGTCCGGCTTTTATTTGCTCCAGCACGCCGATAGCGGCGACGGCCTCGTCAAAATGCCCTTCGATTGAGGGAACCCCTTCCGAGGGACAAACCGCCAGGATTTCCGTCGTCGGCGATGCTACGGCGCGCGCCGCTTCGCCAATGGTTTCGGTCATCGCCAGGCTGGTATTGGGATTGATAACCTGAATAAGCTGTTTAACGGTCATTCGCGCCTCCAAAACCGGTGAACAGGCTGGCAAAATCCGGCAGCGTTTCGCCGCCGCGCTCGAAATGCAGGCTCGCTACTATATGCGCAAAATGTTGCCGCATTGCTTCAGTAAGCGGCACCAGCGCTTTTTGTCTGAGCAGGCCGATCAGCCTGTCGTGGTCGTCACAGCGGCAGCCCTGCTGCCACGGCGCGCCCCAGGCCGCAATCACCAGCGACGAACGCTGGGTCAGTCGGGTCACCATCTCGGTCAGCACCTGGTTACCGGAGATCGCCTGAAGCTGAATATGGAACGCGGCGGAAAGCCGGATCGCCGCCGGGCCGTCACGCTCGTCATGCGCCTGCTGTTCCTGCTGGATTAGGTTTTCCAGCGCGACCAGATGGGTAGACTGACAGTGCGCCAGCACGGTGGGAAGATTGGCGCATTCGATAAGTTCACGCGTACGGAAGATGTCCTGCGCTTCTTCTGTCGAAGGCGTGGCAACTTGTGCACCACGCTTGGGCGTTAACACCACCATCTGCACCGCAGCGAGGCGAGTCAGCACTTTACGGATGCCGGTTCGGCTAACGCCGAAGACGTCGGCAAGCGCTTCTTCCGGCAGTTTGCTGCCCGGCGGCAGCTGACGCTCCACCATCGCCTTCATCAGCGCCTGAAAGATAGCTTCGTCTTTGTCATTCAGGTCGGTAGCCCTTTTCAGGCCGCTTTCACTTTTCATTTCCTGGTCCGCTCAGGTTTATCTTGCCTAAAATCGTACACACGATTGGCTTATTTTGTATACATGAATTCAACTTCTGGCCTGGATCCTGCAATACCTCTCTCAACCGTTTGCTATTTCGTTGAATTGTTGAGGAGCAGGTTTCATGCCAAAGAGTCTACATGTTACTCCGGCGTCCGCAGAGGAAGCGCACGCCAGCTACAGCCCGCGGCTGTGCAACGAGGATCTGGCCCCGACGCGCGAGCAGAACTGGAGCTGGTACAACATCTTTTCTTTCTGGATGTCGGACGTGCACAGCATGGGCGGTTATGTGGTGGCGGCCAGCTTTTTTACGCTGGGTCTGGCGAGCTGGCAGGTGCTGATTTGTCTGCTGGCGGGCATTTGCATCGTGCAGCTGTGCGCTAATCTGATCGCTAAGCCCAGCCAGATGACCGGCGTGCCTTATGCGGTCGTTTGCCGCCAGGCCTTTGGCGTATTCGGCGCCAATATTCCGGCGGTGATCCGGGGTCTGATCGCGTTCGCCTGGTACGGTATCCAGACCTGGCTGGCCGCTAACGCGCTGATGCTGGTAACGCTGAAGTTTTGGCCTTCACTGGCGCCGATGACGCAGGTTTCCTGGCTGGGCCTGTCGCAGCTTGGCTGGCTCTGCTTTGGTTTTATGTGGCTTGCTCAGGCGCTGGTGTTCTGGCACGGCATGAAGGCGATTAAGCGTTTTATCGATGTGGCCGGCCCGGCGGTCTATGTGGTGATGGTGCTGCTGGCGGTCTGGATTGTATACAGAACGGGTTTTGAAAGTATTTCCTTTACGCTCTCCACGAAACAGCTCAGCGGCAGCCAGCAGCTCTGGCAGATGGTGACCGCGACGGCGCTGGTCGTCTCTTATTTCTCCGGGCCGCTGCTTAATTTTGGCGACTTCGCGCGCTATGGCAAAAGCATGAAGGCGATCCGCCGCGGCAATCGCTGGGGGCTGCCGTTTAACTTTTTGCTTTTTTCCGTGGTGACGGTGGTGATTGTTTCCGGTACGCAGTCGCTGTTCGGCCATATGATTACCGACCCCATTGAAACGGTCAGTCGCGTGGGCAGCGATTTGGCGGTGGCCGTTGGCCTGCTGACGATGATCACCGCGACGATCGGCATCAACATCGTCGCCAACTTCGTTTCGCCCGCGTTCGATTTTTCTAACTGCTCGCCGCAGAAGATTAGCTTCCGCACCGGCGGCATGATTGCTGCCGTAGGATCGGTGCTGCTGACGCCGTGGAACCTGTTTCAGTCGCCCGAGCTTATCCACTATACGCTGGACGTGCTGGGCGCCTTTATCGGCCCGCTGTTTGGCATCCTGTTGTGCGATTTTTACCTGGTCAAACGCGGACAGATTTCAACGGACGATCTTTTTAACGCTACGCCGCAGGGAAAATACTGGTATCGCGGCGGATTCAATCCTAAGGCGATTGCCGCGCTGCTGCCCTCGGTACTGATTGGGCTGGCGATTAGCTTTTCGCCTTCGCTGCACGAGGTGGCTAACTTCAGCTGGTTTATCGGCGTTGCTTTGGCGGCAGGCTGCTATCGCTGGATGGCACGCGAAGAGTGCGTAAGCGCTGTGCCGCGTTACGCGAGCCGCGTAGCGGTGGAGAAAAGACGCGCTTAAATGATAAGGGCAGAAAGCCTGCTACCGGCAGGCTTCCGCTTAAAAAAACGTTCAGCTCTGCGCGCCTGCCTCTGATTTGATAGCTTCAATTTTTAGCGCTGCTTCAATTAATTCAAGCTTGTATACGTAGTAAC
The DNA here is from genome assembly GCF_030484085.1 of Erwinia wuhanensis. NCBI lineage: Bacteria > Pseudomonadati > Pseudomonadota > Gammaproteobacteria > Enterobacterales > Erwiniaceae > Erwinia > Erwinia wuhanensis. Next base: position 278,878 of record NZ_JAUJUH010000007.1, read on the forward strand.
CTGCCATTTTTTTAAGCATCAAAGCCCCTAAAGAAACCCCTAATAGTAAAGCCAACACCTGAATAACAATGCCCTCTACCGAATAGAATCCTTTACTAAACATGGCCAGTAAATTGTTGGGCCCGCCCAGTCCTTTGATGGCGCCATAAGCCAGCCCAATTAGCGCCATTAAAGCTGTTTTATCGCCAAAAACATTGCTGACTCTGACGAGTAAACGGTTTATTTTCAGCTGTACCCAGTGTTTGGCATAGTCTAATTCTAACTTTGAATAATAGCTTAGCTTTTTGGCATTAGCTTCATCGTGGTCGATTTCAAGAAGTAGCTCAGTTATAGCCTCTTTTTTCCACCCAAATATTTTTATTAATCCGTAGAGCGAAGGTATAAACATGGCTACGAGCGCACTTAAAGTACAAAGTAAATATAGCGCTGTCGCCAGCCAGATGACTTTAAGGCCTGGCGTATTATACTGGCACCAGAGTGCGAGCATTAACAATAATAGAAAGCAGATACCACTAAAGGCAAGCCCCCAGGCGCTGATAATATTTATGATTCGCTCACGCCGGGTAATGAATCTGAAGGGCTTATAGGGTTCACACCCCTCCAGCTCACGGATAATTTGGTTTAGCCTGTACATAAAAAAGCCCTCATAGCAGTATATAAATACAGGCTTTTATTTTCATTCAACGACCAAAAATATTCCACCTCTTTAATAAAAAAGACGACGCATATTTTCAGCTTAAATTATTTAAAAGCTTTCATTTTTATTGGATAAAAGAGTACAGGTCGGCTCACAATCAAGCCTGGCCTGTACTCTGCGATGCCCCGTCAAAGGCTATGTTCGGTGCGGGCAATAATATCGTCCTGCGCGTCGGGAGAAAGCGCGGTAAAGAAGGCGGAATATCCCGCTACGCGCACCACCAGATCGCGATAATTATCGGGCTGCGCCTTTGCGGCCAGCAGCGTTTCCCGCGAGACGATGTTGTACTGAATATGCCAGCCTTTATGCGCTTCAAAGAAAGTGCGCAGCAGCAGCATCAGCTTTTGCCTGTCGCCCGGATTATCCAGCGCGGCGGGATTCAGCTTCTGGTTCAGCAAAACGCCGCCCAGAATCGATCCGGTAGGCAGCTTGCTGACTGAACCCATCACCGCCGTCGGCCCCAGGCGATCGGTGCCTGACGCCGGACTGGCCCCTTCCGCCAGCGGCGTTCGCGCTTTACGCCCGTCCGGCGTCGCCATCGTCTGCGCGCCAAAAGGCACGTTGGCAGAGATAGACGAGGTGCCCGCATAGTAACCGCCACCGATCGGGCCGCGGCCATGGCGTGGATTAACGTAGCTTTTCAGCTCCTCAATATAGGTTTGATAAGCGCGCGTCAGCAGCTCATCGACATAATCATCGTCGTTGCCGTATTTTGGCGCGCCGTTAACTAGACGCTGGCGCAGCTGCTCGCCGCTCAGACCGTCAAAATCGGTGGCCAGCGCTTCGCTTAATGCCTGCTGCGCCACCACTTCTTGTTCAAACACCAGTTTTTTCACCGCCGCCAGGCTGTTGCCCAGATTGGCGATGCCCACCTGCAATCCCGATACCCAGTCATATTTTGCGCCGCCCTGCTTGATGCTTTTTGCCCGCTCAATACAGTCATCCACCAGCGCCGAACAGAGAATATCGTGCGCGTTCTCTTCCAGCACCGTATCCACCACGTACTCTATTTCTATCGATTTGCGGGTGTAATAGCGGATCTGCTCATCCCAGGCGCTCATAACCCGATCGAAACTGTCGAAATTGCCTGCGGAAAGCGCTTTGTCCTGCGGCAGAAACGTTTTGCCGCTGGTGGCGTCGCGTCCGCCTTCCAGCGACGCCAGCATCACGCGGGCGAAATTAATAAAGCTCATCCCGGTGCAGCGATAGCCCCACTTGCCGCCCACGGCCGTTTCGATACAGCCGATAGCCGCATACTGATAAGCGTCGGCCGCTGAGACGCCCAGCCGGATAAATTGCGGAATGACGATTTCATCGTTGTTAAAGGCCGGCATCCCAAAGCCGCAGCGGATAACCTCCACGCAGGCATTCAGGAAATCGTCGCTCATTCCGGCATGGTAGCGCACGCTCAGGTTTGGCTGCGTCGAACGCAAACGGCCGCAGGATTCCAGAATCGCGTAAGAGAGCGGGTTGACGGCATCCACCGCCTTGTCCACCAGCAGATTCTGTCCGCCGATAGTGACGTTTTGATAGAGCGGACTGCCGGCCGAAGCTTTGGAGTGGGAGCCGGATCGGATCTTATTGACCTCCAGCAGCTTCAGCCAGCAGCTTTGCAGCAGCTCGATCGCCTGCTCGCGATCCGTATGCTGTTCCAGCTCCACGTCGCGGCGATACCAGGGATAAAGGTATTGATCCATGCGGCCAAAAGAGACCGAATGACCGTTAGACTCAATTTGCAGGATCAGCTGAATAAAATAGCAAAGCTGGAGCGCCTGCCAGAAGGTCTGTGGCGGCCGATGGGCGATCACGTCACAATTTTCCGCGATGGTCAGCAGTTCCGCACGGCGCGCGACGCTCTTCTCTGCCTGCGCCATTTCGCGGGCCAGAGTGGCGTAGCGCTTGATATGCTCAGTTACGGCCTGAAGAACGATATCGATGGCTTTCAAAAACTGCTCGCCATGCAGATCGTTCAGATGCGTCAGATCGATGCGGCTGCGGCGTTCCGCCACTTTCTCACGCAGGCCATCCAGCCCTTTCTCCAGCAGCAGCGGAAAGTTGACGGCCAGATGGGCGTCGCCGGAGGTCATATTCCCTTCCGCTTTGATGATGCCGGTTGCCAGCAGCGCCTTCTGCTCCCCGGTAAACATGCCGTAGCAGCGATCCTGCACCGTCTGGCCGCGCCACCATGGGCAGATTTCATGCAGTACCCGCTTGTCCTCTTCAGAAACAGAAAAGCCCGCGCCGGGACGATCCGCCAGATCGTCGATCTCTTTTTCGATCCATGTCACGGTATATTCCGGGAAAATGGGCGCGGCGCGCACCTTGCTGGCCTGGTTGCCTACAATCAGCTCATCATGCTTAATCCAGATAGTCCGTTCCGCCAGATGGTGTGCCAGCGCCAGCGCGCGGCGAACCGGTACGGGTTTATCCTGATGCTGCTGATAGATTTCGCTATAGTGCCGCGCGCGCTCGGTACAAATCGGGGGCTTGCTGATAGCGATCAGGGCTTCTTTATGCGTTTTGATACGGCTGCTTAAAACATCAAGGTTGAGTCTGGTCATCATTTTATCCTCTTAGCGTGGTTATCAGGCCTTTTTGCCGCGCGTACGACTGCGCAAAGGCAAGGATTTCCGGATTATCGAGCGGCCTGGCTGGCGCAAGGTAAGGCTGATTAAGCAAGGCATATTTGCTTTTACCCAGCGTGTGATAGGGAAGGAAATGGATCTCTTTGGCCCGTAATCGATCGGCGGTGAAATCCACTATGCTGCGGATCGACTGCCGATCGGCATTAAAACCCGGAACGAGCGGTACACGGATGACGATCTCCTTGCCCGTTTCCGCCAGCTTGCACAAATTAGCCAGCACCCGCTTCGCCGAACCGTTCGTCCATGCCTGAAAACGCGCTTCGTCGGTGTGTTTAAGGTCGGCCAGGAACAGGTCGATCCAGGGCAGCGAAGGCTGGATATAACGCCACGGCACATGCAGGCAGGTTTCCACGGCCGTATGGATCCCTTCCTGATGGCTGAGCCGTAAGAGCGTTTCGGTGAGGTTTGGCGTCATAAAAGGCTCGCCGCCGGAAAGCGTCACGCCGCCCGCGCTGCGCTGATAAAAAGGCTTATCCCGCCTGACTACGGCCATAATTTCCGCTGCGCTTTTCTCTTCGCCGCAGATCGTCAGCGCCTGGGTGGGGCAACAGTTTTCCAACGCGGAGAAATGGTTGGGACGCATCTTCTCCCGGAAAATGACGAGTTGTTGTTGTTGACGAACGATGGCGTCCGGCACGGCCAGCTGGCATAACTCGCAGCCCGACAGGCAGGCTCTTTTATCAAACAGGATTTCCCGCTCGTGCGAGCAGCTTTCCGGATTCTGGCACCAGCGACATTTCAACGAACAGCCTTTTAAAAACACCACGGTGCGGATACCAGGCCCGTCGTGTGTGGAATAGCGCTGAATATTGAAAATCATGAACCGCCTCCGTCATATTACGTACGAAGATTTAAGTACTTTCAAATGAAAGTAACTTTGATCCCGGGCAATAAACAAGTTCACGCAGCGGGTAATATTTCGGAATTGCGATCGTCAACAGGCTTAAGGAGCTATATGGAACTCTATCTTGATACTGCGGATGTAGCGGTGGTAAAACGTTTAGCGAGGATACTGCCGCTGGCGGGCGTGACCACCAATCCGGCTATTGTCGCCGGCGGGAAAACGCCGTTATCCATTCTGTTACCTGAGTTGCAGGCGGCGCTGGGCGGCCAGGGCAAAATTTTTGCTCAGGTTATTGCCGCCCGGGCGGAAGAGATGGTGGAGGAAGCGTTACAGCTGCGCGCGATCCTTCCTGATGTGGTCGTAAAAATTCCGGCTACGACAGAAGGCCTGGCGGCAATCAGGCAGCTGAAAAAAGAGGCTATTCCAACGTTGGGCACCGCCGTTTATGGCGCAGCGCAGGGATTGTTCTCGGCGCTGGCTGGCGCGGAGTATGTCGCGCCTTACGTTAACCGTATTGACGCCCAGGGCGGAAATGGCATTCAGACAGTAGAAGCACTTCAACAGCTGCTTGCTCTGCATGCGCCGGGGGCTAAAGTGCTGGCGGCCAGCTTCAAAACGCCTCGCCAGGCGCTGGAGTGTATGCTGGCTGGCTGCGAAGCAATAACGTTGCCGCTGGATGTGGCCGAACAGATCCTCTCTGCGCCAGCGGTTACCGCCGCGGTCAATCAGTTTGAACAGCAGTGGATAAAGGCTTTTGGAACCGCGAGGCTGATTCAGGAAGAGAAAAGCGGAAAGGAATAAAAATCACGGGCTGTATGCCGAAATGACGAAAGCCCGATGCATTGCTGCATCGGGCTTTCCGGATACTTGGCGGAACGGACGGGGCTCGAACCCGCGACCCCCTGCGTGACAGGCAGGTATTCTAACCAACTGAACTACCGCTCCGCGCTTTGTTCCCCGTCGGGAACGGGGCGAATATTACGGTGCGGCCTGCATCCCGTCAATGCTTTTTCTTAAGCTTGCTGATCGACTGCCTGTTTTTTCGACTCTTACGACATTTCAACGTCTTCAGGCACGCCAGAGGCAGCTTCCGCCCTTCTTCATCACCAGATCGAGGCGGGATTCGTGTTCGGCAATCTCTTCGTCCGTCGCCGCTATCACGCACAGGCCAGAAGCCGGACGCGTGATGCGATAGATGGTTTCGTCGTTGCTCTGCTCCTGCCTGTCGCCCTCCATCGAAAACTTCAGCGACGTCTGCCCACCGGTCATGGTCAGGAAGACCTCGGCCAGAATTTCGGAGTCAAGCAGAGCGCCGTGCAGCGTTCGCTTACTGTTATCTATTTCATAACGCGAGCAGAGCGCATCCAGGCTGTTGCGCTTGCCGGGAAACAGCCTGCGCGCCATCGCCAGGCTATCGGTTATCTGGCAGAAGGTTTCGGTTTTGGGGATATTGCGGCCAAGCTTGCCGAATTCGTAGTCCATAAAGCCGATATCAAACGAGGCGTTATGGATCACCAGCTCGGCACCTTCTATATAGGCCAGGAAATCGTCGGCAATGTCGGCGAAGGTCGGCTTATCCGCCAGAAATTCGTCGGCAATACCGTGTACGCCGAACGCTTCCGGATCGACCAGGCGATCGGGCTTGAGATAAACATGGAAGTTGTTGCCGGTGAGACGACGGTTTACCACCTCAACGGCGCCGATTTCAATAATGCGGTGCCCTTCATAGTGCACCCCGATCATATTCATACCGGTGGTTTCAGTATCGAGGACGATCTGACGCGTTGTATTTACTGTGCTCATAGGACCCGTTTATGTCAGACTTGGCTTTTTTTCACAGGGAGTCTACCAGAGATGCCTAAACAGGTAGAAATTTTCACCGACGGTTCTTGTCTTGGCAATCCTGGCCCGGGCGGATACGGCGCAATTTTACGTTACGGCCAGCACGAGAAAACGTTCAGCGCCGGCTATCAGCTGACCACCAATAATCGAATGGAGCTGATGGCGGCTATCGTCGCGCTGGAAGCGCTGACTAAACCCTGCGACGTCGTGCTGAGTACCGACAGCCAATACGTGCGTCAGGGCATTACCAGCTGGATCCATAACTGGAAAAAGCGCGGCTGGAAAACGGCGGACAAAAAGCCGGTTAAAAACGTCGATCTCTGGAAACGGCTGGATACAGCACTGGGCCAGCATCAAATTACCTGGGAATGGGTAAAAGGCCATGCCGGCCATCCTGAAAACGAACGCTGTGACGAACTGGCGCGCGCGGCCGCCGGCAATCCATCCTTTGAAGACATCGGCTATCAGTCAGCATCCTGATGGCGTCGACGCATCCGGCTGGTTGCGCCAACGGCGGGTGCAAGCCTTCTTTGGGCCGCTGCCTTTTTGGCCGGATTCATCGTTAACGGGAAAGTCCGCTTGCGCGCGACGATAATGCTCAGGCAGCCCAGCGCCGGAAGATGCGTGCTGATGACCTTACCGCCCTGACGATTCCACGGCAGCACCTGAAAGCGCGAGCGCTGCACCACCTCGTAGTTTAACAGGCTGAGCCAGTCCATCAGCCTGGTCTGGGTAAACATCCGACTGTTCCACGGCACGCGTTGGCGCAGGCCGGGCACCAGTTTGCCCGTCCCCAGCACGCTGAACAGATTGAAGCCGCTGATAATCATCCAGCCGTCATCGATCAAAACGCGATCTACCTCGCGCAGAATACGGTGCGGATCGCTGCTCCAGGCCAGGCTGTGCGCCAGTAAACAGGCATCAACCGATTTTGATTCAAAAGGCAGGCTGCCGGCATCGGCCAGAACCTGCAAATTGTCGCCCTGTAAGCCAACGTTGACCTGATGCGAAATGGCGCAGCTTGCCGTGTCGATTTCCGCGCTCAGCGAGCCGATTTTCAGCAAATGAAAACCGTATAGCCTGTCCAGACAGGGTTGCAGATGCCGGGTCAGCGCGTCACGATAGTAGTCTCCCCAGGGGATGTCCGCCCAGGAATACGGCACGTGACGAATATGGCGTGTTTTAGCGGGCTTCATGCTTTACCATCTTCTTTCCATTGCGGCCAGTCAACGAGGCGATAATGAATCTTACCAGCATTCCGGCTTTTCAGGATAACTACATCTGGACATTAAATAACGATCGGGGCGACTGCCTGATTGTCGATCCGGGCGAAGCGGCACCGGTACTGACGGCCATGGAAAAAAACCAGTGGCGGCCAGCGGCGATCCTGCTGACGCATCATCATCACGATCACGTTGGCGGCGTGAAAGAACTGCTGCAACATTTTCCCGATCTGGTGGTGTACGGCCCGCAAGAGACACAAGATAAGGGAAGCAATCGGCTTGTCGCTGAGGGTGATAAGGTCGCTATTTTGGGCCTCGAATTTAGTGTGATTGCTACGCCGGGGCATACTTTAGGACATATCTCATACTATAGCGCACCTTACCTTTTCTGTGGTGATACGCTGTTTTCCGGCGGCTGTGGACGTCTGTTTGAAGGTACCCCTCAACAGATGTTCAATTCTTTTCAAAAGCTTAATCAGCTTCCGGGAGAAACGCTGGTGTGCTGCGCGCACGAATATACGTTATCGAATATGAAGTTTGCCTGCTCGCTGCTGCCACAGGATACGAAAATAGCGGGCTATTATCGCGAAATTAAGGAGTTACGTGCAAAAAACGCGGTTTCCTTGCCCGTAACGCTCGCTTTTGAGCGGCAAATAAATGTTTTTCTGCGTACGCAAGATGCTGATTTACAGAAAGTTATTGGCTTCGAAACACCTCCGCAACAAGAATGGCAAGTTTTTGCAACTCTACGCGAGAAGAAAGACCATTTTTGATTTTTCGGGTTGTGTTGAGCAGCCCGAGCACGTATAGTTGCTCGTCTTTTAAGCGAACAATGACACACACATGAAGGCTAAAGCGATATTACTACTCGCCTCGGTCCTGCTGGTGGGGTGCCAGGCGCCTAAGCACGACGCCCCCGAACAGCATGCACAGAGTTTGTCTTCAGCACAGAGCAGTCAGAACGCAGATCGGTTGTTATCGCCACGCTGGCAGGACGATGGGACCAGCCTGACGAAAGATCAGGATCTGTGGAATTTCATTAGCGATGAGCTGAAGATGAAGGTTCCGGAAAACCCCCGGATACGCGAACAAAAACAAAAGTATTTAAGAAACAAGAGCTATCTCCACGATGTAACGTTACGGGCTGAGCCGTATATGTACTGGATTGTCGAGCAGATTAAGCAACGTAAGATGCCGATGGAACTGGTACTATTACCCATAGTGGAGAGCGCTTTTGATCCTCATGCGACCTCTTCTGCCAATGCCGCAGGCATCTGGCAGATCGTGCCGCAGACGGGGCGTAATTATGGTCTTAAGCAGAACCAGTGGTATGACGGTCGTCGCGATATTGTCGCCTCTACCAAAGTCGCACTGGATATGATGCAGCGGCTGAACGGGATGTTCGGCGGTGACTGGCTGCTGACCGTGGCCGCGTACAACAGCGGCGAAGGCCGCGTGCTGAAAGCGATAAAAAGCAACAAGGCTCGCGGTAAGGCTACGGATTTCTGGTCGCTGTCGCTTCCGCATGAAACCACGGTTTATGTGCCGAAGATGCTGGCGTTAAGCGAGCTGTTGAAAAACAACAAGCGTTACGGCATCCGTCTTCCGGAACCTAACGAAACCCGTGCGCTGGCGCGTGTTGAAGTGGGTCAGCAGATTGAGCTGACGCAGGCGGCGGAAATGGCCGGCATGTCGCTGAACAAGCTGAAGAGCTTTAATACAGGCTACAAGCGCGGGATGACGGCGCCTAACGGCCCGCACTATATCATGGTGCCGAAGTCGCACGTGGCGCAGCTGCGCAACTCCCTGGCAACAGGCGATATCGCGGCGGTGCAGCCAACGGCGCTGGCCAGTACCAGCACCTCTTACAAGGTGCGTAATGGTGATACCCTGTCAGGCATTGCAAAACGCCTGAACGTGTCGGTGAAGACGCTTCAGCAGGCTAATAACCTGCGCGGCGTGAACATCAAACCGGGGCAGACGCTCAGCCTGGGCGGCGGCGAAAGCGCAGCCAGACTGGCCGATAATGGCAACAGCATCACCTATAAGGTTCGTAAGGGTGATTCTCTGGCCAGCATCGCAAAACGTCACGGCGTGAACACGAAAGATCTGCTGCGCTGGAACAGCGGCGGTTCGGCGAATATTCAGCCCGGCGACAGGCTGACGCTATTTGTCACCAACAACGCCACGCCTGACAGCTAAAGCTCAGTTTAAAAACCAGTCTTCGGACTGGTTTTTTTATGCCCGACATTTCCCGCTCCCCTCTCCTGTGCTTTACTGCCCCTCTGTCCAACGATCCTGAGGCCGCCATGACGAATGATCTGGTTGCGCTGCTGAACCAGCATCGCCTGATTGAACTGAGCCACGTTTATGAAGAAGGCATGCCGGTCTGGCCCGGTGACGGGCGCTTTTTCATGAGCAGCGCAGAAACATTCGCCGCAGGCGACGGTAACTATAACTGTCAGCTGAGCTTAGGCGATCATTGCGGCACGCATATAGACGCGCCGGCACATTTTATACCGGGCGGAAAAAGCATTGATAAGGTTGATATTCGCCAGCTGAGCGGGCGTGGTCGCTGTCTGGATATGACCCATTTGCCGCAAAACAGCGCGATTACGCGTGCGACGATCGTGGACTGGGAAGGCAGATACGGCGAAATAGCGGCAAAGGATATCGTCCTGTTTCATACGGGCTACGATAAAAAGTGGCGTTGCCGTCCCGATCATACCGCGTTTATGAACGGCTGGCCGGGGCTGTCAGCCAGAGGCGCAGATTACCTGTTGGGAAAAGGCGTTACGGTTTTCGGTACCGATGCGATGTCGCTGGATGATGCAGGCAGCAAAGATTATCCGGCTCATCAGGCGATACTAAGTGCCGGAGGCCTGATCGTTGAAAGCCTGGCAAACCTTTACAGCCTGCCGACGGCTTTTACCTTTATCGCTTTGCCTTTGCGCATCAAAGGCGGCTCCGCCTCGCCCGTGCGCGCCGTGGCTCTGGTACAGGATTAAGGCTTAAACTCAACCAGTAAAGGGTTATGGTCGGAAGCACGCGTCACCAGCACGGAGGCCTCCGCTACGCCCATATCGCGGTAGAAAACGAAGTCCAGCGGCCTGCCAAAGGCTTTACGGCGATGGTCGTCGGTAAAGTTGACCTCGTGCAGCCCCATATTATGGGCAAAGGTATAAAGCGCATTGATCCGCTGGCGGCTCCAGGCATTAAAATCTCCGGCCATAATCACCGGCCCTTTATGGTGAATAATCTGTTCGCCTATAGGGCCAAGCTGCTTGCTGTATACGTCGATCCCCAGGCTAAAGTTGACCGCATGGATATTCACCACCATCAGCATCTTGCCGTCCGGTAGCGGATAGGCGGTGACAAGGGCTGATTTAGCCAGCCGCAGCAGCGGTTCACGTTCGCGCAGCGGATAACAGTAGACGGGATGCGCAGCGGCCAGCGTCATCACGCCGGAAGGATGCTGCGGCAGGACGAATGCCGGTACCTGATCCGCCGCCAGATAGTTACTGGTGGCAAAACGGATCAGCTCTGGGGTCGTCTGCGCTTCCTGTAGCAATACCAGCTGAGCGTCTTTACCGAAGTTTTGTAATACCGAAAGCCATTCGGCGCGCTGCTGTTTAAATATGTTCCATACCAGCACCCGTAGCGTAGCGTGCTCTGTCAGTGGCGCACCGGGCGGTAACGCTTTGCCCATATGCAGCATAGCGCCCGGCGGAAAAATACGTTCCGCTGGCTGCCCTGCTACATATCTCATGGCATAAGTTTTTTTCCGCACGTTAGCGTCTGACCTCTGCGTGTTGATCAATGATCCTGCATTCAGTTATAGGGACTTTATGGCCGGGTTTCAATCGGAGGCGCCTAATAAGTGCCAGCTGAAGGTAAGCAAATACAAACTTTTGGTTGTCCGCCGCCTGTAACTGTAGTCGATTTAACGCACCGGCTCCGGTTATGTATCTGATAGCGTTCATAACAGGGCAGAGATCCGACTGTTTACAGGCCAGACGAGCACCGGGCATTTTCAGACAACGCCACAGGGATGCTTTATTGCTGTCAACGCACTGACAGAGGCCAGTCAGCCTCACCCGTTGTCTGGCTTCCCCTGCTTCCTCATGCTTTAATTACCGCCTGCAGGCTCCAAAAAAAGCATTACGTTCAGGAAGCAGTCATGAAGGCAAACTCAGAGGAACTGGCGATTTTTGTCGCCGTGGTGGAAAGCGGCAGTTTCAGCAAGGCCGCCGAGCGGCTGAAAATGGCAAATTCTGCTGTTAGCCGTGCGGTAAAAAAGCTGGAAAACAAGCTCGAGGTAGAGCTACTGACACGCACCACCCGACAGATTAAATTAACCCAGGAAGGCGAAGCCTACTTCAAGCGCGTTCAGGCGATTCTTCAGGAGATGTCCGCAGCGGAAAACGAGCTGGCAGAACGAAAAAGGCTGCCAAAAGGGTCACTGCGTATTGATGCTGCTACGCCGGTGGTTCTGCATCTGTTAATGCCGATGATTAAACCTTTTCGGGAGCGCTTTCCTGAAGTCACCCTCTCTCTGGTTTCATCCGAAACTTTTATCAATCTGATTGAACGTAAGGTAGATATCGCTATCCGTGCCGGTAATCTTACTGATTCCAGCCTTCGCGCGCGCCTGCTGTTTAATAGTCGACGTAAAATAGTCGCCAGCCCTGGCTGGCTGCAACAGTTCGGCACGCCGCAAACCGTAGAGGATTTGGCACAGCACGACTGTCTGGGCTTTGTTGAACCCCTGAGCCTGAACCGTTGGCCCATTGCTAATGCAGACGGGCAGCTTTATGACATTACGCCCGCCAGTACCTCAAACAGCGGCGAGACGCTCAGGCAGCTGTGCCTGGCCGGCAACGGCATTGCCTGCCTGTCGGACTTTATGATCAATAAAGATTTAAACGATGGTTCGCTGATAGAGGTTATGGCCGACAGGCTTGTGCCGGTAGATATGCCATTTAACGCGGTTTACTATGGGGATCACTCGGCTAACTCACGCGTTCGCTCTTTTATTGATTTTGTCAGCGAATGGCTCAGGCAACATCCGCTTTAAAGAAAAAAGATAGTCGAAGGCTGGCCTGTCCAGGAAGGAATAATGGCAGAACACAGGCAGGCCGGCTGACCAAAACTTACACGCAAAAAAAAAGCCCTGAGCGTTAGCTCAGGGCCTTATATAAAGTGGCGGAACGGACGGGGCTCGAACCCGCGACCCCCTGCGTGACAGGCAGGTATTCTAACCAACTGAACTACCGCTCCACCGATTCTGTACTGAACTCAGAATGTTGCTTCCGATCTCAGGTGTTTCGCCCTTTCCACGTCACTGGAAGGCCTGAGCGCAAACGGTTTACTCACGTTTACTGCTCTTAATTGATGCCTGGCAGTTCCCTACTCTCGCATGGGGAGACCCCACACTACCATCGGCGCTACGGCGTTTCACTTCTGAGTTCGGCATGGGGTCAGGTGGGACCACCGCGCTAAAGCCGCCAGGCAAATTCTTTTACCGCACTCAAGCCATATTAGTGGTGCTGATACCCAGAGTCGAACTGGGGACCTCACCCTTACCAAGGGTGCGCTCTACCAACTGAGCCATATCAGCACGCTTATTACTTACAGTAAGCGGAATAGTCACGCTTAATGCTTAAATTGATGCCTGGCAGTTCCCTACTCTCGCATGGGGAGGCCCCACACTACCATCGGCGCTACGGCGTTTCACTTCTGAGTTCGGCATGGGGTCAGGTGGGACCACCGCGCTAAAGCCGCCAGGCAAATT